>JAFZWE010000008.1 GCA_017617445.1 Bacteroidales bacterium | reverse complement strand
CTGGCCGTGAAGGAATTAAGGAAGAGAAAGAAGAAAGTTTGAGAATTTCGGCGAGTGTGTGCAAAGCCCACCTCTTACGTCTTAATAATCCTGTTGTTTTTATCCGTTTCCGAACCTCTCAACGCGGCAAAAATACAAAAAATCTTTGAATATCAACACTTAATCAAAAAAAATATGGCAATCAGAAGAAAAAAGCAGCACAAGTGCAAGTCGATTAGGGAGTATCGGCAAATTCTTCATATCTACAACCCAAATAGCGCGTTCTACTTCGGTCAGCGTGGATGGTATTTCTTTGAGGAACAAATACGTCGTTTGCGTCATAGTAAAGCTGTTATATAGTATAACCCAAGGTTATCCTTCGGTTATCCATTGGTTACCAAAATTGGATAACCAGTAAACTTTTGGTTACAATCAAACGAAAACACTGAAAACAAGCACAATACAAAATTAACAAATCACACCAAAAACCACGAAATTATGGGAAAAGAAGCCGAAAACGAAAAACTGACAACCTTGGGCATCAAGGTGAACTTGTCAATCAAAGACCGGTTCGACGAACTGAAAACTGACGGATCCTTCGACACCAATGGCCAGTTCCTCGAATGTCTGTTGGAACGCTACGCCAACCCGCTGAAAGTCAACAAGGAAAATGAGGAAAAGCTGCGTGCCGCCAACGAAACTATTGTAAAGTTGCGCGGTGAACTGGATGCGGCACAACAAAAAATCTCAGAAAGAGAAAATGAAATTGCACGCCTCAATAACAGTCTTGCCCAACTTTCCGAACAGTCCGACCAGTCGGTGAAGGATCTGAACGAATCCTACACCAGCAAGCACGAAACCATGATGAAGGATCACATCCTTGTACCTATCTCCCCTCTCGAACGCAAGTGCCTCGAATACCTTACGGAGCGGGAGAAAAAGGAACGCAAGCGCAACGACATCACGCCGGAGGTTTTCTTCATGTACGTGCTGAGCGAAATGCTGATCAAGGGCAACAAGTTCTCGATCAAGTGTGTTCCCGACTCCGTTGTTGACAAACTCAAAAAGGAGCTGTCCCATGAATAACATGTTAATCAACGGAATAATCAAGTCGTTTGCGCCCACCATTGACAAGCTGGTGGACGGCGGCAAAATTGACACCTTTGTACAGGATCTTAAAAAGGAGAGCGCGGCAAAAATCCGCCTCATGGATGATGAGTGTGTGGAAATCATGCTCACCACTGAAAAGGACGGTAGGGAGTACGTGTCCTTTGTGGTGATGGACAGCTCACTGAAGATCCAGCGGGTGATCCGACAGATGAAGCTGGGAGAATTGATTAAAATGATACTCACACAAGCAAAAAATTAGCGTTATGTCATTAGGAATACAAGACGAACACACAAGAGACCCTTTCGACGAGTTTCTGGACACATTAGGACAGGAGAGGGAAGTGATCAGCGAGCCGGAACTGGAACCGGAGCCGTTGCCGGAACCTGAGGAGGCAGTGGTGGAAGACGTGCCGGATCCGACAGTGGAGCGCGCCAAGTTCGAGGCTGCCATGATACCGGCTGAGACGGTGGTTGAATGTATCGACGTTGGCTTCACATCGCTCAACACCTTCATAGCCAAGGAGGAACAGGAGGGAGCCACCGCAGCGGAAAAGGAGTCGCTGACCAAAGCGACCGCCAACTGGCTGAAAGACACAGACATCGACCTGTCGCCGGGTAAGATGCTGATCTTCCTCGTTCTGATGATCTACGGACCTAAGACAGTTCAGGCGTTCCAGACCAGAAAACAGAACATCGAGAACGAGCAGCTGAAGGAGGAAAACGCCCGTCTTCGCGCCATGATGGAGGAATCGGAGAGAGAGAAGGCTAAGGCGAAAGAGAAGACCAAACCGAAGGAATAGAAGGAGGATGAAAAATGAAGCGTTACCCCGTATGCACCATGTTTGTCGGCATCAACGGCACCGGCAAGACCACGGCCATGAAGCGGATCATCGAAAAGACCGTGACCGCGAGAAACCGCTGCCTCATCGTCACACCTGACCCCGCCGAGTGGAGGGAGGTCCTTCCCGTGGATGGCAGGGAGATCGCCACCTTCAGCGGCGTTCGGAAGATCATCTACTTCAAAGGATGTATGGAGGAGATACAGAAGTACTACTCCAACGGCCTGCTGGTGATGGATGATGCGAGGGTATATATCCATGCGCAGAGTGACGACTTTATGCAGTGGCTACAGATACGCCGCCGCCAGGTGGGAGTGGACATCTTCGCCATGTTCCACGGACTGACGCAGGTTCCGCCTGTATTCTTCACGTTCGCCACGAACCTGTTCCTGTTCTATACCAAGGACAACATCAAGCGCAGGGGGATGGTGGTGGATGAGTCGGACTTCAACGAGATCGCCGCGGCGCAGAAGCGAATCGCCGCCAGGGTGCAGAAGGGCGACATGTACGCCTACGAGATAATCTACCTCGACAAACGCTTTTTGCAACAAAAAAAACAGTGAGACATGGCAGAGAGAATCACCGACAAACCGCGCACACTGAAGGAGCTGTCCTGCTTCTACCAGGTAAGCACCAAGACATTCAAAGGCTGGCTCAGGTGCAACGCGCTGAGGGAGATAAGGCCGGAAAACGGCTACTATTACTCCATCGCCAGCGTGAAGGCCATCGTTCAGCACCTGGGAGAGCCGTGATTTTTTCCATAATCATTGCCGGCGGCCATCGTGCCTCCATTTTTTTTGTCTGGATTGTGTGGAAGTGTGGGCAATTGTAAGCAATTGTAGGAAAATCAAGGCAATTGTGGGAAAGCGATCAGTGGGGCCATAGTATTTTTGTGCATCAATTTTTCCCGCAGAGGGATCTTTATAACTTTACAGGCATACCGGGCCGCAGTCCGATGGGTAGAGATGGACAAATGCGGCCCGCAACCCTAAAAAAGTCACCAACCAAAAATCAAAAACAACAAAAAAATGAAAAAAATCATTACAGACAACATGTACATCCTGGTCATCGCCAGCATTGCACTGTCCGTTTACATCATCTTCAAGATGAAACAATGCGGAAAAAATGAACCGAAAACCAAAAACATTGTCATCGCCAACGCCGAACCGGAAACGGAACCTGCAGAAGGTGAGGGCGCATCAAACTAATAAACCAAAAAAAACAAGATATGAACAAAATGCAATACATTTCCCGGAGAGCCAACAGAAGCCTCTCCCAAAGAGCTGACGGTGCAACCAAGACCGACACCGTTGTATTTATGAACCAGACCGCCAACGTTGCCGAGGGTGTGGCCAACCACTTCACCTTCACAGTAACCAACAATGAATCCGATAACCTGCTTCTTGCACTTACCCGCGGCGGTTTCGACTGCAATGAAGTCTTTACAGATGTGAAGTGGGAAGATCTCAAAATCAACACAGAGACAGGTGTTGTCACGACTCCGGCCTATGCAACCTCTGTCATCAAGAAAACCAACGTTAAACATCTCCGTAATGCTGGCTTCAACGTGGGTGCCGTACTCTACGACGGAACGTACAAAAACGAAGATCTTGGAACCGATGTCACCATGACCGCCAACGATCCCACCCGCACCATCGCACAGTTCCTGGACTACATCGAGCGCAACCCCATCCGCATGAAGTCCCTGGAGATCTACTCCACCGACACTGATGCGCTGGATTCATCCATGAAGCTCACCTTCGTAAACCCATTCTTCAAGAACGCCGAACAGACCATTGACCTCTCCACTTTCTTCGACCTGTACCAGTACAACCAGAACCGCATCAAGATTGACTTCAGCAACAACGAGCTGGAACTCTCCGATGTGTGCCTCCTGACGAGCGTCATCCCTGCCAATGCAACCATGAAGTACATCATGCGCTTCTACTAACCAACATTGACATAGTTATTCTATTTGGGTACGCCCGCCCGAAATGGGCGGGCTTTTTTTTATCAAAAAACACAATAAATATGAAATTCACTCAAAACAATACGATGAAAAAGATCTCCACGAACCTTGTCCCTGCAACCGATGACAACGCAATGATCCAGGACATCAACCTCAAAAAAAAGGAACGCGAGGAAGGATCCGGCATTAACGGCGCACAGGCCACAGGACTCATCTCGCAGGCCATCTCCGGGGCTGTCAATCTTGCAGGCATCATCAAGGACGGTGTGGTGGAGAACACCAAGGCCAATACCGGCTACTATGAGCCTGTTCCGGAGGAAGACCACACCACAAGATGGCTCATTGTCGGAGGTGTGAGCGCAGTTGTCGTGATTGTGATACTTATCATTGTGATGAAAAAATGATCGTGAAGTACAAACAGGTCGGACGTGACCAGCTCCAGAACTGCCCCGCCGAGGTCGATATGGCCACGGGTGTAATATCCATCAACATGGATGTGTGGGACGACTATGACGACTTTGAAAAGAGTTTCGTCATCGCCCATGAGGTCGGGCACTACGTGCTGGACACGGACGACGAGAAGGAGGCGGACCTGTACGCGCTGAAAGCGGTGTACAAAACAGCTCCCAAGTCGCTGAGAAGATCCATCCAGACACTGTACAGGATTGGCATTGTTGACACAGAGCGCATGATGAGCCTCTACAAGCACGCACTGTCGATCGACGCTCAGGAAGGGAACCAGGCAGCCGCCATCGAACTCCAGTCAATTGATAACGACTTTAACCAACAATTTTACACAAACCAAAAAACAGAAAAGGAAATGAAAAAACCCATGTACATTTACCGCCGCGCAGACGGTGCGGAAGTCATTGAAACCGTAACTGAAACAAAGAAAAAAGGCCACGGCCTGAACGGTGTGAACCTGGGAGGGTACTACTTCTCATTCACCAACATCATGCTCATCGTCATTGCCGTGATGCTCTTTGTAATTTACAAAAAGTAATAACATGAAACCATTCGCAATAAAAATCATCAAGCCCTCTTACAGGTTCAATGAGGATCAGTATGAGGAGAGTGTGCAGCTCATCACCGGAGTTAAGACAGGGACCGGGGCCTACAAGAAGCAGATCACCGTCACTGTCAACAAGGGTGACAGCTACATTGCCGGCACACTGCATGACGTGCTGAAGCAGAACGGCCTCACCCCAAAGAAGAAGGTGCAGAAGAACAAGAAGATCATCTTCACCTTCAACACAAAGGAGCAGGCACAGGCCGCGCAGGACTTCTTCAACAAAATGCGCAACGACGAAATCCTTGAAGGCGACTACGGCTCCGGCGGATCCTACAACTACAAGAACAAGGGCCGCGAGCATGTGATGACCAAAAACGGTGTCCAGCTCAAACTCTCCCCAGTGTCACGATATATTGAGGTAGAGGATCCAGAAACAGGCGAAAAGACCACTGTATATGTTCCGCCCACAACCAAAACAGAATCCGAATCCGGAAGCAAATCCGGCGGAAGCGGAGCAACAAAATGGATCATCATTGCCGCAGTCGGCGCAGTGGTGATCATCGGCGCAGTCATCATCATGAAAAAGAAAGGAGTTTTCTAATGGGAACTTACTTCAATCCATACAATTCAAGTGCGAATGATGATGATTATGTTGAGGAGTCAACAAAAAGCCAAAGCAGTGCTGTGGCAGAGGAAAACCCTGCACCATCACTGACTGCATCGCAAAAAGTCGCCGAGTTCACCTCCCAGCCCTGGTTCAAGTGGACCGCCGGCATTGTCGTGTTCATCATCATCATCACCATCCTTGTAATTTTCGGCACGAAAAAATAAAACTACTATGGGAAATTTGAAAACAAAACTCAACAGGGGAGGCACATCCCCGGATAATATTGCCAGCGTGAAGGCCACATCCGGAAGGGGAGGGAATCTTGCGGACAACAGCAACATCCACCAGCTTCCCACCATCAGCAATTCTGGGATCAAACTGCCTGTCATGACAGCAGCATTGACAACGGATGCCAAGGAAAACCTTAAAGCGGCCACTGTGACTGACGAATCCGCAGCACTCAACCCGGAAGGGATGAAAACGTGGGTGAAATACGGACTCATCGCCGCCGGTGTCATCGCCGGGGCTTTCATCATTTTCAAAATCGCAAAAAAATAGCCATGGACTCATTGCTTTACGAACAGAACGGACAGCTGAAGAAGTCCATCAAGCGGGCTGTCAAACTGGCTGCCGCTGTAATCGCATTGATCATAGTTTACATCATCATCAAAAACCGGTAAAATGGCTAAGTTTGAAGGAATTATTGACAAATACACAAGTGACCCCAAAAAGGCCGTCTCCCTCATCATCATTGCACTGGCCGTTGTGCTTATCGTATATCTCGCACTGAAGATCCTGAAAGGCGCGACCGGCGGCCTGCTGAACAGAATTTCAAATACGATCTCCAGCAACGAGAACATCGATGCTGTTGACCGTCGCACAAACAACGATGCAGGCGGCACCTGGACAGACCAGGAATATGAGCAAATGGCAGACCGCCTGTATGCCGCAATGAATGGCCCAACAACAGACGAGGATGCGGTGGCCGCTGTCATGAAAAAAATAAAAAATGACAGCGATTGGGCGCGGCTTGTCGCCGCCTTCGGACTCCGCGACAGTTCATGGAACTGGTTCGACACACCACATGGATTGGAACAGTGGATAGTTGAGGATTTTTCCAGTAGAGATGACATTGAAAAGTACATCAACGGTCCTCTGTCACAAGGAGAATGCACAACAAGATTTTAACGATATGGAACCTGAAGAAATCAACCAAGAAAACATGGACGAGAAGAAAGGCCAGAGCAACGTCCTGGACGTTCTCTCCGGGCGCGAAAGCATAAAATTCGACGTGTCCCTGAGCTGGGAAACCATCATATACGTTGCGCTGGGCGCAATCGTGATCGGAACCGTGCTTATCGGCATGAAAAAACTGATCCTGAAATGAAACCCGCCGACTTCCTGAACCGGTATGCGCAGGAATGCGTGGATGCGTGCCAGGGCACGGGGATCTTCCCTTCCGTCACCATCGCACAGGCTATTGTGGAAAGCGGATGGGGAAACTCCACACCCGGCAATAACCTTTTCGGGATTGTCGCCCACAACCAATATTCCCCCTACTGGAAAGGAGAGTATATCACCGCCAATGACAACGGAAATACGCGGAAATTCCGCAAGTATGCCACCACCGCCGACAGCATCAAGGACCACACCTATTTCCTGCAAAAGAACGGACGCTATGCCAAGGCACTTGCGGCATCCACCCCGGAGGAACAGGCCCGCGAACTGGCCGCCGCCGGCTACGCGGAAAGTAAGTCCTACGCCGACACCCTCATCAAAGTGATCAACACCCACAACCTTAAGCAATACGATAAAAAAAAAAGCATGTTGAATAATAAGTATGTGCAGATCATCATGGCCGCAGTGTCCATCATTCTTGCCGCCAACATTATTTACAAAAACCTGTAGCCCATGCACACATTAGAGATCATCGGATATTTCATCACCACAATCACCGGCTGGCTGGGCGGTGCGCTGATGAAGCGCAATGCCGCCATACACAGCCTTATGGCCACCATCGACAAGCTGACCAAGCAGAACGAGGAATGCCATGCAGTGATCATTGGCCTTCAGGATGAAATTGTGGAAGTGCGCAGGGAGAATGCAGACCTGAAGGAAGGACAGGCGAAAATGACAAGAGAAATCAAGCTTCTGCAAAACGAAAATGCAGAACTCAAAAACCTTATAACAAAAAATTCACAGTGGAGATGAAAAAGAAAATATTCATTGCAATAGCAGTAATGGCAATCATTTTTTGTGTTTATCTCTGGATCAGGAAAAAGAGAAAAACCAGCGTTGTAAATTCAATCAATGATGCTGTATCATCGTCTGCATCATCGTCCGGATCATCGTCTGCATCATCGTCCGGATCATCGTCTGCATCATCGTCCGGATCATCATTGTTCCCATTGAAGAAAGGCGACAATAATGATAAAGTTAAGCAGATGCAGAAGATTGTAAATTTTATTGTTGGTGATGTGTTAGAGGAAGATGGTAAATTTGGCGCGCAGACTGCAAAATTTTTCCCTGAAGGTGTCAGCCAAGATCTTTACAGCTGGTATAATAAAATATATTTTAATGCACTCAATGCAGAGATACAAAAAGGCGAAATATACAAATATCTTAAAGATAAAGATTATGAATTTGAAATTGCATTCATGGAATCTCTGTATAATGGGAAAATCACGAAAGAAATGGTGGAATACATCAGAACAGGCTTAATCAGTGGAAGTAAAAACCCACAAGATGACCTTAACGCAGTAATGACCGGAAACGCATTTGCCAATGGCATTTATTAATATATGAATCGATTAATCAATCTGAATACCTGGGAGATTTCGGTTTCAGATTGCTCCATCCCATTGATTACCGGAAGCAACATGAGGAAAAATTTAATGTGACAATACCAAATGAAACCACAGACTAAAACAACCATCATCCTATTGGCCATAATAGCCGTTGTTATATTCCTAGTTTACAGACAAAAGAAGAAAAATGCTACTGTCACGGAGAAAAAAAAACGAACAGCGACACAGACGACAGATGAAAAACCGTGGTATCCGAAAAATATAGAAGACTATCCAAACCGACTTAGGGAGTTTAATAGACGCTATCTTGTGTTTTTAGTTGCCGGCAGGACATACTATGCTCATAAATCTGGTAAATATGCCGGTTATGCTTACTCGCCTCATAATAACGTAAAAGTCATTTGGAGTGATGGTACAATAACCTATTCTGACGACGAACATATCAATTATATGTCTGCTCCTAAACAACAAATATTATATCCTTCTTTCGTTACCTACCAAGGAAAGCAATATGAAGTTTTGGCCAAAAACATACAGCCCGACATGCCCTACAACGACTCTGGACATCGTTTTATGGAGAATCATCCTGGCTATACTGGTGGATGGAGTGAATACTACTGTTTGATACCAGAGCTCCACCATCCAGAAATGCTCGACAATTAAAATTCGAGCTTGTTCCACTCCAGAATCACCTTCGCGTTGCTCTTATGCGTGTAACGCTCTGTCATCTCTAAGCTGTGGTGGTCGGCCAGCTCCTTCACATATTTTGCCGGAACGCCGGCCTCCAACATTTCAGTTATGCCCGTGTCTTTCAGTGAATAGAACTGGTAGGATGCGGGCAGGTTTAGAGCATCGCGGATATATCCCCATATACGACCAATCCTTTTTGAGTTAAGCAAAACTTTACCCGGCTTGAATGTGTCCTCATCTGAAAATATGTACCAGTTTTCCGGATATCTTTGCAAAGTCAAAAAATACTCCTTCAGTTCATCTGGCAAGGCAAGCACACGTGCATTGTGATTTTTTGAGATCTCCGCCGGTATTGTAAGAAGATTATCAACAGGGTTGTACATACTCACCTTCAGCATCAGTATTTCTTTTGGCCGAACAAATAATTGGTAGCACATCAGCATTACATAATAGAAAATCGGATTGTTTTCCTGGACATACTTTTTTATTCTTTCACGGTCTTCACGTGGTATGATAGTTCTTAACTTTTTATCGCATCGCTTGGGCTCAAAGTCGGAAAATGGATTGTCTTTTATGTATTCTCTCTTCTGCATATAGAGAAATACAGTCTTCAGGCAGCGAAGATAATTGTTGTAGCTTCTATTCCCCATCTTCGGATTGTCGGCCAGATGCCGCAAGTACCTTTCGGCCATTTTTTTATTGAAGGTGAAGCAGGGACTGTCCACCACTCCCCTATCCTCCAACCATTTTCGGAAGATACCAACGATGGACGTATATACGCGCATAGTGTCGGGACGAACATCCTTTTTCTTTTCAGCAAGGAACTTATCAAGGGCTGTCCCCAAGGTCATATTCGCTTCAGACGCAATTTCATCGTAAAACGGATTCCATCCCTCGTATAGTTTCTGGTTGATGGCAGCGCACACCATCCGTGCATACTTCAGACGCTCCTGCTGTCCCTTGATATGGTTGAAGCGGTTCCGCTTCCGTTCCATCTTGTTGGTCATCGGGTTGATGACATAGTAATAGATGTAGGTCTCCTTCTTGTTGTGGAACACTTCCGCCGGACGGAAGTTAACGAACATTTTGGGCATTTTTTTTTCTCCTTTCTGATTTTTTTCAATCGTCCAGGAGGGATTGTTATTGAATTCGTTTTGGCGCAAATTTGGCGCAGCAAGTTCGGACAAAAGAGCCGGAACCCTTGATTCATCGGGGTTCCGGCTGCTTTTTGTGGCGGGATCGAGAGTTGAACTCGAGACCTCCGGGTTATGAATCCGACGCTCTAACCAACTGAGCTACCCCGCCGTTTTGAGGCTGCAAAAATACGATTATTTTTCTTTTAAAACACCTATAAAAACAAAATAAATTTTTGGTTTATAAATATTTGTAAATCAGTAAAATATTATCACAAGTAAAAATTTTGGGCACATACATATTGAAAATTGCTAATTTTGCACGCTCAAAAAAAAGCAAAATGAGCCGTAAAAAAAAGAGAATCCTGCTCGCCACCTGTATTCCGGGATGCATCGTCATGCTGCTTCTCATCGCATTCCTTCTCCTGCCGGTGTTTGCCAAAAGCTACATCAACAGGAAGATTGAATCCTGGGGAAAAGAACGGAACTGTACCATCACCATCGGACAGATGGAGATTTCCCACTTTTCCCTCTCGGGCAAGTTCACCCTGAAGGCAACCGACATCCATGTCAAAGCCAACGATGCCACTGAAGAGTTTGCTGTTACGGACCTGCTGACGGCCGAAATCCAAGCCTGGCATGGCTTTCACCTCACCAAAGAGCTCCACGACCTGGAAGCTGGTACGATGGACATTCACGCGGTATCCTCTTCCTCCAATGGGTACAACAATTACGGATTTCTTCATAAAAACCACAAAAGCAGCCAGACCACCGGCTACAATGAGCGTGTGATACGGATTCTGGAAACATTCAACCAGCTATGTCCGGACAAAATGTCCATTCAGACCATCAATCTCACCACAGACCTGGACTCCATCAGCAGCCGTTACCAGCTGTCCGGCATGTCCATCCGGGAAGGGCGCATGGCCGGCGTACTGACCGCATTGCCCGGAAGCCCGGAAGCATCGCAATGGGACATCCGGGGCTGCATTGACAAGAAGAAATTCCGCTATTCCGGAGAAATGAGTCTGACTGGCTCCTGTTCCGACAGCACCGCTCCCCTACCCTTGGGTCCGAATCCCGAAGAGAACCACCTGAGATTCCAGAGAGCGTCCTTTGATTTTCAAGTCACTGAAAAGCAAAAGGATCACACACGAATGTCCATCTCCGTTGGAGTACGCAAACTGGAATGCTTTCACCGTTATCTCGCGGATATCCCTGTCCGCATTGATTCCACCGGCGGCCATCTCGACCTCTGTTTTCACCATGAAAGCATCGTGTTGGACTCCACATCATCCCTTCAGCTGAACCAAGCCGTCATCCATCCTTATCTGAAAATCTCACAAAACGAAAAAAAACAAAAGCACATCGTCTTTTCCGTCAACGAGCGTAAATGCGATGCCCGGTCGCTATTCAGCTCCCTGCCCGAAGGGATTTTTGAGGTCATCCCACACATCAAAGTGCATGGGAACATGGATTTACGGGTGCTGTTGGACTGTGACTTCGCACAAATTGACAGTCTGCGCTTTGACTTTGACCTGCGAAGCAGCGACCACACCTTCGGCATTGACGAAGGGCGCGAGCTCATCACCCGTTTCAACGAGCCCTTCACATACGTCTTTTACGAAAACGGGGACACCAGCCGCACGGTGGAGATTAGCGAGGTGAACCCCTATTTCTGTCCCTTTGACCAAATTCCGGAGTACCTCACCAAATCCATTCTTGCCAGCGAAGATGCAAGCTTCTTCAGCCACCGTGGCTTCATCAAATCAGCCATTGCGAGCGCGCTCATCGCCGACCTGCAATCCGGGAAACTCCGCCGGGGCGGAAGTACCATTTCACAACAGCTGGTGAAAAATCTGTTTTTGAACCGCAAAAAAGTCTTTTCCAGAAAATTTGAAGAGATGCTTTTAGTTTGGTTGATCGAAGATTACAGAATCATTTCCAAGGAGAGAATGTTTGAAATCTACGTCAACATTGCGGAATGGGCGCCCGAAACCATCGGTATCGGAGAGGCCAGCCAATTCTACTTTGAGAAGAAGCCGCAAGAGCTTACCTTTGCGGAATGCCTTTACCTCGCCACCCTCATCCGCGCACCCAAACATTACCGTTCTACCGTGGACAGTGACGGAAACATTACTGAAAACAAAAGAGTTGAACTGGAGTTTGTGGTCAAACGCATGGTAGAGCGCGGCATCATCACCGAAGAGGAACTCCAAGGGTTCCTGCCAGACGTGAAAATAAAACTCCGTCAGCCTGGCACACCAGACTGACGGAGTCTCAAGAGGACTTGCAATCCCTATTGTTTCAAAATCTTAACGGCAGACTGTGTCTCTTCCGAAATCACCCTGAGGAAATAGATTCCCTGACTGAATGTGGAGAGATCCACCTCACTGACGGATGGGACAGCCGGAAGGCGTTTCAGCACCCTTCCGTACATGTCACAAACCTGCAATTCAGCAGAAGTTCCACTGTCCAGACGGCTCAAATCCACATTCAACTTGCCAGAAGTGGGATTGGGATATACCGACACGAGTCCATTATCATATTCGTTGATGCCCACGGAGCCCTGCGTAACCACAAGGTTGGCAAATTGTGAGCCGTGAAACACCCTCAACGTGACCGTTCGGGCACCCTCGTCCTCATTGCTGGAGAGGGCGGTCACCTCTATATGTCCGTCATATTGTCCTGTCATGGGCGTCACCTGCAGCCATTCCGGAATCTGCTCCTGCGCCACACGCCATTCACTGCTGGTATGCACATCCACTCCCGCGCTGCTGCCCGCTTCACCCAACAGGAAAATTTCATTGTCGGAAAGCGAGAAGAACGCAGGACCTTGACGCACCAGCAATTCCCTGACATCGCCGCAGGGACCGCTCACCTGGAGTCTTCCTGTACGCACCCCTCCAGAAGTATTCGTGGCATTGGCAAAAACCGTGACCGTAGCATTGCCAGCTCCCGAGGCCGGGCTAAACGACAGCCATGCAGTCTGCGTGCTGACCGTCCACGTGGAAGTAGTCTGTACCTGGAACGTGAAAATCTCACCCACCACATTGGGCACATCAACCACTTCCTCAGAAATCTCCAGCGGCACATTTATACCATTCTGACGGATATTGAGAGTGGCGCTCACATTCCGGATGGTTTCAACCCGAAGATAGCCGTACCAGTTTCTACAGGTATCATTGACCAAAAGTGATTTAACGTAAAATGAAGTGTCCCCCACGCCAGACATGGAATCGCAATCCACCCATTCTCCATACACAGACAATTCCCACGGGGTGTTGCAGGAGAGGTTCACGCAAATAGAATCCGACATATCTGAGGCAAGCGCAACCGAGTTGGCTGTCAGCGACAAAACAATCGGGATTCCGGATTGTGTCACCACAACCTGCTGTTGGAAGCCGTTGGAGGCGGTCACAGTGAGCACACACTCTTGTTCATCATAGGTATCATTTTCCACCAAAGCGACCAGATTCACCGTAACAGTTCCACTGTCGGCCACAGGGGTAACCTCCAACCAATCACAATCATACGAAATAGTCCAGGAGAGATCCGAGTTGATGACGAAAGAGGCAGAATCGTACAAATGGTGACCAACGGTGACCTCATGGTCCGAAACTCTCATATAGTCTGTAGCACAATAGTTGAACTGGATGGAATCGCCGCCAGCCATGGAAATCTGATGGATATAAATGTTGGTGTCAATCCAGCCGTCATGCAGGTATGGGGCAGGGTCGGTAGCTGCATGAAAAGCGCTTCTTCCCGTATTGGCACTGAACGCCGCCCGGCTGAGACTGCCATTTCCAGTAAGGCTCCCTCCCGGGCGATAGACATAAATCTCATCAAAATTGTCCACACCATCGTAGTATGCGTTACCGTCAAAACGGTCATTGATACGATAAATCAGCAAACCCGTACCAGGAATGGAACTGTCGTAAAAGTCACTGGAACGACGATATTCCAAAACATAGTACTCATGGGGTCTGGGAGAGGCGATCTTATAGCAGTTTTGGGTAGATGATGCAGCCAGCGGGTAGAGTGTATAAGTACCGCACATGGTGATTTCGGGAATGGAATCAATCCAAGTGCCATATTTGTATTTCATATAGGCATTCATGTTCTGCGGCGGATTCCCATTGGAAGCCATCAAGTCCCAACTGCCGACGGGAGTCAGCGAAGTACCCTCATAATAATGATACAAATCCGGAGCACCGAGCGAGTGGTTCATTTCGTGGCACAACGTAGAAACACTGAAATAATAAGTATTGTCCGACAGTTGCAGATTGTATGCCCACACCCGTTTGCCGTTCAGGATGACGTTCTCACCATAGAGAGACCAACGGTGCGGCCAGAGCAGATCGTTCCAATCCCCCACATCACCCTTGACCACAAAAACCACATTGTCCACATACCCGTCATTGTCATAGTCAATATCCAGGTCGGCAGGAACTTGAGAAGCGATGGCATTGATGGCTCGCTTCAACAGTGCATGCTCACGGACTCCCTGGTCGCCATCCGGATACCCATTCGGATTGGCTGCACTCTGCGGTTGAAAATAATTACGGGAATACGAATCCTGATACGACAGGATTACATCGCCCGTTTGTATCGGATAAAATGTGGAATGTATTTCCAACTGATTATATGTCACCGATTTGAAATAGCTATACATAGACTGACGAGTTCCGGTGCTGTCGTTAAACATCGCCTCAACCGTGTTAAAGTTATTGGTAAACTGCCCATCGTCGGCAAATCGTATAAAAACCACCAGATTGTTCATTCGGCCATGGTTGCTTCTTCCTGAACGTATGCCGGGCATCGCCGGAGTAGCCGCCTCCCTTGCCTGACGACGTGCCTGCCATTCCGCAGCAGTAATATTAATGTACGGAGTGAGACCCACAGAAGCGGGATTCACACGACCCGCCACATGAACAGTGGGCACCAAGGCTCCATTCACCTTGTCCGCATAAACATAAAATCCCGTTGAGGGATCCAAAACGATAGTATATCCTTCTGCATCATGCAGATAGTTATAATACTCATCTCCAGTGGCAAAACAATGAAGCGTATCACCATTCGGTTGGATGAACGTACGGGGCACATTCTCCAAGTACGCGGCATGTAAAGAAAAAAAGCAGCCAATCAATAAAACAATCAGCAAAAATAATTTTTTCATAAATATTATTAATTGATAATCAAATGTTTAACAATAAAAACCAGCTTCCACATACAAAAGCGCAAAAATACAAGATTCTCCACAAAAATCATCATTTCGCGATTCAAATTAATTTATTAAATAATGTTAATCCATTTGGAAAACGGGGGATGGAAGCAATACCTTTGCAGCCGAACCAAAACTACTCCCATGAGCTCCAAGAAAAAATGGCTAATATTTTTTGTAAACATTTTGTTCACAGCAGTTTACTCACAAAACAGTGATACCATCGCATTGGGATTCTACAATGTGGAAAACCTTTTCAACCCTCATGACGACAGTTTAAAGAATGATGACTCCTTTACTCCGCAGGGATTCAACCACTGGACCTACAAAAAATATGTACGGAAAGTGAACAACATAGCGAAAGTGCTGTTGGCGATAAACGGGTGGGAGCCGCCGGACCTCATGGGCTTGGCGGAGATTGAGGACGCCACGGTATTGAAAAAACTCTGCCATGATTCCCCACTCAAAAAATACAGATACGACTATGTGCACTATGAATCTCCCGACCCACGAGGCATTGACGTGGCGTTGCTCTATCGTCGCGGCCGCGTGAAGATTCTGCACAGCGAACCCATCCCCATTGTCTTCCCCTTTGAACCAGGCAGCCGCAACCGTGACATCCTCTATGCCGTGGCACAGCTATCCTCCGGTGACACTCTGCATCTGTTTGTCAACCACTGGACCTCACGCTATGGCGGCTACGCACCCACCATTCCCAAACGCAACCATTACGCCTCCGTAGTCCGGCAGAAATGCGACTCCATCCTCCAAGCCTGCCCCGCCGCTGCCATCGTTATCACAGGAGATTTCAACGACTACCCCACTGATGAAAGCATCTGTGACGTGCTGCAAGCCGGAGACCCCGACAATCCGCTTCACACCGGACACACACTGTTTAACCTGATGTGCCGATTTGAACGCATGCAGAACATCGGGAGCCACAAACACGAGGACTTTTGGGGCTGCCTGGACCAGATCATCGTTTCCTCCCCCCTATTGGATGAGACGAACCCGCTGCATATTGAAAACGGGCAAGCGCACATCTTTAAAGCTGATTTCATGGTGGAACCCGATGAAAAATACGATGGTTACAAAGTGTTCCGCACCTACTCCGGACCTCGCTACATGGGAGGTTATTCCGACCATCTTCCCGTATTCATCCAGTGCATCTCCCAGCATAAAATCAGTCCCATCATAAAAAAAGAAAACTAACAGCTGAATCAGACACATATTTAGAGAAATTGATGTACCTTTGCACCTTCAAAAAAACAGCTATGATACAGATTCAAGTTATTCGAGAAAATCCCAATGAAGTCATTGAAAGACTGAAAGTTAAAAATTTTGATGCCACAAAATTGATTCAAGATATCCTCACGCTGGATGCACAGATTCGGCAAGTCAAGAAATCCCTGGATGACAATCTGATGGAGCAAGGCAAAATCTCCAAGTCCATCGGCCTGCTGTTCAAAGAGGGGAAAAGAGAAGAGGCAGAGCAGCAAAAAGCAAGGACATCCGTTCTGAAAGAAGAGGAAAAAAGCCTGCAAAACGAGCTGTCGGACGGAGACCGGAAACTTCAGGAGATGATGGTACTTCTTCCCAACATGCCGCACAGTTCAGTTCCCCGCGGCAAAGGAGCTGAAGACAATGAAGTGGTTTATCAGGAGGGTGATGCCACTCCGATGGATGCCAATTGTCTCCCCCACTGGGAATTGGTAAAAAAATACGATATCATTGACTTTGACCTGGGCAGCAAAATCACCGGCGCAGGATTTCCGGTTTACAAAGGCAAGGGCGCCAAGATGCAGCGCGCACTCATCAACTTCTTCCTCAACGCTGCATCCGAGCATGGATACACGGAAGTTCAGCCCCCATACATGGTCAACGAGGCCTCCGCATACGCGACGGGGCAGCTGCCCGACAAAGAGGGACAGATGTACCATGCCACCTTGGACAATTTCTACCTCATCCCCACGGCAGAAGTGCCGGTAACCAACATTTACCGTGACATCATCCTGAAAGAGAGCGACTTCCCCATCAAGAACTGTGCCTATTCTGCCTGTTTCCGCCGCGAGGCCGGATCCTACGGGAAGGATGTGCGCGGGCTCAACCGCCTGCATCAGTTCGACAAGGTGGAAATCGTACAAATTGAGCACCCTGAACGTTCCTATCAGACTTTGGAGGAGATGAAACAATACGGCATGTCGCTGCTTCAAAAACTGGGTCTGCCGTTCCGCGTCCTGCGTCTGTGCGGGGGCGACATCAGTTTCACCTCCGCCCTGACCTACGACTTGGAGGTATTCTCCAAAGCGCAACAGAAATGGTTGGAAGTCAGCTCTATATCCAATTTTGAAAGTTATCAGGCCAACCGGCTGAAACTCCGTTTCAAGGACAGCAACGGAAAGATGCGTCTGGCACACACCCTGAACGGGAGTGCCCTGGCGCTGCCGCGTGTCATGGCTGCCCTGCTGGAGAACAACCAGACCCCCGAAGGAATCATTGTTCCGGACGTGCTGCGTCCATTCACCGGCTTTGACATCATCTGCTAATGAAGAGAATTCTCGTCATCCTTCTGCTGGCTTTTACCGCCTTCACCGCCACTGCACAGCGTTCTCAGGAAGAACAGCTGGGAATTCAGTATTACCAAAACGGTGAATTTGAAAAAGCCGCTCCAATGTTCGAGAAAATTTACAATGCCAATCCCAACTCATACATCTACTACTACTATTACCAGACCCTACTTCAACTGGGCAATTTCAAAGAGGCGGAGAAAGTAGTGAAGAAGCAGCAAAAGAAATTCCCCCAGACCCAACGCTACAAGACCGACTTGGGATTCGTTTACGAAAGTGCCGGAGAGAATGAAAAGGCGGAAAAAGCATATACTGACGCCATCAAAGAGCTGCCCGCACAGGAGAACACCATCCGAGAACTGTACAATGCTTTCCTTGGCCGAAGACTGTACCAACACGCCACCACCACCTTGGAAAGAGGACGAAAACTCCTCAACAACAACCAGTTGTTCATCAAAGAGCTTTCCACTATATACCTCCAGACCAACCAAATCAACAAGGCCACTGAAGAAGCCCTCTTGTTAGTCAACGACGGTGTGCTTGGGAAAGTCCCTGAGGTGCAGCAGATTCTCCAGAGCATTCTTGCCAACGATGAAGGAAAGCAGAACTACATGACCGTGCAGTCCATCCTGCAAAAGAAGACCAAGGATTCCCCCGACAACCTCTGCTATCCGATTCTCCAGCAATGGTGCTACGAATTAGACCGGGACTATGCCGCGGCGCTGCCGTTAGCCATCTCACTGGACCGCCGCACCAAAAGCAACGGACAGCGAGTTTTCGCATTGGCTACAGAAGCCAACAAAAACAAAGACTACGACACCGCCATCGAAGCCCTCAACTACATCATTGAAAAAGGAGAAAATGGCACCGACTACTACACGGAATCCCTTTTTCTGCTGCTGGATGTCAAATACGAACGGCTCATCTCCACCATTCCGATAGACAACGCCGAAGCCGCCACCCTTGAAAAGGAATTTGACCGCCTGCTTAAAGAGTACGGCGTTCACAAAGGGACATCGGAATGGACCCGCAAATATGCCCATCTGCTGGCTTTTTTTGTCAACAAGAGCGACAAAGCAATGCAGGTGCTCAACCAAGCCATTGAAAACTCCGTCCGTGACCCCAAGGAGCGCGCACAATACAAGGTGGATTTGGCTGACATTGAGCTGTACAAGGGCGACGTATGGGAAGCCACCCTTCACTACTCCCAGGTAGACAAAGACCTTCCCAACGACCTGATCGGCCAGACTGCCAAATTCAAGAACGCGAAGCTCTCCTTCTATATCGGAGAATTTGAGTGGGCCAAAAGCCAGCTGGACGTGCTTCGGGCAGCCACGTCAAAACTCATTGCCAACGACGCCATGTATTTCTATCTCCTCATCACTGACAATGAGACAGAGGAGGAAGATGAGTTGTTCACCGAAAATGCCGAAAGCAATCTTCCGTTGCGATATTACGCCAAGGCCGACTTCCTCATCTTCCAGAACAAAGAAGAGGAAGCTCTGCAGCTCCTTGATTCTGTGCTCATCATAGATCCCTACGGAAAACTGTCAGATGATGTTTATTACCAGAAAGCCAAAATATCCGTCAAAAAGAAGGATTATCTCGGGGCAGAACAGTATTACAGCAAGATTCTTTCCGCCTATTCTTACGACCTGTTGGCGGATGATGCCGCATACGAATTAGCCCAGCTGTACGATTACCACTTGAAAGACAGTGCCAAAGCGATGGAATATTACCAGAAAATCCTGAAAGAATATCCCGACAGCCTATATACGGTTGACGCCCGCAAGCGCTATCGAGAACTGAGGGGAGACTTCTGATTTCCGGAGATATGGATGACCGCACCCATCTGTTAGAATACGGGAATGTCAGCAAACTGCTGTTCTCCTTTGCCATGCCGGCCATCATTGCGACCGCCGCCAGTTCATTGTACAACCTCATTGACCGCATGTTCATCGGGCAAGGGGTCGGTTCTCTGGCATTGGCGGGGTTGGGCCTGACCCTGCCTGTCATGAATGTGGCCACTGGATTTGGAACACTGGTGGGAGCAGGGGCCGGAGCACTTGTCGCCATACGCATGGGGGAGAAAAAAAAGGATTCAGCCACAAAAATCCTTTGCAATGCATTATTACTCAATCTCATCATCAGCATTGTCTTCTCCATTGCCACCTTGGTTTTTCTGGATGAAATCCTGTACCTATTCGGAGCGGACCAGGAGACCCTTCCCTATGCCAGAGACTTTCTGCAAATCATTCTGGCCGGCAATGTCATCACCCATTTGCTGTTCGGTTTGAACAGCATCATGCGTTCTTCCGGATACCCCGTCAAGGCCATGCTTTCCGTATTGATCACGGTGGTCTGCAACCTGATCCTGGCACCGCTTTTCATCTTCGGTTTCCGATGGGGCATCCGCGGGGCCGCCACAGCCACTGTCATATCCCAATTCATAGGGATGTGCTGGGTGATGGCCCACTTCCTCAATCCCCGCTCGTTCATTCATTTTGAAAGGAAATCCATGCGACTGGATGTCAGACTGGCCTTGGAAATTTTCTCCATCGGCCTTTCTCCGTTCTTCATCCACACATGCAGCAGTTTAGTGAACATTTTCATGAATTGGCAACTGAAGGAGTACGGAGGGAACATGGCCATCGCAGCCTTCGGCATCGTGAGTGTCATCCTGTCCCTGCTCATCACCATCATCTTGGGCATGACACACGGCATGCAGCCCATTGTGGGCTTCAATTACGGGGCAGGAAAATCCTCCCGCGTACTGCAAACCTACTGGCTGACGGTCAGATATGCCACCCTGGTCTGCGCCATCGGCTTTGTCGCCCTGATGTTTGTGCCGCAATACATAGCGAGAGCGTTCACCGACTCTCCTGAGGTAGTCAAACTGACGGCGCGTGCCATGCGCATCTGCGGAGCCATGATGTTGCTCATCGGCTTCCAGGTAGTCACCTCCAACTTCTTTCAATCCATCGGGAAGGCCAAGATTTCCGTGTTTCTTTCCCTCTCTCGCCAAATCATCTTCCTGCTCCCCTTCATCCTGCTGCTTCCAAACTGGGGCGGGCTGGACGGTGTGTGGGGGGCCATGCCGGCGGCTGACCTATGCTCCACTGGCATCACCGCGTTAATGCTGTGGCTTTTCCTGAAAAAATGGAAAAAAGAAGGGGCGCTCAACTGACGCCCCTCAAACTTTATTTGAAAAGTTGTTCTATTTCCGCCTGGTAGATTTTTTGCGCCACATGGCGTTTCACCTTCAGAGTCGGTGTGAGAATATTGTTCTTCTGTGTCCATTGTTCGGGCACCAGATGGAACTTTTTGATTTTTTCCGTCTCCCCCAGTTCTGCATTGTACTTGGCCACCTCTTCCTGAAAGCGTTTCAGCACGACTTCATCCTTGATGACAGAGGCGTTGTCCACAAACGGGACCTGATGGCTGGCACACCAACCTTTCAGCACCTCAAAATCGGGCTGGATGATAGCCGCGGCAAACTTCTGGTTTTCACCCACCACAAGCATATTCTCAATAAACGGAGACTCACAGAACTTCTCCTCAATCATCTGGGGGTTCACATACTTGCCAAAAGAGGTTTTGAACAGACTCTTCAAACGGCCGGTGATCATCACCTGTCCAAGTTCGTTAATCTTGCCCATATCGCCTGTATGGAACCAGCCGTCCGCATCTATCACCCTGCGGGTCTGTTCCTCATCTTTGTAATATCCCATCATCACATTGTGTCCACGGCAAAGCAACTCGCCCTCTTCTGAAATGCGGATTTCCACACCAGGAAGAGCGAAACCCACCGTGCCTGCCTCACGTCCGTACTTGTCGCGGCAGCTTACCGCGATCACCGGCGAAGTCTCAGTAGCGCCATAGCCTTCATACACCGGCATGCCAATGGCCGAGAAGAAAGAGGCCAGACGAGGCTGGATGCTGGCAGCACCTGAAACCACAATATCAAAATTGCCACCAATGGCTTTTCTTATCTTGCTATAAACCAATTTATCAGCAATGTGATGCTTGCAATTATAGATGAAAGAGCGCTCGCTATCCTGAATCTTATAACGCTCACCGAGACGTATGGCCCAACGGAAAATCTTCTTCTGCATGGAAGGAAGGTTCTTGCTGGAACTCCAGATCTTGTCATAGAACTTTTCCAGCACACGAGGCACTGCAGACATCATCGTGGGGCAGACCTCCTTCAGGTTTTCGGCAATGGTGCCCAGATTCTGTGCATAAAACACTGACATGCCCAAATGCTGATAAAGGAATACCAGCATACGCTCGTAAGCATGGCATAAGGGCAGGAAACTGAATGCGCGCTTAGACCATTTGGCCGGAGTATGGCGGAGATTCAGAATCTGAGATACAATATTATAATGGGAGAGCATCACGCCTTTCGGACAACCCGTGGTTCCGGAAGTGTACATGATGGTGGAACAATCTTCCGGTTTCACTGCGTCACGTCGGGCCTGCAATGCATCGGGATCCTGATGCTGCGAACCCATCTCAATCAGCTGGTCCAAATACGGAAATTCTCCACGGTCCATAAAAGTATAGATCCACGAAAGATTGGGGGAATCCGGCTGAATCGCCTTAATCTTGTTCATCACCTCAACCCCTTCCACGAAAACCAGCCGCATGTCGGAATGATTGATGATATAGCGGTAGTCGTTTTCGCTGATGGTGGGATAAACGGGCACCGAGATGGCCCCCACCTGCATGATGGCCATGTCAAGCATATTCCATTCCGGACGGTTGGTGGCGATAATGCCGACCTTTTCTCCGGGCTGGATGCCCAAATGGATCAGCGCGTAACTGATGTTATTGGAGATAGACAAATATTCCGCAGGGGAAAAGTTCTTCCATGCGCCATCGCGTTTGCACGACAGGGCAATTTCCTGCTCAGGATATCTTTCAGCATACTGTGTAAGTATGTCAAACAATCTACTGATTTCTTGCATAAAAAGGAAATTTGTTAAAGAAAGTGAATAAATGTAAATAAAGGTTAATGAAAAATGGTTGGCAAAAGAACGACTTTTTTTTCAAATAGGTTTCGGAGAGTGATACACACTGAGGAAATGGGACAAACAGGGGGATTTTGGGACGAAATTCGCTATTGTGGGACGAATTTCACACTTTTGGATGAAAATCCAAATAAAATTCCTATTTTTGCAGCCTTAATTTTTGAGTTTGATGAACCGAAAAATACCGGAATATTTGATGAAAATGGCAACGAATATTAAAATTCTTGCCTTTGTCGCCATTTTTTCCATTGTATTTATATGTGTGTACAATCCTCTGACATTTTCCTCTTTCATCAACAATCCCGCACACACGCCGCAGCAGCAGTTGGTTTATTCCACCATCACTATCATTGCGGGGGTACTTTTCATCTTGGCCAGCAGATGGTTACTCATCCATATCTACCGCAAATCCTCCCTCACCATCCTCCAATATTGTCTATGGCTTTTCGGAGAGGTGGTGATAGTAGCCACCATCTATTCCTCTTTCAACCTGTTGGTCACACATGACAACCGCAATTTCATGGATTTTTTTCGCGGAGCCATCACCTTCATCCCGCTGATGCTGGCCATCCCGTATGTGGTCTCGTACCTCTATCTTTCCCTGAAGGACAAGGACAGGAAGATCAACAAACTACTCGCCTCCCCTTCCTTTGTCTTGCCCGAACCCATGGCAGAGCATACCCTGGACGACAACAACATCAATTTCTGTGACAACAAAGGGGATTTGAAGCTTTCCATCCGGCCCAACCATGTATATTACGCTGAATCGTCCTCCAACTACACCACCATACATTATCAAAACAATGGGAAAATGGAGCGGCTCCTGCTGCGCAACACCATGAAAAGCGTGGAGGAGCAACTGGCAACCCACGGCTTTGCCCGGTGCCACAGGACCTACATCATCAATTTGAAGAAGGTGCAGCTGGTGCGCAAGGAGCGTGACGGATATTATTTAGACATGGAAAACGGCATCACGAACATTCCAATTTCACAGACATACGCTGCCAAAATGGTAATGCTGTTCACCTCCAAATAAGGGCTATTTCATAAAAACAAAATAGACGGCCAACACAAGGCAGACAAAAGCAGCCAGATGATTCCACTGGAGCGATTGACCTTTGAAAATCACAAGCACAAACAGGACGAACACCGAAATGGAAATCACCTCCTGAATCACCTTCAGCTGCATCAGGGAGAATGAGCCCCCGTTGCCGATAAAGCCGATCCTGTTGGCCGGCACTTGGCACATATATTCTGGCAAAGCCAGCAGCCAGGAAACCAGAATAATAGCCAACAGCGGCGTATGGTCCGTAATCACATTCATGGACTGCAGTTTCAAATGCCCGTACCAGGCGATTGTCATGAAAATGTTGGAGACGATCAGCAGTCCGATGGTATAAACCATGTTCATTAGAAAATTCCCTCCTTGATAATGTCGTGGATATGGATCACACCCAGATACCTGCCGTTTTCCACCACAAACAAATTTGTAATCTGTTTTTTCTTCATCAAATCCAGAGCCTCCACTGCAAGAGCCTGAGGCATGATGGTCTTGGGGTTGGCGGTCATCACATCCGCGGCGGTAAGGTGTGACACATCCTCGTTTTTTTGCAGCATCCGTCGGATATCCCCGTCAGTGATGGCTCCAATAACGCTTTCATTCTCCACCACAGCAGTGACACCCAAGCACTTACCGGAGATTTCCAACAATGCCTTCCTGATGGAGTCTGTAGGATTCACCTGCGGTTTCTCATTGAATTTGTACAAATCCGACACCTTGACGTAAAGGCGTTTCCCCAAAATGCCGCCGGGGTGGTACTTGGCAAAATCCTGGGAGGTGAAACCGCGCAGCGAGATCAGGCAGCTGGCCAGGGCATCGCCCATCGCCATCTGCGCCGTGGAGCTGCAGGTGGGGGCCAGATTATTCGGACAAGCCTCCTGTTCCACCGTGCAATTCAAGATGAAATCAGCCTCCTTGGCCAGGAACGACTCCGTATTGCCCACCATGGCAATGAGCTTGTTGCCATTCATCTTCAAGAATGGGATGAGCACTGATATTTCAGGAGTATTCCCGCTCTTGGAGATGCAAAGCACCACATCATCGGGCTGGATGATGCCCAAGTCACCATGGATGGCATCTGCCGCGTGCATAAACACCGCCGGCGTGCCTGTGGAATTCATGGTGGCCACAATTTTTTGCGCCACAATGGCACTTTTGCCGATACCGGTCACCACCAGACGACCCTTCATGCCAAGTATCGTATTGACACACTGCTCAAACTGCGGGTCAATGAAGCCCTGCAAGTTTGACACCGCTTCGGCCTCCAGTCGGAGAGTGGATTTCGCCAGTTCTTTGATATTCACCATAAGAAAGAAAATTACGGTTCGATGGTTTCAATGGCGCGGGAAACTCTTCTGGCAGTCTCCTCAACACCGATGGCTGCAATAATCTCAAAGAGGTCGGGGCCTTTGGCCGCACCCACCAAAGCAATGCGGAAGCTGTTCATCACCGCTCCCATATTCAATTCATTTCCCTGCACATAATCCATCACGGCATCATGGGCTTTCAACTTATCGAAAGGCTGCACAGCCTGTATTATTTCCATCATTTTGCGAAGATGCTGCGCAGTGCCCGGTTTCCATCTTTTCTTCACAGCCTGAGGATCGTATTCGGTCGGTGCGACAAAGAAGTAGGAAGTCTGCTCCCAAAACTCGGGGATGAAATGCACCCTTTCCTTCATCAGGCGCTGCACATGAAGCACATACTCCTTATCGGCGCTCACACCATGCTTTCTCAATTCCCCGTCAAAATAGGTGAAGAGACGTTCCTCATCGGCAAGTTGGATATACTGGTGGTTGAACCACTTGGCCTTCTCCAAGTTGAACTTTGCCCCCGACTTGCTAATATTGTCAATGGAAAACAGTTTGACCAGTGTCGGCAAATCTATCAGTTCCTGTTCGGTGCCGGGATTCCAGCCGAGCAATGCCAACATATTGATCACAGCCTCAGGGAGATATCCGCTTTCACGGTAGCCAGAGGAGATGTCTCCGCTCTTGGGGTCTTTCCATTGGAGTGGGAAGACAGGGAACCCGAGTCTGTCGCCATCGCGCTTGCTGAGTTTGCCATTTCCGTCCGGCTTGAGAAGCAGGGGCAGATGGGCAAAGCGGGGAGCTTCCCAGCCAAATGCTTGGTAGAGCATCACATGCAGCGGTGCGGAGGGGAGCCATTCCTCGCCACGAATCACGTGCGAAATCTCCATGGTATGGTCATCCACAATATTGGCCAAATGATAGGTCGGCATTCCGTCAGATTTATACAAAACCTTATCATCCAACAAATTGGAATTAATCTTCACTTCACCACGAATCATATCGTGGACCGTAATGTCCAAATTAGCGGGATACTTGAAGCGAATCACGTACGGAGCGCCGCTGTTCAATTTTTCTTCCACCTCTTCCTTGCTCAACGACAGCGAATTGCAAAGTCCCTGCCGGGTGGAGGCATCATACTGGAATGTTTTCTTTTGCGCTTCTGCCTCTTTTCTGCGAGCCTCCAGTGCCTCCGGCGTGTCAAAAGCATAATATGCCCATCCGTTATCCACCAGATAGTCAGCATACTGCTTGTACATCGGCTTGCGTTCCGACTGCTTATATGGACCATAATTCCCACCGATGCCCACGCCTTCATCAAACCGGATGCCCAGCCATTGGAAGGCCTCAATGATATACTCTTCCGCACCCGGTACAAAACGGGTTTGGTCTGTATCCTCAATACGGAGGATAAAATCTCCATTGTTCTGTTTGGCAAACAGATAGTTATACAATGCCGTACGCACTCCTCCAATGTGGAGCGGACCCGTGGGACTGGGGGCAAATCTTACTCTGACTTTTTTCATTATGAGCAAAAATAAAATTAGTTAACTTTTTATTGATGGGATGAAAATTTCATCTCCAACCTGACTTCGTTATAAAGCAAGGTGATCACCTCCTTGGTATAGAGGGGAAAATCGGCTTTCATCATCCATGAGTAGAAAGCAGGTTCTTTTTTGAAAACCTCCTTCACACTTTCCCCTTTATGCTTTCCAAAATTGAAGACTTCCACATCCTTGTCATTCAAAATGATATGAGCGGCGAAATCCACATTACGGTTGGCGCGGGTGAACTTGTCCAGATCCTTGACATGAGGGGTAACAGGGCAGGAAACCTTCCCATTCCGATCTTCATACTCCACATTCTGGTAACGGGCGATTTGGGCATCCAGCACTTCATAAGTGGCGATGGTATCATTCTCTGCCTTATGGGGATCAAACTCCTTGCCGCAATAGAACTTATAGGCGGCCACAAGATTCCGCGGTTCCATCTTATGGAAAATCTGCTGCACATCAATCACCGAACGGTTGCGCAGGTCAAAGCGTTTGCCGATGCGGAGGAACTCCTCTGCCAGCAGCGGAATGTCAAACTTGTTGGAGTTGAAGCCTGCGATGTCACAATCCCCAAAGAAGTCCAGAATCTCATCTGCCACATCGTCAAAAATCGGACAGTTCTGGAGTTCCAGTTCTGATATCCCATGTACCGCCTCGGCTTCCTTGGAAATCGGGCACTTCGGTTTAATCCTCATGGTACGCACATCCTGCTTCCCATCAGGGAAAACTTTCAACATGCAAATTTCAATGATTGAGTCCTTGCCAATATTCAACCCTGTGGTCTCCAAGTCAAAAAAAACCAAAGGTCTTTCCAGTTTCAGATTCATTATTTTAAATCAATTAATTAATAATCAACTATTTATAAAAACAAATTGCAAAATAAAACGAAATTGCAAAGGTATAAAATGATTTTCAAACGGACAACCGCAAACTACAATTTGATTTTATGTCGTGAGATTCTGATTTTACGGCGGCGGATACGGCAGCGCACCACGCAATAATCAATGAGTGGAGCGAAAATATTCATCAGCAGAATGGCCAGCATCATTCCTTCGGGATAGCCTTTATTCACCATTCTGATGACAATGGCCAGCACACCTATAAGTGCTCCGTAAATAAATTTCCCCGAGGAGGTATGTGTGGCGGTGACCGGATCGGTGGCCATGAACACTGCGCCAAACAGGAAGCCGCCCATCAGCAATTGCTGCCAACCTGCGAAGGGACAATATCCGGCAGCATGAAAGAGTGCTGCTGTGGTCCAACCTCCGACAACCACGGAAAGCATGATGCGCCAGCTTGCCACGCGGGTAAACAGCAGCAGGGCCGCTCCCAGCAGGATAGCGATTTTGGATGTTTCCCCCATACACCCGGGAATGGCACCCAGGAACATGTCCCACAAAGAGGGCATTGCTTCCGGCGCACCATTCAAGGAGAGGGCCAACGGCGTGGCACAACTTACAGCATCCACACCAGATACCCATACCTGATCGCCGGAAATCACTGAAGGATAAGCGAAAAACACAAAAGCGCGGGCCACAAGCGCCGGATTCAAAAAGTTATAGCCGGTGCCTCCAAACACCTCCTTGGCGAAGAGCACGGAAAAGGCCGTAGCCAGCGCCACCATCCACAACGGCACATCTGGCGGCATGATCATGGGGATGATAAAGCCTGTCACAAAAAAACCTTCCGCCACCTGATGGCCCCGATGCTGCGCAAAAATCACCTCCACGGTCAGCCCGCTGACGTATGTGACCACCACCAAAGGCAGCCAACGGAGAAAGCCATAGCCGAACGCCTGCCAAAAACCGGGGTGCTGGCCCAAAAGCAGGTAGTGCTGAAGTCCCACATTCCACATCCCTACCAGTAAAGCGGGACACAACGCTATCATCACTGTAATCATAATCCTCTTCATATCAACAGCATCGCGGATATGACTTCCTCCTGATGTCACCTCTTTCGGAGTCAACAGGAAGGTGTCCACAGCGTCATACAGAGAATACAGCTTATGCAAAGGACGGCCCTTCTCAAAATATTTCCCGATTTTATCACTGATATCTGACAGTTTCATCTCCAATCAAAATTTATGGCGGTGCATCAGCGGACAGCCTGGTCTGTTGAGTCATAAAGTTCCTTCAGCCCGTCACGGACAATCTTCTGGCATTCCATTTTGGAAGGGCATACCACTTCACACAAAGCAAAATCCTCATCATCCACCTCAAAGATTCCCAGTTCCACCATCTGATCCAAATCTTTTATCAAACAGGCTTTCAGCAGTTCAAGGGGCAGGATTTCAAAGGGGAAAACTCTTTCATACACATCGGTCATCACGAAATTGCGCCGGCCTCCTTGCAGAGAAGTAGTGAAACTGAACTGCCGGTCACGGGCCATCCATGCCATAAAAGTGTGAGAAAAGCTCCATTTTTTGAAACCCGGTTTCAGCCATCCCATCCATTCCCTCTCCCCTCCCTCCGGCACAAGTGTAACCTGATGGTCATAGAAGCGTAGCGACAAATGATTTGCCATTTTACTACCTGTCAGCACATTACCACTGATACAGCGTACATTTTGAGCATTTTTCTCCTGTTCCAACAACGCAGAAAGGTCGGTGCCGTAAACTGTGGTGAAATAATGAGGATGACGCACTCCCGGGCCCGTGAGTGCAAACGTAGTGGCAAAAGAGAGCCGGTGGGTGCTGAACAGCATCCCGATACGTGCCACATCCAGCGGATGGATGTACCAAACGGTCTCATCCGTATCCAGCGGTGCCACATAATGAATCTGCGTTCCCACATTCCCGGCGGGATGCGGGCCGCTGAAATACTGACAATCCACCTCATCCAGAGATTCAAAGAAGTCATTTTTCCCACCCTGTTCCAAACAGAGGAAAAGCGGCACCTGCTCCCCTGCCACCTGTTTCAACACATTGATTCCCTGCTGCATGTATTCCAACTGATCCCCCAGCAGCAAATCCATATCGGGCGCCAAGGGAGCAGAATCAAAACAGGGCACAAAGATGGCCTTGGGATGCGCTTCCGGACGGGGAACGACAGAAAAGGGACGCTGGCGGATACATGGCCACAAACCACATTGCATCAATAAATTGCGACATTCATCTCCCGACAACAAGGCATCGTCAAAAGGAATCATACGAGATAAACTTGCATTTTCCGACACCTCCAGCACCACACTTTCAATAGCTCTTTTCTCCCCGCGCAACACCTCCTTCACCCGTCCCTCCACAGGCGAAACAATTCTCACACGCTCCTCCCCTTTTTCGCAAAACAAAGGTGTTCCGATTTCCACCTCATCCCCCTCACTCACAAGCATCTTCGGCTTCCACCAACGAAAATCAGAAGGATGGATATAACAAAACCGAGACAGGGGCAGTTTTTCTGTCCTGTGGTCTGCCTCCCCCGCCATCATAATATCCAATCCTTTTTTTATTTTATAGTGCATAACAGATTATTTGGGAATGATTTGGGAACAAATCTCTTCAAATTGCGCAACGGACAGCTGTTCAGGACGCATGGACAGAAGTGTATTCTCCTGAAAACCGACTTGGAAATCAAAGGGTTTCAGCGAATTGCGCAGTGTCTTGCGTCTTTGGTTGAATGCTGTTTTCACCACTTGTTTGAACAAATGCTCATCACAATGCAACCTCTTTTCAGGATTGCGAACCATCCGGATAACGGCGGACTTCACCTTGGGCGGCGGATTGAACGAGTTCTCGTGCACAGTGAACAGATATTCAATGTCAAAAAAAGCCTGCAATAGCACACTCAAAATGCCATACATCTTCTTGCCGGGCTGTGAGGCAATGCGTTCCGCGACCTCCTTTTGGAACATACCCACCGTTTCTGTAACCAAATCCTTATGTTCCAATATTTTAAAAAGAATTTGAGAGGAAATGTTGTAGGGGAAATTCCCGATGATGCTCAATGGCTCATCAAAAAGCTCATCCAGTTTTAATTTCAAGAAATCCTTCGCCCAAATCCGTTCACGCAACTCTGGAAAATGCTGTTGGAGGTATGCCACCGACTCGTCGTCAATCTCAACCACCTGAAAACGGATATTTTCTTTTTTCACCAGAAACTGAGTCAGCACACCCATGCCGGGACCTATTTCCAGCACATTAGGATTGGGGGTTTGGAGGCTCTCCACAATGTGCTGCGCGATGCTGTCATCACACAAAAAATGCTGTCCCAAGTATTTTTTCGGCCGAACCTCGTTCATTTTATTTACAATCAATTTGTTAGTAACGATTGATAAATCAACATCAGCTGTTGTGCAATATGATCTTCTGAAAATTTCTGACTAAACTCAAGTCCGCGGCGCGCCATGACGGCACGGGTCTGCTCATCGGTGAGCAGGCGGTCCAGTTGGGCAGCCAGCTCGCTGGCATCCTGCGGGGAGACATAGCAGCTATCGGGGCCTCCACTCTCTTCCAGGCAGCTTCCCGTAGCGGCAATCACGGGGGTTCCACTAACGACCGCCTCTAAAACAGGAATACCAAATCCCTCAAAAACAGAAGGATATACAAAAACAGTGGCACTTTGATACATAACCCTAAGGTCAGTGGAGGGCACTCCTGTTAAAAACATCACCCGTTTTTGCAAATCATGTTGTTCAACAAACTGGCGCAAAGCGTTTTCCTCGCCCGCATTGTGGCCCACCAGCACCAGGGGAAAGTCCGTCCGGCACTGGTACATGGCCTCCAGGATCAGCTTTTGATTCTTGCGGGCCTCAAACGCGCCCACGGTCAGCACGAAGTCAAGAGGCAGTTCATATTTCTGCCGCACAGAACGTATCTCCTCTTCCGAAGCCTTGGCCCGGAACATCGGGTGACAGCCCTGATACACCACCCGGATTTTTTCTTTTTCCACGCCACCCATTTCCACCAGATCACGACGGGTCTGTTCGCTCACCGCCACCACCACATCTGCGACGCGGCAACTGCGGAGGTACTTGTGTTTGTACATAACCCTGTCCATGGCGGGATACAGCTGGGGATAGCGGAGGAAAATCAAATCGTGCATGGTCACCACGCTGCGCACACGGGTCTTCTCGATACCCACCGGCAGTTCATGGCTGAGCCCATGGAAAATGTCGGCCTGACGGCGGGCGGCATCCTTGCCCAAATTAAAAGTGCGCCAAAGTGCTGGGAATGAGCGTTCCCAAAAGCCTTCCGGAAGTACTACTTCACATGTAGAGGGAATAGTGAAAAGCGTGTTCCCTCCCATGGAAGTCGTATATAAGACGTACTGATTATCCGAACAATGAGAAGCCAAAATACGGATAGTATCGCGGCTATAGTTACCCAACCCGCGACGGTTCAAGAAAGCCCGTTTCGCATCAAAGGCAATTTTCATCGGCAGAACCCGGACCGGCCAGCAAGGTTAAAACTCCTCCATCACCACATTCACATGCTCAATAAAATCGCGCGACTGAGCCATCAGCTTGTACATGATGGTATCGTTTTCCACAAAGGGCACGAAGCGGCGATACTGGGCAATGAAATCCTCGATGAATTCGGAAGATTTGAGGGGACGGCGGAATTCAAGAGCCTGGGCGGCATTCAACAGCTCAATGGCAAGGATCTTCTCCACATTTTCCACCACGCGATAAGCCTTGGTGGCTGCATTGGCGCCCATACTCACATGATCTTCCTGTCCCTGTGAGGATTCAATGGAATCGGAAGAAGAAGGCATGGTGAAAGTCTTGTTCTGATTGACGATGGAGGCGGCAGTGTATTGCGGAATCATGAAACCCGAGTTGAGACCGGGGTTTTTCACGAGGAAAGAGGGCAGCTCCCGCTTGCCGCTGATGAGCTGGTAAATTCTTCTTTCCGAAATATTTCCGAGTTCCGACATGGCTAGCGACAGGAAATCAAGCACCAGAGCCAGCGGCTGACCGTGGAAATTCCCTGCGGAGATGATCAGGTCCTCATCCGGGAAAACCGTCGGATTATCAGTTACGGAGTTGATTTCCGTCTCCACCACATTCATGATATGGGTGAGAGAATCCTTGGTGGCGCCATGCACCTGCGGCATACAGCGGAAAGAATAGGGATCCTGCACGTGTTTTTTCGGACGGGCAATGATTTCAGAGCCCATCAGCAGGTTGTTAATATGGGTGGCGGTCAGGATCTGTCCGACGTGCGGGCGCACAAAATGCACCGAGAGGTTGAATGGTTCAATACGGCCGTCAAAGGCTTCCAGTGAGATGGCCCCGATAATGTCGGCCAGCCAAGAGAGTTTCTTGGACTTGATGAGCAACCAGACGGCATACGCGCTCATGAACTGAGTGCCATTGAGCAAAGCGAGACCCTCTTTTGACTGCAGCGTAATGGGTTTCCAGCCGAATTTCTCATTAATTTCAGCAGCAGGATATCTTTTATTCCTATAGTAAACCTCCCCTTCGTTCAGCAGGGGGAGACAGAGATGGGCCAACGGAGCGAGGTCTCCGGAAGCACCAAGTGAACCTTGTTGATACACAACTGGATATACACCTTTGTTAAAGAAATCAATTAAACGTTCAATCGTCACCAGCTGCACTCCGGAATTGCCATAAGAGAGGGATTGGATTTTCATCAGCAGCATCAGACGGACGATTTCCTGTGGCACTTCATCCCCGATGCCGCAGGCGTGCGACTTAACCAGGTTGCTTTGGAGAGTGGAGAGATCTTCTTTGGAGACGGAGGTATTGCAAAGGGAGCCGAAACCTGTAGTAACGCCATAAACCGGAACATCACTTTTCTCCATTTTCTCGTCCAAAAAGCGGCGGCATTTCAGCACTGCCTCCCGGGCTTCTTCAGAAAGCACAAGTTTGGCTTTGGATTCAATGATTTTTTCAACAGTGTCAATACCCAGAAACTGGGCGGAAATAGTATGTGTCTTCATATTTTATAAATATTTGATGATTCAAAAAACGGGTGCAAAAATAAGGATAATTCGGCAGAAACGGCTTAGGTTCGGGCAGAATTTTCCGTGTTCTTCGGAACATGCTTTCTATCAGCGCGTGCGTTGGCTAACCAGTACATCACCGGGAGCACTGTAACCACGAAAATCATAGAGATCCAGGTACCGAAACAGATCACCACACCCATGGGAGACCAGAGGGCGCTCTGGCTGATAATCATCGGCACAACGCCCATGGAGGCGGCGGCAGAGGTCAGGAAGATGGGCCGCATTCTGCGCTTTCCAGCTTCCAGGGCAGCTTCTTTGACACTCCTCCCCCCTCTCAACCGCAACTCTTCCGCATAGTCGTACATGATAATTCCATTTCTCACAATAATACCCATCAAAGCGACCAAGCCCAGCACGGAAGTCAGTGTGTACTCCATGCCCATGATCCGGATGCCGAGGGCAGCACCGAAGAGAGAAAGGGTGGTAGCGGCCAGAATAAGCACCGCCAGCTTGATGCTGCGGAAGTGGAAAACCAGGATGACAAAGATAATCAGTACAGAGAAAACCAAACCTTTGAAAATCTGGGGCATCAGCACATCATCCTGCAAGCGACTACCTCCCCACTTCACTTCAACATCTTCCGACAAATTCATGTTTTTCAAATACTTATCAATATCTTTTGTCGTACTGGTAACATTCACGCCTCGCTTCACATCCGCCTGCACAGTCACAGTATAACGTCCATTCTTATGGTAAATCTGCCGCGGAGCATAGTCGGCATGAACTGTGGCAAATTGGCGCAACGGCACCGAATGGCCGCTGAGTGAGGAGACATACTGATCGCCGATATTATCAAAATTGCCGATGGAATCCCTATCCTCACGCAACACCACCTGCACAGGATAATCCTTTTCCCAAAGCGTGGTAATGGGGAGGCCGCTGCCATAGCTGAAAGCCAGATTGGTCATCACCATCGGCTTAGTCACCCCCGAACGGTTGGATTCCAAATGGTTCACATCAATGGCAATGCCGGGCGTCATCTCATCATTGGTAGAAGTAACCATCAACAGGTCATCGCGTTGGCGAAGACCTTGTACCAATCGGGTTTCCACTTCATGAATCTTATCGCGATCCTTTCCGGAGAGGTCGATTTCAATGGGATAGGCCGTCATCACATAATCCAACTGCTTGAATCTCAAATAGGCATCGGGGAAATAATGGATATATTTATCCTGATATTCATCCAAAAGGCGATTGGTCATCTCTTCTGAGGAAGTGGTGACAATGAGCTGTGAGATTTGTTTGGAGGGGAACTTGGGGGCATAGCACATGTGAAAACGCGGGGCGGAAGTCCCGACGAACTCGGTCACATTCTGGATGCGCTGATCGCTGCGCAAGATGCGGGCCAGGGAGTCCGTAACGGCAGCCGTGCGTTCCAATGATGTTCCGGCGGGCAGGGTGATTTCCACCACAAACTGGTTGCGTTCTGTGCAGGGCATCATCCTCTGCGGAAGGAAAAGAAACACCATTCCTCCAATCGCCACGGCCAGGACAGCCAGCAGCACCGTCATCTTGGGATAGGCAAAAGCCCAGTGAATCAGCCGGTCATAGCCGGCTTGAATTTTATCAGAGATATGGAATTTCTTTTTCCCGTTCGTTACATGAAAGCCATTTTTGATAAAAGCCAACTGTACAAACGGGATAAAGAGCAGAGCGATAAAAAGCGAAGTGAAAAGGGTAAATGTAATGGTGCCGGGGAAGCTGGACAAAAACTCTCCGAAAATTCCGGTACAAGTAAAGAGAAGCGGATAAAAGGTGATGGTGATGGCCAGCGTGGCGGAAAGCACGGACTTGAAAAGTTCGGTTCCGCTGGAGAGGGTGGCCTCCAGGCGCGGCACGCCATGGTCCAGTTTCTCCACATAGTTGTCAATCACCACAACAGAGTCATCCACAATGATACCCAAGACCACCAGCAGTGCAGCCAAAGTCACCGTATTGATTTCAAAACCAAGAAGATATAAAAAGCCCAGGGAGATGAACATCGTAATGGGGATCGTCATAGCAGAGATACCGGCCACACGAATCGGCTGCATCAGCATGATGACGAGGACAACCGTAATGATGGCGATCAGCATTTCTCGCAAGAACATGTTGACGGAATGCGAGACCACCTCAGCCTGATCCGCTACCCGGAACACAGTCACCTCCTCTGGCAATGTCTTTTCAAACTCATCCAATTCTTTCTTCACCTGTTTTCCATACTCCACAATATTGTGGCCGTCACGCATCTCAATGGAGAGCATCACACATTTCTTATCCCCATTGGCGATATAGCTTGAAGAAGATGGATACTCCCGTTCAATGCGAGCTATATCCTTGATTCTCACTACACTTCCTGTAGGATCAACATATACAATCTGTTCAGCTATGTCATTTTCGGAAGTATAAGTTTCCGACACATGGAACGGGGCATAGATCTCCTCATTTTCAAAATTCCCACTGAGGGTGGTGAAATTCTGCGCAAAAAGAGTACTGTAGAGCGAGGTGATGTCAATTCCGTATTCCACCAATTTTTTCTTATCCACATATATACTAATCTGCTCATTCTGAAGTCCATATCTTCGGAGATTGGAGACGGAAGGGATGGCACGCAGGCGGTTTTCCAACTCCGAAAGGTAGCCCTCCAGCTCACGGTAGGTTTTTTCCTTGGATTCAATGGAAATCAGGAGGGCGGAAGTGTTGCCAAAGTCTGAGCTGGTGAAGATTCCCGCCACGCCGCTCGGAAGGGAGCTTTTGAAATCCGCCACACTCAGCCGGAACTTGGACCAAAACTCGTCATCCGACTTGACCACATCCGGATCCAAGGAGACATACACCACCACCATTCCGTCTGAAGTCACCGAATAGGTCATGTCCCGGTTGATCTCCTTGAAACTGAAAAGGTACTCCTCCAATGGGGTGGTCAGCTGTTCCTCCACCTGTTCGGAACTTGCTCCAGGATAGACTCCCACGACCAGTCCCTGACGGATAGAGATGTTCGGGAACTCCTGCTTGGGCATTTTAACCAAAGCGTACACGCCGAACAGCACCAACACCGCAACAATCAGGATAATAATATTTTTATGCCTGACAGAGAACTCGACCGCGCTTCTGACCACCGACTTTGACATAATTTTCTTTTTCTAAGATCAGAACTCAAATCCCAGGCTGCCCGCAATGATAATGCCTAACAGCACCACCGGGGCAATATAACGGACAAAGAAATACCACACGTTGAAGTAGGAGCCTTTGAGTTTCCCTCCATTAGTCAATTCATCGCGAAGATCTTGTTTGGTGCAATACCAGCCCACAAAGAGGGTCAGTGCGAAGGCGCCGATAGGCATCAGGTAGGTGGCAGTCAGTTTATCCAGAAGTTCAAAGATGGTAAGGCCGAAGATCTTGAAATCATTCAGTGGGCCGAAAGAGAGGGAGCAGAAAGCGCCGATGACAAAGATGACAGCGGTAAAAAATATAGTGGCGGTGCGGCGGCTCATTCTCAATTCCTCCTCACCCCAGGAGACCATCACCTCAAGCAGAGAGATGGTGGAAGTGAGGGCGGCGATGGCCAGCAAAAGGAAGAAAAGCACAGCAAAAAGGTTGCCCATCGGCATACTGTTGAATACTTTTGGCAGCACCACGTACACAAGGCTCGGTCCGTCGGTGGGGCTTCCGCCCAAGGCGAAGACAGCGGGGAAGATAGCCACGCCCGCCAGGATTGCAATAAGTGTGTCGGCAGAGACAATGCTGTAACTGGTTTTCATCAGGTTATCCTGTTTACGGATATACGAACCGTAGGTAACCATCGTACCCATGCCAAGGCTCAGCGAAAAGAGTGCCTGTCCCAATGCGGAAAGCACGCTACCGCCATTGATCTTGCTAAAATCAGGCTTGAAGAGAAATTCCACTCCACGTGAAGCCCCTGACAAAGTCAGCGAACGAACGCAAAGCAGGATCAAAAGCAGAAACAGCACGGGCATCAGGATTTTGCTGCATTTCTCAATACCCTTCTGTACGCCAAAAGTGATCACACCGGCGGTAAGGACAACCATAATCAGCTGGAAAATCAGCGGATGCCACGCATGGGAGGTAAACTGTTCAAAAGCAGTGCCCATTTGATCCGGAGGAAGGCTGCCCAGCTGGCCGGAAACCGACGCCACAATGTAATTGATCGTCCAGCCTGCCACCACGCTATAAAAAGAGTAGATCAAAAAGACTCCCACGATGGCCAGCCAGCCCACAGACTGCCATGCCTTGTGCTTGGGGGCCAGCACCCGATAGGCTCCCACCACATTCCGCTGGGAGCGGCGACCCACCATCAATTCACTCATCATAATGGGCATTCCAATGAGAAAAACAAAAATGATATAAAGGATCAAAAATGCCCCACCACCGTTTTGTCCGGCAGTGTAAGGAAACCTCCAAATGTTGCCAAGACCAATAGCAGAGCCTGCCGCAGCAGCAACGGCACCAATGCCAGAACTAAAGCCTGCACGTTCGTTAGATACTTTCATAAACCATTTTTTTTGAGCGGCAAAAATAATGAAAAAAAACAATCTTTAGCCCTGCTGGGAATGACCATTATGCAAAAAAAAACTTGTACATTTGCACACTAAAAACAAGCACGCAGCAAAATATGTTACGATTTGGTAATCAGCATCTTCTATATTTATTGTTCATAATTGTGGTGTTTGTCGTCCTGTATGTCGTGCTACAAATCACAGATCGCAGGCGGCTACGCAGGTACTGTTCCCCCGCGTTGCTGGCGAAGTTGACGCCAGAACGCTCGCCGGCCATGCGCCACATCAAGTTCGGGCTTTGCATGACCGCACTTGCATGTTTCATTTTCGCCCTGGCCAATCCCCAAACCCCCGGCAAGCCCCGCACCGCCCAACGCAATGGGGTGGACATTGTCTTCTGTCTGGATGTTTCCAACAGCATGAAAGCCACCGATATACAACCCAACCGTCTGGAAGCCTGCAAAATGGCCATGATCAACTTCATTGACAAGCTGCAAGGCAACCGCATCGGAGCCGTGGCTTTTGCCGGAACAGCAGACGTGATATTGCCCGCTACAACGGACTATGAAACTGCCAAAAGCAACATCCGCATCCTCTCCCCTGAACGCATCAAAGTACAGGGCACAGACCTGAAAGAGGCGCTCAACAAATCGGCGGCGGCCCTGGCCCTGCCCCAGCTGGCCGACAATGAGGAGGAGGCTGATTCTCTCCACCAGCAACCCGACACCCACAAAGCCATCATCTTGATTTCCGACGGCGAGAACCATACCGGAGAAGCCGCCTCCGTGGCCCGTGATCTGCACGAACGCGGGGCGATCATCTATACCATCGGCATCGGCAGCACCGAGGGGGTCACCATCCCCGACGGAAACGATGTGAAACATGATGCGGAAGGCCGGCCCGTCATCACAAGGCTCAACGAACAGGCACTCCAGGAGATCGCCCAAGAGGGCGGAGGAAGCTACGTACATGCCACCAACGTGCATGAAGGCTTTGAAAACATCCTGCAACAGATCAACAAAATGGAAAAATACAGCTTGGGAGACCTGAAGTTCACCACATACGAATCCCGTTTCCAATACCCGTTGCTGGCCGGCATCCTTCTGCTGTTCATCGAGGGACTGCTGTTCGCCGTCAAGCCGCGCTGGACCAGCCGGCTGGCCCGCTTCCGGCACAAATACAAAGCCGCCGGCATCCTCCTGCTCGCACTCGCCCTGTCCACCGGCTGCAAACACAACGACCCCGAAAAGAACCTCACCCCCATGCAGAAAGCGAACCGCGAATTCATGAAAGCGGACCGCACATTCAACCATGACACACTGGAGGGGTGCCCTCCCGCCGCCGCACAAATCTACAACCATGCGCTAAGCATTTACGACTCCCTGGAGAACAAACAGCCCATCAACCGCAACGTCGCCAATTTCAACCAAATAGCCACCCACTACCGGCTGGGGAACTATGATACCATCCCCACCCTGGCTCAATCGCTGTTGGACCGGGTGGCCGACAAGAAATTCACCTCCAAAATCAACTACAACTTGGGGAACAACTACCTGGCACAAGGGAACCTCTATTTTCATACCGCCGACCAACAGCAGAACGACAGTTTGAAACAGCTCTCTTACGGTTTTTACAAAAAAGCCATTGAAGCCTACAAAGAGTCCCTGAGAAAGAACCCATCGGACATGTCTGCCAAATACAATCTGGTGTATGCACAGAAAATGCTTCCCAAAGGGCAAGGTGGAGGCGGAGGCGGAGGCGGCCAGCAGCAGCAACAACAACAGCAACAGCAGCAGCAGCAAAAACAACAGCAGCAAGGTCAACAAGGCCAAGAGCAAAAAAGCGAGGCCCAGAAAGCGGCAGAACGGCAGATGAATGCCTTGCAGCAGAAAGAGATGGAGCTCCAACAAAAATGGAACAAGGAATATCAACAAAACAATCGTCAAAAATTGGAACAAGACTGGTAAAAAGATGAAACAGTGGATTCGGATTTTAGGGATAAGCACTTTGCTTTTATTCATGACGACTGTGGTGCGAGCTCAGTCTTGCACGGCTGGTGCACCTGGCAAAGTCGGCATCAATCAGCAGTTCCAGTATGTAATCACGCTGGACCAGAAGGGGACGATCTCCTCCCAGGACTTCGGCACATTCACCAAGACAGGGGGGCCATACCAAAGCACATCCACTTCCTTCAGCTTCGCCAACGGCCAGCAGACCTCCTCATACACTTGCACTTTCACCTTCACCTTGAAGCCTACCAAACTCGGGAAGCAAACCATACCCGGAGTGACCTGCAATGCTGGTGGCAAGCAGGTCAAGAGCAATGCTGTGACCATTGAAGTCACCAAGGAGGATCAGCAGAGCCAGCAGCAACAGCGGAGGCAACACAGCATCTGGGATGACATGGACCAGTTTTTTGATCCCTGGGGGCAGCAATCGCAACGGCAGCAGAATGTCAACGCGGAGATGTTCATTCGGGCGACGGCCTCCAACACTTCCCCCTATGAGGGAGAGGATGTGGTGGTATCCTACAAGCTGTACTGTCAGAATGTGGCGCAATTCCAAGTCACAGACTGCGACCTGCCGCAGCAAACCAACCTGTGGACCAATCGCTTGGACGACCCTAATGCGGCGGCCCACCAGACCACCGAAGTGGTGGATGGCAAAAAATACGATGTTTACGAGTTCTATCGCATTTCAGCCACACCACAAAAAAGCGGAGACATTTCCATTTCCCCATTGTCCATCAAAGCCTTATATATTCCCCGTTCGTTCTGGGCTAGCACCATGGAGAAATCCATCCAATCCAATTCTGTCGTATTGCATGTGAAGCCTCTTCCTCAGGCCGGTCGGCCCGCAGATTTCAACGGTCTGGTGGGAAATTTCTCCCTCAGTTCCGCCCTCACTCCTCAGAGCCTGCGTGCCAACGAAGCAGCCGAACTGACGCTTACAGTCACGGGGAAAGGGAACCTGCAACTTTTGGAAGCTCCCCTCGTTGAATTTCCCTCCGGGCTGGATGTCACTGCTCCCACCATTGAGGAGCGGGGCGGCAGCAAAACTTTCAATTACATCATCATCCCCCGTACAGCGGGCAGCTACACCATTCCCTCTGTCAGCTTCTCCTATTTTGACCCACAGCAGCAAAAATACAAGACCCTTCAAACCGAAGCCTACACGCTGAGTGTAGAAAAGGGGGATTCGCAAATCACCACTTCTGAAGGCTACAGTGTGCAGTTGGGCAACGACATCCTCGGGCTCAAAGAAATCACCGGTCCCCAGACCTTGGGTCGTCCGTTTTTCGCCTCCCTCCCCTACTTCCTTCTCCTGTTGTCCCCCATTCCGCTTTTCCTGCTGGTGCTGTTTCTGTGGCGATTCCGCCTGACCCGCCGGGGAGACACCTTGCAATTCAAGGCGAAACGTGCCAACCGCGTGGCCAACCGACGTTTGAAGAAAGCGCAAAAACTGATGTCTGCCGGCAAAGAGGGCGAGTTTTATGAAGAAATATCCCACGTGCTCTGGGACTACATGAGTGACAAGTTCCACATTCCCCTGGCTGAGCTGTCCATGGACTCTGTGCGCCTCACATTGTCCAACAAAGGAGTTCCTGTTGAGGACATTGACGGTTTCATCCGCACACTCAACGAATGCGAATTCGCACGTTTTGCCCCTGGCGACAACAAAGAAATGATGGGAAATCTTTTTGAACTCACCCGTAATTTCATCACACAAATCGAAAAAAAATAGCAGTCATGAAACGACTTCTCCCCATACTCCTTCTCACTGTCAATCTGCTGGCCTGCCTGTTGGGCGTGGCGGCAGAAAACGACGGCATTGCGCCGGAAGCTGAAAAAGCATACCAGCAGGGGCAGTTCTCCCAAGCGGCAAAACTCTACGAACAGTTCATCTCCGAGGGGAACGAAAGCGCCCAAGTCTATTACAACCTGGGGAACGCCTATTACAAAGCGGGTTCCCTGTCAAAGGCCATTCTCTGGTACGAGCGGGCTTTCCGACTGGATCCCACAGACAAAGACATCCAGCATAATCTCGCCTTTGCCAACCGGATGCTGCTGGACCGTTATGAACCCGCGCCGCAATCTGCATTTGTAAAGAAGTGGAACAACCTGTCACACAGCCTCTCAGAACGGAATTGGGCTATTCTGTCCATCGTTTTCGCCTTTCTCATCGCTCTGTCTGTCGGAACATATCTATTTGCATCCGGCAAAGCTGGAAGAATCACAGGAATTCTCGGCATGGTACTCGGAACCATACTGATAGTGCTCTCTATCATTTTCGCCTCCAAAGAGAAAAACCGTTTCAAGGGAGTGGACGAAGCCATTGTGATGGAGTCGGTGGTGCATGTCACCGGCAAGCCCGACCGGAGTGCCAAACCCGAAGCCATCATACATGAGGGGCTCAAAGTCACCTTGATAGAACAGACCAAGGAATTCACCTTCATCGGGCTCCCCAACGGGGACAATGGATGGGTATTGAACCAAAGCATAGAAAAAATCTGACCATGACAGTCTGCGAGAAATTTGTAGCCAAGACCTACGCTGGAATGGAAGAGCTGCTGAAAGCAGAGCTGGAGCAGTTGGGCGCGGAGAGATGCGCCATCTCCAGACGTGCAGTCACCTTTGAGGGGGACATGGACATGCTTTACCGGGCCAATTATTTCTGCCGCTATGCTTTACGAATCCTATGGCAGGTGCATCAATTCACCTTTCGTGACAACAACCAATTTTACGGAGAGATCTTCAAATATCCGGCAGAACGGGTGATGACGGCTGATCACACCCTCGCGGTGAGCGTGACGATGAGCGGAGAGATGTTCCGCACCCCACTCTTTGCCGCGCAGTTAGCCAAGGACGCCCTCTGCGACCGATTCCGCGAAAAAAACGGCCGGCGCCCCTCGGTGAATAAAGACCATCCGGATGTTCAATTCCATGTACATATATATAATAACCACGCGGCACTTTTCCTGGATTCCTCCGGGGAGTCGCTGCACAAGCGCGGTTATCGGGTGTCCAGCCATCCGGCGCAAATCAGCGAAGTGGTGGCCGCGGCAATGGTCAAGCTCAGCGGCTGGGAGGCACAATGCGACCTCATCGACCCCATGTGTGGCTCTGGCACCATCCTGATTGAGGCGGCCATGCAAGCCCTCAACATCCCCGCCGGCTTCTTCCGCAACGAATACGGCTTCTTCCACTGGAAAAATTTCTCCCAGGTTCTGTGGGACAAAGTCACGGCAGAAGCAGACATCCGCGATGACGTACCCATCAACTTCTACGGCTCTGACATCTCGGCACGCTACGCGGGAATGGCCAAAGCCAACATCGACGAAGCCCGACTCCGCGACTTCATCCGCATCAGGACTTGCGCCATGAGCCACAGCCGCCCCGTCAGAACCCCCGCATTTGTCATCTTCAATCCGCCATACGGAGAACGGATGGCTGTGGAAGACATTGAAAACGAATACAAAATCATCGGCGACACCCTCAAGCAGCAATATGCAGGCTGTACCGCCTACATCATCAGCTCCAACATAGCGGCACTGAAGAAAATCGGGCTGCACGCCACCCGGAAAATCACCATTTACAACGGAGCCTTGGAGTGCAAACTGATGCGCTTTGACCTTTATCAAGGCACAAAATACAGCACAAAAACCATTTAACCCACTATATGAAAGACGAAAAGAACATTCATCCTGAAGAAGAGAATCCTGAAATGGAACAAAACATGGAGCCGATAGCGGATGAAAACGCACATCTGCACAATGTGGTATATGTACAATCCATGTTTGAAAATTGGTTCTTGGACTATGCTTCCTACACCATCCTGGATCGTGCCCTACCCGACGTGTATGACGGGCTCAAGCCTGTACAGCGACGCATCCTACACTCCATGAAAGAGCTGGAAGACGGAAGATACAACAAAGTCGCCAACATAGTGGGTAACACGATGAAATACCATCCTCATGGAGATGCCTCCATCGGGGATGCCATTGTGCAACTCGGCCAGAAAGACCTGACCATAGATACCCAAGGAAACTGGGGAAACATCTTCACGGGAGACCCGGCAGCGGCCCCGCGTTACATTGAGGCACGGTTGACCAAATTCTCTTTGGAAGTGGCTTTCAACGCCAAAATCACCCAGTGGATGATGTCGTATGACGGGCGTAACAAAGAGCCCATCCTGCTGCCCATGCGTTTCCCGCTGCTGTTGGCACAGGGAGTGAGCGGCATCGCTGTGGGCATGGCCACCAAAATACTCCCCCACAACTTCAACGAACTGCTGGATGCCTCCATTGCCATCCTTCAAAACAAGCCCTTCCAACTCTATCCCGACTTCCCGACCGGAGGCAGCATTGACGTGAGCAAGTACAACGACGGCCTGATCGGAGGGAAAATCATCAATCGGGCCAAAATCTCCATTCTCGACAATAAAACATTGGTCATCACCGAAATACCTTACGGAAAAAACACCATTGACCTGATCCAGAACTCCATCACCCCGGCCATTGAAAAGAAAAAGCTCAAAATACGCAAAATTGACGACAACACAGCCAAATCAGTGGAGATCGTGCTACACCTTGAATCTGGCACTTCCCCCGACCAGACCATTGACGCCCTGTATGCCTTCACCGACTGCCAGGTCAACATCAACCCCAATCCATGGGTCATCTACAATGGAAAGCCGGCCATGCTTTCCATCAGCGAAATTTTGCGCATCAACACCCAAAACACCCTCAATCTGCTGAAACAGGAACTTGAGATTTTCTTACAAGAACTTGAAAACCAGTGGCATTGGTTATCTTTGGAAAAAATATTCTTTGAAAAGAAAATCTACAAAGAATTGGAGAAAGACACTGCCACTTGGGAAAACCAGCTGGAAAACATCCAAAAAGCCTTCGTGCCCCATGTCAAACTGCTCAAACGCGACATCACGATGGAAGAGATCCTGAAACTGTGCGAGAAACCGGTGCGTAAAATCTCCAAGTTCGACATCAAAAAGGCAGAGGAAGAGCTAGCTGACATTGAGCTTCAAATAGAAGAAACGCAGAACCATCTGGACAATATCGTTGACTATACCATCAATTATTTCAAACAGTTAAAGAAAAAATACGGTGCCGGACGCGAAAGGAAAACCGAAATCAAAAACTTTGACTCCATCAATGTGGTCAGCGTGGCCGTCGCCAACCAGAAGCTGTATGTCAACAAGGAGGAGGGTTTCATCGGCACCTCTCTCAAAAAAGACGAAAACACCGAATTCGCCTGTGAATGCTCCGACATAGATGACATCATCGTATTCCTCAGAAACGGGAAATTCACGGTCACCAAGGTAAGCAACAAGCAGTTTATCGGCAAGGGAATCCTGCACGTGGAGGTTTTCAAGCGCAACGATGACCGCACCGTCTATAACATGATTTATTCCAAAGGAAAGAACGGTCCGGCCATGGTGAAACGCTTCCCCATCGGAGGCATCACCCGAAACAAAGAGTACGACCTTACCTCCGGAGAGACCGGAACCGAAGTTCTCTACTTCACCTCCAACCCCAACGGAGAGGCGGAAAAGGTGAAAGTCATTCTCAAACCCAAGAAAGGCATCAAGAAGAAGAACTTTGAGTTTGATTTCAGCACCTTGGCCATCAAAGGGCGCAGCAGCAAAGGGAACATCCTTTCCCGCAATCCCGTTTCCAAAATTGAAATGAGCGAAAAAGGAGTCTCCACCCTCGCGGCCATCGGCGTGTGGTACGACCCCAATGTCATGCGACTGAACAATGAAGAACGCGGGCTGTTTTTAGGCGATTTCAAACGAGACGAAAAGATAATATCCATTTATAAATCAGGAAACTACAGAATAACTGGATATGATTTGTCCACTCATTTTGAAGACAATCTGGACATCATCTCCAAATTCAATTCCCACAAAATCATCACGGCAGTTTACTATCACAAAAAAGAGGACAAGTATTACATCAAGCGTTTTACGCCCCAGCCGACAGAGAAAACCATCGACTTCATTCCAATGGAAAAAGATATCCGTTTGGAGCTGGTATCCATTGACTACTTGCCACAATTGGAAATCAAATACACGAAAAAAGACCCGAAGGCGATTTTCACTGAAGTGATTTCCATTACAGATTTTATTGAAGTACAAGGAATCAAAGCCAAAGGAAAGAAAATCAACATTGGCAAGGTGAAGAGTTTGAAATGGCTGGATCCGCTCCCCTACGAGGAGCCCGAAGACGAAGTGCCGGAGGAGGAAGAAGAGACAAGCGGCATCCTGCCCGGCAGTCTGGAAGAAATTGAGCAGGCTGAAGCGCAGGAAATCTTTGAGAACATTGACCAAAATCCAGCAGACGACAGTGACAAAGGAGTCGGCGGCAATGGAGAACAATTAGATCTTTTCAGTTAGAACAATGAAAAAAAGAATCATCATCTATCTGCTTATTTTCGGTCTGACAGCCGGAATGACAGCCTGCAAGAAAAAGAATGCGGAAACCGCACCGACGACTACATCCACCGTTGTCACCGCCACAGACTTACAGGGCAACTGGGTTTACCCTGACGGCGACTACGAACGCGGCATAACATTTTCCCCTGACGGGAAAGCAAAATGCGTAGGTGGATCCAGCCACAATTACACCTCTTGGGAAATGGCCGGCGGACAGCTCACCCTGACCTCCACTGATTCCATCAGCGGAGCCACAAGCAAAGAGATGTGGCACTTTCAATTCATCAATGCAAACCAGCTGGAACTGACGCAGGACGGACAAGAACCCTGGACCCTCACCCGTACCGAATAAGCCATGAAAATACAAATCAACACCATACGCATACCCGTTAACATAGCCAAAGAGCGGCTCAAGCCCTTGGTGTTGAAAAAATTCCACCTTAACGAGAGTGACATCGCGGATTTCCGAATACTCCGCTGGTCGGTGGATGCGCGGAAAAAAGCAGACGTGGTCAGCAATTTCAAAGTCATGTTGGAGCTGAAGCACGAGATGCCGGAACTATTGGCATTGCCTGAGGTTTCTTTATGGCAAGAGCCCGAGCCGATGGAATATCAGGAATGGACGCATCCCTGCCGACCGGTAGTGGTGGGGTTCGGGCCGGCGGGCATGTTCGCCGCCCTGTACCTGGCCCGTTGCCATGCCCGGCCTATCGTCATTGAACGCGGGGAGCGGGTGGAAGAGCGCAAAAAAAGCGTGGAACGTTTCTTGAAGGAAAAAATCCTGAATCCCGACTCCAACATCCAGTTCGGCGAGGGCGGTGCCGGCACATTCTCCGATGGAAAGCTGACCACCAACCTGCACAACGAGCTCATCGGCTTTGTATTGGAGGAGTTTTACCAACACGGAGCCCCCGAGGATGTACTGTACGCCCATCAGCCGCATGTGGGAACCGACTATCTGGAGATCGTGGTCCGCAACATCCGGGAAGAGATACTCTCCTTGGGCGGAGAGATTCTTTTCAACACCACATTCACCGATTTCCGGCGGCAGAAAGATGGGAGTTTGACAGTAATATGTGGTTCCGGAGCAGAACTAAACACCCAGTACCTGCTGTTAGGGCTGGGGCATTCCGCACGTGACACCCTGCGTCATCTGCACGGGGCGGGACTGAAGATGGAGCCCAAGAGTTTCTCTGTCGGCGTGCGGGTGGAACATTTGCAGTCAGCGGTCAATACGATGCAATACGGGAAGTTCGCTTCATATCTTCCACCCGCCTCATACAAAGGGGCCGTGCATGTGAAACAGCGCGGGGCGTACACTTTCTGCATGTGTCCCGGTGGCACAGTGATGGCCTCAGCCAGTGAAGAAGGCGCCATTGTCACCAATGGCATGAGCGAGAAAAGCCGCAACAAAGAGAATGCCAACAGCGCGTTGCTTGTGGGCATTGAGCCAAGCGACTTTTACCAGTCCAGTCCCTTGGACGGGCTGGATTTCCAAGAACAGCTGGAGCGCAAAGCCTTCAGCATCTCCGGCGACCACCGTGCTCCGGCCAACCTGATGCGGGAATTCCTGCAGGGGCGGGTCGCGAGCCGGGAGCGGAGCATTCATCCCTCCTACCCCCATGGGGTGGTCTTTTGCGACCTGCGATGCTGCCTGCCCGACTATGTGGTAGAGACTTTGCAGGAAGCCATCCCGCTGTTGGACAGAAAACTGCGTGGATTCGCCCATGCAGATGCCGTACTCACGGGCGTGGAAACACGCTCATCCTCCCCTGTACGCATTCTCCGTGGGGAAGATCGGCAAAGCAACGTTACCGGCATCTATCCCATCGGGGAAGGCGCGGGCTACGCGGGAGGCATCACCTCCTCCGCCATCGACGGCCTCAGAACCGCCATACATATTGTTCAATTGAATAACCAAACACATCAACACAATGGATAAAATCATCATTTTAGACTTCGGTTCCCAATACACGCAGCTGATAGCCAGGCGTGTGCGTGAGATGAACACCTACAGCGAGATCGTCCCCTACAACAAGTTTCCTGCCGACACCACCGGCATCAAGGGGGTCATTCTCTCCGGCAGTCCCTTCTCTGTCAACCAAGCCGACGCCTTCCGGCCCGACCTCTCTTCCATCCGAGGCCATTTCCCGCTGCTGGGCATCTGCTATGGGGCACAGTATCTTGCCCACAGCTCCGGCGGCAAAGTAGGGAGCAGCAAAACCCGCGAATATGGCCGGGCACACCTCTCCTCCTTCACCGCAACAGACCCGCTGTTGCAAGGAGTGCGCGAGCATTCACAGGTGTGGATGTCGCACGGAGACAGCATCATTGAACTGCCCGGTAACTTCAATATCATCGCCAGCACCGCCGAAGTGCCGGTAGCGGCCTTCCGCATCGAAGGCGAACCCACCTGGGCTGTACAGTTTCACCCAGAAGTCTATCATTCGGAAGACGGAAGTGTCCTCCTCCACAACTTTGTACACGACATCTGCGGATGCCAAGGGGACTGGACTCCCGACTCCTTCATTGAATCCACTGTGGCGGAACTGCAGCAGCAACTGGGAGAGGACCATGTAGTGCTGGGGCTTTCCGGCGGTGTGGACTCCACCGTGGCCGCCGTATTGCTGAACAAAGCCATCGGAAACCGTCTCCATTGCATTTTTGTGGACAACGGCTTACTGAGATTGAACGAGTTCACCTCCGTACTGAAGAACTATCAAACCCTGGGGCTGAATGTCAAGGGGGTGGACGCCTCCCAACGCTTTTACGAGGCTTTGCGCGGTGAAACCGACCCGGAGAAAAAACGGAAGATCATCGGGAAAGGATTCATTGAAGTTTTTGAAGAAGAGGCTCATAAATTACAGGATATCAAATGGCTGGCGCAAGGCACCATCTATCCTGACCGGATTGAGTCTCTCTCCATCACCGGGATGGTCATCAAATCGCATCACAATGTGGGCGGGCTTCCCGACCGGATGAAGATGCAGGTGGTGGAACCGCTGAAACTTCTTTTCAAGGACGAAGTGCGGCGCGTGGGTCGCAAGCTGGGAATCCCCGACATGCTGATACAGCGTCATCCTTTCCCCGGTCCCGGACTGGGCGTGCGGATTCTGGGGGACATCACCCCCGAAAAAGTACGGATCCTGCAGGAAGCCGATGCCATCTTCATCAACGGATTGCTGGAGAACGGTTTGTATGACAAAGTGTGGCAAGCCGGCGTAATCTTGCTGCCCGTGCAATCCGTGGGCGTAATGGGAGACGAGCGCACCTACGAGCGGGCGGTGGCCTTGCGGGCGGTATGCTCCACCGACGGCATGACCGCCGACTGGGCCGATCTGCCCAACAGCTTTCTGCGCGCCGTTTCCAACGAAATCATCAACAAGGTGAAAGGTATCAACCGCGTGGTTTACGACATCAGTTCCAAACCGCCGGCGACCATCGAGTGGGAGTAAATCAAACATGGGAAAATGGCAGCCTGAAAGCGCAGAAGCCGCTTTTCCACAATGTCCCGATGCCAAGTTGACAGATTAACAAGACCTGAGGAAATTAAAAAACAATAAATAAAAACGATATGAAAGACAATCTCACCCTTGAAACCATCGCTGTGACCAACTTTCCGGCCATGGCCGAAGTATATCGCAGCATTTTGGAAGATGCCGGATTTCAGGTATTCATCGCCAACAGGAACGCCCCCACCTACGTTGGGCTGGTAGCCTCTGTACTGGTGCAGGTAGAATCATCCCAAGCTGAAGCCGCACGCCAATATCTAAAAGAGCACAGCGACGCACTGTGCACCGATCAAGAGAAAGCTACTGAATAAGTGCCCTGAACCAGGCGAACATTCCCGCCGTACTGTAAAACAAAACAGGTATAAAAGTTGTATTTCAACTATTTATACCTGTTTTTTTGTGGAGAAGACGGGATTCGAACCCGCGACCCCTTGATTGCGAACCAAGTGCTCTACCAGCTGAGCTACATCCCCTTCCTTTCGGGCGGCAAAAATACTACATTTTTCTTTGCAAAACGAGATTCCGCAAAGACATCTCCATATTTTTTTCAAAATCGATTTAGCGCATGGAAAACAAAGCCAAAAAATCGTACCTTTGCACCCCGATTTTCATTTCGGAGAAAATTTATACATGTTTATTTCACAATAAAAAAACAAACAGATTATGAGTAAAATTATTGGCATTTTTGGTCGTCAGATTCTGGATTCCAGAGGCAATCCCACCGTTGAAGTTGATGTATATACCGCAGCCGGGGCCATGGGCCGTGCGGCAGTTCCGTCCGGAGCCTCCACCGGCGTGCACGAAGCGCTGGAGCTCCGCGACAAGGACGACTCCGTCTATATGGGCAAAGGCGTGCTCAAAGCCGTCAACAACGTCAACAAGGAGCTGGCGGAAGAGCTGACCGGCATGGATGTGCTGGATCAGACCGGCATTGACAACCGCATGCTTGAGCTGGACGGTTCAGAAAATAAGAAAAAGTTCGGAGCCAACGCCATATTGGGCATCTCCCTCGCCTGCGCCAAAGCCGCCGCACAAGAGACCGGCCAGGAACTCTACCGCTATCTTGGAGGTGTCAATGGCAAGATCCTCCCCGTCCCGATGATGAACATCCTGAACGGAGGTTCCCACGCCGACAACAACATTGACTTCCAGGAATTCATGATCATGCCAGCCAACGCCCCCACCTTCTCACGTGCACTCCAGATGGGCGTTGAGGTGTTCCACAACCTGAAAAAAGTCCTGAAGAAAAATGGTTACTCCACCAATGTGGGCGATGAAGGCGGTTTTGCACCAAACATGAAATCCAACGAAGAAGCCATCGAGTCCGTATTGGAAGCCATCCGCATGGCCGGCTACGAACCTGGAAAGGATGTCTTCATCGCACTGGATGCCGCCGCTTCCGAATACTATGATGCTGAGAAAAACGTATATCGCCTGAAATGGTCCTCCAACAAGGAGTACACCCCTGCAGAAATGGCTGACTACTGGGCAGAGTGGTGCTCCAAATACCCCATTCTCTCCATTGAAGACGGCATGGCCGAAGACGACTGGGATGGCTGGAAACTGCTCACCGACAAGATCGGCTCCACCGTTCAGCTGGTGGGTGATGACCTGTTCGTCACCAATGTAAAACGCCTCCAAATGGGTCTTGACAAGAAAGTGGCCAACTCCATCCTGGTGAAAGTCAACCAGATCGGAACACTCACAGAAACGATTGACGCAGTGACACTGGCACAGAACAACGGTTACACTGCCATCATTTCACACCGTTCCGGTGAAACCGAAGACACTACCATCGCGGACCTCGTTGTGGCCCTCGGCACCGGCATGATCAAGACCGGTTCCGCCAGCCGCACCGACCGCATTTGCAAATACAACCAGCTGCTCCGCATTGAAGAAGAGCTGGGTGCCAACGCCCAGTTTGCCGGACCGGCGGTTCTCAAACGCTGGGGAAGATAAGCGATGATGAAAAAAGAGACTTCAGTGCTGCTGATCCTTACCGGCGGCACCATCAGCATGGGCGAGAATCCAGAAACGGGATCTCTCGCCCCTCTTGATAAAGAGCGGATGCTCAGCTTCCTGCCCGAACTGGAACAGCTGCCCGTCAACATCTCCACCGTCTCCTTCAACCCCATGATTGACTCCTCGGATGTCAACATTGACTTCTGGGTCAAAATTGCAAAAACCATCCAGGAGAACTACAAGGATTACGATGGATTCGTCGTGCTGCACGGCACCGACACCATGGCCTATTCCGCCTCGGCGGTCAGTTTCATGTTCCGTCATCTGAGCAAGCCCGTCATCTTCACCGGCTCCCAGCTCCCACTCGGATTCCTGCGCAGCGATGCCAAAGAGAATGTGATGAATGCCATTGAGATAGCAGCCGCCAAGAACGCTGACGGCAAACCGATGGTCCCCGAAGTGGCCATTTTCTTTGAGTCCGCGCTGATGCGAGGGAACCGCACCACCAAGAAGAGCACCGACAATTTCGATGCCTTCTACTCCTACAACTACCCCGATCTGGCGAAATCCGGAGTACACATCAAGTACGCGCCGTCATTCATCCATTATGAACAAGAAGAAAAAGAGCTTCTGGTGACTCCCAAAATGGAGAACCACGTCTTTGTTTTCACCCTGTTCCCCGGCATCCGCGAAGATGCCGTGCGAGCTTTCCTCCACGTACCCGGACTGCGAGCCATCATCCTGCGCACCTTCGGCGCCGGAAATGCCCCCCGCGCCGAGTGGCTGTACAATATTCTTAAAGAAGCCACCGACAAGGGCATCATCATCGTCAATATCTCCCAATGCCTCTCCGGCACCGTTTACATGGGCCGCTACGAAACCAGCCTCAACCTTCAACGGGCCGGCGTCATCAGCGGCTACGACATGACCCTTGAGAGTGCCATCACCAAACTGATGCACCTGCTGGGCAATTACAACGACCCTGAGGAAATCAAAAAACGCCTCAACATGTCCCTCTGCGGGGAAGTCACCCTTTAACCCACCCACCATGCGCACCCCTCGTCTTGCCAATCGGCAAATCTCACTCCTTATGTTCCTCCTGCTGACGGTGTGCACTGCCATCGCCCAACCCTCCCTCCCCCTCACCCAGTGGCGACTCAGCTGCCCCGACCCGTCCGACCGCAGTTTCTCCACCTCAATAGTCGTCAGCGTACCGGGCTGCCTCCACACCGACCTGCTTGACCACGGACTCATCCCTGATCCCTTCTACGGTACCAATGAGGAGACGCTGCAGTGGCTGTCGCACGTGCCCTGCACCTACACCTGCGACTTCTGGCGCGACGAGCTGCCTGACAAGAAAAACATCGAACTGGTGCTGGCGGGGGTGACCGGTTATGCTGAAATCTTTCTCAACGGACAACCGCTTTTCCATCAAGACAATACCAATATAATGGACAACGCCTACCGCACTTGGCGTTTCCCGTTGGACAAGAAAATCCGCACCTATAATCTCATTGAAGTGCGCTTCGCCCCCGCACAGCAGATCATTGACCAACGAAAGGCTTCTGTCCCATACGCACTGCCCGAAGAACGCGCGTGGCTCCGCATGCCACCCTATCAATCGGGCTGGGACTGGGGACCGAAACTCACCACCTGCGGCATCACAGGGAAAGCCTATATCGGACAGTCCGCAATGGTGGACAATTTCTCCTCTTTTACCTTCGAACAGGAGGGTGACCAAACCCTATTGTATTACGACATTACCTTCAACAAAAGCAAAAAAGGGGGCGGACACTGCTCTATAAAACTGGATGATTCTCCCTTAAATAATTTCCATGTAGAACTATTCAACTCCGAGTCCCACCAATATGTTTTTGCACACCTGACAGAATCGCCTTACACACTCTGGCAGCCCAATGGAACGGGCACTCCTGCCCTGCATGATGTGGCGATAACTTTTGAAAATGGCAAAAAAAACGAGGCCCTGCACATGCGGACAGGTTTCCGCACCGTGGAGTTGCGCCAGACTAAGGATTCAAAAGGCCAATCCTTTGAATTCGTCATCAACGGGAAAGCTGTCTTTGCCAAAGGGGTGAACTGGATTCCCGCCGATTTCTTCCCGCACAAGATGACGGAAGAGCGCTACCGTGAGCTTCTGCAAGCCTGCAAAGATGCAAATATCAACATGATACGAGTGTGGGGCGGCGGAATTTATGAACCTGACATTTTCTACGATTTGTGCGATGAGATGGGCATTATGGTATGGCAGGATTTTATGTTTGCCGGAACGCTCTATCCGGGCGATGAATCTTTTATTGAGAATGTAAAAAAAGAGGCCATTGAACAGGTGATGCGTCTCCGTCGCCACCCGTGCATTGTGCTGTGGTGCGGCAACAACGAGGTGAAAAACGGCTGGGAAGACTGGGGCTGGCAAGCGAATTATACGTCCGAACAGCGCGAACAGCTCGACCACGACATGCGCTATCTGTTTGATACACTGTTGGCTGATGTTGTCAAAACGTATGGGGCAGGCGTGCCCTACATTCCCACTTCGCCGCTGTGGGGCTGGGGTCACCCCGAGTGCTGCACTGAAGGCGACTCCCACTATTGGGGCGTGTGGTGGGGCGAGCTGCCTTTCGAGATGTGGTACCAGAAAACCGGCCGCTTCATGTCGGAGTACGGTTTCCAAAGCTATCCCGACCTCCGCACCCTCCAGACGGTAATCCCCGACACGGCCCTGCATCTTGGAAGTCCCGAGTTGAACAACCACCAGAAACACGCCCGCGGCGTACAGATTATCGACAAGGCGATGAACCAGTACTTCCATCGTCCTGACAATCTGGAAGATTACGCCTATGTCAGTCAGCTGGTGCAGGCCTACGGCATCGGGATGGCGCTGGAGGAGCATCGCCGCCGCGCTCCCTACTGCATGGGCACGCTGGTGTGGCAGCTCAACGACTGCTGGCCCGTCGCTTCGTGGAGCGGCATCGACTACTACGGACGGCGCAAAGCCCTCTATTACGAGATGAAACGGCAGTTTGCCCCCGTCATCATTGCCTGCGACACCCTGCAAGACGGCAAGCTGCCAGTCTATGTTGTGAGCGACCGCAACGAAAAACTTTCCTGCCAGCTGAAACTAACGCTTTTCCAGTTGAACGGTTCAATCATTTCATCACAGACCACTAAAAATCAAGAAATCACACCTTTAAAGTCCAAACATTTCATTGATTTCCCGATAACGCGTGCCAATTTAAGCCATTATTTCTTGCAAATTGAATGTTTGGACGACAACGGCAATATGCTCGCCCGAAAGGTGCAGTTCTTCTGCTATCCGGGCCAGCTGGGTCTTTCCGAGGCTCCCATCACCGTGCGCCGCATCGACGACACTACGGTGGAAGTCAACAGCAGCGCCTTGCAGTACGGCGTGGAACTTTCCGCCAACGTGGACGGCTACTTCGACGACAACTACTTCACGCTGCTGCCGAACATGCCGAAACGGATCAAGTTCGTGCCAAAGGAGACCATTAAAGGGAATGTTGCATTTTCAGCACGGGCATACCGGAAACCCTAAGTTCCCCGCTCTCACACTTGAAACAACACCATTAAGCCATGACAGACTACCAACAGATCCGCCACACCCTTCATCAGCTGGCAGAACCCTCCGGCCAGGAAATCCGGACGCATCAATTCATTTTGGAAATATTGAAAAAATCCTGTCCCACCCACATCCACACTTTTGAAAACAGCCGCAACATATTGGCGGTCTATGACTCTGGGGGCGAGGGTCCAACGCTGCTGTTCCGGGGGGACTTTGACGCGGTACGAGTAGAGGAGACGCTCCCCCTACCCTATGCGTCGCAGACTGCCGGCGTATCCCACAAATGCGGGCACGACGGTCACACCGCCATTCTGCTCGGTTTAGCCGAAGAGTTGCACCTTCACCGTCCCACAGTCGGACGTGTGCTGCTTTTTTTCCAGGCAGCAGAAGAGACGGGAGAAGGGGCAGCGCAACTGCTTCAAAGCGGCATACTGGAGAGTTATCGTCCTGATCGGTTGTTTGCCCTACACAATATCCCAGGGGAAGAACTGGGCACGGTAGTCTGCAAAACCGGCAGTTTCACCTGCTCGGTCATCAGCTGTGACCTTCTGCTGCATGGCCGCACCTCGCACGCCGCCGAGCCCCAGAAAGCCGTATGCCCCTACCCTGCTGCCAGAACCATCACCGACCGGCTGCTCTCCCTCAACCAGTATGACATGCGGCGGAACGACTTCCGCCTCATCACGCTATGCGAGTTCCGCGTGGGAGAAACCGCCTATGGAGTGACCGCAGGACACGGCGTACTGCGCTTCACCCTTCGTGCCAAGGAGGACGAACTGCTACAGCAAACCAAAGCCGAACTGGCCCGCATTGTGGAAAATGCCACCCGAGACACAGCCGAGTTGCACAGCCAGATCATCTGGAAGGAGTATTTTGCAGCCTCCCGCAACGAGGGGACAGCCGTGGCGCAAATACAATCCGCCGCAGAAGCCTGCGGACTGGCCTACCGTCAACTGGAGCTTCCCTTCTCGTGGGGCGAGGATTTCGGACTGCTCACCCAACATTACCCCGGAGCTCTTTTCGGCTTGGGTTCCGGCACCAGTCAACCCTCCCTCCACAACGAACGCTTTGATTTTCCCGATGCACTGGTGCCCATCGGCATACAACTTTTCTCCCAATTGGCACACCAGAACAGCTAGAAAAAAGCGGGTAATGGCATCGCCACTACCCGCTTTTCAAATCAAGCAAAACAAACCTTACTGTTTCACAATTTTAGAAACTCCAAGCACTTGATTCTCTCCACGAATGGATATGAAGTAAATGCCTGACTCCAAAGCGCGAAGGTTCAATACAAAGGATTCTCCATTCACTTTGGCAGAAAACACCTGTCTGCCTGCCAAGTCACACAGCACCACTTCACTGACAGAGCGTCCGTTCTCCATCACAACTGTAACTTCGTCATGAGTAGGATTGGGGAATACTGTGAATGAATTGTGTCCATGTTCATTGATTCCGCTGATGGCGAAACTGACAGTGTAAATCTTTACTGAATCCCCTGAAGTGACCGTAACCGTGGAAGTAAGATCCGACAAAGTAGGCTGCACAATCTCAACGCTGGCGGTGGCAGAGGCTGCCACTGCACTCACCACCGGCAAAGCGGTATTCGGGGCAATCATATAGGTATATTCCAAAATGTCGGGTGAAAACCCTTCAATGGAGACGCCGTTCACGAGCAAATCTGCCAAATCGGTATTGGCGGCCACATAGGTGAAGGTCACCGTATAAGTTTTTGTGAGGCTTCCGCAAACCACTTCCACAGAAGCCGTAAGGTTGTCAGCAGTCGCCTGGGTGATGGTCACCTGAGCCGTAGCCACTGCAGCCACTGCACTGACCGTCGGGATTTCTGCCCCCGACGGAAGTTCCACCTGGTAATCGGTGACCGCCGGATCAAAACCGCTGACAGTCACACCATCCACCTGAAGATCAGAAAGATCAGCTGTGGCCTCTTCGCCAAAAGTATAGTTGATGGTGTATATGATCGTTTCCGGTCCCTGATTAACAACCACCGTGGCCACCGGTGAAGATTCTGTGGGCTGGGTAATGGTGACCGTAGCATTGGCCGAGAGGGCGGTGGCTGACACAACGGGCAGACTTCCTCCAGCCGGCAACTCAATCTGATAGGAAACAACATACGGGTCAAAGCCTTCCACCGTGGTTCCGCCACTGCGCAAATCACTCAACTCAGCATGATAAATCATCTCCACATCATCCACCCAGAGCATGTCACTGCCTGAACCCGCACCCTGAATCTTGTTGGTGGTGAAAGTCAACAGAAGGTAAGCGGGCGTAGTAGCGGAATAGGAAGTGTAATTGAAAGGAACGACAAACTCCTGCCAGCCATTGGTGACCAAAAACTCACAGGTGGACACCCCTACAATATGAGAGGCTTCACTGGCGGGATAAGGATCCATCATATCATAATCCTCGTGAATAATTGCACTCATGCGTGCATACTGCGTGCTGCTCGGACATGAAAACTTCGCCCAGAAACGCAGGGAATCCGGCATCCCGTTGAAAGGCTGGTTCATCCCGCTTTGGTTGCGACGGGTGATGTTGTAATTCTCAGGACTGGTGGCCTGTGTGGCACCAATACGGATTTGCCCTGTTGTGATATTCCCGTTGGCATAAATAGTGGAGCCCAACAAACTCACCTCCGTGGCAAAAACCTTGCAACTGGTACTGCCTGTCGAACCAGGGCGAAACTCTGTGGACCTTTCATGCCGTGTCTGCTGAGCCGTACTACAACCAATGGCATAAAAACCTGTCAGATCACACTGAGAGGAAGGAAAACCATTCCAATAGGTCGGCTCATCATCAGAACCATTGCCATCCCACTGCTCAAAACCGCCATTGGGAAGCTGATAAACCTGGGCATCCGCAAAATGCGTCATCCCCAATATGACCATAATGGCCAACAATGATACAATTTTCTTCATTTTCTGTTTCAAATTACGTGATTAATTACGTTTGATTTTTCGGGCGGCAAAAATACACCTTTTTTTCTTACTCTATCCGATTTTTTCTATTTTTTTATTTATAAAATTGATTATCAATTAAATAAAAATATTAATAAATGTTAATACATCGGAAATGATTGTCCTAAAACAAAAAAAGTCGGAAGAAAAACTTCCGACAAAAAAAGCTTTATAAAGAAACTTACAGCTTACTGAACTTGTAAGCTTGTTCGTTGATTCTGATGATATACATTCCCTTGGAGAGGCGGCTCACATCAATGGAGGACTCTGTGCTCATGGACTCTTTCTGGAGAAGTTTACCATCCATGCTGTATATTTGCACATCCACCTGTTGTTCCCGTTCAGCCACAAAATAGAGGCGGTCAGAAGTCGGATTCGGGTAAATGATGATGGGGGCGGTCAGATCGTACGACTCAATGCCCGGCTGCTGATTTGACTGGAGGAGCAGTTTGTGCACTGTAGAGAACGGAATGGTGGTCAGTGTGCCCGACTGGTCAAGTACCAGATTCCCGTTTGAAAAGTAGAACTTCGTCACACCTTCAAATTGATCTTCTGATTGGGAATTCGCATAAACCACGGTAATATCTGTAGTATAAATGGCTTGTGCACAACTGTTTGTAATATTCAACGCACACAAACAGAAAGCCATGAAAAACAAAACAAAAAGTTTCTTCATAAGGGAAAATTTTGGCTTGCAAAAATAAAAAAAACATGAGAAGAACTGTTTGTTTATCAAGAAATCCAAGATAAAATTCAGCGGATGGAAAGAAGCGGAGAATGCAAAAAAGAAAATCATTGAAAAAAATGTACCTTTGCAGCCTCAAAAAAAGAAATCCAAACACTCATGAAAAACATTGAAAAGCTCATTGTGGAAGCCCTGGCCTCCACGACAGAAAAGCACAATTACAAGCAAATTGCAGCTAAAATCAACATTTATGATAAAAAAGGGCGGGAAGAGGTCAAAGAGGCGATTGAGAAGTTGGTACGCACCAAGATACTGCTGAAGGCAGGTCGGGGCAACTACCGCATCAACAGCAAATTCCTGACCAAAGAGAGCACGGGTCGCAATTATGCCACCGGCCGGTTGGAGGTGAAACAGAGCGGGGCGGCTTTTGTGTTACAGGAGGGAGATGCGGAAGACATCTTCATTGCCGAACGCCATATCGGCAACGCGCTGCACAACGACCTGGTGAAGGTGCTGCTGTTTCCGCCGCGCAAGGACAGCAAGCCGGAGGGACAGATTGTGGAGATTCTGGAACGCAGCACCAAACAGCTGGTAGGCGTCATCCAGATCGAGAAAGGCATCGCCTTTTTCACCCCCGACAGCAACCATTACCGCAGAGACATTCTGATTCCGGGCCGACTGCTGAAGAAAGCCAAGAGCGGCTACAAGGTGGTGGTGCGCATTGTGGACTGGACCCCTGGCAGCAAGAACCCCATTGGAGAAGTCATCAAAGTGCTGGGCAAACCCGGCAACAACGACGTGGAGATGCAGTCGATCCTGGCGGAGAACGACTTCCCGCTGAGTTTTCCCCAAGAGGCGGAGGAAGAGGCCACGCGCATGGAACGGCCCATCACAGCGGAAGAGATACGCAAACGCAGGGACTTCCGCAATGTAACCACTTTCACGGTGGACCCCGCCGATGCCAAAGACTTTGACGATGCGCTTTCATACGAAAGGCTCCCCAACGGACACCATCAAATCGGCGTTCACATCGCCGACGTGTCCTATTACGTCAAACCAGGGTCGGCCATTGACCGCGAAGCCTACGAACGCGGCACCTCCGTATATCTTGTGGACCGCACCATCCCCATGCTGCCCGAAGCCCTCTCCAACAACCTCTGTTCCCTCCGACCGCACGAAGACAAACTCTGCTTCAGCGCCATCTTTGAGATGGACGACAACGCCCGTGTGGTCAAAGAATGGTTCGGGCACACTGTCATTAACTCCAACGAGAGATTCTGCTATGAAGAGGTGCAGGAAACCATCGACAGCGGGAAGGGCAAACTGGCGGAGGAAATCCTGCAAATCAACGGATTGGCACGCATCCTGCGCCGCAAACGGTTTGAAAACAACGCCATCAACTTCGAGACCGAAGAGGTGAAATTCAAGCTGGACGAGAACGCCAAACCGATTGGGGTTTACATCAAGGTCTCCACCGAAGCCAACTTCATGATTGAAGAGTTCATGCTGTTAGCCAACAAACGGGTGGCAGAAAAAATCGGCAAGAAGACAACTGCCAACCGTGAGCCCAAGACCTTTGTGTACCGTGTTCACGACAAACCGTTAGAGGAAAAGCTGGCCACCTTCCGTAATTTTGTAAAGAAAATCGGATACGAATTCAAATTGGGTTCCACGAAAGTGATTGCCAGTTCATACAATAATTTATTAGAGCAAGCCAAGGGATCTCAGGAGTACGACATGCTGAGCAAGCTCTCCATCCGCACCATGGCCCGCGCCGTCTATTCCACCGAGAACATCGGTCACTACGGACTGGCCTTCCCCTTCTACACCCACTTCACCTCCCCCATCCGACGCTACCCCGACCTGATGGTCCACCGGCTGCTGGACGCCTACCTCCACAAAGCCGCATCCGCCGATGCCGGAGAATTTGAAACCTACTGCCAGCACTGCTCCCAAATGGAGCAGAAAGCCACCGAAGCCGAGCGAAGCTCCGTGAAATACAAGCAGGCGGAATACATGGCGGACAAAGTGGGACAGGTGTTCGATGCCACCGTCAGCGGCATCTGCAAATGGGGCGTCTTCGCCGAAATCAAAGATACCAAGTGCGAAGGGCTCATTGCCATGCGCAAATTCAACGATGACTTCTATTATATAGATGAAGACAACTACACCCTCGTCGGACTGCATCAAGGCCACTCTTACCGCTTCGGAGACACCATCCGCATCAAAGTCATGGCCGTGGACCTGATGAGAAAACAGATGGATTTTGACATTGTTTACTAAACCTCTCCCCCGCCATTCCCAACAAAAAGAACAACCCTAAAACCAAAACATTATGGAAACAACAGAATTCATTGCAGGCATCGGGGAAATCCTCTGGGACAAATTTCCCGACAAAAAAAGACTGGGGGGCGCGCCAGCCAACTTTGCCTACCATGCGGGACAAATCGCCAAATTCTTCCAAAAGCCATTCACTCCCATCGCCATCAGTGCCATCAGCGATGATGCGGACGGGCAGGAGCTGCTGGATGTACTGGACAGCAAAGGGCTCCCTTGCCAACTGGCAAAAGTGTCCAAAGATTATCCCACCGGTGTCGTCGATGTAAAACAAAAAGAGGGGAAAAACGACTACACCATCGTGGAAAATGTCGCCTGGGACCACATCCCTTTCACCGAAGAGATGTCACAGATCGCACGGAACGCCCGCGCCGTCTGCTTCGGCACGCTGGCCCAACGACATGAGGAAAGCCGTAGAAACATCCATCAATTCCTCGCGTCCACCCCGAAAGAGTGCCTGAGAATTTGCGACATCAACCTCCGAGGCCACTTCTACACCCCGGAAGTACTCCAATCCTCATTGAAAATCAGCACAATACTCAAGACCAGTGATGAGGAATTACCGCTGTTGCCCGGACTATTGAACAGCACCGGGAGTCCAACCATACCCGAAGTGTGCACAGAAGATGGCGCCTCCATGACAGCGACATGCCAAGCCATTCTCAAAGAATTTCCGAACCTGAGGATGCTCATTCTCACCTGCGGGCCGAAGGGTTCCTACGTTTTCAGCGACGGGGAAATGTTCTCAACAGAAGCACCCTCTTTGGAAAAAGCAAACACCGTGGGCGCGGGCGACTCCTTCACCGGCACATTTTGTGCCAGCCTGCTGTCAGGAAAATCCATTCCGGAAGCGCTCCGCTACGCCACTATGGTGAGCGCATACGTGTGTACCCAGGAAGGAGCCATGCCCGACATGCAACCGCTGCTGCATCACATGAGGGAATACAGTGATGAGGAAACCCTCCAGTGGATCTCCCGCATTTCGCAGTGAGACTGGATTCACAGTCCGTACATGGTGGTGAAAATCGCCACCCTCCTCTCCAAAGCAAGGTTCTCGAACTCCTGCAGGCTGGCGTACAGCACGTCGGGATTCCAGTTTTCATACAGTGCCTTCTCCTCCAAGGCAAAAGCACGAATGCCCTGCTCCGTGTCAAACAATGATGGATTGAGATAGAACAAGTCCAGCAAAGCCTTTTCGGGAGTGGCCACCTGAAACGGGAAGCCCCCGTTGGATTGCGGCTCATAACCGAACAGCAGCCGCGGATGCATCTTCTGGTAATTGAACTTGCCCAGCGCATTCTTGAAACTCATGGTCTTCAAAGGGGACACACAGCTGACCTGGGTGTTCAGTTGGCTGGAGATGAACCCATGGTAAATCAATGCGGAATGCAGGCTGACATAGGAAGGGTACATTTTCACGGCAGCATGGAAAACGAAATTCGGGAACCGGATGTATTCGGGAAAAGTATAGAGTCCGTTCCGCAACTTCACCAGCCAACCATTCCGGCACCAGCGAGTGAAATCATTCTTATTCAAATACATACCGCTAGAAGCCACCTCATCAGGAGAGAAGCAGCCCCGTGCAAAAAAAAGTTCCCTGAACGCATTGTAAATCATCGGGACAAAAATACATGTTTTTGTGTAACATTTTTTGAAAAAATCGCGTATTTTTGCCGCCCGAAAAATCATAATACAGAATCCGAATGTAGAATTTAGCGTCATCAATAAAGAAAGGAGGTGATAAATGGTTGACACCATTAGCTTTGGAGTGCTCAAATGGCATCATATAACAAATCCCACCGTGGAAGACATGGAGTTCCTCAAGAACAACTTCCATTTTCACCCCTTGGATATTGAAGACTGCTACAGTTTTGTGCAACGCCCCAAGATTGACGTCTATGATGACTACTATTTTCTGGTTCTGCATTTCCCCCTTTTAGACACCCGCACCAACCTCGTGAAAACAGAAGAAACCAAGATCTTCTGGGGCCACGACTTTCTGATCACGGTGGGCAACTCCCACTATGTGGTGCAGGATCTGTTCAACCTCACAAAAATCGACCCCGAGGAGATGGAGGATGACGAGCAGATCGGGGGCACCAGCGACGGTATTCTCTACAAAGTGCTGTACCGGATGATGAAGGAGACCTTCTTGCTGGTGGAACGCCTCGGCACCGAGCTGGAAGCCATCAACCGTGACCTGTTCAGCCGCAAGTCGGAAAAAACCATCGAGCGGATGTCCATCTTCCGCAAGAACATCATCCAGCTGAACACCATGTTCAAGCCGCAACTCCGACTGTTCCACCGCTTTGAATCCGGAGATGTAAAAGGATATGTGGAGGACATGGAAGACTACTGGGGCAACATCCTTGACTTTTACCAGAAAATGTGGGATATGGTGGATGACTATGGCGAATTGGTGGCCGGCCTGTCCAGTACCTTTGACTCCCTGCAGACCAACCGCACCAATGAAATCATGCGCGTGCTCACCATCATCTCCACCATCGTACTGCCGTTGACCTTTTTCACCGGCCTTTACGGCATGAATGTGGGGCTGCCTTTCGCCAGCGCGCCATGGGCCTTCTGGGGAGTGATCGGCATCTGCGTGCTCACTGTCATATTCCTGCTCTTCTTTTTCAAACGGAAAAGATGGATGTAGTTTCCTATCGGCGAATGACTTTTTTCACAAAACCGCCCTGCGTCGTTTTCACATGGATGAAATAGATGCCCGGTTCTTCATCTTCCAAAAATTGCACCTCAATTTTACAGGAAGAAAGCAGCTTTTCACTCATTACTGTACAGCCAAAAGTCGTTACCATTGCAAACTTCAAATTATACAGCACAGGAACAATTTGACCCAGCTGGTTGTAAACCAACACCCCTTGGATGGATTCCCAAACTCTATCCCAATTCCAAGGAAATTCCAAATACACCCAATCATTCATGGGATTAGGATACACTTTGATTTGATTTGAATACAGCCTGAAAAAATCGGGAGCACTCTCTGTAGAAACAGTATCTTCCACCTCAGTGGTATCCACATACGAGTTGGTGTCAATGAGATGCAGGTTCAGCAGGTACAATGAATCGCAACGGTCGGTAAAACGCACGCGGTTTTCAAACTGGAAATCGCCGTCTCCTGCAAGATGGGGCAGGTCAAAGCCGTACTGCTGGTAGGTGTCGCCCGCATAAAGGGTGTCATACAGCACAAGGCTATCCGCACACTTGGTGCCATAAACGCAGAAATTATCAAACTTGATGTTTCCCTGATATGCAGTAGAAGCTATATTACTGAAAGTGACACGGATAAACACCTGTGGCTGGTTTTCCAACTGAGGGATATGAGTCAGGTTAAGGTCTTCCAGAATAAAGGCAGTAGTATCCATCGGCTTAGCGGCAAAAGTCGTGTAATTGCTGCCGTCCAGACTCCATTCGTAAGTCAACTGGCGGAAGCCTGTATTGGAACGGCATTTGGCGAAGCGGAGAGAGAGATCAGAATAAAATGTAGTAGGGAATTTCAGCACGATGCTTTTGCCTGAGGCGTTCGGGTGCTTGAAGCCCACGCAAAGTCCGGGGACCGGGCTCGGGCGCGGATCACCCACAGCAGTGCCCGTCCAGCTCACCTCCAACGTAATCGGAGAGGTAGTCGTGGTGAAATATGAAGAACCATAACTCCCATTCATATAAAGCATTGCATTATTCGTATTGCCATAATTGGCAGGCAGATAATAATAGGAGGAATAGGGATATTGGAACTCAATGTCATCAAACGTCCAGCCCACAAAAGGCTCGCCCGGCACATTCTGAGCAAGGGAAAGAGAGTGAATCAGAAGGAAACAAACAACCACAATGGCGTTTCTTTTCCCAAAAAAATTACATGAACAGAGTGAAAAATGTTCCATAAACGTTCTTTTTAAGCAATGAAAACGACAGCGCAAAAATAAAAAATTTCAAAAAAGCGCCACCAAATTCCCGATAAAAATTTCACAACAAAAAAAGGAGACTTGGCCACTTTTTTATGTCTTTTATCATTTTTTTACAGAAAACACGGTTCTGCCGTTTGCAATTTCACTCATAATTATCGTATATTTGCAGCGTTGAAAGAGCCACAAGGAATATATTCATTTTATTAAAAAACAATATTTTACAAACCAATTAAAATCTTTTTTATGAAAAAAATTCTATTCCGATTGCAAATAGCTGCTGTACTTTTGGCAGTACTGCTGTTTGCGCAGTTGGGCCATGCCCAGATCACTCTGGCAGGATGGACATTCCCGACCATTGACACCCCTGTTCCCGACAGTTTCGTTGCAGAATGCGGTGCACAGGAAGGCACTGCCACCTTGTACGCCGACGGAACGCACGGTTCCTCCGCGTGGGCGATGGGCTCCATCTCTTCCACCACCGGGCAAGCCCCTGCCGAAGCCCTCTGCGAACAAACGGCAGCCACACGGGCCTTGACTTTCCAGAAAACCGCCAGTTTCAATGGCAACGACAGCTGTTTTGTCATTGCCATCTCCATGAGCGGCTACCGTGACCTGATGATCACCTACAGCACAAGAGGCACGGCACAAGGCTTCACCGACCACGAATGGTCATACAGCACCGATGGTATAAACTTCACAGATGGACTGACCCTCACCGGCCGCAATGTCACCACCTTTTCCGACCAGACAGTGGACCTTTCGTCTGCAACTGTATTGAACAACGAGGAAACCGTATATCTGAGACTTCGCTTCACCGGAGCCACCAACACGAGCGGATCCAGCAACAACCGCATCGACAACATCTGCATCACGGCCAACTCTGATGTTCCGCAGGCCAACATGCCGGTATTTTCGGAAGCTGGCGGCAACCACTGCTCCGCTTTCATGCTGGAGATGAGCTGCACCACCGAAAACGCCAGCATCTATTACACCCTGGACGGGACCACCCCCGACAACACCAACGGCACGCTGTACACCGGTCCCATCTCCATTGAGAACACCACGACCGTTCAGGCCATCGCATACGCGGAAGGTCTGGGAGCCAGCATGGTGCGCAGCACCACCTACACCCTTCCCACAGCGGTCAACACCGTGGCCGAATTCAAGGCCGCTACCGACGGCACCTTCTGCCGCATTGACGGAGACGTGACCGTCATCCACCAGGTGAGAATCAACAATAACTACAATACATTTATCCAGGATGCCTCCGCTGCAGTGATGATTTTCACCAACAGCAGTCCCGGCACCTATACCAACGGCAATATCCTTACCGGCGGCGTTTGCGGTGTACGCTCCACCTATGGCACCACCATTGAGCTGACCAACCCTGAGTTCGTCAACCCCACCGCACTTGCCGGAGAACCCGTGATGCCCACTGACGTCACCCTCGCCGAACTCCACACCAACTGGGCCGACTACGACGCCCGTCTGGTGAGACTCTCCAGCGTCACCCTCAGTCAGGACTCCATTGTCAACAACACCAACAGCTTCTGCAATATTTTCCAAGGAAACGACACTCTGAGATGTGCCAACAGCTTCCTTTCCATCAGCGGTTTCAAAGCTCATAACGGCAATTATGAAGTCACTGGCATTGCACTCTCCAACAGCCAAGGCAACCGTCTGGCTCCGCGCAACCTCTATGATATTGTAGAAATGAACCCCACCCTCACCATTGTCAGCCCTGAAGACACACGCATCTACGAACAGGGAGAGGCCATTTCTGTGGACATTGAGACAGAATACTTCAACTTTGAAAATGGTTCCCTCATCAAACTGGAATTGAGCGGCGCACAATCCATCACCTATTACTGCGACGCCACCATGCTGGCATTGGTAGAAAGTCAGGGATTCACCACCCTTCCGGTGGGCGACTACACCTTCTCCGCCGCTTTGGTCAATGCCGACAGCACCGAGTTCTCCCCGGTCGTTTCCGACACAATCAGCTTCACCATCACCACAGTCTATGTAGCCATTGAAACCTCTGAAAGCGAGCTTAACTTCACCGAAACCGGAGAAAGCCACACCTTCACCGCCACCGCTTTCCGTTTGACCGATGCCATCACCCTTACGGTGGACGACAACAACTTCACTGTTGCCCCCGCCACCCTGGCAGCCAATGCACAAGGGGAAACGGTAACCGTCACCTTCACCGGGACAGCTACTGCCTCCGCTACCCTGACCCTTGCCTCCGGCTCCACCACCGCCACCGTGGCTCTGAATGCCGTCATCCCGATTGACGAAGCCATCAGCACCATCGGATTTGAAAATGACGAGGGATTTATCTCTGCAGGCAGCAACTACCAGAATGACGACTATCGCTACCAAGGACCCGATGGCGCACAATGGGCGGTTTACCACGGCACCGTCAACACCTCCGGAGCCATCTCCGGCGCACAATCCATGCAGATGCGCACCTATATGGGCTCCACCTCCCCGCACTACGGACACCTCGGACACACCTTCACCAACTACGACTTGCACAACGTCACCTCCGTGGATTTCTATGCCAAGACCAGCAGCAACGACTTCAATGTTCTGACCGTCAGCTGCTCTTTTGACGGCGGCGAAACCTTCGTCATGGAAGAGCAATACACTTTGAGCACCGATGTACAGAGATTCAGCTACTTTGTCTCCGATTCCGGTCAGCACTATTCCGTCCGCATCAAATTTGCCCAGACCATGCCCGAAGAGATTCCGAGCAGCGGAACCTACAACCTCTACCTTGACTCCGTAGTCGTATTCGGAGTTCCCGGACTGGAACCCAGCGTGGTGGAAACCCCGGTGCTTTCCGAGCAGACCGGCAACTTCCTGAACCCGATCTCCGTCAGCATCACCTGCGCCACTGAGGATGCCGCCATTTACTACACCACTGACGGCAACACCCCCACCCAGGACGACAATCTCTACACTGCACCCATCTCCATCAGTTCCAGCTGCACTCTCAAAGCCAAAGCCTTCAAGGGCGGCATGGATCCGAGCAACGTGGCGACTGCAGTCTATACCTTCCCGGAAGAAGTGGCCAACATCGCAGCCTTCAAAGCAGCCAACAGCGCCACCAACTCCACTCCTTACAAAATCACCGGCGATGTCACCTTCGTCTATCGCCACAACCGTTATATCTACATCCAGGATGCCAGCGCCGGTTTGCTGGTGTATGACAACAGCACCCCCGTCATCACCAACAACTACACCGAAGGCGACATCATCAGCGGCGGCATCATCGGAACTTACACCCTCTACAACGGTCTCTCCGAGATGGTACCGCTCACCGACTGGGCAGAATCCACCGAGAACAACGGTCCTGTCACTCCGGTCACCATCACCGGCGACCAACTGATCAACGAGTATGACACCTATGAATCCCGATTGGTGAGAATTGACAGTGTCACCTTCCCCGACGGCGTGGAATTCAACACCTCCGCCGCCAGCAATGCGAACTTCACCGACGCCTCCACTGAAGAGGTAATGATTCTCCGCAACAACTTCACCACCTTAGATACAGTGATTGAAGCCAATGCCACGGCACACATCATCGGTTTTGCCACCATCTATGCCAACAGCTCCAGCACCTCCTACCAGATTGTGCCCCGTACCAACGACGACATCATCACCATCGTCCCCGAAGACACCAACTCCGTACAGAACTTCACAGTCCTCCCGATGACGGTCTTCCCGAACCCCACAACGGACAAAATCACTGTGAATGCCGACATCACTGGCGGCACTCTGGAAATCGTCAATGCTTTCGGCCAGGTGATCTACCACAACGACACTCCCTCCTATCCGATGACTATCTCCTTGTCCGGCCAGTCCGCAGGGCTCTATTTCATCCGCGTGATCACCGCAGACCAGAAAGTGGGCATCACCAAAATTTCAAAACTATAATCTATTCCCATACCTTCCCAAGGCGGCTCTGTGAGCCGCCTTTTTTTTGCATTCCCTCACAAATAAAACAAAGGCCATCCGACTATTTTTCTTATTTTTGCCGCCTAAAAAATTTTTTTATGCAAGGACAGATCATCAATGGCTACACCCTTCAATATCTGGTAGGAAAAGGAGGGATGGCGGAAGTATGGTTGGCGGAAAACAGAATCCACAAAAAAGCCGCGGTAAAAATCCTAAACCAAGCACTTTCTCAGAACCAACAAATTGTAAGCCGATTTGAAAACGAAGCGGCCATCATGGTACAGCTGGAGCATCCCAACATCCGGCAAGTGCTAGACTACGCCACCATCCAAAACCGGCCGTGCATCATCATGGAATATCTGGAAGGCAGCGACCTCAGCTCCATGATGAAAGCGGGCGTGCATTTCACCAACGAGCAGCTTGTCCGCTGGTGGGACCAGTTAGTGAGTGCCCTCGGCTACACCCACGCCCAAGGCATCGTGCACCGCGACATCAAGCCCTCCAACATCTTCATTGACAAAAACGGGAATGTGAAATTGCTGGACTTCGGCATTGCCAAAGTACGCGACAGCTTCTCCATGACGCAGACCGGCGCCATCATGGGCACACTTATTTACATGAGCCCGGAACAGGTGGAGGACAGCAAGCATATAGACTACAAAACCGACATCTACTCACTGGCCGTCTCTTTCGTGCACCTGCTCAGCGGATTCCCCCCGTACAACACCGACACCACCAGCGACTACCAGATCCGCAAGCATATTGTGGAGATTCCGCTGGACCTGAACCAAGTACCCTACGAATGGCAGCGATTCCTACAGCCCTATCTGGCAAAGAATCCCGCAGAAAGAGCGGAACTAAGGACATTCTCCGCTATGCCCGTGGATGAAGGCACCTGTATCCAAAATCCAGCACCTCCAAAGCAAACACCCCTCCCCACCCCTCCCCCCATCTCCACTACACCTCCCAATCCTGCCATTGAAACCTTTCCTACAGCAGGAGCTAAGCCAAACCCGTCTCCAGCACCTCACCGGAAGAAAAAAAGAGTCTGGCTCATCATCCTGTTGTGCCTCCCACTGTTCTTCTTTGTGTTGTTGGTTATAATAGGAACCTTTATCCCCTCCCCGCCCAACAGCACAACAGTTGAGAAAGAGACAGTAACAGAAGAAACAATAGTTCCAGAAACGGAACCTGCACCACAAAAAACACAAGGCGCAAAGAAAAGAAAAATGGCACCCGCCACAAAAGCAGAAGTCTACGAAACAAGTGAAGGAGGCGAAGCTGAAATCATCGAAGCTTCCGCTGATGCTGCTGTTATCACTATCAACGCTGTTAGCGAAGCTAGCAAAGGCAGAGGCAAATAACTATCAATAGCATCACTCGTTTCTCCACCTATCAGGACAGACATTGCGGCAGCAGGCTGGAAAAACAACGTCTTTCAAAAAAATCGCACGTCCATTCACCAAAATTTATTATTTTTGCGCCTCGTAAAAAGAACCCACTAAACATTGCATTATGAAAAGATATTTTATTGTATTATTTGTTAGCACGCTGCTGTTCGCCCTGGCCGGGTGCAGCAAATTCGAGCCTGCCACGGTAACCGCTTCCGTCACCCCGATTGTGTATCCTGGCAACTGCATCATGGATTGCAAAGGCACCATCACAGAAAATGGCGGATGCAAGTATTTCAACGAGGTCGGCTTTCTGTTCAGTCTGGCACCGGAACCCACCTACAAAGGGGAAAACGTGACCACATTGTCCATGGAAGAGCACGATGGGAAAAACACCGCCTTCAACCTCACCTACAACGCTCCCGTAATGGACACGATTTACTACGTCCGCGCCTACGTCTGCACCAATGCCGGCACTGGCTACAGCGATGTGCAGATTGTTTCCACCCACACTTCCGAATAACCGATTATTAACCACAAATTTACAGAATGAGAAAGTATATCCTTGCCATCAATCCTGGGGCAACCTCCACCAAAATCGCCGTTTTTGAAGGCGAGAAGAACATCTTCACCACCAACATCAAACATTCCGTCGAAGAACTGGCGAAGTTCGCCGTTCTCGCCGACCAGTACGACTACCGCAAGAACTTTGTGCTGGACGAGCTGAAGAATCAGAATATCAACTTGGAAGACATTGCCATTGTCATGGGACGCGGCGGTCTCATCAAACCGCTCACCTCCGGTGTATATCGTGTCAACGAACTGATGAAGAAGCACTTGCTGGAAGGCTACAACGGGGTGCACGCTTGCAACCTCGGCGGTCTCATCGCCGACAGCGTGGCCCAGATGGTCGGCCTGAAAGAAGCCTACATCGCAGACCCCGTCATCGTGGACGAGATGGACGACATTGCCCGCATCTCCGGTCACAAGGATTTTGAGCGCCTTTCCATCTTCCATGCCCTCAACCAGAAAGCCATCGCCCGTACCTACGCCAAATCCATCGGCAAGAAGTACGAAGAGCTGAACCTGATTGTGGCGCACATGGGGGGCGGCATCAGCGTGGGTGCACACCGCAAGGGCCGCGTCGTGGACGTGAACCAGGCCCTTGAAGGCGAAGGCCCCTTCTCTCCCGAACGCTCCGGAACCCTCCCGATGGACCAGATCATCAAAGCCTGCTTCAGCGGGAAATACACCTACGAAGAGATGCGCAAAGTGATCGTGGGCAAGGGCGGCCTGGTGTCGTACCTTGGCACCAACGACGCCTACGAGGTGGAGAAACGCGCCCTCGCCGGCGACAAGTACGCTGACCTCATCGAGCGTGCCATGGCCTACCAGATCGGGAAGCAGATTGCCGGCAACGCCGCCGTGTTAGAAGGCAAGGTGGACGCCATCCTTCTCACCGGTGGCATCGCCTACGGCAAGCCCATCGTCGGCCACATCAAACGCCACGTGGAGTGGATCGCACCCGTAGCCGTCTATCCCGGCGAAGACGAGATGGCTTCCATGGCCATGAATGCCCGCATGATTCTCGACGGCAGCATCGAAGTGAAGGACTACGAATAGCGAATGGCAAACACACGCTAACAGAGTTCTCCCTATGGCAAAACAAAAAAGGACAGGCAGTTGATGCCCGTCCTTTTTTATGCAACATAAAATTTTCAATTGTTGAAATTTTGCGGCGTAATCTCCTGAAAAGAGAAGGATAACACCTGTTTCTGACAAATGTGGGAATGCTGCATAAATGGGGAAACGTTACTGTTTCACCACCTTCCGCACCGCCACGACCTTGCCGCCATTCACCAATTTCACGAGGTAGATGCCGGTGGCATATTGCGACAGGTCAATTTCAGCGGTCTGTAGGGATGCACCGCGTGCGTCCGAAATACCCACCACCTGCAACCTCCTTCCATACACATCAAACACCATGATTTCACCATCCGACAATTGTCCATTGTTCATTGTAAATTGTACATTGACAACGCCTGTGGTGGGGTTGGGATAGAGGGTGAGGTCGCTGTTGTCGTAGGAGGCGATACCGACGGTGAGATTATCCCCATTCACGAAATTACTTTCACCGAAGGAACAGACGGATTTCACCCGCCAGAAGTAGTTTCCTTCCTGAACGTTATGGATGGTAAACGTTGCGTTGGGAGTATTCTCCTGCTGCGGTTCCTCCCCTACCTTGCCGTATTCCACGATGAAGTAATTGGCATTTTCACCGCCCGTCCAGTTCAGGATGACGGAATTGCCGCTAACCGTAGAGGTAAGATTGGCAGGGGCTTCGCAGGCCTCCGCATCGGAGTACTGCCAGATCAGTATCGGGAATCCGTTGTTGATGGGCACGGCATAGTCGGATTTCCAAACGGGTGTCACCAAACCTTGGTTCAGCGTGACGACAAAGGCGGGGTCGCGCATCTCTTCGTCGCTCAAACCCTCGCCGTCCTTGAAGTTGTTCTCGCCGATAGCGTTGCTTTGGCCCGTGATGGTGGAGCTGAAGTAGCAGTTATACATCAGCACTTCGTTGGCACCGCCGATGATGGCACCGACCCCATTGCCTTGGCCGGCAACGCTGGCGGCCACATAGCTGTTGCGTACGGTGGCGTAGTTGCTGAAGCCCACCAAACCGCCCACATAGTGGTTACCGCTGACGGTGCAGGTGTTGTAACACCCTGAAATAATGGAATTTGTTCCTTGCTGTTGGTAGCCGACCAGACCTCCGCAGTAGCTGAGAGCAAATAGGGTGCCGCCATTCACATAGCAGTCACGCATGTAGGTGTTTTGGGCGTAGGCCACCATGCCGCCGGTGTAGTTGCGCCCGCTGGCGGTGATGTTCACCAAACCCACCTCATACAGGTTGGCGTTCAGTGTATAGCCGAAGAAACCCTGATACTCGGTGTTGGGTTGGTCGATGTACAGGTTGGTGATAGTAAGGCCGTTGCCATCGAACGTGCCTTTGAACGGGTAGTTCGGGAAGCGACCGATGGAGGACATATTGTTGGGCTGGTTGAGGGGCAGCACAATGTTGTTCATGAGTTTGATGTACTTGCTGCGAAGTCGGTGCCGCTGTTGCAGCGGTCGGAAACCCACTGCAGCATATCGGCATCGTAGATGTAGATGGTGTCGGCGTTCAGCCAGGAGACTTCGAAGGTTTCAATATTACCGTATGCAGTGTACGGACATTCCACAACATTCACAAAAGTACGGTATTCGTAGGTGGTATTGGGAGTGAGTCCGTTCAGCAAAAAGGAGAAATCATTGCTGTTTCCCGTAACATTTATTGCTGTAAATGTTGAATCCCCCAATTCCCGGTATTCAAATCCTTTGGAAATGATGGTGGCATGTTCCACGGTGACATAACCGTTCAAGGTGGCGGAAACTGCCGTCAAATCAGTGGCCGGTTCGGTATAGGCATCTTGAATCATCATGGTTAAGATAGGATAACCGTTATTTACCTGCGGTGCCACATCTTGTTCCCACGCACAGGAACCATTGTTGAGCATCTCAACAAATTCGGGTGTGCGCATTACCTCGGCAGTCATAGGTAAACCACCGTAAGTATTATTGGCTGCACAAGTATCAAGGTAAAAACAATTTGTAACATGTGCCGTTCCATTCCCCACAATGCCCCCAGAATAAGAAGAAGAAATATTACCAACATTATAGCAGTTGGTAATTGTCAATGCCCCATTATGATAGCTATTGCCCATAATGCCTCCACAAGAAGCAGCAGAAGAAATATTACCAACATTATAGCAGTTGGTAATTGTTAGTGAACTACTATACATATAATAATTATAGCCTACAATGCCTCCACAAGAAGAAGCAGCAGAAGAAATATTACCAACATTATTGCAGTTGGTAATTGTCAATGCCCCATAATAATTATAGCCTACAATGCCTCCACAAGAAGAAGTAGAAGAAGAAATATTACCAACATTATAGCAGTTAGTAATTGTCAATGCTCCATAATAATTATAGCCTACAATGCCTCCACAAGATAAAGCTGAAGAAATATTACCAACATTATTGCAGTTGGTAATAGTTAGTGAACTACTATACCCCACAATTCCTCCAGCATATTGTCCTGTCGTTGCTACGGTATCCCCGCTCACACTCAGATTCAAAATCGTTGCCCCATCTGTATAACCGAAGAAACCCACACGATTAGCGGAGCTATTTATATACAAACCCGAAATTGTGTGGTTATTACCATCGAAATGGCCACCGAAAGAGTAATAGTTTGTATTTGAAATCCAGTACCCTATCGGTGTCCATTGGAAATCCTCCCTGCCGTTCAAGTCCACGTCAGTCATCAGTTTGTAGTAAAGGTCGTGGTTGGAAACATGACCACCAGCGGCATCCAGTCCGTTGTTTACGCGGTAAGCAAGGTATGCCAGCTGCTGGGCGTTTTCAATCAGGAAAGGGTCTGCTTCGGTACCCGTTCCATTGGTCCAAGGGGAATAGGTGCCGTCCCACACAGAAACTTGCGCTTTCATATTCATCGGCAGCATCGCCATCATCACGAGCATCAGCGTGCTCAAAAGAAAAAGTTTTTTCATCATAATATCATTTTTATGTTTGTATTGATTGAATTTCAATTAGTTATAAACCGTTTCGCTTTTCAAGTCACAAACATAAAAAATCGTGAACTTTGTTTTATTTGCATCAGAGGTTCTGCAATACCTGTATCACAAATAAAGAAAGCCCACGATTGCTCGTGAGCATTCCCGTCTTTCTTTTTGTGATACATTTGAAATTTGCAGATTTCTGATGCACAAAGAAAAGCGAAAACGCTTTATTTCAATATGTTATAATTTGTCGGTTTGTTCTATAGGCGGGTAGTTTGGTGGATAAAGATGTTTGTTAAAACCGGCTGCAAAGATATTAAAAATCTCAGTTAGTGTATTCATTTAAATAAATTAGCATATCAAATGACATCCAACTAAAGCGAGCAAGTCAAACACTATAGTTGTTGCTGTTTTCATATCCTTTTTAACCCATTTTATTTGGCTTTTCTTTGCCCTGAAATGAAAAATGGCGAACATTGCTGTTCGCCACTTTCAACTGATCTCCAATAAGATAATCTAAATTTTCAAAAGGAAGAACGGTTAGTATTCGTCCTCGTGGAAAAAGAAATCTTCCGTGGTGGGGTAATCCGGCCAAAGGTCTTCTATGGAATCATAGATATCGCCTTCGTCCTCCAGTTCACGGAGGTTCTCAATCACTTCCATCGGGGCACCGGAGCGGGTAGCATAGTCAATCAATTCGTCTTTGGTGGCCGGCCACGGTGCATCTTCCAATTTAGAGGCTAATTCCAATGTCCAATACATAACTTTACGCTTTATTAAAGGTTGAAAATTGAGCGGCAAAAATACACTTTTTTCATTACCTGCAATGATGTAAAACAAACTTTTTATAACACTGATTAAAAGTGATTTATAAATAAAAAACAAGTTATTAACGCCAAAAACAGAATGATATTTGGATATTTTTACCACACTTTTTGCATTTCTGAAAAATGGATGGACAGAATAGTGGAAAGAGAATTTTTTTGTGTACTTTTGCCTGCTTTAACCCCTTACAGGAAATTAATTCTTAAAGCACTGGAAGCAAACCAATTGCGCTAATTTTTTTTGAAAAAGAAGTGATTTTGTTGCAAAAAAAACTGACATGTTAGAATACAATACGGGAAGAGAAAAACTGGTGATTCGCGAATATGGGCGGAACATTCAGAAAATGATTGAAGAAGCGGTAAAGATTGAGGACCGTGGAAAACGGAATGAGGCGGCACGGGCCATTGTGAAGGCCATGTCGTTTGTCAACCCCATGTCCCCCACCGGCAGCCAAGCGAATCCGACGAACAACAATGCACAGCCTGACGCCCAGCGTCAGAAGCAACGCGAGTCGCTTGACTTCTGGCGAAAGCTATGGGACCACCTGATCATCATCTCCGACTACAAGCTGGATGTGGATTCCCCCTTTGAGAAGCCCGTCCCTGCCGACCAGCAGGAGAAACCGGACATCCGCGTGAGCTACAAGCAAGGCCATATCCGCACCCGCACCTACGGACGCTATATTGACAGCATGATCAAGACGGTGGCCGCCTACCCCGACGGGGAGGAGAAAACCCGCATCACCATGCAGATTGCCAACCAGATGAAGCGTCTCTACCTCGCCTGGAACCGAGATTCTGTCTCCGACGAACTGATCATCAGCCAGTTGGAGCAACTTTCCGAGGGGAAACTCACTCTCCCGCCGGATTTCGTATTTGCTCCCGTGGATGACCTGCCCGTCACCAGCTCCATTCCCTCCAAGCCCAAAAAGAAAAAACGGAAGAAAAAACGCAAGTCCTCCTCAGCAGCAGAAACACAGACAATATGAAAATCATTGAGATACAAGATGTTGTAAAGAAATTCGGGCAACAGTGCGCTTTGGATGGTCTTTCCCTTTCCGTAGAGCAGGGGTGCACTTTCGGTCTGTTGGGTCCCAACGGGGCGGGCAAGACCACCCTCATCCGCATCCTCACCTGTATTTACCAAGCGGACGGCGGCACCATTCTTTTCCAAGGGCACCCGCTAACCCCCACCGATGTGGCCCGCATCGGCTACCTTCCCGAAGAGCGTGGGCTATACAAAAAGATGACCGTTTCCGAGCAGGCCATCTATCTGGCCCGTCTCAGGGGACTCTCGCGTGCCGACGCGGTCAGCAACCTCAAAAAATGGTTCCGGAAATTTGAAATCGACTCCTGGTGGAACCGCCGCGTGGAGGAACTCTCCAAGGGGATGCAACAAAAAATCCAGTTCATCGTCACAGTGGTTCACCAACCCGATTTCCTCATTTTCGATGAGCCCTTCTCCGGCTTTGACCCCATCAATGCAGACCTGCTGAAACGGGAAATTCTGGAGCTCAAACAAAGAGGAGCCACCATCATCCTGTCCACCCACAACATGGCATCTGTAGAGGAGATCTGCGATGACATCGCCCTCATCAACCACGGCCGCGTGCTGCTGGAGGGTGGGGTGAACGATGTGCGTCGCCGTTTCCGGAAGAACCAATACACCATCACACTGGAAGGTGACACGCTGCCTGCCGGGGAATTTCCGGAAGAGCTGTTTGAAATACTCTCCCACCACACTGAAGGCTACCACACCATCCTGCTGCTGCAAGCCACACCTGACACGGGTGCCAATGCCCTTTTGGACTATTTCATCCACCGCCACACAGTGCTCTCTTTCAACGAAGTGCTCCCCTCTATGAACGACATATTCATTTCCTCCGTCCAAACACAAAATAAAAACCACTGATCATGAACAAGATATGGGTGATTATCACACGTGAATACCTGGTGAGGGTCAAGAAAAAATCCTTCATCATCACCACCTTCCTGATGCCATTGCTCATGGTGGCCATGATCATGCTGCCGGTATATCTGGCCAACAAGGCGGAAAAAGAGTGTACCGTGTACGTGCTGGATGAAAACGACTATTTCATCCACCGTTTTCACAACACCTCAAAAATCAAATTTGAATACCCGAGCGGAGAACTGGAAACGCTGAAAAAACGCTGCGTGAACGGAGAATGCGATGCGGTGCTCCACATCCTCGCCGGCAACCAGTCAAACCATGCCAACCTGTTCTTCTATTCCGATCCCCCGCTCTCCCTGAAAGGCGGCATTTCCGACCAGATGGACGAGATCATGTTTGACCACAGTCTGCAAAAAGAGTTCCAGATTGACATTGAGAAATACAAAATGTTGAAAACCACCTCGCACAGTGACATCCAGACTGTGCAGATTGACGAAGAGGGACAGGGCACGAACCGGATGATGGAACTGAACCGTGTAGTGGGGATGTTATGCGGCCTCATCATTTACATGTTTGTCTTTATGTATGCCAACATCGTGATGCGCAGCACGATAGAAGAAAAGTCCAATCGCATCATGGAAGTAATTGTCTCCTCAGTGAAGCCCTTCCAGTTCATGATGGGGAAGATTGTCGGAGTGGCCTTAGCGGGCATCACGCAATTCGTATTGCAAGTGGCTTTTGTATTGATACTTCTGGTGGGTGTGGGCATGGCACTCCCGGCGATGGTGCCGGAGATGGCTTCAGCAACAGGGGACGTAGCCTCCGCAGAGGTGGTGGGCACCGCCCAAAGCGACATATTCAGCAACATCAGTGCCTTCTACTCATTCCCCTTCTCCACCATCGTGATATGCTTCTTCTTGTATTTCCTGCTGGGCTACCTGATTTACGCTTCGCTTTTTGCCGGAATAGGTTCCACCGTGGACAATGAGACCGACTCCAACCAGTTTGTATTGCCGGTCAGCCTCCCGCTGATTCTTTCCCTCATGGTGATTGTCACAGGCATCTCCCCCCAAAGCACTCTGGTACGTTGGCTGTCACTGATTCCTTTCACCTCCCCTATTGCCATGTTGTACCGATTGCCTTCCCGCGTACCCGCATGGGAACTGGGGCTTTCGCTGTTGCTGCTGGCCGCCACATTCGTCCTGTGCGTCTGGTTATCAGCCAAAATCTACCGAGTAGGGCTTCTCAATTACGGCAAAAAAGTGACATGGAAGGATTTGGGCAAATGGATTACCGGAAAGTGGTAACCTCTCTATCGTTTTGGATTCATGATCAAAAAGTATAAAAATGTTTGATGTTCCGATTTTAGTCATTGCTTACAACCGCGTGGAATTCACCCACGACCTGTTCACGGAAATCCGCAAAATGCATCCCACAAAGCTTTATGTGGCGGCAGATGCTGCGCCTTCCGAAGAACGCATCATGGCGCGACAGTGCCTGAAGGTGCGAAGCGTCTTCATGCCCGAATGGCCGTGTGAACTGAATGAAATGCATTTGGAAAAGCACCTGGGAAAATCCCAGATATTTTTGCAAGCCATGAATTGGTTTTTTGAACGGGAAACAGAAGGCATTGTCCTTTTTGACGACACCCTTCCCTCTGCCAGCTTCTTCCATTACTGCAAAGAGATGCTTGACCACTTCCGCGATGACCGCCGTATTGGCCATATTTCAGGATGCAACATATTAAAATACAGGGATCTTCCCACCTCATATTACTTTTCCGCCTACCCTTGTCCGTGGGGGTTCGCCACCTGGCGAGACCGCTGGCAGGGCTTTGACCTGAAGATGCGTGGCATCACGGAAAGCACTCTTCCAGAACTGACAAAAGAACATTACATACTGAAGAACAAAACAGTACAATTTTGGATACGCCGATATCGTCTATTGTCACAACAACAAATTGATATATGGGAGTACCAATATATCTTTCACCTGTGGCAGATGGGCATGCTGAGTGTGAACCCGGACATGAATCTGGTGGAGAACCGGGGGTTCGTCAACAAGAAGAAACGGCGCTTGCGCAAGCTGAACCGTCCCATCGGAAAACTGGACCACATTGTCCACAATGAAGTGGTGGAGCAAGATGCCAAAGCCGACCGTTTCATCTTCCGCCGTTATTTCCGCATGGACCGGATGACTTTTCTGCGCCGATGGATTGAAGAGAACATCCTCAACGATTAACTGTCACTCCATTTCAGCGGCAATCATCCTGATCTGGTTATAGTCAAAATTACCGTTGGTGCTTTCCAGCACCTCCGCAATGGAACAGCCGTTTTCAAGAAGTGTGCGAATGCCATTGACCACCTCTTCGTTGAAAATTTCCACAGCCTGTATCTTTTTTTCTTTCACACACTGAATGATATGGTTTTCAATTGTGGACAAAGCCATATTCCTTTCTTCAGCAATTTCACTAATGCTCTTCCCGCTGCGGTAGAGTTCCAGCGTAACACAGTACGAGGGCACACGCGCTGTTCTCTTTCTTCCGGATTCACGCCTTGACTTACGCAGCCGTTTCTCCTCCGTTTCCGAAAAAATATCCTCCGACTTGAGCGAAAAGGAAGGTATCCGGAAACTCTCCCGCAGACGATAATACCCCTGCACTGTAGAATCCTTGTAAATTCCAGCAATCAGGTGCTTCTTTTGATGAAGTTCAATAAAAAGACTCTTGAGTCCTTCCTTGTAGTCGCGGCTCACCTCGGAATCAAAAATCTCGGCCGGGGAATGGCAGCTTTGGGCGATGAGTTGGGTAAGCTCCTTTTTAAAATAGGCTGCGGCATCTTTCAGCCGCTGGCAGAGCCGCTCTTCATCCGTAGAGAACAACTGATGGATCTGCACCTGGAAACTGTCTGCCACCCTGCGCAATGCCGCCACATTCTCACGAAGTTTCCGGGCATGCTGAATCCCTTCAGAATTGAACCTGTCTGCATGCTGTGTGCTCAAAGACTGGATGTATGCAGCTTGTCCATCAGCAAATTTGAAATTAAAAACATTACTGACAATCAGCTCATTGTACTCCAACTGAGCGACGGCAAGCTCTTCACCAAGCGTCTGAACAGAGGGTTTCTGCTGGGAATAGCTGACCACTGACGGCTCCACAACAAGGCTTTCCTTACGGATGGGACTCTTCAGGACCAAACCCTCCAGCGTTCGGCAACGGCTCAACGCCACATAAACCTGTCCAGAAGAAAACGACCATTCCGCATCAATGACCGCCTTGTCAAAAGTGAGGCCCTGACTCTTATGGATAGTGATCGCCCAAGCGAGGCGCAAGGGAAAGTGTGTATAAGAGCCCAACGATTTCTCCTCAATCTGTCCCGACACACGGTTCACCCCATACCTGATATTCTCCCATGTCTCATAAGCGACGGAGATGTCTTCCTCATCGTCATCGCAATGCACAAAAATATGGCCCCGATCCAGATGCGTCACTATGCCGATACGACCATTGAAGTAGCGGCGAGGATAACTGCCGTCATTGGCAATAAACATCACCTTGGCTCCCTCCTTCAGTTCAAGTATCGGGTCATTGGGATAGTTTTTCTCTGAAAATTCTCCTTCAATCATGGCCTCATAACGGAATGTTTTCCCCGGCAACTTGTCCATTTCCTCCTTGTTCATGCGATTGGCCGTCGCATTGTGTGTGGTTAAAAAGATGTAATCCGGATGTTCCGAAAGTTTGAAGTTGGGTTCAAAACGGCTTTGAAGCATCCGAAAACCATTTTCCGTCAATCTGTTATTCCTCACTTCATTCAAAAGGTTCACAAAATCGGCATTGCTTTGTCGGAAAATTTTATCCAATTCAATATAGACTGGCGGTTGCTGTTGCACAACGCAACTGTCAAAGAAAAACGGTGAGCGGTAATATTGTGAAATAAGGTCCCACTCCTCCGGCACCACAACCGGTGGCAGCTGGTAGAGATCACCGATGTAAACGACCTGCACGCCGCCGAAGGGCACGTCATTGCGGTAGCGGAAGTGGCGCAGCACGGTATCCACCGCGTCCAAGAGGTCAGCACGCACCATACTTATTTCGTCAATTACAAGAATTTCAAGCTGTTGCATTACCTTGCGCCGTACGTTCGTCATCTTGATTTTCTTGATCAGGTTCTTGCGACCCGCGTCAGTGGGGACGAACGGGGTGAAGGGGAGCTGGAAGAACGAGTGGATGGTGACCCCGCCGGCGTTGATGGCGGCCACGCCCGTGGGCGCGACCACGGCAATCTGCTTCTGCGTGTGCCGCCGCAGGTTCCGCAGGAAGGTGGTCTTACCCGTGCCCGCCTTACCCGTCAGGAAAAGCGAACGGGAAGTGTTCTCGCTGAACTCTTCGGCAATCTCGTAAATCGGGGTAAGGGGCTCCATGGCGCTTCTAATCGAAAAAGTTGGCAAAGGTACAACTTTATTTTATATTTCGGTAGCCTGCAATTGATGGGAAATGCGTACTTTTGCCACTCTTTTTAGAAGAATAGTGTATGAACGGGAAAAACTTAGACGATGCAATGAAGAAGGTGATTTTTTTCTTCATCGCCCCTATCTTAGGTATCGTTCTGCTGTTTAAACTGGGTGGTTGGATAACCGACCTGGTTGAAAACCGAAAAATAAATGTCGATCCGAAAATGTTGGAAGGCGTGTGGAGGACCACTGCTGTGGATGATTATTTCTACCATGAATGGGAAAGTTCCAATGTTTTCAAGGATGAATTGGAATATTCAGAGTTTCCTTGTCTTGCATTGATGATTGACAAGGATTCAGTGAAAATAGTACGCCACCATACAGAGAAAATAGTTGACGGCTATTATCGTAATGTGGGATTCGATACAGTAACGGTTAAATATGTCTTGAAAAACAAGAATGAACTGTATTGCGAAGGTGACGATGATCCCTTTGTGGTCAGAAAGGTCACTCCTAAGGAGATGGTTTTAAAACAAGAATATTGTAGTGAAGTAGAATGGGGCTACTTTATTTACAAGATGTGGAAGTTTTAGTCTTCTCCACTGAAAATCCGAACTTTCCGATGATTTTTCCAAGTTGGTAGTAGTGTCCGTTGGAGTAGCTGACGAGATTGGCGCGTTCCAAGTGCAGGGCTCCTGTTTTTTTGTCAAAAAGTAATTCTGAAGCATGAACGGCCACGATTTCGGCCAGGAACATGTCGTGTGAGCCAAGCGGAATGACTTGCTTCACCACGCATTCGAGGTTGACGGGTGCTTCGTAAATCATCGGTGCCTTTACAATGCTGCTGCGGACAGGCGTGAGGTCGGTTTCAATGAATTTGTTGTATTTCTTGCCAGAACGAACACCACACCAGTCGGTACGTTCTGCCAACTCATTGGAAACAAGATTAATGACAAACTCTCCATACTCTTTAAGAAGGGGATACGAGTGTCTTTCGGGTCTGACGGAGATGTAGCACATCGGCGGATCGCTGCACACGGTACCGCACCATGCTACGGTGATGATGTTGTACTCATCGGGGGTATTGCCGCAGCTCACCATCACTACGGGGGTAGGATTAAGCATATTGCCAGCCTTCATCTGGCGTTTGGGCGTTTTCTTGATACTGGGTTGGGAGGGAGCGTTTTTTTTATTCATGATGATTGAAATTTCGTTTGTCCAGTCCCCAAAGCAGTTTCTCACGGATCACTGAGTAGAAGCCAGCGTTGGGAAGGCGGATGGTTTGGATGGTATAGGGGGCTCGGCTGACGGTGAGCGTCACCTCGTCGTTCATGGCCAACCGATGAGAATCCACGGAAAGCACAAAGCGATGCGAACGACTTTCCACCTTGATTCTCAATTCGTTGTCAACAGGAAGGACAATGGGGCGCACGGTCAGGCTATGGGAAGCGATGGGGGTAAGTACCATCACATTGGCAGAAGGCACAAGGATGGGCCCGCCGCAGCTGAGTGAATATGCCGTGGAACCTGTAGGGGTAGCCACAATCAACCCGTCGCCCCAATAGGTGTTCAGATGCTCACCATTGGCCTGCACCTTAACCGCATTGATGGACTCTCCATGCGGGTGGATGGAGATGTCGTTCAACGCAAACGATGCCGGCAAGGGCTCCCCATGGTCACTTTTTATTTGCAAAAGAATTCTCTTTTCTATCTGATAATCAGATTTTTTCAAAAAATCAAAAGCTTCACGAAAATTGTTCCGGTTAACATTGGTAAGGAAACCGATCCGCCCGGTGTTGATACCGAGAATGGGCACGCCGGAATCGCCCACCAGATTGGCGGCATCAATGAATGTGCCATCACCGCCAATGGAAAAAACAAAGTCGGGACAAAAAGTTGAAAGTTCCTGTTGAGAGGAAAAGGTACTGGCAAGTGTTTCTTCTGATGCTGCAGGAAGAAGTTCCTTCAAAAGGTGAAATGCACTTATCGTCACACCCTCCCCGCATAAAAAACGGACAACCTCAACGATGAACTTTTTTCCATCATCCGTGGTAGGTTTGCTGTAAACTGCTATTTTCATGAAATATTATGGTGTAAGTTGGCCAATAACAATAAAAGCGGGTCGCATTGAATGCAGCTGCAAAATTACAAAAAAAAGGATGACGCAGGGTCATCCTTTTTCATTATGAAGCATAGCTGTGGATATTATTCCTCAGCTTTTTCAAGGTTCTTTTTCAGAGCCTGGAGGGCTTCCAAGTCACCAAGGGTGGTTTTTTCAACGCTGTCGTTGATCTTCTTGATGTCCTTAGCGGCCTTCTTGTCCTCATCCATCACCTTCTTTTCAGCCTCTTCGGGAGTGGTCTGCCAGGTCTTGGTGTGAGACAAGTTGATCTTCTTGGCTTCCTTGGAGAATTCCACCACTTTGAATTTGAGGGTTTCGTCCACCTTGGCATAGCTCTTGTCCTCTTTCTGGAGTGCGCGGTTGAAGGCGAATCCTTCAATGCCATAAGGCAGGGCGATGACAGCACCCTTGTCGTTCATGGAAACAACGGTGCCTTCGTGCTCGGAACCAACGGTAAAGATGGTTTCGAACACATCCCACGGATTCTCTTCCAGCTGCTTGTGACCCAGACTGAGGCGGCGGGTTTCGACATCCACTTCCAGAACCACCACATCGATCTTTTCACCGATTTTGGTAAATTCAGCGGGATGTTTGATTTTCTTGGACCAGGAGAGGTCGGAAATGTGGATCAAGCCGTCAACGCCCTCTTCCAGTTCGACGAAGATGCCGAAGTTGGTGAAGTTGCGGACGATGGCCGTATGCTTGGAGCCCACAGGATATTTCTCCTTGATGTCAGCCCACGGATCGGGGATGAGCTGTTTGATACCGAGGGACATTTTTCTCTCCTCTTTGTCAAGGGTAAGGAGGACGGCATCGATTTCGTCACCCACCTTGAGGAAGTCGTGAGCGGTGCGCAAGTGTTGTGACCATGACATTTCGGAAACATGGATGAGACCTTCCACGCCGGGCATGATTTCAAGGAAAGCACCGTAGTCAGCGATGACCACCACTTTACCGTGAACTTTGTCACCCACCTTGAGGTTCGGATCAAGGGCATCCCACGGATGGGGAGTAAGCTGCTTGAGACCGAGGGCGATACGTTTCTTGTTCTCGTCGAAATCAAGAATAACCACCTGGATTTTCTGGTCAAGCTGCACGATTTCTTCGGGATGGATAATACGGCCCCAGGAGAGGTCGGTGATGTGGATCAAACCATCTACGCCGCCGAGGTCCACGAACACACCATAGTTGGTAATGTTCTTGACGGTACCTTCGAGCACCTGACCTTTTTCGAGCTTCGCGATGATTTCGGCTTTTTGAGCTTCCAATTCGTCCTCGATGAGGGCTTTGTGAGAAACCACCACATTCTTGAATTCCTGATTGATCTTCACCACCTTGAAATCCATGGTTTTGTCCACAAAGATGTCGTAGTCGCGGATGGGCTTGACATCGATCTGGGAACCGGGAAGGAAGGCTTCGATACCGAACACATCGACGATCAAACCACCTTTGGTTCTGCATTTCACATAACCTGTGATGATCTCCTCTTTCTCGTAAGCCTCGTTCACGCGCAACCAAGACTTGAGCAGGCGAGCTTTCTTGTGGGAGAGGATGAGCTGACCGGTGGCATCTTCCTGGCTTTCCACATAAACTTCGATTTCATCACCGATTTTCAAATCGGGATTGTAACGGAGTTCAGAAGCGGAGATGACGCCGTCGGACTTGAAGCCGATGTTCACCACGATTTCACGGTTGTTGATGGAAACGACAGTACCCATAATAACAGCCTGTTCATCAATGGATTTGAAAGATTTTGTATAACATTCCTCCAGATTCTTGCGTTCCTCAACGTTGTATTTCTGGCCTTTCTTTTCCAAGGATTCCCAGTTGAAATTCTCCAACATGGAGGCGTAGGCGTTTTCAATCTCTCTCGGTTTTCTGGGAGCCTTCGGCGTTTCGGGAAGTTCAGCGGCTTCGGCAACGGGAGCGGCTTCAGCAACGGTTTCCTCTACTGCGGGAGCGGCCTCTTCGACCTTCTCTTCCTGAACGGGAGCAGCCTCAGCAACGGTTTCTTCCACTGCGGGAGCAGCCTCTACAGGCTGATTTTCGGAGATATTCTCTTCCGGCTGGTTTAAAATTTCTTCTGACATAATAAAAAATATGATTCCTTTGAATCGGTTAAATAAGTGAAACAATGAGGTTTAACTGTCCATGCGGCAACTTGTAGAGCCTCTTACAAATTGCGGGCGCAAAAATAGTATTTTTTTTCATACAAAAAGTTCCTTTTTACACTAATTCAATAATTTGTAAAAAAAAAGTTCTGCTGGAACTGAATTCCAGCAGAACCTTGCAAAAATGGAGGATCTTTTTTTAGAGGTTTTTGGTGTAATTGGGCGATTCGCTAGTGATGGAGATGTCATGGGGATGGCTTTCCGTGACACCGGCAGCACTGATTTTGCAGAATCTGGCTTCATGCAGCCGGTTGATGTCGGCGGCGCCGCAATAGCCCATACCCGCGCGCAAGCCGCCCGCCATCTGGTACACCACTTCTTCCAGCCGACCCTTGTAGGGCACACGGCCGGAAATTCCTTCGGGCACCAGTTTCTTCACATCGTCCACATCGCTTTGCATATAGCGGTCCTTGGATCCACGCTGCATGGCCTCCAAAGAGCCCATACCTCTGTAAGCCTTGAACTTACGACCATTATAGAGAATCGTTTCGCCCGGGGCTTCGTCCACGCCGGCCAACAGGCCGCCGAACATGACCGTATGCGCACCCGCGGCAAGCGCCTTGACAATGTCACCGGAATAGCGAATCCCGCCATCTGCGATCAACGGCACATCAGTGTCGCGGAGGGCTTTGGCGACCTCGTAAATCGCGCTGAGTTGCGGAACGCCCACGCCAGCCACCACACGGGTGGTGCAGATGGAACCCGGTCCGATACCCACCTTCACAGCATCCGCACCGGCATCCGCCAAACGCCGCGCCGCATCCCCCGTGGCAATGTTGCCCACCACCACATCCAGGTTCGGATAACGGCTCTTGACCATCTTCAAGGCGTCAATGACCCCCTTGGAATTGCCATGTGCCGAATCCAGGACAATGGCGTCCACCTCGGCCTCCACCAAAGCGTCCACCCGCGGAAGGGTCTCCTTGGAAATCCCCACGCCGGCAGCCACCTGCAAGCGGCCACGCTCATCCTTGGAAGCATTGGGTTTGTCTTTGGCCTTCGTGATGTCGTTGAAAGTGATTAACCCCAACAGATGGCCGGCGGCATCCACCACCGGAAGCTTTTCAATCTTGTATTTCTGCAAGAGAGTCTCCACTTCCTGCATTTCGGAATAATGCGTCGTAGTAATCAAATGCTCGGATGTCATCACCTGGGAGATGGGCTTGCTGTAATCCGTTTCAAAACGCAAGTCACGGTTGGTGACAATGCCCACCAGAAAGTTGTCATTGTCCACCACAGGGATACCCCCGATGCGGTAGTCAGTCATAAGACGGAGGGCATCCCCCACGGTCTGCTTGGGGGACATCACAATCGGGTTGTAGATCATCCCGTTCTGCGCACGCTTCACACTGGCCACCTGCCGTGCCTGCTCTTCCATTGGCATATTCTTGTGTATTACACCAATACCACCTTCCCGTGCCATCGCAATGGCCATCTTGGCTTCAGTCACCGTATCCATTGCTGCAGACACGAACGGCGTCTTCAACATGATTTTCTTGGTGAATTTGGACTGCAAACTCACCTCACGGGGCAGGACTTCCGAATAGGATGGGAGCAGGAGCACATCATCAAAAGTCAGCCCTTCCATTTGTACTTTCTCTTCAAAAAATGACATGACAATAGGTTTTGAGATTTATCTGAAATAATTTTGTATCAAGATGATAGGAGTACACCTGTCCCCGCTGCCGCTGACAAGGTCCATCAAGCTGGCCAACAGGTCGCGATAGAGACGCGGGGTTGTACCCTGGCTCTGCATGGAACCCATCAGGTTGCTATTTTTGGCGGCGATCTCCTTTTCAATGGCTGCCGTCAGCTCAGCCCCCTGCAAGTTGCCATATTTATCATCCGCCAAAGCTTTCACTTTCAATTCATTGGGTGTCCCTTCCATAATTTCGGGATGGGTATAGGCCGGCATGGTGATCGGGTCTGCGAATTCCCAGATCCCCCCCTTCGGGTCTTTAAAACAGCCGTCACCATACACGCCCACGATGACATCCTTGCCCGTGGCCGCCAGCAATTCGTCATGCACGCGCTGCACCAGCTTCAGGGCCTGGTCTTTCTTGGGGAACAATTTGATGCGCTCCTCGTCGGTCTTGTTGGAACCCAGCAGACCATACTCGCAACGGTCAGACAGGACATCGGCCAAAGTGAACACGTTATTGCCGCCCATCTCTTTTTTTACCTCTTCATAATCATGCAAATTGCACAAAATAACAAAGGATTTTTCGTCCTTGCAGCAGAACTCGGGGCAGATTTCAACACTGGCGCCTTCCTGCTCGCAGATCTCCTTGTAATACTCGTCATAATTCATTTTGGTGAAGGGGTGGTTGCGCAGCACGTTACCCACCTCATCCTCTTCGGGCATAACGATCACCACCTTTTGGGCTGCGCGGGCAATACCGCGGAGAATGATGGCGAAACGGTTTCTGGAATAGATGGGGTTCAGGATGTAGAGGGTGGCATTGTCGCCGCATTTGGATTTCACATCGGCAGCGATATCGTCCACGGTGGCGTAATTGCCCTGGGAACGAGCCACAATCGACTCGGTGATGCCGACCACCGCACGGTTGCAAATGTCATACTCGTTGGCGGATTTACGAACCGCGCTCAACACGCTGTCCACTACGATGGCAGCCACATCGTCACCTTCTCTGATGATCGGGCAGGTGAGACCCATTGCGATAACTCCTTGATTCATTGTTTTGTTTTTTATGGATTTGATTTTGGTTTGAAAATTTCAATTGTCAATGACTATATTAATAAAAGGCTTCTCCCCTACTCTCCGCTCCCGCCGATACGAGCCTTGATAATGGTAGCCCACAGTTTGGACACATCCGAGTGCGCCTCAGCGTGGCGGAGGAAGCACTCCATGGTGTTTTTCATCAGCATGGCGATCGTCAACGGGCCCACTCCGCCAGGCACCGGCGTGATGTAACCGGCCACCTCTTTCACGTTCTCAAAATCCACGTCGCCCACCACTTTGCCTTCGGCATTGCGGGTGATGCCCACGTCAATGACTACCGCGCCGGGTTTCACCATGTCGGCCGTGATCAATTTCTGCTGACCAGCGGCCACCACGAGAATGTCGGCCAGCTGCGTCACGGCACGAAGGTCGCGAGTGCCGGTGTGTGCCATCACCACCGTGGCATTCTCATCCAGCAGCAGCTTTGCCACCGGCTTGCCCACGATGTTGCTGCGGCCTACCACCACCGCCATCTTCCCGGCAATCTCAATGCCTGTGCTCTTGATGAGCTGGATGATGCCCTTCGGCGTACACGGAGCAATGCAGTGCGTACCCTGCCACAACGACCCCACATTCAACGCATGGAAACCATCCACATCCTTGTACTTTACAATGGCATCCACCACCCGGTCTTCATTGATGTGGTTCGGCAACGGCAACTGCACCAAAATACCATCCACCAGAGGGTCCTCATTCAACACGTGGATAATGTTCAACAACTCCGTCTCACTGATGTTCTCTTTCAAGGCAATGAGACGTGCATCCATACCTATCGACTTGGCCGTCTTCACCTTGTTGGTGACATACTTCAAACTGCCTTCATCCTCGCCAACAATGATGACGTAGAGCGACGGACGGCGGCCATACTGCTGCTCCAACAGCGGTATCTGTTCACAGATCCGCTCCTTGATGCGAGCCCCCAACTTTTTTCCATCAATGATTTGAGCCATATTTTGATATTCGGTTATGCGATTATTCGATTATGCGATTATTCGATTATACTTCACTTCTTAACTCCTTCACTTTTCACTCTCAACTTTCAACTCTCAACTCTCAACTCTCAACTTTCAACTCTCAACTTTCAACTCTCAACTTTCAACTCCCCATCGCCCAATGCGCTATATCCTTGCGATAGAACAAATTGTCGCACTGTATCTTACCCACTTCGTCATACACTTTCTGTTTTAGCGCGCGGATGTCGTTGCCTTCAGCCACCACCATCATCACACGGCCGCCGGCGGTCTTGAGCACGCCACCGTCGAGCTTGGTGCCCATGTGATAGATGCGGGCGTTCACCTGCTCGGTGCCGTTGATGGCATAGCCTTTCTCGTACGAGCCCGGGTAGCCTTTGGAGGCCAGCACCACGCCCATCGTCACCTTGTCGGACCACTTCAGCTGCGGGGTGCTATCGAGCGACAGGGCCACGGTCTCAAACATCTCGTAGGCATCGCTCTCCAGCAGCGGCAGCACCACCTCCGTCTCGGGGTCGCCGAAACGGGCATTGAACTCTATGACCTTGATACCCTGCGGGGTTTTCATCAGTCCGGCATAGAGCACACCGGTCAGCGGGCAGCCCTCAGCGCACATGGCCGCTGCGGTGGGTTGCAGGATGTGTTCCAATGCGAATGTACGATCCTCATCGGTAATGAACGGCAGTCCCGTGTAGGCACCCATGCCGCCCGTGTTGGGACCGAGGTCGCCGTCGT
>JAFZWE010000007.1 GCA_017617445.1 Bacteroidales bacterium | reverse complement strand
AGCACGCTCAGCAGTGCGACGAACGGCCATAACAACGGCTATGTCGTCAGCGGCCTGCAGAACGGCGCGACGATCAGCGGCGTGGTGACGAGCAGCGCGAAGGATGTGGCGACCTACACGGGTGACGGCACGACGGGCACCGCCACCATCACCACGGCGTTCACCACGAGCGACGGCATCACCAACTACAGCGTGACCTACAGCTTCACGCAGGAGATCACTCCGAGAGAACTGACCATCACCCTCGACACGACGAAGGTGTACGACGGTCTGCAGTTCGTGAGCACGCTAACTGCTGCGACGAACGGCCAGAGCAACGGCTACACGATTGCCGGCTTGCAGAACGGCGCGACCATCAGCGGTGTGGTGACGAGCCGCGCGAAGAATGTGGACACCTATGAGTACACAGGAACGACGGCTCCGACCTCCGGCGACGAGATGACCATCACGACGGAGTTCACCACCAGCGATGACATCACTAACTACAGCGTAAGCTATGACTTCACACAGGTGATCACTCCGAGAGAGCTGACCATCACCCTCGACACGATGAAGGTGTACGACGGTCTGCAGTTCGTGAGCACGATAACTGCTGCGACGAACGGCCAGAGCAACGGCTACGTCGTCAGCGGCCTGCAGAACGGCGCGACGATCAGCGGCGTGGTGACGAGCAGCGCGAAGGATGTGGACACCTACGATTACACGGGCACTACGGCTCCGACCTCCAGCGACGAGATGACCATCACCACGGCGTTCACCACGAGCGACGACATCAGCAACTACAGCGTAAGCTACGACTTTACACAGGTGATTACGCTGAGAGAGCTCACCATCACCATCAACGACACGAAGGTGTATGATGGCACTCCGTTGGTGACGAATTACAACGGAACTGCGGTGAGCACGACGGGTCTGCAGAACGGAGCGACGCTGACGGCTGGAGTGGTGACGACCCCGAATAGTGTTGTGGATATCTATACCGATAATATGGGTGCAAATATCACGACGGCATTTGCTACAAGTGACGACATCAGCAACTACAGCGTGACCTACGACTTCACGCAGGAGATTACTCCCGCTGCCATCACCATTGCTGCAGACAACAAGACGAAGGTGTATGACAATAATCCTTCCACTGATCCCGCTTTGACGGCGACAGTGACGGGTGTCCCTGCCGGCGGAGTGGCACCGGTGTACAGCTTGAGTCGCGCAGCAGGTCAGAATATGGGGAATTACACAATCACAGTGACGGTGGATCCTGCCTCCAACCCGAACTACACGGTGACGACTCAAACGGGAGTGTTCAGCATCACACCACGTCCGAATGTCGTTGTAACCATCCAGGAACATGGTGCAGAAGTGGAATATGACGGCACAGTACAAACTGTCACGGGTTACAGCGTGAGCATCAATGATCCGTTGTATAGCGAATCTGACATCACTTTCACGGGTAATGATGTTGTATCTGATATGGGTAGTGAAAATGTCCTTACAATCATTAATATGAATTTGCATTCCACGGACTTCTCTAACCACAATCCGAATTTCACCGGTGTTTCCTTCATTATTTTGGACAGTGCGTTATACATTTATCCTAAGTTGAAGGCAGAAGCTACGACAACATTGGTGTTCTGTCACACTGGGAATAATGGTACTGCTAGAATTGATGTGACAGGTGGCAAGAGACATTATGGCAAGTATTACTTCTCGTTTGAGGGAGCACCAAATGAAGAGTATTTCACTCCTCATACATACAGCAACCTGACTGAGGGTAATTATAGTGTTGTTGTAACCGACTCATTGGGATATCAAGTCACTGTGAACTTCACCATCAGCGAAATAGAAGAGCTTACGGCCAGCATCGTCACTCCGGCTGATCTCTGTCCGAACCAGGGCACTTATCCAGTGAGTGTGGTGGTGAATGGCGGTACACCTGACTATAGCTATGAATGGAGCGGCGATGCCGCCAATGTGAATGCAAATGCCACGACGGTGGCTCAAAACGGTGTCAATGACGGTCAGCATACCTATAATGTTGCAATCACAGTTACCGACTTTAACGGCTGCTTGGCCATGGCATCTGCTGCCTTCACAGTGAAGCCTTCTGTGGAACAGACAGGCAGTGTTACCTACACATGCTCCAACGATACATCCATCATGTTGAGATATGGTGCTGTTGATACTTTGGTCATCCTTCATCAACCCACCTGGAGCAGCAATATCCCGGATATGCCGCTGACTCTGGTTCTTGAGGGGGCAACTGCCAATAATCGTTACAGAATACCCGAGGGACTTGAGGATACCACGTACATCGTGAGATGGCATTTGGTTGATACATGTGGAGGAGATTCATTGATTTGCACGCAGCGCATTGTACTCACCTATCCGGTATGCTCACCGATGGTGCTCAATGGCTATACTTATCCTTCCAAGCGTATTGGTGGCAACTGTTGGACCCGTGAGAACTTGCGACTGACACAGACTCGTTCCACACGGGCTGTCAGTGGAATCCGTGAATATAATGACAGCGATTCTTTGCAAGCCATCTACGGCAATCTTTACAGTTGGTACACGGCCCTCGGCGTGGCTGAAAATGATGATGCCGCTACGCCTACATACGTGGATGGTCATGTACAGGGAGCATGTGCCGACGGTTGGGCTATCCCCACGGATGAGGACTATATCCACATGTTGGAAGGTGCAGGAGGAATGCCTTATGTGCGTTCTACCAACCCCAATTATTGGGTGAGCAGTTTGGTGGGTTCCGAACCCGCCAGCGGCTTTGATGCCCGCGGTGGTGGTATGTATTCCAATGCGACAGGTTACTATGAGAGTTTGATGACCATGGCCAGCTTCTGGTCCTGCTCATCGGTACCTGGCAGTTCTGCCATGGGTTCCACTTTGCAATGCGCGGTTTGCGACGGAGAATTTATTATCCGGAGCAAAAAGGATTGCCATAGCATCCGTTGCGTAAAGGTTCGGTGATTTTTTTTGAAATTTATACGAAAACGGCCGGTTTTTTTGAATCTGGCCGTTTTTTTGTTTTGTAATACAATGTGTTGAAAACGGGAATCTGTTATTCTTTCTGCCGATTGCTCAATGATTGTGATAGTTTATTTATTTTATCAGGCAACTATGCCATGCAAAATACGTTCGTTGCTGATAATTATGTAACATATTGAATGCTAATATCGTATAATTAACATTTTAGTGTAAAAAAAAATTACAAAAGTAGTAATTTATAACAGTAAAAATTGTATTTTTGTCAATTTGAATTAATTTGAATCAGAGTGTAAAAATTTGACAATATGAAAAATAGAATTTTACCCGCTATGACACGTTGTTTTGCGATGTTGTTATGCTGTTTTTTCGCGATGAACGTTCAGACCATGCAGGCACAAACGATTGTGCACAATGTGCAATATTTGTCGTACAACTCGACAGCACCCGATTTTGATGTGTTGACAGCGGAGAGCTGTATTGTTTTTGCAAGTAACACGACGGCATTGGGCAATGCCTGGTATGTTGTGAATAGCAATGTTAGCGTGGAGGATCGCATTTATGTGTATGGTTCTGCGAATATTATTCTCTGCGATGGTGCAACACTGACAGCCAGACATGGTATTGTCGTGCAGGGCGATCATTCGTTGAACATCTATTGTCAGGCGGGTGGAACAGGAGCCTTGATTGCTTTACCTACTGGTCAAGTTGCAGGAATTGGAACGGATGGGTATGTTGGTAATAATCTGGGTACTATATCTTTCCACGGAGGGAATATCACCTCCTCCAGTGGCGAATGGGCAGCAGGCATTGGTGGAGGCATTTGCAGCGGTGGAGGAACGATAAACATGTACGGAGGCAACATTTCTGCGACAGGGAGGAATGGGGATGCACGATCCATTGGCCGTGGTTCTGCTTGTGGAGATACACATGAAGCCGATATTTTTATTGCCGATGGGATGTGTGTGAGGATCAATGGAAACTCAACGCCTGTTTACTACGAAAATCGCATAAATTCTCTTGCGATTCAAACTTCTTCAGTTAGACAATGTACGAGCCATTCTGGAACGGACCACTGCATTTATTGTGGAACTCATTTGCAAGGTGATGTCACACATACATACGACAGCAATAACGCAACAAGTGGAAGTGCTCCTGGCGCTGCTACTTATACGCTTGGTTCGACCGTCACAATTGTTGGTAATACAGGAAATCTTGAACGTACCGGGTATGTTTTTGCAGGCTGGAACACCCTGCCCGACGGAACGGGCACGAACTATACTGCTTCCCAAACTTATTCCATCAGACGAGATGTGGTCCTCTATGCCAAATGGCAGCCCATCACTTATAGGGTCCGTTTTAACAAAAATGCTGCAGATGCTACAGGCACAATGTCTGACCAAACTTTCACCTTCGGTGCAGAGCAGAACCTTTCCCACAATGTCTTCAATCGTCCCGGTTTCTTTTTCGCTGGATGGAGTGCTACTTCCAGTGGTGCTGTAGAGTACGCTGACGGACAAAGTGTCAGCAGTCTTTCCTCTGAACAAGGAGATGTGGTGACCTTGTATGCCAAGTGGGTGAAATCGCTTGCATTGGTGGGCAATACCGATAACAATAGTGACATTGCAACCGCTGCAGCCAGCGCGGATCCTTATGCAGTAATTCTCAACAACCGCACAATCTATCGGGACGGCAGTTGGAACACCATTTGCCTGCCTTTCAACCTGAACAATTTTGCAGGTACACCGCTTGAGAGTGCCACGGTGAAAACCATGGAAAATTCAACTTATAGTGATGGTATCTTAACAATGAACTTCACTGATGTCACCGAGATTGAAGCAGGAACGCCCTATATCGTGAAATTGGATGGGGTTGACTGTGTTATTCGTTCAGAGGCTGATTGGGATGCCTTTGCTGCCAATGTGAACAATGGAATCGAGTCATACGAAGGCAAGGTAGTGAGATTGGACGCTGATATCAGTGTGACAACCATGGTCGGCACTGTTTCTGGCAACGTACAAGGTAACGCTTTCTGCGGGACTTTTGACGGGGGAGGACACACGTTAAATGTCAACATAACGGACGAAGACAACCAAGGCACAGCACCTTTCCGCTACATCAGCGGATCTACTATCAAAAATCTTAAGACTACGGGTACGGTGCGAGGAAACCTGCACTGTGCAGGACTCGTGGGTTTCATAGCGAGTAATACCGTCGGAACTATAATGAATTGCGAAGTGGCTGTTGATGTTATATGTAGTGGCGGTGGTCATAGCCATTGCGGAGGTATCCTCGGTCACGCCCTGTCGTCACATTCCACCATCCAAGATTGTCTTTTTTCAGGCAATATCAGTGGTGCCACTTCAGCAACGGGTATCATCTATGGATGGGGCGACCATAATTATTCAAGCATAACGAACTGCGTTGCTGCTGGGACCTATAGCTGTGAAAACTATATAAACCTTGCGGGTAGTAATGCAACCATCACCAATTGCTACTCTAAGACAAGTGGCGGTACACAGGGTATTGATGCAAGTTCTCTGCCCAATGAAACCCTTGTTGCATGTCTTGGCGACGGCTGGGAGGTGAGAGGCGGCCAGGTTGTGCCGAAGATGCCAAACAGTATTCCTGACATTGAAAATCCGGTGTTCGTGGGTGTTACCATCAGCGATGCCACCGACAACGTCATGACCACTTATGCCGACCTCATTGGCAGTTATGCGCCGTTCACGGATGCCAGCTATATCTTGGATGCCCACAACCCCGATGGCGACGCCATTCATGCCGCCATCAGCGCGCATGTCACTGCCCCTACTGGCAAAACACTTGAAGGTTGGTATGAGGATGACGAGTTGACCATCCCCGTCACCTCCATCCCCTTTGCCACTGATGGCAGTGTGACGATGTATGCCAAATGGATTCCACTTACTTATACTGTCCACTTTGATCCAAATGGTGACAATGTCACTGGCACAATGGCTGACATGAACTTCACCTACAACGAACCGCAGAACCTCACCACCAACGACTTCCGCCGTCCGTGCTACAGCTTCCTTGGTTGGAGCACCACTTCTGGGGGAGTGGTTGAATACACCGATGAACAAAGTTTCAACGACCTCACTGCCGAGCAAGGGGAGGAGATTGTGCTCTATGCCCAATGGCAATCCCTTACGGTGGAGGTCAGCACAACGAGCAGCGACGCCAGCTACTGTATGAATGCGGCCACGGTCGCCAACTTGTCTGTGAGCATCTCCGGCGGCGAAGGTGCACCGACTTGCCAGTGGTACAAGAACGGCACGCCTATCAGCGGCGCGAACGGGGCGAGCTACACCCCGCTGACGGATGTCGGCGGAGATTATGACTACAGCATAAAAGTATATAACGACTGCGGAAGCGACAGTATCCATATCGCCAACATCCATATCTTTGATGTGGTGGATGTAACTGCTGATATTGTCACACCATCCGACCTCTGTCCGAACCAAGGCAGCTACCCGGTGAGCGTTACCGTGAGTGGCGGCACCCCCAACTACAACTATGTTTGGAGTGGCGATGCAACACCTGTGGATGCCGATGAAACGACAGTGAACCAGATTGGCGCCAATGACGGCGAGCAGGAATACATTGTCACGGTGGGGGTTACCGACCAAAACGGCTGTGCGACTACTGCCACTGCTACTTTCACGGTGAAGCCTTCTGTGAAGAAACCAGGCAGCGTGACCTATACCTGTCCCAATGACACCACCATCACCTTGAGGTACGGTGCCATCGACACGCTGGTTATCCTTCACCAGCCGTCATGGACCAACCATCTCTCGACCATGCCGCTGTTTTTGAAGTGTGAAGGGTTGACGGACAACAACCGCTATGCCATTCCGGAAGGTCTTGAAGACACCGCCTATGTGGTGGAATGGCATGTGCTGGATACCTGCGGTGGTGACAGCCTCATTTGCACACAGCGGATCATGCTCATCTATCCGGAGTGCAGTTCGGTCATCATCAACGGCATGGAGTACCAGGTCACTCGTATCGGCGGTAACTGCTGGATACGTGAGAATGTGCGTGAGGCTCAAAGCCGCAGCAGTCGTGCCGCTACGGGAATCCGCAAGTACAACAACAGCGACTCCTTGCAGGCCATCTATGGCAATCTGTACACTTGGTACAGCGCCATGGGAGTGACAGAGGATGACGATGCCGTTGAGCCGGCGGTGGTTCTCGGACACGTTCAGGGCGTCTGCCCGGACGGTTGGGCAATCCCCACAAACACAGACTTCCTCCAGCTCATAGAGGGAGCTGGCGGTATGCCGTACATCAAGTCCCCCAATGCCGACCATTGGGTAAGCAGTTTGGTGGGTTCGGAGCCGTCCAGGGGCTTTGATGCGCGGGGCGGCGGTATGTATGTCAATGCTACAGACACCTACGAGAGTCTGATGACCATGGCTCGTTTCTGGACTTGCACGCCGGCGGCCAATCCTGTCATGGGTTCATCTGTGCAGTGTGCGGTTTGTGAGGATGAACTCCTCACCCAAAGCAAAAAGGACGGCTGTAGCCTCCGCTGTGTGAGAATCCAGTAAAATCTGAAATTTTTGCAATAAAACGGTCGGTTTCCTTAGAAGCCGGCCGTTTTTTTATGATTTCTATTGGCAAACGAAGACAAATTGGTGCTACAACTTGGCGACAATGAATTCATGGGTTATTGGGAGTTGACTTTTTTTGCACAAAAAAATGTGTAACATATTGAATGCTAATATCGTATAATTAACATTTTAGTGTAAAAAAAAAATTACAAAAGTAAAAAAATGTAACAGTGAAAAATTGTAATTTTGCCAATTTGAATTAATTTGAATCAGAGTGTAAAAATTTGACAATATGAAAAATAGAATTTTACCCGCTATGACACGTTGTTTTGCGATGTTGTTATGCTGTTTTTTCGCGATGAACGTTCAGACCATGCAGGCACAGGTGCCATACCTTGAATACAATGCTTCAACAAACTCATTTGATTCAAAAATCGCGGCAAGTTGCACTTCTATTACCAATGCAACCACAGAAATGGGGAGTGATAACACTGAGACATGGTATGTGGTGGATGGCTATGTCACCAATACCAACCGTATTAGAGTTAAGGGTACGGTGCATCTGATTCTCGTTGACGGAAGGAACCTAAATGCAACGAGTGGCATATATGTGCCCAGTGGAACAAGACTTATTATTCATGGTCAAACCAATGGGACGGGTCAACTTACTGCAAATGGGCGCAGCGGCGGTCATTCCGGCATCGGTGGAAATGAGCATGAGTCATCAGCAATGGGGAATATCACCATACATGGCGGCAAAGTCACTGCAACCGGTTGGAATGGCGGTGCTGGGATAGGCTCCGGACACAATGGAGTTGCATCCACTATCACTATCCATGGAGGGCAGATCACTGCAACGGGTGGCGCTTGCGGTTCTTCTGGTGCAGGAGCGGGCATAGGTTCGGGTTATAGCCAGGATAATGGTACAATTATAATTACTGGCGGCAAGGTAACGGCCAATGGAGCCATACAGGGTGGACAGTGGTCTGCTGGCATTGGGGCGGGTTCGCACGGCAACTACGGCGGTGGAGGAGGAACCATCACCATCACCGGTGGTCAGATCAATGCTACAGGCGGAGGCAATAACAATGGCATCGGTTATGGATGGGGCGGTGGAGGCGGCAACGTCACCCTCAGCTGCTCCAGAGGAAGCGACTACATCACTTCAATAAAATACGGGGCTTCAACGGTTCGGGTCGCCAATGGCAAATCCCTCTACAACGGCACGGAGCTGCTTAGTGGCACCATCTCTGATTTTTCAAAAATTGATGGTAAAACATTACGGGCTGCCTTAGGGATTACGCTCCTTACAGGGGCTACGGTCTCTGGCACCGATGTGTTCACCCAAGGCGATGGGGCTTGTGCCATCTCCGGCACTACTGTCACACTTGGACATGGCAGCGTACCGGCGGGTTATGATAATCCCTTCGTCGGATACAGTGTGAAAGACGCCAACAATAACGACATTGCTGTTACTCAAAGTGGCAGCACTTACACCTTCGTGATGCCTGATAATGATGTCACAGTCAAGGCGATGTGGACACTGATAGCGTATAACATTACCTACAGCGGAGTGGAAAACGCCACTTTTGCAACTGCCAATCCGACGATTTACAACGTGGAAAGCGATGACATCACACTCGTCAATCCCACCCGTGAGGGATTTTACTTTGTGGGATGGACGGGTGCCGATATCAGCGGTTCTTCCACGCATGTCACTATCCCCACAGGCTCAATGGGGAATCGATCCTACACTGCCACTTAGGTGAACTCGTTGACGTTATACAACAACACAGACAACAATGGTGCCATCGCCACTGCTGCCGCAACTTCGGAGCCGTATGCTGTGTCCCTTGCCAACCGCACAATCTATCGCGACTATAGCTGGAACACCATCTGCCTGCCATTTGACCTGAATGATTTCACAGGCACCTCACTTGAGAATTCCACGGTGAAGAGCCTTGAAAGCTCGTCTTTCAATGATGGTGTTTTGACCATGTCTTTCGAAGATGCCACTGCAATTGAGGCAGGGAAACCTTATATTTTCAAATCTACTAATGCGGACCTTATCATTAATTCGGCAGAGGATTGGGATGCTTTTGCTGCAGAGGTGAACAATGGCACCAATACCTACCAAGGCAAGACCGTGATGCTGGTCGCCGATATCAGTGTCACTACGATGGTGGGTAACGAAGGACATCCATTCTGCGGTACTTTCGATGGTTGCGGACATGAGCTGACCGTAAACCTGACAGCCGGAGCTTATGACGCTCCTTTCCCTTGTCTTAACGGAGCCACTATTCGCAATCTGCATACCAGTGGCACCATCTCCAGTAATAATTTCCTGAATGCTGGTATAGCTGGAAGAGTTTATGGAAGTACGCAGATAGAGAACTGCCATAGCAGTGTTTCCATAACTAGTACAAAAGGTGACAATGCTGCTTTAGCCGGCATCGTGGGCGTACAAGAGGCAGGGGCACTTATTGTGAATAATTGTCTTTTCGACGGATCGCTACTTGGATCAAATAATACTAATTGTGCTGGTCTTGTCAACTGGAAACGCGGCAGTGGTAGCACCATCATATCCAACTCTCTCTTTGCCCCTGCTGAGATGACGGTGAGCTTAACTGGCGCAACTACTTTCTATAGAAATACAAATGGGACGACATTGACAAATTGTTATTATACCCGTGAGCTGGGCAATGTTCAAGGTACTGCAGTAGGTACAATGTCCTCTGCAGATTTGGCCACCGCACTTGGCGATGAATGGGAGGTGGTTGGCGGCAATGTGGTGCCCAAGATGCCGAACTCAGTCAGTAATATTGAGAATCCCGTGTTCGTGGGCGTCACCATCAGCACTGCCACCAACAACGTCACGACCGCCAATGCTGACTTTGTCGGCAATTATGCGCCGTTCACGGGCGATAGCTATATCCTGGACGCCCACAACCCCAACGGTGATGCGGTTCATGCTGCCATCAGCACGCATGTCACTGCACCTACCGGTAAAAGACTTGATGGTTGGTATGAGGATGATGATTTGACGATTCCAGCCTCCTCCATCCCTTTCACTACCGATGGCACTGTGACCATGTATGCCAAATGGGCTCCCATCACCTATACCGTCCGCTTTGTCAGAGGCTCAGGTGCCACCGGTACGATGCTTGACCAGACCTTCACCTACGATGAGGCGCAGAATCTCGCCGCCAACGGTTTCAGTCGCTCCGGCTACGTTTTCGCTGGATGGAGCACCACCCCCGATGGTGATGTAGAATATGCCAACGAAGCAAGTGTCAGCAATCTTTCTGCAGTGCAAGGAGCCGTGATCAACCTTTATGCCAAGTGGATGCGCACGCTTGTATTGGTTGAAAATACTGACAACAACAATGCCATCACAACCGCTGCCGCCAGCTCAACGACTTACGCTGTGGTCCTCTCCAACCATATAATCTATTGCAACGACACTTGGAATACGCTTGTTCTGCCTTTTGACCTGAACGATTTCACAGGGACTCCACTTCAGAATGCCACGGTGAAAACCCTTGATGGCTCGACTTATAATGATGGCACACTGACCATGACCTTTGCCGATGCCACCACGATTGAGGCTGGCAAACCCTTCATCCTAAAATCCGAGGCTTTGAACGATGCGGATCTTATCATTCGCACAGATGAGGATTGGGACGCTTTCGCTACAGAAGTGAGCAATGGCAATACCTATCAGGGGAAAACTGTGAAATTGGCTGCTGACATCAGAGTAGTGAGGGTCGTGGGTGATGAATACCATGCATTCAGGGGTACTTTCGATGGTTGCGGACATACCATTACACTCAACCTTTCAGGCGGATACGAGGATTTGGCTCCTTTTACAGCCATTGCCGATGCCACAATACAAAACTTGAAATTGGATGGAACAATCAGATTCAGCAGACATCGTCCTGCTTCAATTACATCATACGTTGAAGGAAACAGCACCATCCGGAACTGTTGGAGTAATGTGAACATCATCTCCAACTATTCGGCTTCGGATTGGGTGGACGCAGGAGCCATGGTGGCGTGTGTTAAATCAAACGCTACGATTAATTTATCAGATTGTTTATTTACAGGAATTATAAGGTATAATACAAGCAATTACGAAGGAGGTGGCATGGTGGGTTGGACGCGCGACTATGCAAGGGCAAACCTAAGGAATTGCCTGTTTATGCCTTCATCTTTAATAATGAGTCAGTCGAACGAAGATACTTACATCTTTGTGAGTGGTTATGTTCGGGGAAATCTTACCAATTGCTTTTACAATAGCAGGGCCGGATCATCGGTGCTTCAAAATGAAGGCAGGTATGAAAATGGCATGAGTATCGCGGATTTTCTTGCTGTTCTTGGAAACCAATGGGAGGAGAGAAGCGGCATTGTGGTGCCGAAGATGCCCAACAATCTCGACAATATTGTGAATCCAGTGTTTATGGGTGTCACTGTCAGCACAGCCAACAACAATACCACTACTACTTACGCTGACCTCGTCGGCAGCTATGCACCTTTCACGGACAATAGCTATTTCCTGGATGCCCACAACCCCGACGGCTATGCCATTTATGCCGCCATCAGCACGCATGTCACCGCACCTACCGGCCAAACACTCGAAGGTTGGTATGAGGATGACGAGTTGACCATCCCCGTAACCTCCATCCCCTTTGCGACCGACGGCACTGTGACCATGTATGCCAACTGGATTCCCCTTACTTATACCGTGCATTTTGACCCCAATGGCGATAATGTCACGGGTACGATGGCCGATATGAACTTCACCTACGATGAGCCACAGACCCTCACCACCAATGACTTCCGCCGTCCGTGCTACAGCTTCCTTGGTTGGAGTACCACTCCTAGCGGCGATGTGGAATACACCAATGAACAGAGTTTCAACGATCTCACTGCGGAGCAAGGGGAAGTGATCATACTCTATGCCAGGTGGCAATACCTTACGGTGGAGGTCGGTACAGAGAGCAGCGATGCCAATTATTGCAAGGATGAAACCATGGTCAGCGATTTGTCCGTGAGCATCACTGGCGGTGAAGGCACCCCGACCTTCCAGTGGTACAGGAACGGCACTCCCATCAGCGGTGCAACCACTGACACCTATACCCCGCTCACCGATGCCAGCGGTGATTTTGACTACAGTGTGAAAGTATATAACAACTGCGGCGGCGACAGTATCCATGTCGCCAACATCCATATTTATAACGTGTTCGCAGTCAGTTCAACGAGCAGTGATGCCACTTATTGCAAAGACGAGACCACACTCACTGAGCTGAATGTAAGCGTCACAGGTGGTCACGGCACACCGACATACCAATGGTACAAAAATGGCACGGCAATCAGTGACGCGAACGGTGCGAGCTTCACCCCATTCACCGATGCCAGCGGTGATTTTGATTACAGTGTGAAGGTGGGCAACGACTGCGGCAGCGACAGCATTCACATCGCCAATATCCACATCAACCCGCTCCCCACCATTTCGGTCTCTCTGGATGAACAGTCAATCGTGTACGGAAACTCTATCACTCCGGTAGAAATCACCAACACTCATTCCAACGTGATTGCCCCGACACTGCCGGCAGGTTTCGCGTATGATGCCATGACTCAAAAAATCACGGCAGTGCAGCCTGTTGTGCACAACTATACCATCACTGTGGTCGCCGAAAGCAATCAGACTCCCAACTGCGGAACAGAAAGCGCTGAACTTAGTGTGGTGGTGACCCAGAAACCTTTGACCATCAAAGCCAACAGCAATGAAAAAGTGTATGACGGCACAGCACTGACCGACAACGGTTACTCCATCGCTGATGGAACTTCCTTAGTCTCCACCGATCATATTCATGCGGTTACCGTGACGGGCAGTCAGACTGCTGCTGGAAGCAGCGACAATGTGCCGAGCGGCTGTGTTATCTACAATGCCTCCGATGAGGAAGTGACGGCCAACTATGACATTACCTACCAGAATGGCACCCTGACGGTGACAAAGGATATGACGAATGTCACCATTGCCTCTGCCAGCGGCAGTTGGGTGTATGACGGCGAAACGCACACGAAACAGGAGTACACAGTGACCTATGGCAGCACGAATATCCCTGCCATAGAGGGCACTGATGGACTCCAGTTCCGTTTGCCCACCAATGACATTGTTACCATTGTGCCGACGTTTGCTGGAATCAAGAACTATAGAGACAATGCAGCTAACAACAATGTGTACACCTTCAACTTGCCAGACATGGAAAACAACTATGGCGGTACATTCACTACAAACTATGGAACGCTCGAGATCACCAAACACGATCTGGCAATCTCCCTTGACAATACCAAGGTGTATGACGGATATAATTTCGTGAATACGGTGCCAACTGACGGGCTTGACAATGGCACGACAGCGGCTGGTGACACCCCTGGCGGAGAGCCTACCACCGGTACGGGCTGGGTGATCGGCGGTCTGCAGAACGGTGCGACCATCACCGCCGGTGTGGTGACGAGCCAGCGTGGAGATGTAGCCATTTACCTTGATTCAGTATTGACAAACTATACCACAATAACCACAGACTTCGCTACAAGTGATGACATCACCAATTACAATGTAATCTATGACTTTAAGCAGGAAATTACCCCGCGTCCCGGTGTTGTCGTGATGATCCAGGAGCATGGCAAGGAGGTGGAATACAATGGCACCGACCAGAGAGTGACAGGGTATGGTGTGTCAATTACTGATCCGGTTAATTTATACAGCACTGACGATTTCAGTTTCACTGGCATGCCCGATGACACGGTTGCACATGGTACAGGGTCGGCCGATGCACTCCATATTTTCAATATGTATTTACGTCCGTCATACTTCCAAAATAACAACAATAACTATGTGGATGTCAGTTTTAGAGTTCTGGATAGTTTATTGTACATCTATCCGAAGTTGCAGGCGGAAGCCGCTACCACACAGGTGTTCTGCCGCAATGGGAACAATGGTACTGCTGAAATTACTGTGACGGGTGGCAAGGCCAACAATGGCAAGTACACCTTCGCTATGGATGGTGTTGCTGTTGAACATAGCAGCCCATATACTTTTGAGGGGATTGAAGCCGGCAACTATACTGTGGTGGTTACCGACTCACTCCACTATAGTGTGGAAGTTCCTTTTGAGATTACTGAAATCGCTGAGCTGACTGCCGAAATCGTCACCCCGTCTAATCTCTGTCCGAATCAGGGTAGCTACCCGGTGAGCGTTACCGTGAACGGTGGCACCAGTCCCTATCGCTATATGTGGAGCGGTGATGCCACGGATATGCAAGATGCTTCTACCACGGTGGCACAGACAGGTGTCAATGATGGCGATCAGGAATATACTGTGTCAGTTTCCATCTTGGACGCTCACGACTGTCCGGCCAGCGATAATGTTATTTTCACGGTGAAACCCTCTGTGAAAAAGCCGGGCAGCGTGACCTATACTTGCCCCAATGACACATCCATCACTTTGAGATATGGTGCCATCGACACGTTGGTCATCCTTCACCAGCCCATTTGGACTAACAATATCCCGGCCATGCCGCTGTTTTTGAAGGGCGAAGGATTGACGGACAACAACCGCTATGCCATTCCGGAAGGTCTTGAGGACACTACTTATGTGGTGGAATGGCATGTGAAGGATACTTGCGGCGGTGACAGTCTCATCTGCATACAGCGTATCATGCTCAGCTATCCGGAGTGCAGTGAGGTCATCATCAACGGCATTTCTTACCCAGTTACCCGTATCGGCGGCAACTGCTGGATACGCGAGAATGTGCGTGTGGCCCAAAGCCGCAGCACCCGCGCAGTTTCAGGTATCCGCAAATACGACAACAGCGACTCCTTGCAGGCCATCTATGGCAATCTTTACACTTGGTACACCGCCATGGGAGTGACGGAGGATGACGATGCCGCAGAACCGGCAGTGGTTCTCGGACACGTTCAGGGAGTCTGCCCGGACGGATGGGCAATTCCCACGAACACAGACTTCCTCCAGCTCGTAGAGGGTGCCGGCGGTATGCCGTACATCAAGTCCACTAATGCCGACCATTGGGTGAGCAGTCTGGTGGGCGCAGAGCCGTCCAGGGGATTTGATGCGCGTGGCGGCGGTATGTATGTCAATGCTACAGACACCTACGAGAGTCTGATGACCATGGCTCGTTTCTGGACTTGCACGCCGGCGGCCAATCCTGTCATGGGTTCATCTGTGCAATGCGCGGTTTGTGAGGATGAACTCCTCACCCAGAGCAAAAAGGACGGCTGCAGCCTCCGTTGTGTGAAAGTGGAGTAAAAGATGGCAATTTCCTATAATCCAAAGGGAGTGTCTATGATGGCACTCCCTTTTTGTTTCGTTGATATAAAAGCCAAAGGTTTCGTGCCCAAGATGGGCGATGATGTGGTTTTGATTTTTTTCCAATCATACCATTGAAGGAAGGCTGGCGAGATCCAGCTGAATGGGAAAGCGTGTTATCTTCTCTTGTGTTTTTTGATAGAACTGGAGGTACTGTAGCGGGGCTTGCCGGTTCCGAGGTTGGATTTCCAGCGCATTTTCTTGTACTTCTTGCTGATGCCGTCATCTTCAAGTGCATCGTTAGAGGTGGCGCTCCGGGGGTTGGCTCCTCTGTATGGGGTGAAGTTGAACTGGTAGCTGACGCCGACCACAGTGTTCCAAATTCCTTCAAATCCACGTTGGGTGGACTGGTATGCATCCAGCATGTCAGTACACACCCAAGTGATTCCTGTTTCCAGAAAAACGCGCAGTTCGGGCAGCGGACGGAAACTGCCTCCCAATGCGATGGGCATGGCAAAGGCACATCGGTATCCGCGTGCTATCGTTGTATTGGTTCCCGGATCAAACTCTCCGTGCGGGAAGGTGTTTATCATCCCTCCGGTGGACGTATTCCACACTTGCGAACGGAAAGCATATACCCCAAAGCCGATTTTGGGATATACGGCCCAAGCCGTGTTCAAATTGCACATGGAGAGGATGTCCAGCGTGTTGGATAGGGTAACCTGGGTGTTCCATGATGTACGGAAGGCCAGATTGTCATATTTCATTTTACCTGACACCCGTCCAAAGTTGAAGTCCAATGAGAGAGTCCAAAATGGGGTCATGCGTTTTCCAAAGTATCCGCCCACTACGAAATGTCTGTCCTGATAGAAGGATTTTTGGAATGGGGTGGCCGGAAAAATCTTGTTTGTATTGTCGTTGACATCTCCGTAAAAGGAGTTGACACCCATGTAAATTCCACCCTCCCAGGCTTCGTAATCATGGTAAAAGTAATAATTATCCGTTTGAGAACGAAGGAAATAAATAGGTGCAAACAGCAAGCAGGAAAAAATAATTATCCGTTTTTTCATTGCGTATCTTAAAATCCGTTTAATGGTCGGTAAATGGTCGGCAAAAGTAGTAAAAATCCTACAATAATCAGGAACAAAATGAATGGGAAAATGAATTTTGCCCATTTGGCATAGGGAATGCGTGCGATGCCCAACACACCGATGAGCACTCCGGAGGTGGGGGTGATCATGTTGGTGAAGCCGTCGCCGAACTGGAAGGCCAGTACATTGGCTTGCCGTGACACCCCGATGAGGTCAGCGAATTGTGCCATCATGGGGATTGTGAGGGCGGCTTTGGCTGATCCGGACGGGATGATGAGGTTCAATAGGTTTTGTATCAAGTACATCCCGCCAAGAGCCCCCTCCTTGCCAGCATCGGCTACCATGTTGGAACTCCCGTGCAGGATGGTGTCCACTATGTGCCCGTTTTGCAAAATGACAATGATGCCGCTGGCAATGCCTACAATCAAGGCGGCATTCAGCATGTCCTTGCAACCTTCCAGAAACTGGCGGATGATCTGGTCAAAATGGGTGCCGTAGGCCACGCCTGTGACCAGTCCCATTGCCATGAACAGGGCGGCGATCTCTCCTACGCCCCATCCGTATCCCAATACTCCCACAATCAGCATGACAATGGTGAGAAAAAGGATGTTGAGAATGTACCTGTGTACGGATTTTAAAATACTAATGACTCCTAATCCGGTGAAAATCACCGTTATGATGGGGAAAAGGTATAGTTGTGAACTGCTGTTGCCAATGGTGATGAGGGTTTGGGGATAGCGAAGAGAAAGATAAACCAGCAGCAGGGTGATGATTCCGAATACGAACCAAGTGGCTGTGGTGGAAGAGCGTTGTTCTGTTTCTGTGTTCTGCAGGACTTTGTCGCGCCAATATTGGTCCGCGTCATACATGAAGGATTTTTGTGGTTTTCGTTTGATGCGGGCGGAATACCATAGTGTGAAGGTGATGGCAATGAGGGTGAGAATGACCCAGCAGAAGAAACGGTATTCCAAACCGGAGAAGGGCTGTAGTCCGGAAAGGCCTTGTGCAATGCCGATGGTGAAAGGATTGAAGAGTGCCCCTGCAAATCCCACATGTGCAGCTACATAGCACATCAATACACCAGTCACGGAATCATATCCCATGGAGATGGCCAGCGGAACGAAGATGGCAATGAAGGCCAAGGTCTCTTCGCTCATGCCGAAAATTGCACCAAAAGCACTGAATAACAGTATGATCAAAATTATAACGATGTTGTTTACTCCGATCTTTTGCAGCACTTTGTACTTTTGTAGCTTTTGGGTGAAATTCAAAAAGGAATTGATACCCATGTTGATGGCATTGGTGCTGTTGAGAATCCAGAAGGCGCCACCAATCATGAGTATGAAGACAATGATATTTGCGCTCTTTTGAAAACCGTCAAAAAAAGCAGTGAAAACCTGCCAGGTTTGCGGGGCCTTTTCCACCGGGTGGTAGGTGTTTTGGATTACGTTGCCGTTGTCATCGCGGTTGAATTCACCGCTGGGCACAAACCAGGTCATCACCGCACATACGGCGACAACGATGAAGACAATGGTAAAGGTGTGCGGTATCTTGAACTTGGAGGACATGGCTTGATGTTTTTGTGTTACCGAATGATGCGGAACATTCTGTTCCATCGTACTTTGCCATCACCCCAGGAGCGGAATTTGTCAAGGGAGAGCCACACCAACACGGGTTTTCCCACAATATGGTCCTCCGGCACGAATCCCCAGTAGCGGGAGTCGGCAGAGTTGTGACGGTTGTCACCCATCATGAAGTAGTAGTCCATCTTGAATGTATAGTGTGTGGCGGGTCGGCCGTTGATGAGGATTTTGCCGTCTTTGACCTCCAAGCTGTTGAGCTCGTAGTTCTTGATGATGCGGTCGTAAAGCACTAGGGTGGAGTCGTTCAGTTCCACTGTGGCTCCCTTTTGCGGGATGGTGACCGGACCGAAGTTGTCCTTGTTCCAAGCGTAGCGCGGGTCATGCGGGAAGATGTCGGAATTGTAGGATGCTTCCTCTTCTACCAAGGAGTTGATAATGTATCCGCGTTTTTGAATTGCTTTGACTTGCTCATCGTTGAGGAATAGGACGGTTCCGTTGGATACTGGATGTATGTCTTCCAGATTGATGCGGAGTTCTTTGGCCAATTTCTTTGGAATGTTGCCCTCCATAAGGTAGGAGAATTGGCGTCTTTGGGGAACATCAGCGGCTTTCCCGTTGATGTAAACCACTCCCTTGCGGATTTCCAGACGGTCGCCGGCAATGGCAATGCAACGTTTTACGTAGTTCTCCCGCTTGTCCACAGGCCGCGCTCTGACTGTGTACTCCCCGCGGACGGCTTCCTGTGCGCTCTTTCCGGCGTATTTGTTCTGGATGCGGGCGGCCCATTCTTCCCCGTACTGGAGAATGACCGACTGCCGCTCGTTTTCGGGAGCGTTGGGATTCAATATGGCGTCAAAGTCTCGGACAATGGAGTAGTAGCTTTCGTTTTGGCGTTCAATGGCCACGGTGTCGCCGTCGGGATAGTTGAACACAATCGGGTCGTTGTTCTTCACACTGCTGGTTCCCGGAAAACGCATATAGGGCAGTTCCAGCCAGTCCACAAAGGAGGGAACCGCATCAGTGAGAAGCAGGGTGTGGTGCATGAAAGGAACAGCAAGCACGGTTTGGGGGATGCGTTGCCCATAGTGATATTTGCTTACTGCCAGATAGTCTCCCACCATCAGGGAGCTTTCCATGGATGAGGAGGGAATGGCGTACAGCTCAATAAGGAAGGTGCGGAAAATGTAGGCCGCTGCTATGGCAAAAATGATGGCATCTCCCCAGCCGCGCAGACTGCTCTTCTCGAATGCGGGCAGCTCGCTGCGAAGATAAAAACGCTCCTTCTTGCTCAATCCGAGGTAGGGGAGATAAATAAAATAGAACAGCGTGCCGGGGATAAGGTAGAGATAGCTGGTCTTCCCAAACACCCGGATGGTTTCCCATATCATGTAATACACCATGAAAACACCGATGAAAGGAAAGAGAATCAGAATCATCCACCACCAGGGCCGTTGCACAATCTTTTTCAGCCATATCCACATCCGGTAAACAGGAATCAGTGATTTCCACCCCGCCTCCCCAGCTTTTCTGAAGATGGTCCATAAGCCAATCTGAAACCCGATGAGGGCAAGTATTGTGATGATGAATAGTGCTGTGTATGATAATGTCATTGTAAAATGGATTTAATGGTTTGAGGATTATTTAACGTGCAATTTTGCCTTTCTTTTCGGCATTCTTTAGTAACTCGTTGATGTGCTGGTTGAGAAATTCGGTTTTCTTCTTCTGGATCAACATGGTACGAACACTCTCAAAATAGTCTTTGGACTCTTCTCCGGTCTGTTTGGATTTGTAGTCCAGCAACACGATGAGATAGATGTCGTTGTCCACGGTTTTCTCTTTATAGGATGGGAAGTCGTAATCTTCATTTTTTTCAAATCCGATATTGGCTTCCAGCTCCACATCTTCCAGAAAGAGCCATTGGTCGTCATCAATGAAGTATTCAATGGAGTCCCCGCAAAGGGATTTGATGCGTTCTTTTTCTGTCAGGCGCCGGTTTTCATCTGAAAGTATTGCTCTGAATTCGTCCAGCAGGGAAGAGGTTTGTGAAAGTTTGATGTAGTTGAGCTGGATGATGTCTTTGGGGGAGACCAGGGTGCCTCGCGATTGTGCGATGGCCTGTCGAACCTCGTCGTCGCTGACACGGAATCGGGTGGGGTCGGAGGTGATTTTCTCGTAATAGCGCTGTTTGAGCAGGGAGCGCCGATAGGCTTCCATCTCCTTGTCAAAGTTTTTTTCGCTGAATGAGAGCTCCTTCTCCGCTTGGTCAAGGATAAGCTGCTCGGTAATCCAGTCGCTGATGAGCTGGCTGGCTAGGGCCACACTGTCTTTGGCAGGCAGTCCGGAGGGAATTTGGGATTTCACTTCCGAAGCGAACAGCTTATGGTTGCTCACGCTGGCCACCACGGGGTCTTTTTGTTGGCAGCCGGCCAGCAGTGCGAGCATTGAAAGCAGCAGGAAGGCAGTGTGTTTCACGGTTATTTTTTGATAAGGGTGGAGAATACGTTTTCGTCAATGGAGGGTTTGTATTTTTTGCGCAGTTCCATGACCCACTGATTGTCAAGATATTCCTGGTAATCGGTGATGACAATGGCGCGGATGCTTTCCAGAGTTTGGGGGGTGTTGGTTTGAGGATCGATGTAGCGGTTGATGTTTTCGTCGTAGAAAGCTTTGAGTCCGGTGGAGTCGTGGACGGCTTCTGCCCACACTTTCAGTGTGTTGATTTCATAGAGCACCATCCCGTCATGGAATTCCTGTACCAGCTCGTTCAGTTCCGGATACTTGTCCAGCAGGCGGCTGTTTTCATAGCGCATGATTTTATCCTGTACTAAAACGTCAAATCGTTCTTGAAAGAAACCGGCATACTCGTTGTTGTGTATTTGGCTGCCTTTGAATCTGTTGATCAGCTTGGCAAAATCGGTGGCAGAGATGGTGACGTCTGCAAAGGAGGCCATGGGTTTCAGTTTTTCAATGCCTTTGATTTTTGTGAGGTCGGCGTCTTTGCTCTGGAAGAATTCCTCCGGCATGTTCTTGAGGAAGAACTTGATGGCTTTGGCGCGGCCGCTTTCCTCATAGTTGTACTCTTTTTTCAGTTTGGCGATAAAGGAGTCTTTGCTTTTATGGGAGCGGGTGTCTCTTGAGATGCGGGAGATGAGGTTGTAGCGGTTGTCATCGTCCAGCACTACGGGCGTGGCCTCCAGCAGTTTTACGATATGCCAGCCGTTCTGTGAGGGGATGGGTTGTGAAACTTCACCGGGTTTCAGGTTGAGGATGGCACGTACGAAGTCTCCCTGACGGCGGTTGGGAGCAAAGGGCTCCTGTACACCGCCGGTCTCCTGCACATCCTTGTCTTCGGAAAAATGCTTGGCGGCATCCTCAAAGGTCATGCCCTGCTGCAGTGCATTCTGTATTTCTTTCAGTCGTTGGGCCGTTTCGGGTATCTGCTTTCCCTCTTTGGCTGTGCTGTCAGATACGTAAATCTGTGCGATTTCAATCTGTTCAATGGCGGGAATGCGGTCCTGCACATAGATGAGGTGGTAGCCGAAGCGGGTGCGCACCGGCATGGAAATCTGTCCGACAGGGGTGTTGTAGGCCCCGCATTCAAAAGGATAGATGAGGTCAAAGACGGAGAAGTAGCCCAGGTCGCCTTTGTTTCCCGGGTGAAGCCGGTTGGTCTGGGGATTGATAATGTCGCGGGCGGAAGGGTCATCCGAGTATTCAACCGCGGCTTCCGCAAAGGTGAGTTTTCCCGACAGGATCTCGTTGCGGATGGACAACGCTTTCTGGTAAGCTGCCAGCGTGTCTTTGGGCGCGTCGTTCTCCCCGCAGTTGACGAGTATGTGCGATGCGCGCAGATCAATCAGTGCCCGCTCCAACACCTCATCTTCCAACTCCTTGGTCACCTCTTTGTCCACCAGAAACTGCTGTGAAGACTGCCGCTGGTACTGTGCCAACTCCATTTTGAATTTTTTGGCTGTGTCCAACTGGAGGATCTCCCCCTCCTTGACCTTCATCTTGAAGTTGATGAACAGATTCAGGTACTCGCGAAGGTCGGCCTCCGTGGCCTTGGAGAGATTGTTGTTCTTGCTGTATGTCTTGAGGAATTCTCCGGCAGTGACGGCCTCATCGCCTATGGTGACTAACACTCTGTTGTCGTTTTGGGCCTGGATGGAAAACATGCCTGCAGAGAGGAGCAAAATCAGGAAAAGTTTCTTCATACTTTATGTCTTTTATGCTATTTAGGTAAAACACCGTACTAAACGTTATTACTATGTTTTTAGTATGAATTTTCAAAAAAAAACGGGGGCGTTTTCCAGCGTCTTCTCTCAGGCGCGGGGGTGAGAATTCGCTGTTGTCTTTTTGTGAAAAAATTGTATTTTTGCCTGCTAAAACATAATAATATGGAAGATATTAACAATCAGGGAATCAAAAATATAGGGGATAGGATAGGGGAGTATGCGAAAAAAATGAAAAAGCTTTTTACGATTCAGGAGGACACGGATGTGGAGGCCACGATCTTGTCTATCAAGAAATCAGTGGGATTCAGTGGCATCAACATCTGGGTGTTGTTTTTCGCGATCATCATTGCGTCTGTGGGATTGAATGTGAACTCCACGGCAGTCATCATCGGCGCGATGTTGATTTCTCCGTTGATGGGGCCTATCAACGGGGTGGGGCTGGCCATCGGTACATTCGACATGGAATTGCTGCGCCGTTCCGCCCGCAACTTGCTGGTGATGGTGAGTATCAGTCTGTTCGCCTCCACCCTCTATTTTCTTCTCTCCCCGCTGGGAGACGCGCAGTCGGAATTGCTGGCCCGTACTCGTCCCACCATTTTTGATGTGATGATTGCTTTCTTCGGCGGATTGGCCGGCATTGTGGCCGCCTCCCGCAAGGACACCCCCTTTACTGTGATTTCCGGTGTGGCCATTGCCACCGCTTTGATGCCTCCCCTTTGTACTGCCGGTTTCGGCTTGGCTACCCTGCAGTTCAAGTATTTTGCAGGTGCCTTCTACCTCTTTTTCATCAACTCCTTCTTCATCTCCCTCGGAACTTTCATCATTGTGCGCTATCTCCATTTCCCCATCCATAAATTCATGGATCCCAAGCGGGAACGTCTCACCAAGCGAGGTATCGCCGTGTTGGCGGTGCTTGTGATTATCCCCAGCTTGATCAGTGCCATCAGCGTGGTGCGTGAAACGGTGTTCAATTCCCAGGCATCCAAATTTGTCAAAGACATAGTGGAAAGCCGTTTCCTGAAGGATGTCCAGCTGGTGAATTACGAGAAGGAGTTTGACCGTAAGAGCCCCACACTGACATTGTCGGTGGTGGGCAGCGAAATTCCTCCCGCCACAGTGGACTCCATCCGCATGGTGATGGCCAAAGAGTACGGACTTAACACCACTCAGCTGAAAATCAAACAGACCGGTGTGGTGATTGACGGGGATATGCAGGCGGGCGTTTTGCAGAACATGCTTGCCGAACAGAAGAGAGAGATTGAGGAGAAGGACAAGGAGATTGCCGCCCTTTCATTGGACAGCAAGCAGAATCTTGAGCTGGCACAGAAAATCTCCCGGGATTATGCGGAATCGGTGGCTTCCGTTTCCCTTAACAGCATGACCTATTATGGAAAAGGCACCGCGGACGGCAAAAGCATTCCTACACTGGTAATCACTTGGAAACCAGATGCCGATAGGGAAGGCGTAACATCGGAATTGACGAAAATGCTTCCTTTCATCCTGTCGGTGGATGCCGTGAAAATCATTTCTGAAAACTGATGGCCGAAGGGGAGAAATTCAACGGGGCACCAGTTTATACGCTGACAGAGATTGGCTTGAATTTGCAGTCCATGATCAGTCAGACCTATCGTTTCCCTTATTATGTCAAAGCGGAAATGGTGAAATTGAACCTGTATCCTTCCACAGGGAACTGCTATCCGGAGTTGGTGGAAAAGGAGGGTTCCCGGGTGAAGGCGCAGATGCGGGCGGTGATATGGGCGGATGATTACCGACGGATTGACAGTAATTTCCAGAAGATGACCGGTGAGTCGTTGAAGGATGGGATCACGGTGCTCTGTCTGGCAAAAATCCATTACAGTCCGCAGTATGGTCTTTCCTTGTATATCCAGCACATTGAGCCTTCCTACACGATGGGGGAGATGGAGCGTATCCGTCGGGAGACCATCGCACGCCTCAAGCGGGAAGGGGTTTTTGAGGCCAACCGACGCCTGTCCATGCCGCTGCTGCCCCAGCGCATTGCTGTCATCTCCATTGAAACCAGCAAGGGCTATAGCGATTTTACTATTACACTGAAAAACAATAAAAAAGGATACCGCTTTTCCACCGTCCTCTTTCCGTCGCTGCTTCAGGGGGAGAAGGCGGTCTCTACCATGTTGGCCCAATTGGACGCTATTGAGCAGCGGGCTGCGGACTTTGACTGCGTGGCCATCATCCGCGGCGGGGGTGGGGATATCGGCTTGGGGTGCTATGACCAGTATGAACTGGCACACCGCGTGGCGACGTTCCCGCTGCCGGTGCTGTCAGGCATCGGACATTCCACCAATGTTACCATCACTGAAAATGTCTCCTTCGCCAATCAGATTACTCCGACAGAGGTGGCTTATTACCTGATTGGCAGGTTTGAACAGTTTGAAAACAGCGTGGCAGAGATGCAAAATGCCATCTTCTCCACGGCAATACAGGTGCTGGAGCAGGAAAACCGGCAAGTGAAACAGTTTGAAACAGACGTGCGCCTCATTGCCAGCCAGTTGATGGCACGGGAGGGTAAGCAGTTGCTGCTGGCACAAACCGCTCTCCGTCATGCCGGTACCCGTCTGATTGAGTTGCAGAAACAACGGCTGGAAAGCTGTGGAACCGCCATCGCCTCTTCTGCCCGATCCATTCTGTCCACAGAGGGGAATGCCCTTCACATGCTCTGTTCAAACGTCAAATTGCTTGTCGTGAAACAGTTGGAAACAGAAAAGAGGTCGTTGCACTATATGGAGGACAAGTTGCAATTGCTTCATCCCTCCAACATATTGAAACGGGGTTTCAGTATCACCACCCGCCATGGGAAGCCGGTCCTTGATGCAAAAGAGTTGAGTTCGGGCGATGAAGTCAGCATCGTTTTGTATGAGGGAGAGATTGCCGCTGAGGTGAAATGACGCCTGAAACAAAAGGGTGTGGTTTTATTTTCCCCAACTATTGTTTTTTTTACTTTTTTTTCATAAAGTTGCTCTCCTAATTTAGGGGAGATTTTCAATGGAGGGAAAATGTTTTTAAATAACTATAAATCAAGTAATTTTGTAATTGGAGTTCTGAAGGAGGTCAGGGCGCTTCTGCGTGTTTTGTGCGGTGAGGATTCCAGCGGTATCATGTAATTTGTGCCTATGAAACATACTTTACACCATAATCGTCATATTTTTTTCCCATGGAAGGCTGTCGTTTTAGCGGCGGTGCTGCTTGTCTCGGGTTCGTTTTCTGCCCATGCCCAGATCATGGATCGCATCAATGAAATCAAGAACTCTGATCCGTTTGCGATCAGCGGGACAGTGGGCGCGGGGGCAGGCATCTCCTACAATTCCAACCACCCCGGCAGTACCCCCTTTTCCGCTAATATCTACGCGAGTATCAACCTTTCGTTCTACAGTTTCCAACTGCCTTTCTCTTTCTATTTTGCCAATAACACCACCTCCTTTTCGTATCCGCAACTGCCGACGTTCCACCTGGGTTTCATGCCCACGTGGCGCAACTGGAAGTTCCACATCGGTCACAGCAGCATGCACTTTTCCAACTACACCTATTCGGGGCTCACGTTCCTTGGAGTGGGGGCTGAATATCAGGGAAAGAAGTTCCGTATGGGCGTGTTCGGTGGCCATCTCCAGCAGGCGACCCGCATCAAGGGCTATGACGACCGTACGGCATTCCAGCAGCTGGCCGACTCCCTGCTGGGGTTGAACGTGCCGGAGGCTGACCTGCCACAGTACCGCCGTGATGCCGTCGGATTCAGAATAGGCGGTGGTAACGAACGTAACTTCATTGATTTCAGTTTTTTGAAAGCCAAAGATGCCATCAAGTCACTGCCGCAGGTGTGGCAGGATTCCATCGCCCCGCACGACAACATCACGCTTGGACTTTCGGGCCGCTTCGCCATCAAAAAGTGGTTCTCCTTCACTGCCAATGTTGGCGCCAGCCTCTACACCCAGGACCTCAGGGACTCATTTTCGCAACTTGTCCGACAGGACGAAAAGGTGGACAAACTGCTCCATAACACCGAGTGGCTGCTGGCTTGCCGCAACAACACCATTCTCCGTTTTGCCGGTGACGCTGCGATGAATTTTATGGCCAGGAATTTCTCCGCCAGCCTTACATACCGCTTCATCCAGCCTGACTATGTGTCGTTGGGTGCGGCCAACTTCAACCAGAACTCCCACAGCATCGGCGCGGTGATCAACACCTCCCTTTTCAAAGGACACTCCAATATCAGTGCGGTGGGCTATTTCCAGCGCGACAACCTCAACAGAAAACAGATGTACACCAACCAGGTGGCCACCTACTCCATCAACTGGAACAATAACATCGGCAACAATTTCAACTTGGGAATCAATTACAACGGAATCAAGCAGGATCAGTATGATGGAACTTATAAAGTTGTTGATAGTTTGAGAATCAATCAAATAGTGCATACATTGGCGGTTTCTCCCTGTGTTAATTTTGAAAGAACCTACGCCCACTCCATTAATTTGAACTTCAATTTCATTCAAAATCAAAACCTCAATAAACTCTATGTCGGCGGGGCCAATGTGATGACCATGACATTCGGTATCGGTTATGGGATAGACTTTGATGCCATCCGTCTCGGATTTGACTGCGGCTACGATTTCTCCATGTCCACTTCCCAATATGCCAAGTATGATGCCCATACCTTGAACCTCGGGCTTCGCTACAAGATTTTGAAAAAGGAGAAGACCAACTGGACACTCTCCTATAACGGTTCTTTCGGCTATAATGTCCAGAAGTTGGAAGGGGCTTCCAATAACTTCTCCGTCAGCAACAGCATTGGTAGCAACTTTAGCTACAAGAATGCCCACACTGCTTCTCTTTACTTGTCGCTCAGCAACTTCAACGACCGTGAGATCATTGGACAGCGCGTGCAGTCCACACTTGACTGCCGCTTCACCCTGGCTTACTCGTACGCTTTTGCTGCAAGGATCATCAAGAAGATGACCAAAGAGGAACGCGCAGAACACAAACTCGCCCGTCAGGCGCAAAAACTTCAGAAACAACAGATGTCAACAAAATAAAACACACATACTATGAAAAGAGCACATATCCTTGTCGTTGTATTCATGGCCGCGCTGCTGCAGATGTTCAGCGTGTCTGCCCAGACCGATATCGTGACTACCATCACACCCAAAGTGAGAATGTTCCCACCCACGGGATTCAGTTATTTGGATGACCCTGGGCGGTATTTCAACATTCAGATGGTCAATACCACGGGGCAGGAGAAACAGATCTACTTTACCATTTCCCTGTCGTGTGATTTTTCAGCCACCAACGAGAATTTTTTCGTTTACACCAATAAGGAGTATCAGCCGAACACGCCGCTGACCATCGGCAATACGCCGCTGTTGTTGCATCGAAACCACTTTGACCAGATTATCGGGAATTTGAACTCCAACGCGTATGAAACCAATGTGGATCGCAGTAAGTTGACCAGTAATGTGTTAACGCTTCCTGAAGGGCAGTATCGTTTCTGCATCAAACCCTATATATGGGAGGGGCGTAACAACCCCAATCCCACTTCGGCAGGGGAGGAGGTGTGCTATACTTTCACCATTTGCTATTCCGGTTCCGCTCCTGAGTTCACCTCGCCGATCAATGGCTACAGCGCGGGCAACCTCAACAACAGCAACCCCGCCAACAACCTGTTGGGCGGTGGCAGCGTATCCTCTGACAACCGCAGCAGCGACCAGTACGTGGTACTGCCTTTGCAGCGCTCGGTGAATTTCACATGGACGGGAGTGATTTCCAACTGTTTGTCTGCCAGTGATTTCAATTATACATTGAAAATTGTTGAAGTGTATAAAAACCAGAACATTCAGGAGGCCATCAACAACAATGCTACCATCGCCACCATTGAAAACAGGAACCGTACCTCCTACATCCATGACACGTTAGCCAACCGTCATTTCCGTTTGCAACGAGGTCATGTGTATGCAGCGCAAGTGCTGGCAACTTTGAGAAACAGCATGTTGACCGAGGTCTCTTTGGGCAATGAAGGAAAGAGCCAGGTAATTGCTTTTGTATGGGGGCAGGGTGAGGTTATTCAGGATCTCCAGGGAAGCACTACCTTCTCCACATCCGACAACCGCGACAAGGTGATAAAGGAGATTCGTGACCCGTACTTCCTCACGCCGGGAAAGGACAATGCCATTGTCAACGCGCTCATCAACAGGTTGCCGGGAGAATCTGTCCTGGTGCCTGCCGACGACCACTACAGCACCTATGTCGGCGGCAGCGAGCCGTATTATCAGGTCACTCCGTCCGATTCATTGCAGATCCGGTGGATGCCTGTCCGCGGGGATTCCATTTTCCGGGTGAAATATACAGCATCCCTCTATGAGTATGTAGGCGGTGAAGTATCCAACTCTCTGAATGTTCAGCCGATCTGCAAGCATGAAATTGAGTGCAACCGCCCCGATCCGAGCCTTACCGTTGATCCTGTGCAGCTGATGTCCCTTCCCCAGCATTGGAGCGATACGCTGCAGAAAGGCTACAAGTATGTGCTCCACCTTCATGCGGAAACCTTCTTCTCTTATAACCAGCGCACCACCTACACCATCACGGAGTACATTCATAACATGCCCTCCAGTCATGACAGCATTGTGGACCAGGTGATGTTCGGTACGGATGAATACACCTCCAATGTTGTCTTTGCGTGGGGCATCGACAGCGGCGCCCTCGACAAAGTGTATCCGCCGCAGTTCACCTATCCCGTGGATCTTTCCCACAAGGCACTTGACGACTCCACATGGGTGGAGTCGGAATTTCCGGAGGTGACGAAGCGAGACGACTTCTCGTTCCGCTGGAAAAAAGCCACCGGTGTGGATTATGGCGACTCTGTCTATTACAAACTCAGCGTGGGTAAACTGCCCAAAGGAAAGAAACCGCACCAGGTTACCTCCTTCTTCTTTGTGAAAGACAGCATCTCGGACACCGAATACATCGACAGCCTCCTGTTTGACACGCTGAAGACCAAAGATCAGTATGTCGCTGTCCTGGAGATGCGCATCAAACAGATAGGGGATACCTCTCGTCATTACAATCTGTTAAATAATGGAAAATCCCATTATGCGGCTTTCAAACTGAAAGACCCGCCGGAATTTGTCGCCGACCTGAACGACAAGGTGAAGTGCTTCCCGAAAGCCTTGGACAAATTGAGCAAGGATATTATCACTCCCAAGGCAGACAGCTTGATACAAAATAAAGTAGAGCTGAAAATCGGTGACTTCCCATTCGTGATGCAAACCGCAAAATACGATACCACCAAGAAAGTGTATAACGGTGACGGTTATGTGGTATGGCATCCGCTGGGCGTGGATGTACGCTTGAAGGTCAAGTTCGACTCCGTGCAGATCAACAAGGACTACCAGGTCATCAAGGGAACAGCTGTCAGTACAGCCACGGACTCTTCCACCTACCTGGATGCATTGACCAACGACTTGGATTTGGACGAATGGAGTAATGACGATATCAATGCAGTGGTTTCAAAATTAGGTGAGAATGAGCAAATTAAAGGATATTACGACAAATTCAAGGAGTATGGAGAGAAGTACGCCAAGAAGTATGGCGGCCTGCTCGGACCCCTCGTGGGTGAAAATGTCGCCACACAGGTGATGACCTTCCCGCTGAGTATCACCGACGAGGAGATTACCGGTTCTAAAAACGTGATTTTTGCCATCAATAACATGTACTTCTCGCCCGTGACGGCGTTGATGAACATCTGGGCCATCTTCGCTGCACAAAGCGACAACGCCTATGTGCCTTTCCTGGCCAACAACATCTGTATGGACCAGCAGGGCTTCTTGGGCAACTCCAGCCAGCACATTGAGCTCTTCATGGGTCGCGACTATGAAATTGAGCTGAATGATGGCTACAAGATGCGCTTCAAGAAATCGTCCAACTTCGCCGATCCGAAGGACGGCACAGTGATTGTGATTGACACGGGTAAGCTGAAATTCATGATGGCGGAAATCCAGTTTGACATGAACAGCAACGATGTGATGGGTATTGAGAAGGACGGTACGCCGCGCAAGGGCAAAGTGGTGCAAGCCAGCTTGTTGGCAAAAATCAAGGATTGGGATGACTGGGTAGCCAAGATCACCATGGATCCGTTTGCCATCGCCGGATGCGACCGCTTCACCTTCGTGCCGACGGGCAAGGGCATCTTCTATGACCACTCCTCCACGGAGAGTCCGAAGGAGGTAGCCATCGACGGGGAGTATCTCCTCGGTGCCGAAGCCAAACCCCCAAAGGATGAAAAAGAGGAACAAAAGAAAGAGCGTGAGAAAAAAATCGCTAAGGCCACCAAAGAGTGGCAGGGCTTCTATTGGGATGAGTTGCAGGTATTCCTTTCTGATGAAATCAGCAACACCTTCACCGACCAGGAGCAACCGAAAGACTCGGTGGTTTCTTACACTTACGGCATTAACGGAACCATTAAGGACTCCGTACACTATTGCTATCCAGGCAGCCGTATCAACTTCGGTGCCAAGGGGTTGATTATCGATAAAAACGGCTTTACCGCCGAACTTTTCGCCCGCGACATTTTCCGTGCTGACACGAAGTCGGGCGGCGGCTGGGCCTTCTCCCTTGATACCATCAGTGTGAAGTTCCTGAAGAATCAGTACAAGGCCGGTGTCATCAAGGGCGGTTTCGGCGTACCGCTGTTCAGCGGCGGCTTCGCCTACGACTGCTCCATCGGGTCCGATAGCCTTGAATTCAGCATCAAGGCGGTGGAGGACACTCTCAAACTTGACATGTGGCTCGCCACGGTTGACTTTGATCCCAAGTCCTCCTATTTCAGAATCAAAAAGATATACAAAGAGAACGGTACCCGCATTGACCTGACGATGAACGGCAAGATCAATGTGGCGTTCGACAAAATCGGCATTCCTGTCAACTGTGCTTTGGCGAAATTTGAGCACATGGGCATGCGCAACTGGCAGAGCGGCAAGGCCGATGCCTCCATTGACAAGTTTGAATTTGACATCGGCGACTGGTCGTTTGCCTCACCGCAGAAGACCCTTGGCGGTGCACCCTCCAATGGTGCTGGTGACCAGGTGGATGAGAATGGGGAGCCTATCGGCTCGGTCTCCTTCGCCGGCTTTACTTTCAGCCTCACCAAATTTGACCCCATTGTCACCTTTGAAAAGAATGACCTGAAACTCGGTTTCAAAGTGGGTGGCCAGATTAAGTTCGCCACCGAAGGAACCGACCTCGGCGCGCGCTGCGGTTTCTCCGTATGGGGTATCGTGGAACCTACCAACCATTTCCATGTGAAGAAGGTGGACGCCAAACTTGAATCCATCTCTTTGGACAAAATTGATTTCGAGGTATTTACCCTGGATGGAGTTCTTGATTTCTTCAGCAGCACGGGCAAGGGAAGTTCCGGCTCTGGCGGCGGCGGAGGTAATTCCGGCTCTGGTTCGGGATCTGGCAGTGGTGGAAAGGTCAACTCCCTCAGCGGTCTCGCCATTTCCGGCGGTGCCATGGGCGATGGCTTTGGCGGCAACCTGTCCGTCACCATCATGAGCAAGGTGACTTTGACCATGAGTGTGGGCTTCGGTACGAAGAGCGACAGCAAGGGAAAATTCACCTGGTGGTTCTTCGACGGTTCCTGCAAGTTCCCCGGCGGCATCGCTCTCGGTGCGGTCAGCATCAACGGTTTCTCCGGAGGCTTTGCCTACAACATGAAGGCCTCGAAGGACTTGACAGACCCGAGTTACAGTGCGGTCAACCTGCTGAAGAAGGCTGAAAAGAACACCAACGAAAATGCGATGGCCGCCTCCGGCATGGAATTCACTCCAGACCGTGGAAGCTGGGTGGCCAACGCCGGTATCAGCCTCGTGCTGACCGGTGCCGAGAACACCATGAACGCCGACGGTCTGGTTTCGTTGCGTATCTCCAACAAGCACTTCTCCGGCGTGTTCATCGATGCCAACGCCTACGTGATGAGCAAGATGGACAAGACCAAAACACCTGGCGACGGCAGCAACAACAACTCTCCATTGGTCAAGGCCAAAGCCATCATGGGCTATGAGAGAACCGATGTTTACGACTACTTCCGTCTCTCCATCGCAGTGAAAGCCGACATCAACCTCTCCGAACTTCTGGACGGCGTAAGCTCTACAGTATTGGGATCTGCCTTGGGTGGCGTTCATGGTGGTAGTTCTTTGTTGACCAGCTCCAACGTGACCAAAGCCCTGAACGCGCTGACCGGCAAATCGGGTCTCGGTTCGCACAGTGCCAGCGACCGCGAGAACGCCGCAGAAGCCTCCACCAGTGGCAACAGCGGCAAGCCCTCCTTCAGCCTTACCGCCAGCATTCCAATTGACTTTGAGCTCAAACATTACAGAAAGAAAGATGGCAATCACAAAGCAGGAAGCACGGATTGGTACTTTGCCATCGGCAAACCCAAATACGAAGAACGTGTGCAGTTGAAGAGCCAACTCAATATGGTAGTCTGCACCGCCGAAGCCGAATTTACCTTCTATATGCAGACAGGTAACGCTTTTGCCTACCAGATGCCCCCCCTCAGCAACGACCTGAAGAAATTCTTCGGCATGGAGAATGATGACAAGAAAATGGATACCAATGATGAAGGGGTGAAGAATGCCCGTAAGCTGAAAAGCACCGACTGGCTCGCCATCGACAAGGGCGGCGGTTTCTGCATGGGTTCCACCTTCCACGCCGCGCTCAAGCTTGACTTCTTCCTTTACGTACATGTAACGGCCGACCTCGGTTTCGACGTGGCCCTGCTGGATGTGAGCGGCACAGGCTGTCCTGGACACTCTCAGATAGGAAAGAACAATTTCTATGCGTTGGGTCGTGTGTATGCCGCATTGCAGGGCGATGTGGGTTTGAAAATCAACCTCGGATTCTGGAAGGGCGAATTCTCCCTCTTCAGCGCAGGTATTGGTGCTCTGTTGCAAGGTGGTGGCCCGAATCCGTCGTATGCCTACGGTATGTTACGCTTCAAGATCAACCTGTTGGGCGGTCTGCTCAAATTCAGCACCAGCGTGGACTTCAAGGTGGGCGATGTTTGTGTGCCGGGCGCTGGCGACCCGTTGGCCAACGTGAAACTGTTCCAGAATGTGACCCCGGGCTTTGAAACAGAGGCAGCAGCCAAGACCAAGAGCAATCTCCAGTCACCGCTGCAAGTGGGCAAGATTATTTCCAATATGCCGTGGGACAAAGAAGTCTATCTCGCCGATAACGATGGTAAAAATGCCCGCAAGTTCTATTTCACACTGGTGGAAAGCAAAGTGAAATACCAACTCAAGAAAACAGAGAACGGGAGTTATGCCAACCCCAGTACCTTGCAAAACATGAAATTCACCCCCAGTCGCGACGATGCCAACGCTCTGTTCTTTGAAACCAATGAGGGCGGTCTTGTGGAGGACTGTTACAACAAGCTGTACCTGTATGCCCGCGGGTTTGAATGGAGAACGAAAGTGGCCAGCAAAGAATTGTCAAAGATTGACAATGGGGCAGGCAAAGATTACCCCTACTACGTATCCGGCCCGAACAAGGGAACCATGAAAGCCACCAACAATGGCTACGACTGGTTCGACCCCACCTTCTATGATGATAACAACGGCAAAAAAATCGTGAGACAGTACAAGCGTGACAGTACCTTCTACTTCAAGACCAAGGCGTTAGGCTATGGCTTGAACGATCAGGTGGTGTACTCTTGGCCATACAACGGCGACCGTCTGTTCCCGACAGAGGAGTACGTACACACAGGTTCCGGCAGCAATGCTACCCCCTACGCCATGCTATACCTCTACCGTCGCAAAGATGACCTCTTCGACAAAACCATTTTGGGCAACAACGGCAAGATGCTCAAAATCTACCTTCTGACTTATAGCGGAGAAATGGGCGATCCAGAAGAGTGTTCTTACACCTACTATCCCAATGCCACCGTTCCCTACGTGAAAGTACAGCTGCCGAAGAAACAGTATGGCGACCGGGGTTATGGTCCACACAAGCTGAAATTCCTTGTGGTGGAAAAGAACGCCTACCAAAACGCGATGGCCACGGCCAACGCCGCACTTACCGAAAAGAAAAAAGAGTACAGTCAGCGCATCTCCAATTCCACCTACACACAGGCACAGAACGCCCACAGCAGTAACAATTCCTCCAGCGGAAAGAAAAACATCAACATCAAAAACCAACAAATGGAGGAGATTTATTCAAACAAGGTGGAATACGGAAAGGACTCTATGACTTACTATCGTACCCAAATGAAGAACGGCTACAAGGTGGCCTCCTCCATTGGTGACTGTGTGTATGAATGGACCTGGTGGGCCGATTTCAACTACAAAACCTATAGCGAACTCATCGCCCGTCGCCTTTCAACTGGATGTTACACCTATGGAAAAGACCCGGCCAATTACGACATTCTCGCTGATGATTTGGCCAAGGGGCAAATGAGTATAGGAAGCAGTTGTCTCACCATAAAATTCAGCTCCTGGCGGAGCTACTGGATGTTCCTGCCCTACGACCCGCAGGATCCGAAACGCTACAACACCAAGTGCACGATGCCGCCACGCTTCTTCCTCGCCTTGAACAACGGCGGCGACCCCAACCTGCACGCCATGCACACCAAGTACTTCCAGCAATTCCTTGACATGGAACGCGATTTCAAGAAAACTCCGCTGCTGGAGTACCGCCACTCCGACGACAAGGGTGAAACGGACTTTAGCAAGACCGCAAAGGCCACAGTTACCGATAACACATTGAAGAAAGAGTTGAAAAACATTCTCTCCCGTGGCTTCGTGGCCAACTACAGTTCCTCCTTCTCCCATATTGACTTGCGTATCAAAGGAGGCACCGACTTCACACAGTGCGCCGGCAATGGTTATCATCCCACCACGGTGGATGTACCCTGCCTCCTTGACTTCTCCAGCACTCAGGAGCTGCTGCCCATGGACGACAAGTACTTTGAGCCTCAATACACCTCCAGACTCTCCCTCGGACAGGGTGACGGAACCTACCGCATCACCATCACCGACTACGCGACTTATGCCATCGTGAATGACATCAAGATGTTCCATGACTTCATGCAGCTTAACCAGCAACACGCACAGAGACTCAACCAGCGCGGCTGGAGCCATAAAGTTGACTACTTCAAGGACTATTACTCCTCCAAGTACAAGAACGCCAAGTTCTCCCACCCCAATTTCCCGTTCGATATTCCGGAGTTGTACATTGTCACCCATTATTTTACCGTATTGGATGATGTCTGGTTGGGCGAACAAAACTCCTACTACACCACGCGAGGGGATTATCTCAAGTTCTACAATAAGAATGAAGACTTTATCTATGCCAGCGAATTGCAGTTGAAAGATATCTATTGGGCCAAATACTGGTGGAGCTCCGCGGCTCAGTGCCTTGACCGTGGTGGACACGGCTTCGACCGGGATTTTTATTACTACAAGTCTTCCACCAAATATTACAATTGCCGCAGCAACCAAGCTGACAAGGGAAAGCACAACTACTATACCTCACAATCCGATGTGTTCGGTTCCTGGTATCAAAAAAATATGTACAATAGAATCGGCAAAAGCTTGAAAAACAACGTATGCGTCTATTACATCTCCTCGGAATTCCCCAATTTTGAAAGTACGCTGATGAAAATTGCCCAAGCTGTGAAATTGAGCGAGAACCAGGAGTCGCGAATCTTCTTCCCCAATGCGAAGCTCGTCCCCAACAATTGCTACTACAATGTTGATATCAACAATACCTCTACTTTGCACACCAACTTGCTCCGCAGTGCGGCTCTTGAAATCAAGGATTCGGGCAGTGCGGATTTCGGTCGTTAATGTTTCATCTTGCTAAAAATCATTGAAAATGAAAAAGATAAAGAGTTCTATTATTATAGCGATGTTTTTGGGTTGTCTGATGATGAGCCTCCGGCTGTCGGCACAGGTGGAAACGCCCGTTGATGAGGACACGCTATCCACTGCTGTCGGCGACTATGAACAGCCGATGTATGATTTCACTTTGATTGCCCGAAGCTATGGCGACAGCGTGGTGCTGCGTTGGGCGCCCCAGAATGCCGGTGTGTGGATCTCCGCCAACTACTATGGCTGGAACATCATCCGCGACAAGTCGGATTCGGAGATTAAGGAGGGTGACACTGTTTTTACGAAAGTGCTGAATCCGCAGCCCATCAAGCCCTTGACTTTGGAGCAGATGATGCAGCGTTACGACTCCACCAATCTCTATGTGGGAGCCGCCGCCCAAGCCTTGTATGGCCCTTCCTATTTCAATCCGAAGGAGTCGGAAGGTTTTGAGAACTTCGTGTTCCGCCGCGAGCAGGAACAGACCCAGCGCCAGGCGATGGCCTATCTTGCCGCTGAAATAAGCAAGGATGCGGCCGACGCCCTGGGCCTCCGCTACGTGGACAAGGATGTGAAGAAGGGTGAGACCTACACCTACCGAGTTGAATGCCTCGTGCCGGAGGAGATGGCGCTGACCCCCATCAACATCGTGGATGTGCTCTGTGTGCCCTTTGTGCGTTCCATCGATGAACAAATCCCGCCCATTGAGATTTACCAGAACGGGCCGTTTACCGCCTTCATCTACTGGCACAAAAACCGCCTCTCCGGCTACTATCTTGAACGCAGCACCGACAACGGACGCCACTGGGAAGCTCTCAACAGCACCCCCATCTTTGGTTATACCCCCGATGAAGAGACCTACGAGGGATTGGGACGTGATATCGCCTCGCTTTTGGAAGACAATGTCGGCTACATTGATTCACTGAAACTTGGTGTGAAGTATATCTATCGGGTGAAGGCTTTTGACGCCTTCGGCGATTTCGCTCCCGAGCGTAAGTCAGAGACCTTTGAAATGGAGGACATCATCCCGCCCACCATCCCCGTGCTGGATGTGATTGTGCCGGAAAACAACTCCGTCTGCACCCTCGACTGGTTTATGGACCAGCAGGATGAGGATCTCAAGGGCTTTGTCATCGCCTTTGCCGACGATCCGGAAGGACCTTGGGAAAAGGTTTCCGACCTGCTGCCGCCCAAAACACGCCAGTGGGTAGATAAGAAAGCCCACGACCGTGGCCGCGGTTACTACCGTGTGTTCGCCGTCGATAACAACAACAATTTCTCCTATTCACTGTCACAGCTCAACAACATTGAAGATGATGTGCCGCCCACTCCGCCCACCGGCCTGATGGCAGTGGTGGACACTGCCGGTGCCGTGTACATGCAGTGGCACCCCAACCCCGAAAAGGACATCTTGGGTTACCGTGTCTATTTTGCCAATCAGATCGACCATGACTTCATCCAAAAGACCGGCCGCCGTGTGGAAGACACCGTCTTTACGGATTCTATCACCCGTAAAACATTGACCAAGAACATCTACTTCTACGTGGTGGCAGAAGACAACAGCCACAACTTCTCCAAACCTTCCGACACGCTGGCCGTACCCGTGCCTGACATCATCCCGCCCGGCATCGCCGTGCTGAAGGATTACACTCAGACTTCAGAATCCGTCACCTTCACATGGCTGCAAAGCACCTCCGAAGATGTGGCCTACTACTACATCTATCGCAAGTTCGACAATGAAGCCCAATGGAAATGCATCCGCATGATCACTCCCGATGAGTTGAAACCCGATGAACCCATTGTGTTTACCGACTACCCCGAACCCTCCGCCAAGAACTACAATTACTGTATTGAAGTGCTTGACGACGGCAAGCTCTCCTCCGGAAAGACCGGACAGACCACAGTTCGCTTCCGCGGGGCCTCTGTTGTTGAAATCCCACTGACGCTGAAAGCCTCAATGAATAAGAACAAAAATTGTGTAAATCTCGAATTCTCCTACGAATACAAATCGAAGAACAGCTACTACGGTGTAATCTACAAATCGGTGGACGACGGTCCGGCCTACGCGCTGGCCAGCTTCCAGCGCGGCGAAACCACTTATACCGACTGCCAAGTTCAGCAGGGACAGAAGGTGACCTATTCCATCCAGATGTTTCTCGGCACCGGCAAACGTTCGCAGAAATCGAAAGAGGCAACCGTAAATGTGAAGTGATTTTCCTTTGTCAATGCCATGAAAAGTTCTGTCGCCTCCCTTCGCCTTCTACTCCTGTCGCTGATGATGTCGACGGGCTTTTCCTTGCATGCCCAGCAAAGCGAGAACGACTCTGTGCCCATTCGTATTCCCGAAGATGAGAGGGTGCGGGTGAACGGCAATCTTTTCGGTAAAAAAGAGAATCTCCTTTATCACTTTGACCGTGATCGAAAGAAATGGTATTGCATTGAAACACCTTTTGAGAAAATCACGGATATTCTGCCTTATCAACAAAGTCGCGACACTGTGATGTTGGCAGATGGTTGCCATTTTTATCTGTTTGCCATCAATGAGCAGACTTATACCCCTTTCCGTTACGACCATCCCTTGAAGGATTTTCTGCAATATCCCGTAGATTTTATTCGTATATCAGCCACTGTTACAGGTTGTTCTGGAAGTGTTAAGGATAAAATTGAGTATAAAAGAAACGGTGATATGTTTGTTTCTCAGAACAATGAGAGAGAATGCGTGAGTCTTTGGAAGCATGAAGAAAACGAATCGGACAGGGTGTTCAAGTCTTTTAAGAAGAGTTTTTCAGCGGCGGAGCTGGATTCACTGTTGCACCACTTGGACGAACAGTATGACGCTGGAGTTTCGTGGGAAATGTTCAACATCACTGCTGCTGATTTGGATGCGATGTGTATGGATCTTGGAGGAGAAGCCTCCTATGGAAGATATCATCTACCCGATAGCACTGATTTGCAATGGTTGGCAGACACCATTCTTCAGGTGAGCGACAGTTTGCTCACGGCCATTGTGATGTCGCCACCACGCAGTTATTGCACCACTACCACTAAGCTGCTCATCAGTTTCACCAACCGTCAGAACCAGAAACTGACCATCAAGTCTTACGATCCGAGTTGCAGTGTGGGAACCATTCCCTATATGCTGCCAGCCAAGGGTAAATGTGATGGCAAAACATTATACATCAGTTGTGTTCCTTTTATGCAGTTTATGGCCTCGTTGATGCCCGACACGATGATTTCACGTCAAAAATTCAACGTTCACGAGCTGCTGTGCAAGGTGGGTATCTATTTTTGGAGGAAAAAATAGGGAGACATTATCACTGTTTCACACCGTCATCCAGTGCCGACGCTCCTCGTCGTCCAGTTGTTCGATGGCGTAGCGGAGGGCGGTGCGGGGCATCTCGTGGGCGTGCAGACGGAGGAATTCGCGCAGGAGGTCCGCACTCACCCGCTTGCCCATCTCGCGCAGCATCCAGCCAACGGCCTTCTGCATCAGGTCGTGCGGGTGGTGCAGGTGCTTTTCCGCGTAGCGCAGGCACCACCAGGAGTCGCCCTGCTGGATGGTTTTCCACGTGCAGACCATGCTCATGCGCTGCTTCCAGAGGCAGGTGCTGGCGGCCAACTCATCCATCACCTGCACCTTGTAATCCTCGTGCATGCCCAGTTCGCCGCCGCCGAGGAAGGTAGGAAGCAACAACCAGTTTCCCAGAATCTTATGGGTAGATAAATCCACCAAGTCCCAGTTGTTGGCCTGCTCGGCGTATTGCAGGTAAAGGGTGAGGATTTCGTCCCGTTGGTGGGCTGCCTCCGCGTTGTTTGCCAGTCGTTTGGTGCAAAGTTTCTCGAACTTTGCCACGAGGATCAGCAGTCCGCAGAGGCGCACCTCGTGCCAGTGCGACATTAGCAGCTCTGGCACCTCCTCAAGTGGGAAGTCCTTGGCGGCGGCCTTCACTATTTCGCGGGTCTGCGGCACCTTGAGGCCGAGGAACTCGTCGCCCTCGCCGTACTGTCCCGGTCCCGTCTTGAAGAACCGCATCAGCACGGCCCGCTGCTTCTCATTGCGGAGGGATTCCATGTAGGCGATGACGTCGGGGGCAGAAAATCTATTGTTCATTTCGAAAATCATTGTTTGTTATTCCCAATAAACAATATGCCTCGTTTGCGCATGTTTGTCCCGTTTGCGAAATATCCAGTTGCCGACTTCATCAAATTAGACAACTTCAGATCCCAGCAGAGTTGTATCAGGACAACTGGGAAAGAAAATGTCATGGGTAAAAAGGTCTTTTGAAGGCTCAAATTCCAGCTTGCCATTTTCGCATAAGACCATTATGGTATCATTCGAATAGGCGTAATCGTCTTGTTTTGAGGAAACAACAATCATGGAAGGTATACCATCCGAATAATAATAGCGAGCGTGGTATTCCCCATCGGCATTAAAATACACATCTGTCAATAATGCCCCATCGTAAAAGTATTCGGTAGAGAAATCACTTCCTGGATTAGACTCAAATTGGTGAGTAAGCAACCCTTCTGGAGAATACAAAAGGGTTTGAACCACCATCTTCAGACCAAGTCCGGTGGAATCTTCGGGAAAGTATGTCATCGTGACCACTTCATGCACTTTTCCTTTCAAACCTGATGCTGAGCAAGTGACCGGCCAATAATGCTGGGCATGGACAACCGTCAAGGAAAGAGACAGCAATGTGAGGAAAAAAGAAAGTCGTTTCATAATTTTTGAAAATAGAATAAAAACAATTATCACCCCTTCAAACACCCGACCGGTACCACATACACACCGTCATCCCTTTGATACGCAAAATCGCCAATACCTGTCAGAACCATCATAAACGATGGGGCTTTCATTCGTGAAGTGTCAATTTCGGAGGCTAAAGTAGTAAGTGATTTTGCACCTTCGTCAATCAAATTGTCACCTCCAAGTTTTATTTCAACAAGACCGTAAGAGCCGTTTCTTAGATGAACAACGGCGTCACATTCCAAACCTTTTTTGTCGCGGTAGTGATACACCTTTCCATCTAAAGCATCGGCATACACTCTAAGGTCGCGTACGGCAAGCGTTTCAAACATCAACCCCATGGTTTGCAAGTCGTTTAATAAATCATCCGGACTCGCTCCCAATGCGGCGGTTGCAATGCTCGGATCTATGAAATAATGATTGTCGCTTGTGCGTATTGCCGTTTTACTTCTCAGATTAGGATTCCATGCTGGCATGTCCTCTATCACAAATATCTTCTTGAGTGCCTTGATATAATCATAAACGGTGTTATCCGATAAACTGCTTGTTTCATTTGCTTTTAAATCTTCAAGAATGGTGCCGATGGTGGCCATAGTTCCCTGATGGCGGGCATACGAGCGCATGAGCAAGCGCACTCGTTGCGGGTCGCGCTGTACATCATCAACACGTGATATGTCGCTATCGCAAACAACATCGTAATAATCAAAGGCTTGAGCAAGAGCATCAGTTTCGCTCATCTCCAATGCGCCCGGCCAACCGCCCCGGCAAATCAGATAAGCCAACCGGTTGATGTCGATGTGGCTGTTCCCTGAAACAGGTTTCTTTTCATTTGCAAACAATTCCGACAGGCTTACCGTGCCCGTCGAATCACCGGATTCAAACAGCGACATCGTGCGCATTTTCAGTTTGGCAAAACGGCCTGTGCCGGAATGAACAATCTCGTCGGTGGACGGCGGCACGCTGCTTCCTGTAAGAATAAAATGCCCCCAGCCACTACGATGGTCAACTTCAAACCTTACGTTATCCCAAAGCGACGGTGCAATTTGCCATTCGTCAATCAATCGCGGTGTGTCACCGTCAAGGAGCTGCTTTACATTAATTTTGGCGGCCTGAAGGTTCTGCTGCTTGCGCATGGGATCCGCCATATACAAGACACTGGCCGCCTGCTGTTCGGCCGTGGTGGTCTTTCCGCACCATTTTGGCCCTTCGATAAGCACAGCCCCTTTTCTCCTCAATCTCGCGACCAACATCTGGTCGGCAATTCGCGGTTTGTAAGTCCCCATAACGAGTGTTTTTTAATTCGCGGCAAAAATACTACAAATAAATCAATTACGCAAATTTTTTATCTCCTATTTGGGAACTTGGTGCGTTTTCATTTGGGAATTTGGCCGATTTTCATTTGGGAATTTGGCACGTTTTTGCTTGGGAACTTGGCGGACAGGGGCTCGTTTTAGCCTCTTACCCAATCATCTCCTGAACGTCTTTCTCGAAGTCAGCGGGTGCTGTGGTGGGCGGGAAGCGCTTGATGACGGCGCCGTCGCGCGAGATGAGGAACTTGGTGAAGTTCCACTTGATGTCGCTATCCTTCTCCACGCTCTTGCTGATGGTTTTGAACAGTGCCGCCGAGGCCTTGGCTTTCAAACCCTTGTACTCCTCGGTCGGGGCCTGCGCCTTCAGGTACTCGTAGATGGGGTGTGCTTCCGGACCGTTGACGTTGATTTTCTTCATCAGGGGGAAGGTCACGCCGTGGTTGAGGCGGCAGAACTCGGCAATCTCCTCGTCGGAGCCGGGCTCCTGGTTGGCGAACTGGTCGCACGGGAAACCGAGGATGACCAGTCCTTGGTCTTTGTACTGCTGGTAGAGAGCTTCCAGTCCGTCGTACTGCGGGGTGAAACCGCACTTGGAGGCGGTGTTGACAATCAAGAGGACCTTGCCGCTGTACTGCGACATTTCCACCTCTGCGCCCTTGTTGTTCTGGGCTTTGAAATCGTAAATTGTGGCCATAATTTTGTGGTGTTGGTTTGAAGGTGCAAATTTACAAAAAAAATTGTAAAACATTGCATTATGTTAGTTTTTTTTCTATCTTTGCAGCGGGTGTCAAATAGTTCTATTGCCTTCAGTTGCGAAAAAGAAAATTGTAAAATATGAAAGTAAGAGCCATTATTGAAACAGGAAAAAATTTGGATTACGACATCTACACGGATGACGAATCATTGGGTTTTATGCTGCTGGGTCAAGGTGATACCATAGAGGCGGCCAAGGCCGATTTCCTGAAAAGCAAGGAGGAAATGAAAGCGGTATATGAAGAGGCGGGCGATAGTTTTGATTTTGATAGCTTGGAATTTGAATATGTGTTCGACACTATCTCATTCCTCAGGTATTCTCCGTTCACGCTGACGGGTCTGTCGAAAGCCACAGGTATCAACTGCAAACAGTTGAGCCATTATGTTACAGGTTATCGGAAACCATCGCCCAAAACGGTTCACCGCATACAGGAGGGCGTGACCAGATTTGCTGAAACGATGCGGAACGCCACGCTTGTATAGGATGATTGGCGGAATACTTGAAATCTCGAAACGATTATTTCCCCCGTATCAGCCGAACCGAATGCTCGTTGCAGGGACTGCTGTAATATAGATATATCGTGCATGGTGTAAAGAAGAGTTCGTCAAAAGTCAGTGTTAAATTGTCTTTGACAAAAGGGGTTGCACTCCAGTAGTAACCATCGCCTCTTTCTGGTGTGCCGTCACAAAGGCGTCGTCCCGCAGCAGACAGAGTGATGGAGGCTCCGTTCGGACCGGTGATTTTGTATCCATTCTCCTCCCATGTCCACTGGCAGGAATTCCGCAATTCTTTCCATTGTTCCGTTGTGGGAATCGCATCCCCAAATCTTATGACGGCATCATCGTGGGTGTAAAGCCCTTCTTCGTTCAGGTTACACCAGAGTGTTCCACTGGGTAACCCAAGGTCGATATAAGCCTTGGATTCAGATATGGATGTATTTTTGCCACCTTCTGGCATGGGGCTCGGGAGGAATGATAGTTTATGAAAAGTCCGAGTTTCCTTCCCAGCAGGGTAACGGTCATATCCTGTCCAGTAGAGGCTTCCCTTATACCATGCCAGTGCATTCTCATCATTATAATTCTGCAAATAGGCAGAACAAGAAGTGTATTCACCAAGCAAGCGGATATGGCATTGCGCAGAGGCATCCATGTGCTGGTAAAAAAACAGGTGGACATGGTTGTCACAGTCAAACCCTTTACATCCTACAAAAATTCCATCTTTGCTGTACACTCCAAAATCACTGCCTGCGATACGGCAGGTATCTGCCACTCCGTTTTCCACAAAAACGGCTTCCATTTCGTTGACATGCCATATCTCGACAATAGTCTCATTGCGTTCTACAAACATTCCGATGTTCGTGAGCCACAAATCGGTCCAAACATAAGCTGTCTTATCTTCATCATCCAGTGTTTTAAATACCGCAACCTCAGCTGCTTTTCTTCTATACCAATCCATTGTGTCACGACGGCAATTGTACTCATCTCTATGTTGGACAGCATTTGTCCATTCTTGTTCTGTAATCACCTCATCTTTCACTGAAAAGGCGTTAAATCCCTTGAAAATCTGCGCCTGCAACTGGGAACACCAGAGGTGTGATGCTGCAATAATGATACCGAGAAGGATGAACTTTTTCATCTGGGAATGGATTTATGGATGTTCTATTTTATCGTCTAATGATGGTAAAACTTCCTGCATCGCCATCGGGACAAACTATCTTTGCGTCCAGCCAATTTAATCGCGAACACATCGGACAGAAAAAGCGTAGGATTTATAAGTGGAATACCCATTAAAAGGGAGGGAAGAATATCCAGAGATAATGGGATCTTGAAAAGACATCCCCGTCCAGTGTGCGGCGTTTTCACTGGTGGCGCTGGCACTCCAAAACTGAGCTAAATCACCCATAGTGGGGTGCGTCCAGTGGGTGTCAGTCCATGTGAAGTTGCTTCCGTCGTAATGGCCGGCAGGAACAGCGTTGAAACCAGTGAAATTGTTGGTAACTGCGTTGTTTCCCACTGCACACGTGTTTGGGCTTTGACGCCAGTCGTGATTGGAGGACAAAGCTTTCGCAATATGGAAGGGATCTCCATTGCAAGAAAGTTCGTTGTGGTTCGCGCAATATTCAACCAACTGTGTCCACTCTGCCATGCTCGGAACGTGCCATCCTTTCGGGCAAATTCCCTGCACCATGCTTGGGTTGGATGCGCTGCTATTACCACCATTCATCATTGCTGGCCAATTGTATAGATATCCGAAAGCAGACACGTTCGCTTCGTTATTGTTGGGAGCGTAGCGGTAGGGTTCTGTGCGACTTCCACCGGGAACTGAACCCATCGGTATGATAACGCTATCATTCAAATGTGTGGTCCGGAGATTGGAAGCCATCCAAACCTGGTCACCGATTCTCACAGCATCGTACACGTTGCCATCGAAATCGGTTAATGCATTGGGAATCATTTCAATAATGAGAGGGTCGTCCAAGGGGACTGTATCTGTGGAACCCGTTTGTGTGGTATCAGAAGGATTGATGGGATCCACGCTGTTTGGCAGGGGCTCTTCCTTTTCGCAAGAAATTATCAGCAAAATAAGGAATGAGAGAATCACTGTTGGGATTTTATGTGCTTTCATGGTTTGAAATATAAGGTGAATAATATCGTGGCAAAAGTACACATATTCTTTGAATATTTATCCCCTCACACCCAAAATGTGAACCCTCGTGAGGGAAAAAAGATGTCGACATAACACCCACTAATACGTCAGGCCACAATGCCACAGCGGGATGATGCTGATTTTAAGGTATATGTTATTTCTTGGGTTTGTTGACAAACAACTCTTATGGGGAATGGATGTTTCACCGTACCACTTATTCCAAAGGATAGATAGTATTACTGAATAGAAACGGTTCACCGCATCTGTATTAGACGAATCGAGTATTGGTTGCAGGGACTGCTGTAATAAAACATCACTGTGGATGTCGTAAAAAAGAGATTGTCGAAGGTTAAAATCAGATTGTCTTTGACAAAAGGAGAGGCACTCCAGTAATAACCAGAGCTTCTTTCCAGTGCTCCGTCACAAAGGTGGCGTCCCTCAGCAGGTAGAATGATGGAGGCTCCATTAGGCCCACGATTTTGTATCCATTTCCGTTCCATGTCCATAGGCAAGAATTCCGTAATTCTTTCCATTGTTCTGTTGTTGGCAGAGCATCTCCGAATCTGATGACGGCATCATCGTGGGTGTACAGTCCCTCTTCGTTCTGGTTGCACCAAAGTGTTCCACTTGGCAGCCCCAGATCAATATAAGACTTTGTTTCGGATTTGGAGGTGCTTTGTTCTGTAATCACCTCATCTTTCACTGAAAAGGCGTTAAATCCCTTGAAAATCTGCGCCTGCAACTGGGAACACCAGAGGTGTTATGCTGCAATAATGATACCGAGAAGGATGAACTTTTTCATCCGGGAATGGATTTATGGATGTTCTATTTTATTGTCTAATGATGGTAAAGCTCCCAGCATCGCCTTCGGGACAAACTATCTTTGCGCACCGCCAATAGTTGTCTGTAGTTGCGTCGGGGGGGCGTGCAAAACAAAAAAATCAATCCGTCACTGATTATAAAATCATCCCACGGTCTCAGAATATGAATAGAACTATCCCATCTGCCATGCTCATACTGATCAAAAAAGTTGAAGGAATGTCCCATTTCCACACAAATAGAATATAACTGGTTGAATTTTTCAGCAGTGAGGTGATAGTTTCTCACCTCATCGGGCTCCCATTCTGTGGGGTCAATAGATTTAATGGGTTCTTCGGAAGGCTCATATTGGAGTGGAATATAAGATATTACGGAATTCACATTACGGTAATCATACACATTCTTATACGATGTTACGGAAGTTACATCACGGTCGGTGATATAAATGGAATCGTTGTCATACACGATTAAGAAAAGCACTTTCTCGGCCGCTGTTTTGGTGGACGATTCTTTCTGCGCAAATGCTCCCAAGAAATTCAGCAGAATGATTGTAATAATGGCGATTCTTTTCATTTTTTTTATTGATTTTCAGAGGATTGATGTATTGGTGATTGGGGGGGGCAAATGCGACATCGTTCCTGTTTTTCGTGGCAAAAATACACCTATTTCCTGAATATTTATCCCTTCACAGCAGAAATATGAACCCTCCGTGAGGGGATAAAGTGGGTTGAGGGGATGGCCCCTAATAGCTCAGGCCGAAATGCCACAGCGGGATGATATTGCCATGGCCATACTCAATGTCGTCACGAACAACAACTCCATGGGGAATATCCGCAATCTGCTTTTTCCCTTTCTTCTTGCCACCGACCTCAAAAGTATATTCACCGATTTTAAAGTCCGACTCCCGAGAAGAGACAATGGGATAATTCTTTCGCATTTGGTTGAAAAAGAAGGTTTCCCGCAAATTCCCAACCTCCGGATTTCCACCTGCCAAAACGGTCATCAGACTTGGATTGTCTACATGGTGGCTTCTAATTATTTCTTGCTGATTAACAGCTACTTGCAAGTAAAAATCCGCTAAAAATGCCCTCCGAAATTCCCGTTTGAGCCAATTCGCTACAAATGAACTTTTTATGATAAAAGCACTCTGCAACCCATTGTT
>JAFZWE010000049.1 GCA_017617445.1 Bacteroidales bacterium | reverse complement strand
TCTTGAGCGGAAGCACCATCCTGTCCAGCAGCACCAGGTTCACCCTGCGGACCCTGTTCGCCGTGGGGACCCTGCGGACCTTGCGGACCGGCAGGACCTTGCAGTGCTTGGACATACGTTGTGTCGGAGGTCAGCAGCTGGGCGACTTCCTGAGCGGAAGCACCATCCTGACCAGCAGCACCAGGTTCACCCTGTGGACCCTGTTCACCTTGCGGACCCTGCGGACCGGCGGGACCTTGCAGTGCATGGATATATGTTGTGTCGGAGGTCAGCAGCTGGGCCACCTCTTGAGCGGAAGCACCATCCTGTCCAGCAGCACCAGGTTCACCCTGCGGACCCTGTTCACCCCGCGGACCTTGCGGACCGGCAGGACCTTGCAGTGCATGGATATACGTTGTGTCGGAGGTCAGCAGCTGGGCCACCTCTTGAGCGGAAGCACCATCCTGACCTGCAGCACCAGGTTCACCCTGCGGACCCTGCTCGCCCTGCGGACCCTGCGGACCGGCGGGGCCTTGCTCACCCTGAGGACCAGCAGGACCCTGTTCGCCTTGGGGACCTTGCGGGCCCTGTGCGCATTGCGGCAGAATCACATAGCCGCCGTTGGTCAGAAACAGTGTGTCGCCGCTAAGGCTCAGCACTTGATAAGCCTCATTTTGCGTCACGTAGCCCACATCATTCACAAAAAGGCTCACCGGCACCTGCGCGTTGTGGATCAGTGAATCCAGTTGTGACAGGTCGCCCACATGTTCGGCATAGAGGGCATACGGTACGCTCATCAGCTGCTGCACGCCTTCAATAGTGTAATTGGTGCCTCCGTTGGGATCCACTTCTGTTTTCAAGAAGTAGGAACCCATTCCCCATGGGATGGAGGAAAAACTGCCGGCAAGCACGGAGCCATTGCCCACCTCCAAGGTCATCAAACCGTTGGCATTGGTAGTTACCTGATGGGTTTCCACATATACGGCATCTCCGTTGGGGCTCCCCAACAGGATGGATACTTGAACGGAAACGGGATGGTTGGTCACCAACACATTGTTGGCATCGCGAACCACGGCTTGGTAACTCATTTTCTGCGGAGCTTGTGCAAAAGCCGCTGCAATGGTCAGCGCAAAAAGTGCGCATACGAGTAAAAATTTTTTCATATTACTTTGTTTTTGAATTATCAATTATTGAACCATCTTCACTACCTTGAAACTCTTGAGCATCTGCTTTCCACTATACACATTCACGTAATAGGTGGCAGGAGCATAGTGTGAAAGGTCAAGGGCAGTGTTTTCCCCTTCTATTTTTTTAGAGAACAAAAATTTGCCATTGGTATCATAAATCCGCACCTCCCCATTAATCTGCATATTGTGAATGGTCAATTGAACATTTCTGGGTGTCGGATTCGGGAAAAGAACAGCGTTGAGGGTGATTTCCGGATGTTCGTCCACTCCCACTACGGAGATTTCGTAGGGTTGTTGCACACCCTCGCTGATGGATGCGGTGCCGTCGCTGTTGGTTTGCACGGCAATCTGTCCGACCGTATAGGTGACCGTGCCGCCGTTGCCTGTGGCGGTGCCGCCTACGGGCACCACTGCATTCTGTGCCTGCATTGACATTGCAGATAACCATAACATCAAACTAATAAAAAGGCTCTTTTTTACCATATGAAAAATTTTAAACTATTGCAAACTTGTTACTTGTATTGAAAAATACAAAAATAGATTTTGCTGTCAAAAATAATAAAAATTCATACAAATGGCACTTTTTTTTACAAACACTTTTTCAACAACTTATGCTTTCTGGGTTGAAAATTTCCTTCCGCTGCGCAACTGTGTAGGGAGAGTATGTGAATTTTTTTTCTGTGAAAAAAAACTTTTGTGAAAGCAAACACAGTAGTGGGAAAAGGTGTAAATTTGCGCGTTGAAAAAATATGCAGTGAAACTCTCGCAACACCCGAAATTCATCATACTAAAGGAACGTCTGAAAAAGGCTATGGGCAACAATATCATGTTGTTGCTTAGTTTTTTTGTTGGCGTGTGCGGGGCTACTGTTGCCATTGTGGTCAAAAACATTCTGCACTTCACATCCTCTTTGCTTTCCACGGCTTTCCCCGAAGCGGAGGTCAACTACCTGTATCTGGCTTTTCCAGTGGTGGGCATCCTGCTGACTGTGTTATTTGTCAAGTATTTTGTCAAGGACAACCTCAGCCACGGGGTCAGCATTGTGTTGAACGCCATCAGCAACTACAACGGCAAGCTGCGTTCGCACAACATCTACAGTTCAATGATTGCCAGTTCTATCACCGTGGGCTTTGGCGGCTCGGTGGGATTGGAGGCGCCGATTGTGCTAACCGGCTCTGCGGTGGGTTCCAATCTGGCGAGGATTTTTAATTTGTCCAACAAGCAGACTATCATTTTGTTAGCCTGTGGCTCTTCGGCGGCAATGGCGGCCATCTTCAAGGCTCCTATTGCCTCCATCGTTTTTGCCATAGAGGTGCTGATGCTGGACCTGACCGCCGCCTCTGTGGTTCCGCTGCTCATTTCCGCCGCCACAGGAACAATACTCTCGCTGCTGTTTTTGGGAGAAGGGGTCATGCTCACCAACACGCCGGTGACCCCGTTCCAGATCCACAACGTGTGGATATATATTGTCCTTGGGATTGCGGCAGGACTGGTCTCTGTCTATTTTTTGCGCACCTCCCGATTCATCGAGGGACAGTTTTCCCGCATCAAGAATTCCTGGCTCAAATGGATTCTGGGCAGTGTCGCACTGGGCGGGCTGATTTTCGTGTTCCCCGCTTTTTACGGAGAAGGGTATGAGAATATTGGCCTCCTCATGCAGAAGAACCCTGACCTGATGTTCAAGAACTCCCCGTTTTTCGGCATTATCTCCGACTATCATATTGTCTTTATGCTCTTCATTGCGGGAATCATCCTGCTGAAGGTGTTTGCGACGGCCATGACCAATGCGGCCGGAGGCGTGGGCGGTGTTTTTGCACCCTCGCTCTTCGTGGGGGCTTTCCTGGGATTCTTCATTGCGGAGTTCCTTAACCACAATTTCGGCTTCCACCTGCCGGTTACCAACTGTATTCTGGCGGGGATGGCGGGACTGCTGGCGGGAGTGATGCACGCTCCTCTCACAGGCATCTTCCTGATTGCCGAGCTCACGGGCGGCTACGGGTTGCTTATCCCGCTGATGGTTGCCTCGCCTATTGCTTACCTTACCTCCAAGATTTTTGAAAAATACTCGGTATATACCCGCAAACTGGCTGAAAAAGGCAAGCTCCGCACCCATAACAAGGACAAGTTCGCCGTTCGTAAAATCAACTTCCTGAGCCTGTTGGACACCAACATCCGCACGGTGAATCTGGACGCTACCCTCCGCCAGTACGTGGAAGTCATCGCCGACTGCAAACGCAATATATTTGTGGTCACCGACCAGGATGAGAAATTCGCCGGCCTGCTCCTGATGGATGAGCATCGCGAGGTTATCTTCAAGCAGGAACTATATGACACCTACCGGGTGCGTGACCTGCTGTACATCCCGGATGTGGTGGTTTATGATACAGATACTGCCGAGGAGATGCTTGGCAAGTTTAAGAAAACCAAGAACTTCAACTTGCCAGTCATTACCAAGGACCGGAAATATCTGGGCTTCCTTTCCCGGGCCAAGGTGCTGGACGTTTACAAGGATGTCATAGCGGAAGAATCCGATGACTGAAATGTGGATGTTGCTAACTTTTTATCGTTCAAAAAATTATCACAAAAGATTGGATTTCCCTTCGGAAAGGTGTATCTTTGCAGGATAGTTTTTGAATATGAGATTGTTTACCCCCTCCCGACTTGCGCCGGTAAAAGAGGCGCTCAAAACGGCGAAAAACATAGCCATCATCTCTCATTTCAACCCTGACGGGGATGCGGTAGGTTCTTCGCTGGCACTTTATCAATACTTTCATAATGAAGGATTTAACACCAATGTGATTCTGCCCAATTCGGTCTCTGAATTTCTCCGGTGGATGCCCGGCTTGAAACAGGCCACCATCGCGGAAAAATCGATGAGAACCGCAAAAAAAATATTGAAAGAGGCGGATATCCTGTTCATTGTTGACATGAACGCGTTGCATCGGAGCGGCCCATCCCTTGAGGAGCCCATCAAAACCTCGCGGGCCTTCAAGGTGCTCATCGACCACCACCTCTCCCCAGTCATTGAGTGCAACGCCCAGTTCTCTACCACACAAACCACCTCCACTTGCGAATTGGTTTACCAATTTCTGGACAAATTGGATGCCGACAAGACAAAGATCACCTTGGAGGTGGCCACCTGCATTTACGTGGGCATCATTACCGATACCGGGTCCCTGAGCTATATGTGCAACCAGCCAGCCACTTACAGCATCATCGGAAACCTGATGAAAAAGGGGATTGACGGGGAGGCCATCCACCGAAAAGTGTATGACAACTATAACGAAAGCCGTATCAAGTTGCTGGGACTGTGCCTGTCGCAAAGGCTGAAAATCATCCGCGACCATTCCACTACATACATGTATTTGACCAAGAAAGATTTAAAGGACAACAACTATGTCATTGGCGACACCGAGGGTTTTGTCAATTATGGTCTTTCTCTCAAGGGAATCCAGTTTACCGCCTTCTTCACTGAACGGGACGACCGCATCCGTGTTTCTTTCCGCTCCAAAGGCAACTTTGACGTCAACCTTTTTGCGCGCAAACACTTTAACGGCGGGGGACACAAAAACGCAGCTGCCGCCTTTTGGTACGACACCCTTGAAAACACCCTGAAATATTTTGAAACGATTCTGAAGGAATATGACCAAGTTCTTCATCCCAAAAATTTCGTATAGTGCAGAATAAAATCATTGTCTCGCTGGCTTCCTTGTTATTGTGTCTTTCCGCTTGCCAAAATGACAACACGGAGAAGGGAGGTTTTGACGGCGGCTCCTCCAAAAACGTAACCCATTCTACAAAACAAACTACAGAAACCAAAGATGAAAGCTCCATTGAATGGAACCGTGTGAATGCGGAGAGGGAGGATGAAAACATTGATTTTTTCACCCGTCGCTACGGATGGAAAACGCAACGGTTGGGGAACGGACTTCGCATTGAAATGCTGAACGAGGGAGTCGGTGAAAAAATAAAAACAGAAAATGTTGTCACAGTGGAATATACCACGCTCTTGCTGACGGGAGATACTGTTTATTCCTCTCGGGAAAACGGACCTAAGGTTTTTAAGGTGGACAAGTCTGAAGAGATGATCGGGTTGAATGAAGCGGTGAAGCTGATGCGGAAAAATGGCAAGGCACATGTGGTCATTCCTTCCTTTTTGGCCTACGGCGTGGCTGGTGACGGACAGAAAATCCGCGGGAAGGCCAGTCTGGCCATAACCATAGAAATTACAGATGTACAATGACTATGCCTGTATTTAGCAAAAATAACCATTATCCATTATGCCTTTAAGACCCAAACACATTTTGCTGATTATCTTCGTATGCCTGGCCTTTCTCATCGGCATCACTGCATGCAGCAAACAGGAAGAGGTTCCACAACCCAAACAACGCGGCTATTTCAGAATCGACCTCCCGGAACACAGCTACCAACAATTTGACACCTCTGCGTTGCCGTTCACATTCAAATATTCTAAAAATTCAGAATATTTCATTGATCCAAAAGCTGATACTGCAATCTGGCTTCTGATCAAATATCCCCAACTGAACGCTACTCTGGAAATGACCTACCGGCCTGTGGCCCATGCGCAACAGCTGCACCAGTTGATGATGCAAGACAAGAGTTTCGTGGAATTGCACTATTCCAAAGCCAGCAGCATTGCCAATACGGATATGCAGGAAATCGGCGTCAAGGAAAACGTGAGCGGTTTGTTCACAGATATTTACGGAAAGGATGTCGCTTGCCCGTTCCATTATTACCTGACAGATATGGACAAACACTACCTTCGTGGGACCCTCTATTTTTATTTTACCCCCAACAATGACTCTGTCCAGCCCGTGATTGACTATATCCGGGAGGATGTCATCACGTTGGCGCAATCATTTGAATGGAAATAAGCATGAAAAAACGTAAACTCCTCATCTTGATCAGTATTGCCGGTGTCTTGATCGGGACTGCTTTTCTGGTCGTTCATTTCCTGCTTGCCAAAAAGCCCAAACACGACGACCTTAACCAGCGGAAATTTATTGCAGAACAGAAAGATACAAAATCACAACTGGATTCCATTGCCTCCACCTTTGATGTCCGCATCTGTCGTTATGACCAGGATGTCAAAAATTTGGATCTCAATCATTTGCAAGAAGGTTTGAAAAAACTGGGGCAAAATTATAGCGGATTGTTCATTGATGCCGACACATGGACTTATCCTGAAGCGGTGCAGCAAATGTACAACTTCTTGACAGATTCGTACATTGTGGAGCTGTACAAGGAAGTGGACAAGCAATATCCATCTCTGGATTTTCTCCAAACTGAGCTGAAACAGGCACTTACCTATTACCTTTACTATTTTCCAGGTAGCAAGATCCCTACATTTTACAGTTTTGTCGGCGGCATTGACCCTGAAAGCAATATGAAATTGGTTTGGGGACAGGAAAGCGGAGAGCAGCTTTCCATCATCCTTCACTTGGACTGGTATTTGGGCAAAGACAACCCTTATTACGGTATTCTTCCCCAATACATACGTTATCAATGCGACAAACGTTTTCTGGCTATTGATTGCTTTCGCAATGTGCTGGTGCAGGAACATCTGCCCAATAGGGAGCCTATCACATTATTGGACAATATGATAGATGCTGGGAAAGTGATTTATTTCACCGAAATGATGTTCCCGGAGCAACCCATGGTGGATATTTTCGGCTACACGGAAGAGGAGCTGACTTGGGCGAAACAACATCATGGTGATGTTTGGAACTATTTGATAGAAAATGATCAAGTGTTCTCCAAAGACAGCAAAATCATTCGCTATCTTATAGATGTGGCACCGGAAACCAAGCCTTTCAAAGGATCCCCCGGCCGGATGGGACAGTTTATCGGATGGATGATTGTCTGCAAATATATGGAAAACCATCCCGAAACCTCCCTGGAAGAACTCATGAACATGACGGATGCCAAGGCGGTGTTGAATTCTTCTGGATATAAACCACAGAAGCAAAGTTGATTAAAAACTTATTAACATCAGGCGACATCTTGTGATTCCGCTGTATCTTTGCGGCATTATTACTAACCTAAACTTAATTGATATGTCTGGTGTAAACAAAGTTATCCTCATTGGACGTTTGGGCAAGGACCCCGAAACGCATGTATTTGAAAACGGCTTGAAGAAGGCCAGTTTTTCGTTGGCCACCACGGAGGTTTACCGCGATAAGGACGGGAACCGCAAGGAGATGACCGAATGGCATAATGTGGTCTGTTGGCGTAATCTGGCGGACATCGCAGAGAAGTATCTTCAGAAAGGGAAACTGTTGTATGTGGAAGGCCGAATACGCACCCGCAGCTGGGAAGAAAACGGCAACAAGAAGTATTTTACCGAGGTGGAGGCGACAACCTTTACCATGCTGGGAGGAAAACCGGAAGAGAAAAGTCCTGAACAGCGGGTGGAACAGGCTGAACCTGTCAGTTTTACGGATGTGGCCCCCAACACCTCCAATGACGACCTGCCATTTTAAGGGATTGTTGTTCGCAACCGCATCTCTGCAGTGAACATACTGTCACGAAGCTGTTCCAATGCGCAGTCGCTGAAGGAATCCAAATCCATTCCGGAACAGAAAAGGGGAAGAACATCCTCGGACTCCTCCTTTGTCAAAATTCGCCTGATATTCATGCACAGGGCTTGGGCGTCAGGGGTGTTCTCTCTCCTCTGTTCCTGACGGAGAAACTGCAAAATACGCAAACCATCCGCCTTTTCGTGAAAGGCGTGGCGGAATTGCGCCAGCGTCCGTGAATTTCTCCGCAAGGGGCCCCACAGGTCATTCGTTTTGAACTGTTGTTGCAGAAATAGGGTGAACTCTGTGGGAATATCTTTTTCGTACAGCATGTCCAGCTGCTGGTAGGTCTCTGCAATTTTATCAAAAATACAGGAAGAGTAGATAGGGTAACTGCTCCAATCTCCCGCACAACCTTTCTGCATGGCAGGGCCTGTGCCGAAATCCACACGCTCGGAAAATCGGGCGGCTGGATGTACGCATTCGCTGTTCCACGCTCCGACAGGACCCATTTTGCGGAGCTTCTGCAACAGATAGAAATCCTCCCCGCTCTTCAAGGGGGTTATTCCTCCTATCTTTTTTAAAGCAGAGGCACGGACTACAATGGCACTTCCTAATGCGGTGAAAGCATAGGGACTCCCTATCCTCAACATGTTCAGCAGATAATTGCGCATGTACAACTCGTAGCGCAAGATAGCCCTGTTAGCGGAAACCTCCTTGGTGAGCGGGTGATAGTAGGGCACCGACAAGGCCACCCAATGGGGATGTGTTGACATGCTGCTACGGACAGAATCCAAATAATGGGGAGTGAAAGTGGTATCTGCATCCATGCTGACAACCAGATCATCAGGATTTGCTATGGATAGAATATGGTTGAAGAGTGTTTTTCTGGCCCATCCGACACCCTCATTTTTGCCTTGCCAGCCGTGGGAACGTGACGATTTGTCCATGACAACCAGTGGAAAGGGAGCGGTTTGTCGGAAGTGTTCCAGCCAGCGGAGTGTTGCGGCATTCCGAAGACAAATCTCTTTTTGACACTCCTCCTCCCACCATTTTTCCGGCTGATTTACACAAATATATACGGTAATGGGGCAAGCCGTCTGCTGCTGAGCCACACACGACAAAACCTCAGGCAGAGAGTCTGCCTCATCCATAGCAGGAATAGCCACATGAATATGGGGAATGTCAAAACAGGCCATCACTATTTCCCTACACGCTTGAGTACAATCAAAACAGTGTATATCAATATTTTAAAGTCTAATTGCAAGGACATGTTTTCAATATAGAAAATATCCCAGCGGAGACGTTTGACCATTTCATCCACATTTTCCGCATAGCCGAATTTCACCTCGCCCCAAGAGGTGATGCCTGGACGGATACGGAACAAGAGTTTGTACTCGGGGGCTCTTTCAAGAATTTGATTGATATAGTATTGCCGTTCCGGCCGAGGCCCAACCAGCGACATATCCCCCAAAAGGACATTGATAAACTGGGGAGTTTCATCCAGACGGGTTTGACGCATGAATTTCCCGAATTTGGTGATGCGGGGGTCGTTTTTGCTTGAAAGCAGCGGCGTGTTTTGTTCCGCATTTTGAATCATGGACCGGAACTTGATGATTTTGAAAGGCTTGCATCTGTATCCGATTCTCTCTTGAAGGTAGAAAACCGGTCCTTTGGAGGAACATTTTACGCCAATGACGAGAAAAATCCATATCGGAATCAGCAGAATAATGGCAAAAATAGAACAGAACACGTCGAAAAAGCGTTTCATGTGCTTTTGCCAATCCGGCAGATAGTCAGGAGTAATGGAAATCAGCGGCTCGTACAAGACCGAGGAGGCTCTGACGGTTCCCATCAGCACATCCTGCCGCTGGGGAATGATTTTCAGATTGACATCCAGATCCATGATCATGGTGAGGATGCTCTCAATATGCTTGCGTTCCCCGTTTTGAATGGCAATCACCAATTCCTTGATTTCTTCAGACTTAACAACATCAACCAAATCGGAGAGACACCCCATGCAAGGAAGTTCTTCCGACAGCTGGTCGTCATCTTCCGGATGGATCATCAAATAGCCAAGTACACGGTTGCCCGCATTGGGATTGCTTTCCACCAGTGCCTTATATGTCTGCAAGGCTACGTTGTCGCTGCCGATAATCAGCGTGTTGAAACCGATGCGGCCATCGCGGAGCCGGTTGATGGTTGCGGTGGTGATACAAACACGGGGAATATAGGTCGTTGTGAACTGTACCACAAGCAAAACCAGAAAATAAAGCAGGTAATCATTATAGTCGTTGATGACATCATCCAAAATGAAGGCAAAGAAAAACAGGAGCCCGCCGATAAACGTGATCAGCATGGTATTTCCCAGCTCCTTCAGTCTTGACTTATGGTAGATTTTATTATAGCATCCTGCAAAAGCGTGCAGGAAAGTCCAATATAACGGGCAGGCCACCAATCCGATATAAAATTTATAATCATCAATGATGGATTCCCGGAAATGTTGGAAAAGGGTGTTGTCCACGTGATATTTACGGAACAAAAAGAAAACCACCCAAGTGGCTATGGCGGCCAAAACATCAAAGAGCAGGTATAGAAAGATGACCTTCTTTTTATTCTCCATGTAATTATCTATAAATCACTTTAATGTTATCAAAATAGTAATGTGCGGGTCCGTCGCCGGGACGTCCGCCGGAAAGTTGAACACGGAATCGCTTTGCATAAAGTTGGTTGCGCAAGATGGACTTGGTCAGGTTGACGTAGATTTTTTTCCATTGTGGCCCGGCGTTCACCACCACAAGCGGTTCGGTTTCTGTCACGGAAGTGGTGCTTTTGTCCACCAGCATACTGACAGATATTTGCGCATTGTCATTGTCACAGTAGTAGGACATCTCCAGAAAGGCATATTCAGGAATGACATTTCCAAAGGTCATGTCGCTGGAGTTAACCTCAAAATCCAGAACATCCCCTTCCAATGGGATCATTCCTAGCCGGTTTTGTGGATTGGACGGATCTGTTACATGTAGGAAATTCACTCCATTGGTATCTGAACTGGAGAAAACAGCGTTAAAATCCGCGTTGAAGGTCTCAACAAACTCAAAATCCGTTTGGTCATAGTATTTGATCGGCAGGTTTGAGCCCAGTTGGAGCACTTTGCCCGTCTCCAGGTAAACCGTCTGGGAATAGGGTTCCACAAAGGGGTAACGGGGACGGGTGGAGGACTGCCCGTTCATCTTGATTCCCGGAAAAATTTGAAGAGTCACACTGTCTTTTTCCAGCACGGGAATTTTACAGGGCAGCTGCCAGGTCCCCAGATTGACACCATTGGCGAAGACCCATACATCGGGAAATTTCTGGTCCGCAATGCATGCCAACTCATCTGCGTCATAATTGGTGCCATGCACGTCGTTGTAATCTGAAACATTCAAGACACAGGCTGTGGAATCCAGTGCAATATACGACGCCGACAAATCCACCTTTTGGCAAGAGGAGAAAAAAATGGAGAGACCCAGCAAAAAAAGATACAATTTTTTCATTAGCAAGGTAACGTTGATTTTGAAACTTTATTTTACGATTTTTGAGGGAGTCGGTTCAATCTCCATAACGTTTTCCATCGTTGTCGTATCTGGTGTCAGACAGGGTTCCCGATGCAAAATGATTGCTATCGGTTTGTTTTCCATAAAAACCTGATATACAGATTTATTCTTTTCCCATTCTCCACTCTGCAGTTGGCCCAACTTCACCTTGTTGGCGAAGGAGATAAAGTAATCCCACTCCAACGTGTCGCTGGCGGCAAGGGTGCCGTACGACAAACTGAAATTCTGGGCATGGGGGGCAAAGAAATAACCACAAGCGGCATTTCCATCCGTCTTTACTCTGATTTTTGTTGAATCGGAAACGCCTTCTGCATTCTTGATCAGCCAGTTACATGCCTGTTTGTTGCATTGGTCTCCAGCCAATTCATACTTCCCGAATGCAGAAGTCATGCCTCCAGACAATTCATTGAAATAGACGCTTTCTTTGTCATAGTAAAACAGGACATGCCGCAAAGGCATCATCATCAACAGAAAAATGGCCCCTACAATGACAAAATTCGCATATTTGTCATCAATTTTTCGCAGTATTCCTTCATATCCTGACACTGAAAACACCACAATCAAGGGATAAGATGTCCAATACAAAGCCCATCCGTCAGAGATTTCGCAGTTTTCCCCAGAAAGAGCCCAGAAGGGAAAGATCATCACGATAAAGCAAATCAGCCAATTGATGAGATGGGTGGTTTTGACAATGGTTTTCAATACCAGAAAATGCATGACGCAGCCCAATAGAATCAGCAAGGGCACAGTGATTTGTATTCTTTCAAAAACAAATTTCACGGTCAAATTTTCGGAAGAAATCATCTGCTTGTTCCACAAGAAATTAAGAGGTTGCTGGTGTTCGCACATGTACAGGAGGGAATGTCGGGGGAAGGTTTTGGAGAACATAAAGTGGTGGAATGGATAGAAAATGTTCAACAGGTACACCGTCATTGTCACAGCTACCAGGATCAAAAGCAGTTTGAAGAAATTTACAAAATACTTACGGGTAAAAAACTTGGAGAATGGGTTGGTCCAAAAGAATGCTAAAATACTGAAAATAAATAAGAAATGTAATAAAACAAAACCTCCTACATAAACAGCATTAGCCAAACTCACAGACAAAACAATCAGCAGCAGGCGTTTCCATTTCACCACGGGCAATTCTCCAATGAACGTATAGATTTGGTACAGGGACAAAAAATAGAAAAAAGCGAAAGGAATGTCTGAAAGATTTCCGAAAGACTGCCCTAAAAAATGTGGGGAAATCACCATGCAGGTTGCCCCTAAAAAGGCGGCACGCCACGAAAACAAGTTCATCAGAAATGAGCCTACGAGCGATATGAGCAGCCAGGCAAACAATGCGCCCACTACATGACGGAATTCATATACAGAACTTATACCCAGCCATTTGCAAAGAGCATAGCAAGTAAGATCCACAAACTGGGTGTGGGTTTGGAGGGTGGGATCCGATAAAATGGTGGTGTCTACAGTTGCATAATAGTTATACATTTGCTCCGCCCGCTGATACTGCCCCACCTCTTTGTCTGTCACTCCGCTCTGCACTGCAGCAAAAGGAAGAAGGAAAAGGGTAATCAAAAGGAGCAGATAAAAACAATATTTAAAGGCGTCATCTTTGCTTTTGATTGAGATGGAAAAGAAATCTTTGCGCAGATTCTGGATTTTATAACGCCGAATGTTTTCGTTGGATATTCTAATATCCACCACCTCGTTTTCAAAAACGCCCTCTGGATATAAAATCCTATATTTTAATTTCTTAAGCTTAATTTTTATAAACTCTGGGATTTTTACCATGTGTTTTATTTAAGGCGACAAAGTTACGAAAATTGCAATAAAAAACGGAGATGTCGTTAGATTGCACTATTAAAGCCGGATGTGTTTGTTTTACAATGTTTTATAAAAAAACACACAAGGAATGTCCCGTGGATTAGGGACATTCCTTGCGATGTGTTTTCTGTGTATGTGGAAACTTGCGGGTTCCCACACTGATTTCTGTCTTGGAGATTACTCTTCGTTGGTTTCTTTGTTCTGGTTCTCTTCCACCAGTTGTTTGTCAATGAAAATACGTCCGCAGGACTCGCAAACGATGATTTTCTTGTGCAGGCGGATATCCAGCTGGCGCTGTGGGGGAATGGTGCTGAAGCATCCGCCGCAGGCGTCACGCTCAATCTGGACAATGGCCAGACCGTTGCGGGCATTTTTGCGGATGCGCTCAAAGGCAGTCAACAGACGCGGTTCAATTTTCGCCTTATAAACTTCGGCTTCTTTTACCAATTCGGCTTCTTTCTCTTCTGTTTCTGCAAGAATTCCTTCCAATTCACCCTGCTTTTGGGTCAGGATTTCATGAAGCTCTTTGGATTTTTCCTCAAAACCGACAATCTCCTCGCTTTTGGTTTCTACCAAAACCTGATATTTGGTTTTGTTTTTTTCTGAAAGTTGGATTTCAAGTGTTTGGTATTCAATTTCTTTTGAGAGAGATTCATATTCGCGGTTATTACGGACATTCTGCTGTTGCTCTTCATATCTTTTGATCAGAGCCTGAGCTTCCTGAATCTTGTTGTTCTCATCTGAAATTTTGGTCTGGATATCTTTGATGTCCTCACGATACTTGGCGATGCGGGTCTTCATGCCTTCCAAAGCATCCTCGAGGTCACGCACCTCGTTCGGCAGCTCACCGCGTTCTACACGGATTTTATCAATCTGAGAATAAACTTGCTGCAAATAATAGAGGGACAATAATTTTTGAGCAATGCTCAATTCTTCCTGAATTTGTTCAGCGGTTTCCTCGTCTTTGCGTTCAATAATGATTTCTTTTGCGCCGGTAGAATTGGTTTTCACTTCTACAACTTCGGAATCCACCTGTTCTTCAATTACTTTCTTTTTTGCCATAGTATTATTATAATTCTTTGATTTTCAATATTATAAAATTTCAATTTGCATTCTCTCCACGTTCGCTAATGAAACGGCAAAAGTACTAAAATTTTCTTTCAAATCGTGAAAGATAATTTCTTTTACAAATTGTTCGCTTTCCAGGTGTCCGATATCTGCAATCAGCATCTTGCGGTCAGCGGTATGGAAGTCGTGGTATTTGACATCGCCGGTGACATAGACATCGGCGCCGGCGGAGAGTGCTGCGGGGATAAACGAGCTGCCGCTGCCGCCGCACAGTGCCACGCGGCGCACGGGATGGGACAAATCGCCATAATACCGGAGGGCTGTCACGCCGAAAATCTTTTTGAGGGATTGGAGAAAGTCACTGGCGGGAACCGCTTCGGGCAGGTTGCCCACGCGGCCCAATCCGACAGTTCGGGAGGGATTCTCCAGCTTCAAAATGTCAAAAGCGGGTTCCTCATACGGATGCGATTGGTACAGAGCGTCTATCACCTTGTGCTGCTTGCCGGAAGGGAACACCATTTCCACTCTTTCTTCTTCCACCTCCTCCAGCTTGCCAGGCGTTCCGCAATAAGGATTTGCCTCCTCATCGGGCAGGAAACAACCGTGCCCGTCCACTGCATAGGCACAATGACGATAATGCCCCAGCGTGCCACAACCAGCCTGAAAGAGAGCCTCTTGCACGGTTTCTTTATGGGATTGGGGAACAAAAAAGACAATTTTTCTCAATTTTGCATCCATAGGGGAGAGCACCTGCACGGACTGCAAGTGAAGTTTTTCGGCGAAAGCATCGTTCACCCCCCCTGGCGCATTGTCCATATTGGTGTGCATGGAATATAGTACCATCTTGTTTTCCAATGCCTTACAGATAATTCTTCCCACACGATTGGTGGGCTCGATTTTTTGGATGCCTTTCTTGAGTACCAGAGGATGGTGGGAAATGACCAAATTGGCATGGAGGCGGATGGCCTCCTCAATGGTTTCGTCCGACATCTCAAAGCAGACCAGTATCCCGGTGAGTTCGCGGTGCTTGTCGCCGCACTGGATGCCACAATTATCAAAATCCTCTTGATAATCAAGTGGATATTTGTTTTCCAAAAAAGAAAGCACTTCACAGATTTGCATAATCTATCCTACTTAAGAACAAAATGTTAAAAACATTACATCAAAGCGAACACGATGGAGACCGTACCTGCGATAGCGCAATAGACGGCAAACCAGATCAGGTTGGCGCGCTTGACGAGGCTGATCATCCATTTGCAGGCGAAAAGCCCTGACACGTACGCGGCGATGAAACCGCACACCAATGCAGCGGGAGAGATTCCGGATGAGGCAGCGGACATGTTGCCTCCCACCAAATCCAAAAAACATTCACCTAGAATGGGGATAATCACCATGAGGAATGAAAATTGGGCGACTTCCTCTTTTTTGACGCCCATTAACAGTCCGGTGGCAATGGTGGAACCAGAGCGGGACAAGCCCGGGAGTACGGCAAATGCCTGTGCGATACCGATGACGAACGCCGAACCGAAACCCACGTTTTTTTGCGCTTTGAACTTGACAAATTTGGTTATTGCCAGCAGGGTGGCTGTCACCAGCAACATGATTCCCACCAGCAGAAGCCCCTCTCCAAAAAGGGCTTCCACTTGATCTTTAAAAAACATTCCCACTACAAAAACGGGAATCATGGAAACCAATATTTTGCAGATATATTGTGTCTCCTCATTCCACTGGAACTTGAACAGCCGGGAAAAAAGGTGCATGATTTCTCGCCAGAGGACGGTAATGGTGGCCAGCACAGTGGCTCCATGAACCACCGTCTCAAAAATCACATTCTCAGCGCTTTCCACGCCGAGAATTTCCTTTCCGATGATCAAATGCCCACTACTGCTGACAGGAAGGAATTCTGTCAGTCCCTGGATGATTCCAAGTATCAGTGCTTCAAACCATTCCATAGGCTGTTATTCCTTCGTGGTTTCTTCCGTGGGAGTTCTCTTTGTTGAAGGATGCCACATGATGGCGAAAATTTCGGTGACCAGTCCCAAAACAATGAGAATGGGGGCAACCACCATACGACGGGTGTCAAAAAGGGACTCGCTGAACTTTTCTGGATTGTCCGATCCACCGCCTGTGAGGGCGATATAGCCGATGGCCAAGACCACTGCTCCGGCAATCATCAGGATATAGTTGGTTTTTCTGAACAGCGGTGCCGATGGCTGTGTCTCTTTGTTTTTTCCGTATTTGTGACGAGGGCTTTCGGCAACGGTCTTTTCTGTTGTAATAATTTGTGCCATAGTATTATAAATATAGACTGTCAGGATTGATTTTGATATATCTGTTTGCGCATATCCAGGCGCAGAGCATGGTGAACAGAATGCTGAACATGAAATCTCCGCTCAGGAGCAAGACGACCAGCAGCTGGTTGGAGAAGTCAATGAATTCGGGGAATTGAACGTAGCCGGCATACATCACCAGACCGAGCAGAATCACAGCAATGAAACCGCCCCACATCCCTTGCCAGAATCCCTTTAACACAAAAGGACGGCGCACAAAACTACGGGTGGCTCCAATCAAAAGCATACTCTTGATATTAAAGCGTTTTGCATAGATGTTCAGGCGGATGTTATTGCCAATCAACAGCAATGAGATAAGCATAAACATGGCGCAAACGCCCAAGATGACCCACTGCAACTTGTTTAGGTTCAGTTGAATATATTCTGCAATTTCTTGCGAATATACCACGTCCTGTACCTGTTCATTCTCTTTGATTTTGGCGAGGACCTTTTTGAGGGAGTCCTGCGAGGTGTATTCTGGCTTAAGGGTCAGGAAGATAGAGGCCGTTATGGGATTGTTGTCCAGCACCTCCTCATAATTGTTCCCCACGGCTTCCTTGGCAGCGGCGGTATTTTGAGCCTGTGAAGAGAAGCGTGAAGTGGCAACGAAGGGCTGGCTTTTCAACTGGAGCTCATAATTGCGCACATCTGCATCGTTGACCCCGCGTTTCATGAGCGGCACTCGGCCCACCTGGGCGAGCGAATCCGCCGTTCCCTGCACATACAGGGTGGAATCCTGAACTGTGGTGGGGGAGAAAAAAAGCACCTCCAGTTCAAAATTTGAGGAGAGATTGTGAATGAAACGAGTGGAGAAGACTGCTAATACAGCCAAAAGCCCCACAAAAAACATGGTTAAGGCAATACTCACTACAGAACCAAAAGCGGAAAATGCCAGACGGGCCCGCGTGATTTTGTCTATGGATTCCGGTTTTTTGCTCATTTTTTTAATTGATTATGAACAGATTTTCTGCATGCAATGAAGAATGCAACATCCTAAATTTTCGGATGCAAATATACGATTTTTGACAATGTGAGATGGTTTTTATAAATAATTGTATGACAACATTTTGAAAAATGGATGGCCTTTCGCTGGCTCCTCACTTTTCATTTTTTATCTCCCTATTTTCACCTTTCCGTTGTCAGCTTCTCGGTTCAGGAAACTATGGTTTGACGATTTTACCCACTACTGTGGTATGCGAATGGGATACCAGCTGCAGCAGATACCAGCCATTGGAAAAGGAGTGCAGGTCGATTTCGGTTTGGGTGCCGCGGGTGGGAACTCTCATCAGCACTTGTCCGGCTACATCAGTGATTTGCAGGATGGAACCTTCGGGAATATTGGGGTGTTTGATGGTGACTCTGCCGGAGGTGGGGTTGGGGAAGATTTCCAGCGTTTCCGCGGGATTTTCGGGGGTGGATACGGAGGCCAGTCGCACCCGGACGTTGTCGATGCTGTAGAAATGGGTGGAACGGTCCGTGCACTGGAGTCGGAAGCAGAGGGAGGCCCCGTCGGGGATGGGGTCCGCCTCGCTGAGGTTGTACCTGCGGCGGGAGTCAAAATCGGTATATTCATTTTCCGGCACCACGGCGATGGTATGAAAGGTGGAGGTGTCTTCCCTGACAGTCAGATACCCCAGATCCAGATGGGAATATTGGTGGTCGCGGGCAACGAAAAGATCAAAGTCCACTTGTAATTCGTTCAGCGGGTTTGTGATAGGCGGGAAAACAGCGAAGAGGGTTTGCCCGGCATCACAGTGGGGTTCCCCGACCGAAAGCAGCAGGGAGGCGTTATTCATGGCAAAGCTGCCGTTGTAAATGTGCGGGGCGAAGCCGTCCCAGTAGCCGTAATAGTGGAAAGTCCAGCAGTCGGGCACATCGGTGACTTCAAAGACATTGTAGGTGGCGTTGTAATCGGAGAAGTCATCTTGGTAAATCTGGCTCTCTGTGATGGTGATGTATTCGCATAAAGTTCTGAAAATCACAGAGTCGGACCAATAGGAGAGGTCGTCTCCGCAGAGGGCTCGCACAGATACCATGTATTCCTCGTCGATATGGAGTCCGAGAAGGGTGTAGGGCATCTGGTGCACTACGATGCTGTTGCCGCCATACGAGATTTTCCAAGTGTCTTGAAGGGTGTCGCGGATGGTCCAAGAGAAGGTCGCGCTCTGGTAGGTGATATCGGAGATTTGCACATCGGTCGGGTCCAGACATTCCGGAACTGGCCGCACCAGAATGTCGTCTATGCAGGCGGTTTTGACATTGGTGTAGCTCCACCCGGAGTTGATCAACCAGCGGAAGGCAATGCGCCCGTGCAGGGTGTCGTGGAGGGGGTAGTCGCCGAAAATGATGCGGTGTTTTGCACGGCGTTGCTCGCTGTAATAGTAGTTGTTGGGCAGGGTGTCAATGGCATGGAAGACAGTTTGATTTTCGTTTTCAATATATCCGATTTCCAGTTGGGCATCTATACTGTCGGCCATGGCTGTGGTGAACAGGATTTCCAATTCGGACAATGGATTGGTGAACTCCGGCAGGGCTACGAGAACAGAGGTCCCGGCGTGGGCGATATTCGCGGAACCCGAACATTGGAGCATCAGCGCTGAGCCGCTTTGGTTGGGTGCATAGTCAGACTGGTAAACTATGTGTGGAACGTACTGTTCGTTGGTGCCGTTGAAAAAGGAGAGCCAGCAGTTGGGCATAACGCCCGGGGAGTAGGCATCAAACCGCTCCTCATACACTGCGTTGGGAGTGAGGGTCTGCACAGAACAGGCGGTCTGGATATTGCCGGCAGGTGACCAGTCTGACCACAAGGTGTCCACGCAATGTGTGCGCACATAGACATCATATTCAGTGTTGGACTGCAGTGAGTTGATTTCCAGTGTGTCTTGCGAAACCGTAAGGCGCGTTCCGTTGCCTAATACAAATCCGGCAACTCCATATTCCACTTCCCACAAGGAGCGTTGGCCGTTCGTAAACCAGCTTATGGTTGCCGATTGAGGCGTGCTCTCCAACTGGTAGGGTCTGTCCGGCGCTTGGCAGAGTGTGTCTGCCGCTTCAATCCGAATGGCATCCAACATGAGATCATATCTATAGGAACGGCCCATCAAGGCAAATTGGCAGGTGGGGGAGAGACCACTCATTTCCAGCGAGGCGGTGACCCATCCGGAACCTATGTAAGAGGGACGAAAGACATGGATGTTCCGCCAACCATCGATTTCGGAGGAACGGGCATAAACCACCACCGTTTCTTGGAGGTGATGAACAGGGCAATAAAGGCAAAGAGACAGTCGTGCTGAGGTTGCATTGGAGAAGTCAAACACTGGTGAAATCAAAGTGGAAAATGCCGAGGAGGTGATGGAGGTGTCTTGCCGAAAAAGATGCAGCGACCATATCCCGTCACAGGCCTCCGTCAGGGAGTCCAGCTGCCAGTCCACATCGTTTTCATAACCGCTTATCAGTCCGTCGTTGTTGCGCCATCCGTTCATTTGTCCGTTTTCAAAACTTTCAAAATAGTCGGTGTCTGTGTGTATGACGATGGGGGTGTTTTGCGCAGATATTTTTGCTAAATAATTGAATGAAAATAAAATAAATAGACAAGCTATCTTCTTAAAAAGGGAAACGTTCTTTTTCATAGGGCAAAAAATTGATTCCACATTTTGTTTTGACGCAGAAAAACAGAATGTGCTGCAAGAAGAGGTGAATTTTATTCCTCTTCGTTGATTTTCACATTAAAGGAGACGATGGTCTTCCCGGGAGGTGTTTTCTTTTCTCCTAATGGCAGTGTTTCTAAACGGTTTCTACTGATTCCCAAGGAGGTAAAGTGCTGGATCAGCATGTTGTTCCGCCGTTCCACGTTGGCTTTGATCTGCTGCTCCAGTTCCGTACGGTCGTAAAGGGAGATACATTTGTCATAAATATCGCCCGTCACCTCTTTGGAGATACGGCCGTTGACGTAGGAAACGAAACCGTTCTGGGTGTTTTTGATTTCCCGAATGTTGTCATAATCCTCCATGGTGAGCTGTTTACCGCCATGTTTTTGCTGATAAAATTCTTTCTTTGCATTGAATAGGGCGTATTCGCGGAGGTTTTCCTCCCAGTTCAACGACTGCTGCATTTGCAAGATGATCTCCTCTTTTTCTTTCATTGCATCGGCAATCTTGTTCAGCCGGTCGGCGGATTCTGTACCCAATCCCTGCGGATAAATGGCATACTGTATGTCGTCAAACAGGTCCGGATCCCCGTTGATGCTCTTGATGATAAAGTCCACGGGAGCGGCGACCACTTTGACGAAGAGGTTGCATAAAGTTTTGAAAATGATTTTCTTATAAGAAAAATTGGGGGAACTGACATCTCCGGATACGGGCAAGTCCAATTCAATTTTCCCTTTGCGGTCAGTCAGCACATAAACTCCAGCACGGAGCGGAATGTTGTATTCCGTGGGGATTCCTTTGATTTTTTTGTCCACCTTGCAGTTGTAGATGTCAATTTTATTCTGGCTTTTTATATAATTGTTATCCAATGTATTGGTACTTACAAAGGAGAGTAGTCCGTCGGTGATGGGGTAGGCCAGGTATTCCACGCAGTAGGGGGAGGCGGTGGGGAGTTTGAAGTTGCTGAGGAAAACGTTCAGTTTCATATTGCTGAAGTTGTTCAGGCTGCCGGACCAGTTGCCTCTCAGCTGGCCGGTTTCCCCCACCATGGCTTGGAGCTGGATGTCCAGCGGATGGTCCAGGGTGAAGTTTTGGGTGTGAATGTTGATTTGGGAGATGGGGATATTCACCAGTTCACGCATGGTGTGGTCAATGTAATTGAGGTTGGTATTGGCAATGGTGATGTCATCGATTTTCAGCTGGATGGGTTTCTCTGTGCGTGCAGTGGTGTCAGCGGTGAGATTCTCGGATGCCGTTGCTGTAGTGTCTTGTGCTGTTTTTTCTTCTGCAAAGAAATCGTCAATGGAGGTGTGGTCATTGTAAATTTCGTAGTCAAAAGAGCAGCCCTCTGCATGTACCCGGCTGATATGGAAGAGTTTCTGTTTTGTATCCACCTCTGAAACATCCATTTGGAAATTCTTGACGGAAGCCAGTGTTTTCCCGTCCGGGGCAATGGCGGAGATTCCGGAAAGTTCGGTGTTGCCGTGAGCTTTCACCTCCAGAATATGGTCCAGATTTCCGCAAATTTGCACATCAGCGTTCAATAATCCTTTTAATTTGCTGATATTAAGGAATTGTTTCAAATACGGGGTGACGGCATCCACTTCAAAGCGGTTGATTTTGGCGTTGAGGTCGTATTCGTTGTTCTCCATCACGTAGAGAAGCCGCAGGTCCAGGGAACCTCCGTTTTCAAATTTGAGCTGCAAGCCGATATCTGTTTTTTCTGTGTTGAAGTAGATTTGTGGAATGGAAACAGCCAATTGTTTGAGGTTGAAGCGGCTGTTGACTTGTGCATCCCGGTACAACAGTCGACCGCCGGAGAGGTTGATGTTTTGCAGATCAACAATCCAGCTGCTTTTTTCCTCTTTTTCCTCTTTGGGTTTATCCGATTTGTAAAAATCGGAAATATCGCTGAAATTGAATCGGTTCCCGTTTTGTACAATCACGATGTTGGGGTTTTCCAAGGTGATTTCTGTCAGCTGCACCTGTTTTTTGAGCAACCGCCACAGCGTCATGTTGGCGTACAGCCGGTCAAAGGAGATGGCGGTGTCTTTTTCATTTTCTTCCAATCCTACCAGTCCCTTGATCTCCACGGAACCTTTGAACAGGTTGATGGTCAGGTCGTCCATGGTCACCACGCGATGGCATAGCTCCTTGCTGTGTTTTTCAATGTACCAGTGGGCAACAGGGGAGATAAGGGCCGCCACAAGCAGAAACAGTCCGACTAAGGATTTGATTACTATCAAGCTGATTTTTAAAAATTTGCGACCTCTTTTTTTCTTTTTTTTCGGAGATTGTGAAGAGTCTGTCGCAGCGGGTTCCTCGGTGGTTTTCTGCTCTTGGGTCGGATGCTTCTCGGGGGTGATTCCTTCTGTGGTTTCCTTTTCAGGAATGGGCTGCTGGTTTTCCATAAATTTTCTATTAGGAAATGAATTTCAGACTGAGGTCCAGGCTTTTGATGTGGTGGGTCAGGGCTCCCACGGAGATGAAGTCCACGCCGGTCTCGGCATATTCGCGGAGGTTTTCATCGGTGATGCCGCCGGAGGATTCGGTTTCGTAGCGTCCGGCAATCAGCTTCACTGCCTCGCGTGTCTGTTCTACGGTGAAGTTGTCCAGCATGATGCGGTCCACTCCGCCGTGGGCAAGCACCCGCTTCACATCCTCCAAACTGCGGGTCTCGATCTCGATTTTCAGTTCCAAATGGCGCTCTTCCAGATATTGGTGAGTTTTATCAATGGCTTTTTCAATCCCGCCGGCAAAATCTATATGATTGTCTTTCAGCATGATCATATCAAAAAGGCCGAAGCGGTGGTTGGAGGCACCGCCGATTTTGACGGCGTATTTTTCAAAGTAGCGCATATTGGGAGTGGTTTTGCGGGTGTCAAGGATGGTGGTATGGGTGCCCTTGACCAAGTCCGCATAATGGCGGGCGGAGGTGGCAATGCCGCTCATGCGCTGCATGAAGTTTAGCACGGTGCGCTCGGCGGTCAGCATGCTCTGTACCGGACCGGTGATGACAAATGCAATGTCTCCCCGGTGGATTTCATCCCCGTCGTGCAGTCGTTGATCCATGCGGATGGAGGGGTCAATGATGGCCAGCACCTGTTGGGCCACTTCCATTCCGGCCAAGATGCCGTCTTGTTTTACAAGAAGCTGCATGGAACCGATATGGCTCTTGTCAATGCAGGCCAGCGAGGAGTGATCCCCGTCACCTACGTCTTCCAATATGCTTTCTCTGATGATTTCCTCTTGGGTCATGGCTATTCTTCTGTGTTTTTAACTGCTTTGAAACGAAGTATCTCTTTGTTTTTCATTGTCTCCCCATTTTGCATGACGTCCCCTTTGATGATGAGGATGTCCCCTATGATGGTGTAGCTGAGATGCTCTGACTTGAGGGCTGATATAAAATCGTATTCCAAGTTCATGTCCTGACAGAGTTTTTTGGTGGAACCGGTGTATTCAAAATCCAGTTTTCCATTGGGGGAGGCATAGAAATTTCCGAAAAAGGTGTTGCATCCGAGGTTCCCTGAAACGGTATTGCCGTTAAAGGTGATGAAGGGTTCGGCGGGAGTCTCTTCGATGGCTTCACAATGGAGATGGGTGAGGGTCCAATGGGTCCCTGTCAGTGCCATTGATCCGTTTGATGACGCCAATGGTGCAGAGCTGACCTCTTTTTTGGCGGTCTTGCAGCCGCATGAACATAGTGCTATGATGATGAAAGCGAATGTTAAATGTTTCATTTTGAATAATTTATTTTGAAAAAAATCGTATAATGGGCTTCTGTTTAAAGCCTGCAAATTTACGCATATTTTCATAATGTGCACGCGTAGTTTGCATTGGAAAATATATTGTGCGGATAGGGGGACTCGAACCCCCACGGCTTACACCACTAGATCCTAAGTCTAGCGCGGCTACCAATTACGCCATATCCGCTTGCTCATCAATGGTTGCTCTGAAATCAAGCGTGCAAAAATACAAACAAAAACAATATCTCCTCCCTTCTTTCCGCAAAATTTAGCAGAAAGCGGTTATATCGTATCCACGATCACCATAATTCCAAGGATGGCAAATGGGATGAAGGCGAACTTGAAGCCGTAGCCGAAGGCGCTGCCCACATAGTTTTCAAACAGACCCGTTTTTGATTTGACCCAAAACCAGCGGGGGGGCACTTCATATTTCCATGCCAAAAGGCCAAAAATGAAACCTATGATGAAGCATCCCAAACTGCCCCATAGGCAGAGTTCAAACGGGGCATCGTCAAGTCCCCATGCCATGCCAATGATTCCTAAAATAGTGACGATGGGCAAAAGGATGTTTATGAACCAAATAAGTGCTACCATGATGTTGTATTTGATTTTTATTTATTTTATTTTCAAGTGTTTGAAGCATTTAAATTGTCTATTGTATGCCATGGCAAAGATAGTGTTTTTGTCATGATTGTCACAATGCCTTCAGCAAGATCTTCCTTGGCGATGGAGGGCATTTTTCCCTGTTCGGGGATGAAGGGTAAATGGACAAAGAGTGCCTGTATGGGGAGTCTGTTTTTTGCAATTGTGTAAAGGGCCTCATAATAAACGCGATTGCAAACGTAGGTGCCGGCCGAGTTGGAAATCTGCGCAGCGATCCCTTTCTGATGACAAGCTTCCGAAAGTTCCCTCACGGGGAAAGTGGTAAGGTGGGCCGTTGCCCCATCTGAATGGATGACCTCATTGACAGGGATGTAGCCGCTATTGTCGGGGTTCGTGGCATCCATCAGGTTGAGTGCCACCCGTTCGATGCTCAGTCCAGCGAACTTTCGGCTCTGCCCCAGCATCAGCACCACATCAGGGGTGTGGCGCTCAATGAGGGAACGTAACTGATTCCCAACTGTACGAAAGTCAACAGGAAGCAATTCCCTGACAACCACGCACTCGCCGATGGCATCGGGTAAAAGGGTAGCCACCTCCTGCGAAGAGTTGAGGGCATTGCTGCCAAAGGGTTCGAAAGCTGTGACAAGAATCTTCATTACATCAGTCCGTACAACTTCTTCCAATAGTCGTTTTCTGCGGGGCGAACGGTGTATTCCTCGGTGTGAAGGCCTTTCGGCTGCTTGGTCTCAAGGTTGCGGTTCAGTACGTCGGCAAAATGGTAGATGGCGGTGTGTAGGGCTTTGTCAAACACCATCAACTTGTATGAAACGGAGATGAGCAGCACATTGGCTTTCGTTTTTGACTGGATATATCGGGCGATATTGTTCATGGTCAGTTTCGGCTGCACCTGATGTGCATCGGTTTTCAATCCCGCTTTCTTTTCCATTGTTTGGCTGAAATCATCGTATAGCTGCTTCAGCATGGCGCGGTCATGGGTAATACATTCGGGGAAATCGAAGCTGGTTTCACCCTTTTCACCGCCGAACTCGAAGTGGAAATCGGTGATGTTTTTGACGATTTGTTCTCCGGCCACCACAATGATCCAGTCATTTTCGTCTTTGTCGCAGGTAATGTCTTCCATGAATTGCTGGAAAACCTCATTCTGCTTAGAGTTTTCATCTATCGCGAAGAAATTGACACGTTTACTTTTATCGTCGCCTTTGGACCTGGAGAACAGTTCATTGGCTACGTAGTTGAAGCCGCCCAGTTGTGCAAGGTGCCAATCGAAATAGCTCAGTCCGTTGTCGCCGTGACCGACGGGATTTACGATGGTTACACTGGAGTTGCGTGGGACGCAGCTTCCATATTCTGTATTTACATAAAACTGGTTGACAACCAATTGGTCGTTTTTGGGTCCTTCCAATATTGCCGTACTCACATTCTTGATACGCATGTTTGAGGCTGCAAATACGGATTTTATGATATCGTCTTCTGTAAGGCCGATTGATACTTTCAAATCCCCCATGCTGAGATTTCTTGGGGGCCAAAACATTCCTTCTCTTTTAACGCTTCGAGCGAGCAAATACTCATTGATGATTTTTGCATTTTCTGCTAATTCTGTCTCTTTTTGCTCCTCCTCCATCACCTCGGTGAATCCCGAACCAATCAAACCGGCGGGCACGGCGAACATGGCGATGCCGAGGATGCCGACGATGAAAGCGATGACCTGTCCTGTCACGGTGATGGGTGGATATTCACCGAATCCGCCGGGGTCGCCCACATACTGTGCAAACGCCCAAACCACGGAGTACCAGCCGTTGTTGTAGGCTTCGGGTTGCGCATCGTGCTCTACAAAGAAGAGGATGAACGACAAAATCAAGGTGACGATGACAAGGAACTGCATGGAAACTAGCAGCTCATTTTTCTTCGACCGGATGGCGTTGGCCAGCAGCTTGAACGAGTGCATGTAACGGAACACGCGGAACAGGCGGGCCACTCGCAACCCCTTGAGTACCATGTAGGGAACGGGCATGAAGAAACTCAGATAGAACGGATAGGTGGAAAGGAAGTCGATTAGTCCGTAGAACGAGAAGCAGTATCGCACCCGTCCCCTGAAACCTTTGTACTTCGGGTCGAGCATGTCGGCGTTCCAGATGCGCAGGGTCACTTCTATCGTGAAGAAAATCTGCGTGATCCAGTCCACCACCTTCAGTATGGGCTCGTACTTTGCGGTTACAGAGTCGAAGGTGGTGAGAAACACCTCGATGGTGCTGAGCACGATGAAACCGATGATGACACCATCGACTATGTTGTGCCATTGTTTTGTGTGGAGGTTATCGTCAAAGACTCGGTTGAGTTCCTGTTTGAAGTTCTTGATTTTTGGGTTCATACCTACTTATTTTGTGCTATCCATTAGAAACCATATATGCAAGAACCGATCAGGAATGCTCCCACATAGGCGAGTGTCTCAGTACCATCGTTCAAGTAATGGTTCGAAATAAAGGCCACGCCGGTAACCAGCATTACAATGAATACAATCAGTAGAATAAGAATTGAGTTTTTCATTTTTATTGTTATTTGCGTTTCGCTCTTTCCCGCTCCCGTTTCAGGGTCTCGTTGGTGCGCTCAATCTCGCGCTTGAGGCTCTCGATGCGGTGGTCGTGGCTGGCTGCGCGGTCGATTTTCTGTTTGCGGTAGCTGGCCTTGCTGCTGGGCGAGGTGGCTCTCTTGACAAGGTCGGCATAGTGTTCGTTGTCTCTCTTTTTTGCTTCGCGCTCTTTGGCGACATCGGCCCGCAGGTCGATGAGGCGCTTGCGGTAATATTCTACGCTCATGGTGATTGGGTTTTAATAAAAAGCCGACAGCAAGTTGCCCTGCTGCCGGCTTGCATGTGAAGTCAAAAATTATTTGGCATATTTGGCCTTGAGGGCTTCCATATCGGCTTTCTTGGCCTGCTTCGGAATTTCGGGCAGTTTGGCGAGGGTCATCTCGTCGAGGGCGAGTACCCAGTCGTCAGCGGAGGCAACCTGGACTTTCAGGCCGAAGTTGGCCATCATGTCCTTCTCGAAGCCGCCGACG
>JAFZWE010000020.1 GCA_017617445.1 Bacteroidales bacterium | reverse complement strand
GTCGCCGCCGTCCATCTGCACGTGGTGGAACTGGAACGATACCGGCAGCAGCGTCTTGAACCAGCTTTTGCGGTACTTGCCCCACATCACCATGGGGTTGAGGAACTTGTCGGTGTATTGGTTCACCACGCAGTCGAGCTCGGTCTGGATCATGGCGGAGGTGCCGACAATCATGTAGCCGTCGAGGAAGCTGCTCTGGCACTCCTCCGCCACCTTAGTGGTCAGCTCCAGATAGTCGCGGTTGAACTGCTGCAGGTCGGCGGAGTAGGGGATGTCGCACGAGTTGATGCCGCCCTTGCGGTTGCGCACCACCACGTTGATGGCCATCCGGTCGTATTGGAACAGTTGGCCGCCCTCGGGCAGCAGGTAGAGCTCCTCGGTGTCGGTCGCCGCCTTGCCTCACCATCGGCATCGGCGCATTCAGCCACATCTCGAAGGCGAATGCCCGCTTGGTCTCTTCAGGGTTGATTTGTTGTTTCATAAAGGATGGTTGGGGGGGGGATGTTGTTTATAGGGTTGCAATTGTTGTGTGGGGTTGTGGAGTAAACCATGGGCTTAGATTGCGTATGGAATTGAACTTTATTACGACATTTTCCTTTGTTTTGGCCATCTGCAGGTTGTACCTGGCCTGCATGTTCAGCCAATGTTCGGCCGGAGTTCCTAATGCGGCTTCAATTAAAATGGCGAAATCGGCGGTTATCGACCGTTTTCCATTCAATATTTCGTTAAGCATCGTGTATGACACAGAAACGGCTTTAGAAAACTCTTTTTGTGTTATGCCTCTTGACTCAAGTTCTTCTTTCAGAATTTCTCCTGGATGAATGGCTGTATATGAAAATCCCAAATTGTTCATAATCTTCTTATTTATAATGATTTGTAATATCCAAAATATTGCATATTGTTATGACGGGTTCCTCTTTCTGTTCCACTATAAATTCTAATCTATATTTATGATCAATTCGAATGGATGAGATGCCAGCTTTGTCTCCCGACAGTACTTCGTAGTTCAACGAATTCAAAACGTATAAGGCTTCGATGTTAGGAGCATCTGCCAAAATGATGATACGCTTCACATAGTTGCGGACCACTTTGGGTTGGAAGCGATGTTTCTTGTCGGAGCATTTACCAGTATAGTAGAGTTCAGAGAGATATTCTTTAGTAAATTGAATTGTCATAACTTTTTTAATTTCGCTGCAAAAATACAAAAAAACTTTAAATATTCACTATTTTAGTGAATTTTATTTGGGAAGAGACGATTCTCCCGTCTCCACTCGATAAAACTCCCATGTGTCGGTGTGGCCGTCAGGATAAGTGTAGCTCCATACTAACTCTCTATCCGTCAGCTTGTCCAGATGAAACTTGACCTCTCGCGCAATGCCTCCGCGCGCGTTTCCGATGATGGAGTTGGCCAGCACTGTGGCTCGGTCGGGTTCCACAGTTTCCATATCCAACACTTCCATGCGGAAACTCTCCTCAATGCCGGCAAAATAGAAGTCTTCGCCCTCCACACGCCAGCGGCTGGGACTGATGTAGTTGAATAGGAAATGCATTTTGCCGCCCGCATCCACCACATAATTTTGTTGTGCTGAATCCAATGCCGTGCCGTCAGGGTAGAAATCCATGGTGCCGGTCTCGTGCGCGGTGAAATGCCCCTCTTTAGTAGTGTAGCTCCACCCATGTTCGTAGGTGTAGTGCCCCACCACTCTGCTGGATATATCTTGTGCGGAAAGGAAATAAGTTGTTGTTAATAAAATGATTGTCAGAGATATACGGTGTGTTTGCATTTTTATCTTTTTGTTTTGTTTTGGGGCTGCTTGATGGGCAATCCGTAATGCTGGCAAAAGGTGGGTTCCATGGCTGATGGTTTCGTTCTGCATGTGATTTTATATCATGGGGTGAAAATGGTAGGGGAAAATGCTTTTATGTCAATGTATTGAGAGTGAAGCTCATTGGAGATAGAAAATTCCAGCGGCAAAGGTACGCCGAAATTTTGAAATTCCGCTTTCATCTGTTTGAAAAATTGTTTGGTGTATCATCCGCCCCAGGCATCCGTATTCCGTAATTAGCTGTATCTTTGCCGCCGGAAATCTTCCGTTTGATAATACAACCATAATCCCATACTTTATGAAATCCAAAATCAGCAAGACCAACGCCTGCCGCCTTCTCGACCAGAAGAAAATCCCGTATGAGCTGGTACCTTACGAGGTGGACGAGAACGACCTTGGCGCGCAGCATATCGCTGACCAGTTGGGTGAAGATATCCATCAAGTTTTCAAGACCTTGGTGCTGAAAGGCGACAAGACGGGCCATTTTGTGTGTGTGATTCCCGGCTGCGACGAGGTGGACTTGAAAAAAGCCGCAAAAGTCACGGGCAACAAAAGCTGCGACCTGATTCCGATGAAGGAGCTGCTGCCGCTGACCGGTTACATCCGCGGTGGGTGCTCTCCTGTGGGGATGAAAAAGTCCTTCCCCACCTACATCCACGCCACCTGCCAGCAGTTTGAGTTTATCTATGTAAGTGCTGGCGTGCGAGGACTTCAGTTCAAGCTCGCCCCGCAAGACCTAATACAAGTGGCCCACATGACCGTGGCGGAACTGACGAGCGGGGAATAGCTAAACAATACACTGTTAGTGAGATAATTTTGGCTTTCAATGTCTCCCTTCCACCAGCTCCTGCAACAGCAGCGAGAACAGCTCGCGTACACTCCTCTTTCTGCCACAACGTGTCTTTAGGTACAACGACCGTTTTTCCAGATAGACCCGCTTGTTCACCTCCAGCATCATGGACTGGTAGCGAAACGGGCACTCAGGAGCCTCCGAATTGCTGTACGGGTTGTTGATGCCGACCGAATAGCTGTCCTTCGTTACGTTTAGGCAAATTGCGCATGTATCCGTTAAAATGCCGATAGATAATGCCCTTCCCTTCTGCTTCCAACGGATCTTCCCAAAGCCGCTCTGCATCGATGATGAATCGAGAATAAGGATTACTACATTTTTTGATTAAATCTTTGTTATGCTCATTTTTTTTCGTTTAAAAAATAAGACTGATGTCCGACTGCGGAACCGCATCTTCCTCGGCAACCTGACTCATCCCGGCTATGTCCCTCACATTGCTCTTATCGGCATCCGAAAGGTCATTGTGCATTGAAAACGAACTCTGGCAGGGCATAGAGCTTTGTTACGACCATTTGTGGCACGTTGATGGAATAGTCCCGAACAGTGTGTTTGACGTGAAAATGGATGGGTTGATTCAATACGCTAAAGGTGATAATTCCTAAAAAAATGTGGACAATTGCTTCAAAAAATGTAATTTTGCGGCTCAAAAAAAAGCGTAGATGAAGAACTTTGAAGTGGCTATTTTGGGATGTGGCAGTGCCAAGCCTACGTTGAGGCATGCGCCCTCCTCGCAAATTGTATCATACAACAGCAATCTGTATATGATTGATTGTGGGGAAGGAACGCAGTTGCAGTTTCTTAAAAACCATTTTAAGGATGGCAAACTTCGTCACATTTTCATCAGTCACGCACATGGGGACCATTGTTTGGGATTGGTCGGTTTGTTATCCAGTTTTGCGCTCAACAGTCGCTGCAAAGAGGTGTGCATACATGCACCGGTTGAGTTTGAGGATATTTTCCGGAAGCAGGTAGATTTTTATATTTACCAGCACAGCTATGACATCAGATTTGAGGCCATTGACTGTGACCAGCCCGCGCTCATCCTGGATGAGGATGGTTTGACTGTCACGGCGTTCCCATTGGTCCACAGGATTCCATGCTATGGTTTTTTGTTTCGGGAGAAGATGGGGGAAAGTCACATCCTGCCAGAATGCATTCTAAAGTACAACATTCCCTGGGAGGTAATTCCTCGCATCAAGTCGGGAAGTGATTTCATGACGGCCGATGGGCAGGTGATTCCGAATGGGGTGCTCACCACGCCGCCGTTGCCGGCACGCAGCTATGCCTACTGTTCCGACACCATTCCCGTGGCGGCGGTGGCCGATTGGATTGAGGGAGTGGATCTGCTTTACCACGACTCCACCTTTTCCAATTCAGAAACGGACATTGCCGAACGCACCTACCATTCCACGGCAGAGCAGGCCGCCCAGGTGGCATTGCGCTGTAAGGCCGGAAAACTCATCTTGGGGCATTTCTCCTCCCGTTTTCTGTTGGAAGATGAGATGCTGCAAGAGGCGATGGAATTCTTCCCCAACACAGTGCTGGCCACCGAAGGACTGACGTTGAGGGTAGGGGAGTGAGGCGGCAGGCATATTTCCTAACACCCCGTCCGTTTTTTCTAAATGATTAGATATAAATTGATGGTTGTAGGGCTGCCATAATATGACAGCCCTACAATTGCCCGTAATGTTCCGGCGGCTGCGATGATCATTCACCCCGAAGGGATTATGAGACCGCCGCGCACACCCCCGCGGCACGCCGGCGGGAAGATAGTTCTGGGCGGCGAGTATGCCGCGGAAGAACGGAAAGTGTGATAGGAGATTCAATAAAAATTTACGTTAATCTTGTGAAAATCAGAAAATAATCTGTAATTTTGCAACGTCATATTTTCAGATTCTGTAAGTTGTCATTTACATTGGAATAGACGAATTTCCCCGAATGTTGGCGGGCGACAGATTCCAAAACTATGGCAAGACGTTCTTCGGAAATGCGTTTGCGATATTTTTTGAAATCATCTTTGTATGACACCACCAAATCGTTAAGTACAAGTTGGCATTTTCTTAAATCCGGACTTTCAATATATTCCGCTATTCAAACTTTAATTTTCGGGGGCAAAAACACAAATTAAATTTCAATTTTCGGTATCGGAAAATAATTTTTTACATTAATTATCGGTATCAAATATTCAATTGTAAAATAATGATTTATATAAATTTGAGGTGGTTTTCAAATGTTTGAATCTACCTCCGGCACTGCGTTTTTCCCGTTCTTGGCTCCTAACTCGATGAGCTTGTTGGCCGATAACACAATGCTCTGGCCGCGGTCTTTCAGCTTCTTCTCGCCGTCGCCGTAGGCCTGCTGCGCAGCGCTCAAAGCTTTGCCCACATTCTCGTAATGCTTCACAAACTGCCCCACACGTTCCACCATCTCCGTGGCCAATTTGAACACCAGCTCGTGGTTCTGCGCCTGCCGGATCTGCTTCCAGGTCATGTCAATGATCTTCAACGCCGCATACAGCGTCTGCTCGTCTGCGATGAACACGTTCTGTTCCATGGCCTTGCGCCACAGGTCCGGCTGGTCGTTAAGCGCCGTCCACAAGGCTCCCGTGTGCGGCACAAACATAATCACATAGTCCATCTTCACCTTCGGGGGCTGAATGTAGGACGAATAATCCTTCTTCGCCAACTCCTTCACATGCTTCTGCAAACTTTCCACATGCGCCTTCAGGTACTGGTTGCGGGCGGCCTCGTTTTCCGCATTCACATAGTCAAAATACGCGGTAAGCGACACCTTCGAATCGATGATCACCTCCCTGGACTGATCCAGATGAAGGATGACATCGGGACGCATGATGCTGCCTTCTTCATTCTTCACCACCTCTCCTTTTGCATTACGGATGACGGCCTGCGTTTCAAACTGAACACCCTCGGTAAGTCCCTGCGAAGTAAGCAGTTCTGCAAGCACGGTTTCACCCCAGTCGCCCTGCACCTTGCTCTGGTGCTTGAAGGCCCGCGTCAGCTCTTCGGCAGTGCTCTGCGTGGCCTTGCTCTGCTGGATCATCTGCTCAAGGTTCACCTTCATCGCACTGTTGATGGACACTGCCTCCTTCGACGACTGCTGCATGGCGGTTTCCATCTTGGCGATGGACTCTTTGAGCGGAGTGACAATCTGCTCAATATGGGTGCTGCTCGTTTCGGCAAACTCTTTCTGCCGCGCTTTGAGCATCTCCTCGGTGGCCGCCTTGCTTTCCGCTGCCACCTTGGCCATCGTTTCATTGAAACGGGCCTGCTGCTCCTGTATCGACTGGTTGTAATGCGCCTTGAGGGTTTCCAGCGCCTCGGTATTGGCTTTGTCTTTGGCAGCCATAGCCTCCTCATGGTGCTTCTGTGCCTCGGTTTTCGCTTCCGCCAGACGCTGTTCCCAACGGGCATCCGCCTCCTCCAGCTGGCGGGTGGCGTTGTCGAGGTTGGTTTTGAGCGCGCTGGTTCTGCTCTTGAAAATAAGGGCACAAATGACAGCGCCCAACACAATGCCCACCAGGGCTGCAATAATGGTTGTAAGGGAAATGGTCATAATGGTTGGTTTTTAATGGTTGATATCGTTACAAAAGTACACTTTTCCTGATGAATGCCCCAATCCAGTGAATCGGATTTCAGGAACCAAGAGGATGGCCATGATGGCATGGGATTATTGCAGTTTGTTGTCTATGATTTTGTTGTTGAACTGCTGTATGACGGCTTTCATCAGCTGCACGTCTTCCGCATAACTCTCGACATCTTCGGGGCGGCAGATCTGCTTTTCCCCGTCCAGACGGATGATTTTGGTCACTTGGTTGCCGTCGAATTCATAGCGGTAGTCGGAGATGTAAAATCTGTAAATGCCGTTGTGGTAATGGATTCCGAAGTGGGGGCTTTTTTCGTCAAAGATATTGTTGCCGTACGAGATGAAGTGGCCTTGGAAGCCGCAGAAACCGAAAATGGAGGGCATGATGTCCGTGTGTTGCATGAGTTCTCTGGAGCGGTAGCCGTGTCCTTGCATCTTAGGATGGAAGAAAATCATGGGCACACTGTACTCGTGCTTGTCATGGTCCACTTCCAGGAAATAGGCGTAGTTGGTGTGGTCGGAGGTGATGACAAACAGTGTATTCTGATACCACGGGTAGTTTTTGACTTTGTCGAAGAATTCGCGCAGGGCCTGGTCGGTATAGGCCACCACCCGTTGCATTTCCACGCCTTTGTCCGGGATTTTTTTCTCATACGCCGGGGGCACTTTGAAGGGGTGGTGGGAGGAAAGGGTGTAAATTGTGGCGAAAAACGGTCCGGTTTCACGGTTCAGCATGTCAGCCACATATTGCAGATAGGGTTGGTCGGAAATGCCCCAGATGCCGTCGTAGTCTTTTTTGTCCGGATATTCGTCAAATCCGAAATAGCTGTCCACGCCGGCGGTTTTGCTGTAGTTGTCGAATCCCATGGTTCCGTTTTTCCCTCCATGGAAGAACGGGGTGTGCCATCCTTGTTGGCGCAGGAGGGGCAGCGCATAGCTGATGTGGTTGGTCATGTATTGCGACTGGCTGAAAGGTTTTTCCATGAGGCTGGGGATGCCGCCCAAGATGGAGGGCAGCGATTCAATGGACACCTTCCCGTTGGCAGTTCCGCGATAGACGATGCTCTGTTGGGCAAGACTGTCCAAAAATGGGGTGTAGCCAGCCAGTGGTTTCGGATACTCGGCGAGATAGTCGGAATATTCGCTGGCAATTCCCTCCAGGATGATCAACACCACATGGTCGGTCGGGGGAGGGGTGAAGTAGCTGTTGATGAATTCGTCGCGTGACAGCGGGTACAGACGGTCGCACTCCTCGTCGTCAAAATAGTGCTTTCGCTCCAGTTTCTGACTGTTGATGGTGGAAAGGAACGAGTAGGGCGAATTGAGAATCAGCGGGGCATAATTGCCGCCGCCGGGGAGACCGGCCGCCGCCACGTTCAACGGCTTGTACTGAAGGCCTCCGCGCGCGCCCACCAGCATCAGCGCCACAAGAAGCAGTCGGGTCACAATCTGTGCCGCCATCGCCCAGGATTTGATGATGAATTTTTCGTAACGTATTTTATTCGTGAAAAATATAATCAAACAGAGGAGCAGTATGAATCCCGTGAATATGAAAATCATGTAGAAGTAGTCCCTCAGGAACACGGGGATAAGATCGCCCATGCTCTGTGTGGTCTTCATGAAGTCCAGTATGTCAAAAGTCATCCTTTTCATGGAAAAGGGATAGTAGCAGGTGTCGATGAGGTTGAGCATCAGTGCCAAGGAGTTAACCACTATGAAATAAACGTCACCGATTCTCCTGCATAATTTTTTTGATATGAAGTGAAATGGCAGCAGAAGCAGGATGAAATAGGGCGCGTTGATGAAGATGATGGCGGCCACGTCAAAGCGCATCCCGCTGAAAAAGTAGCTTATTTTCACTTCGGGGAAATGCGGAAGATTGAAAAGATAAAAAACGATGCGGGAGATGAAGAAGAGCAACAGCAGTCCGCCAAATCGGGAGAGCAGGGTCAGCAACGGACTCTGCAGATAGGTCTTGGCCTGTAAAAAGGGGTGTTCTCGGTTCATGTCGGCGGACTAAGGGTTGAGGTTGTATTTGTAGCGTTGGGCATTCATCTCTTCAATGAATTTGACGAACTCCTCAGGAATCAGGATCTCATCTTCATTGTTTTGCCGATATTCGCGGGCATAGTCCAGGAATTTGTAAGCGATTTGGGGATTTTTTCTTTCCCAAGCGACTTTGGCTATGGTGAGGTAGGACTTGTAAACTCCTGTTCTTGAACGTATTATTCCGTGATAATAGTCATCGTTGCAGTAAGCGGTAGGCAGGTCGTGGCAGAAGGATTCCAAGGTCAGAAACAGGGTGAGCGCTTCTGATTCGTGTTGGATTTTGACCAAAGAGTCCGCTGTGGTGTACAGTTTGTCATAAAAAACCATGGTGAAATCTGCCAGTGCCATTTCGTGTTCCCGTTTCAGCGGGGCCTCGTTGTAGAGCAGGTGCACGGTCTTCAGGCACTCGTCATATTGCTTCCAGTTGAACAGGATGATTGATTTCTGGATCAGTGCGTCTGTGTTCAGCCGGTTGAACTGCAGGGCGCGGTCCAGATAATAGTCTGCCAGCAGTGTGTCGGTCATGTGCAGTTCAAATTCCGCTTTTTCGTAGAAAATCGTGTCCACGCGGCGGCGTTGGATGTCCAAGGTGTCTTTCAAATCCAATAGTTGTTTCTCCAGGATGTTGCAGTAGTGCAGCGTGGGGTAATAATCTATTTCCTTGCAAAAATGGAGGTTGGGAAGATAGTCATCGCGGAATTTCTGGATGGAGTCCAGTAAGTCCAAAACGAAAAGGTAGTGCAGGGTGATGACTTCCGGGTCCTGCGTGTCGATTTTTTGTGCCCGTTCGTCAATTTTAGGCAGGATGTTTGCCGCTTCGTCGCATCGGATGTTCTGTCCGGATCCGGTTGTGTGGCACAACGTCAGCAGCAAGAACGGTATAATCAGGCAGATGCTTTGGATACGGGACATTATGGGAGAAGGTCTTGCAGGATATGTTTTTCAATTTCTGCTTTGCTGATGCTTCCAACGGTTTTCCCGGGCTGGTGGTTGGGCTTTTGGTAGATGAGCGTGGGAATGTTCTCCACTTTGAAAGCACTGGCCACTTCAGGACACTTGTCCACATTCACTTTGTAGATGATGATTCTGCCGGCGTATTCCTGAGCCAGTTCCACCAGGGCGGGGGTGATTTGATGGCATGGCCCGCACCAGTCCGCATAAAAGTCGATGATGACAGGTATTTTGTTTTTGAAACAGTATCCTTTTGCGGGGTCTATCTCACATACTTCGTTGATGAACCGCTCAGTATTGACCACTTGTATGGTGGAATATTTTTTCTCTTTGGTTGAATCCTCTTGTTGGACAGGGAGGTCGCTCTTGTGGTTGTCCCACAGGGTGGGAGGGGTGGGAGCGGTCTCTTCCATGGCGGCAGGTGCCTGCGTGTCGGGGGTGCTTTTGGGCGTCTGTTGGCATGAAAGCAGGCTGGCAGACAAGAGGGCCAGAAGGGAGATCCTTGCAAGAATTTTCATCTATAAGGGTTTATTTCGGGTTGGCAGCGGAACGGGCGCGGATGAGGGCTCCGGTTTTGGCCTTGCCCACGCGTACAAAGTCGAGAATGGGACGGTTCGAGGGGCAGGTGTACTGACAGCTGCCGCATTCAATGCAGTTCATGATGCCGTATTTTTCGCAGTCATCAAAACGGTTGAGTTCCGAGAAGGCGTGGAGGCGATATGGCTCCAGGCCCATCGGGCAGGCAGACACGCATTTCCCGCAGCGCAGACAGGGGGAAACCTCTCCGCGGCGGCTCTCCTTTTCACTCATAAACAGGAAACTGGACATGCCCTTGGCGGCGTAAGCGTCCAAATGGGCGATGGCCTTGCCCATCATGGGTCCGCCGGAGATGATCTTGCCGGTGTCTTCCGGAATGCCTACGGCGTCCATCACGGCTTTGATGGATGTGCCGAGGCGGAGGTGGAAGTTGCGGCATTTGTCGGCGGGCACCGACTTGCCAGAAACCGTGGTGAAGGTCTGCACGATGGGCATGTTCTTCTGCACGGCCTGGTAGATGGCATAGATGGTGGTAAGGTTGTTGACGATACAGCCTACGGAAATCGGGAGCGCGCCATTGGGTACGCACCGTCCCGTGATGGCATTGATCAGCTGTTTTTCAGCCCCTTGCGGGTATTTGATGCGCAGCGGCTGCACGGTGATCTTGGGATGGCCCTTGGCTGCGGCGGCCAATGACGCGGTGGCTTCCGGCTTGTTGTCCTCAATGCCGATGACTGCTTGGTCGGCGCCGGAGGCGATGAGGGCGATCTCCACTCCGATGATGCACTCTTCAGCATGTTCAATGGCCATGCGGTTGTCGGTGGAGATATAGGGTTCGCACTCGGCGGCATTGACAATCAGGTATTCGCATTTCTGCTCGGGTTTGAGCATGTATTTGATGTGGGTGGGGAAGCAGGCGCCGCCGAGTCCGACGATGCCGCGGTCCTTCATGCGGGCGATGATTTCGTCTTTCCCGAGTTTGATTTCGCTGACGATGTCGGGGGTGGTGTCGATGTCTTCCATCCATTCATCACCCTCACGGTCGATGACGATGGCCGGTTTTTTGTAACCGCTGATGTCAGCGATGGCGTCCACACGACTGACAGTGCCGGAGATGGGAGCGTGGATGTTGGCGCTCACGAAACCGTTGGCTTCACCAATCAGCTGTCCCACTTTCACTTTGTCGCCTTTTTGTACGATGGGCTTGGCGGGAGCGCCGAGATGCTGGGTCATATATACCACGGCCTGGTCGGGGAGGGGAAACTCCTCAACGGTCTGGTTGTGTGCGATTTTGTTGGCTTCGGGATGAATGCCCCCCATGTGGAAGGTTTTTTTGCCCAGGGGACTGATTTCTTTTTTGATTTCTGCTGTTTCTGTGCTCATTTTCTCAAAATGAAGGTTGATGGGTTGGGGTTATTGGTTGCTGATGGTTGTCTCTTCAGCGGTTTCGTTTTTTGTTTCGGGAGCGGGTGCCGGCGCAGGTTTGGGCGCGGGGAAGTTGACGGCAAGGATGGCGTTTTTCGGACATTCGGCGACGCATTTCTTGCACATTTTGCACTTGGTGAAGTCGATGTATGCCAGATTGCTCTCCACCGTGATGGCTTCAAAGGGGCAGACCTTGGCGCATTTTCCGCATCCGATGCAGGCGGCCTTGCAGTTCTTCATGGCCACGGCGCCTTTCTCTTTGTTGTTGCAGGCGACGTAAACACGGCGGTTTTTCGGTCCTTTGGCGCGGATTTCGATGACTCCGCGGGGGCAGTTCTTGGCACATACGCCGCAGCCCACGCATTTCTCTTCGTCCACGATGGGCAGGCGGGTCTCCGGATCAATGGAGATGGCTCCGAAGTTGCACGCCTTCACACAGTCGCCGCAACCTAAGCAGCCGTTGGGACATCCGTTCTCGCCAGCGAACAGGTTGTTGGCGAAAGCACAGGAGAAGGCGGAGTCGTATTGCACTTTTGCGGGAGCGTTTTCGCAACTTCCCTGGCAGCGCACCACCGCAATCTTGGGCGTGGTCTCGCCCGCCTCGATGCCCAGAATGCCGGCAATCTTGGCGTTGTTCTCCTTGGAGTTTCCCGGACAGCTGCAGCCCTCCATGGTACCGCGGGCCACCATGTTCTCGGCCAAATTGCGGCAGCCGGCAAAGCCGCATCCACCGCAGTTCGCACCAGGCAGGCATTCCACAATGAGGTCAATCCTCGGGTCTTCCTCTACATGGAATTTCTTGGCAATGAAAAATAAAATTACAGCGGCCAACACACCGATGACCGCCAAAATAAGGGCGGCTTGCCATAATACCGCCACGTCTACATTCAGTAAAATAATCATGTTCATTGGTTGTTGTTTTCAAACTTGCAAAAATACAATTTTTTTCTTTGTGCTTGCTTCCCGTTTTGCAATTAAATTGTTTTTTTGAAACTTTTGAAAAAAATGTATTTTTTTTCTTCTGCTACTTGTGTTTGAAGAACATCAAATCAATTGATTATTAATTTGTTGATGTGGATTTTGTTTTTGTTTTTTTGCAGCGGTGCATGCTTTGCCTGCAGGGGAGTGTGTTTTTTGTGAAATCGGATTAGGATTTTTTTTGAGTTAAAAATCGGAAAAGACATGGGGAGGGATGGAAAATGCTATATGCCGTGCAACCCTCTCTCAATGGTAAAATATCAGTCCGACGTGGAATCGTGGTCCTGTTGGTTCCAGCATTTTTTTGCGGGAAAAAGTGTTCATCCAGTCGGCTTTCAAGGTGAGGTGCAACACTTTGGTGAGGATGAAGTCACAGCCGATGAAGGGGGTGAGGGCGCAGAAGGACTGTTTGTGGAAGATGGCGTTGTTTTCTGTCGTCCAGTCGCCGCTGCGCCCGTCAAACATCAGGAAGGTGGTTTGTGCACCTCCGCCCACCGTCAGCCCGATGTAGGGCATCACATGCTTGAAGGCCCAGTAGAATTCGCCTAAGATGCCGCCCCAACCGTACTTGATGTAGCTGCCGTTGTGCAGCTGGTGCAGGGTGGAAACATACCCTTCTCCGCCCACCATCCAGTGCTGTCCGAGGTGTATGCAGATTTTTCCGCCGATGCCCAAGGGTACGCCTTTTGCCGTGTAGCCGATTTCCGGTATCTCGCCGAACAGGTAGCCTGTGTGCAGCATCATGCCGCCGCTGAAGCCGTTCACCACCTTCGGCTTGGAATCCTCCTGCGCCGGAGTGGAATTCCACAGTACCAAAATAATTATTAGCAGAAGCGTTTTTCGCATAGTCGATTTTTTTTCTGGTTGAGACGCAATATATTGCGTCTCAACGGGATCCCTATCATCTTTCAATTTTCAGTTTTCAATTTTCAACTCTAAACTTTCAACTCTCAACTCTCAACTCCCTACGCATAGCTGTGCATCCCGCCTAAAATCAAATTCACTCCGAAATAGGTGATGAGGACGGATAAGAATGCCAGGATGGTGTATAGATGGTAAAATGTCGGTTTCTGGAATATTGGCAGCTGCTGCGAATGGAGCGGGAAGAGATAGACCATCAGGGTGATGAGCGCCCACACCTCTTTCGGGTCCCACGACCAGTAGGTGCCCCACGAGATGTTGGCCCACACTGCTCCGATGAAAATGCCCGCTGCCAACAAAGCCACCGCCGGATAGAGCAGCAGCTGGCTGATGTCTTGCAAACGCTCCATGTAAGAGAGTTTCTGTCGCTGTGTCAGCCGGATGAAGATGGCGGTGATGCCATTCAGCATGATGAAAAACAGCAGGGCGTATGCAATCATGATCACGGTGACATGCAGGCTCAGCAGGGGAGAGGTGAGCACGGGCATCAGGTGGGTGACCGGCGGGTTGGAGCCGCCCATCATCTGCACCAGCAGCACGAAGCCCATCATCAGCATGCCCGCCGGCAGCGCCATCTCATGGCGTTTTATCAGCAACAGGGTGATGATGCCGATGCTCAGTGCCAGCAGGTTCATCGAGTCGAAGCTGCCGGCCATGGGCACGTGTCCGCCCGCAATCCAGCGCAAAACAAACAGCAGCGCAAGGAATGTGCTCAGCAATGCCGTCCATGCCACGGCTATTCTCCGTACATGCCGGTTGAGTTCCCTTCCTTTCCCCAGATTGAATATCGCTATCGCAAAGAAAATGATGCCCATGAGGATGGTGACCATCGCCAGCCATTTGCCCGCCGTCAGCCGGTTGTAAAGCCGTTCCGCACGGTACTGCGCCTTGGAGGGTACCTGTCCCAGAGAGTATTTCTCCTGATAAATTTTGGTCTTTACAAACACTTCATTCAATCCTGCGAAATCGCCTTTGACGACATATTCCTGACAGAGACTCAGTTGTTTGCGGATAAAGAGGTATTCAATTTCCGAAATGTCCAACGGCAATTCGTCACTTTGCGAATACCATGTGACCACCTTGCTGCTGTCGGCATGGGGAAACATCTTCAGCAACTCCCCGTTATAGAGCATTTGAATGAGGTTGAATTTTTCGTTGGCCATCAGGTACTCTTTTCTTTTGGGATCCCCCATCGGCAAAGAGACGACCACTTCATCGAGTTTGTTCACACCGTAGGTGTCGATAAAGTCAGCCAGTTTTGCGTAGTTCCCGTTGATACCCAGTGTTTTCTGCACATTTTTGCCTTTGATTTTGAAAATCGGTTCATCTTTCCAGTCGTTGTAATAAAACACCCAACCGCTGAAAACCTGTTCGGGGGTGAGTCCGCGATAGTGGGCGTTGCCGCAGAGTTTGGTGGTGAAATCTTTGGCAAGGGTCTGCAGTGAACAGAGGCGTCCTTTGTATTGCACATACATTTGTCCCATTTTATCCGCACTCTCTTTGGGAAGGGTTCGGGGGAGATTGGCAGAAAACGCAGATGTCCCGCAGCCGATCACCATGAAGGAGAGGAGCAGGGCGGCTTTGGCGGAGGTTTTCTTCAGCAAAAGCCGGAACTTGCTGTTGCGGACGATGAACAGTGCCACCAGAGAGCCCAGCAGTAGCAGGTAGCCTGCGTAGGTTACACCGATTCCCCACGGGTCGTGAGACACCGAAAGTACGGAGTTGCCCTTCTCATCATAGTCATTCTGATAAAAGCGGTAGTTCTTGTGCTTCAATATGTTGTTCATGGAAATGATGGCTTCCGTCGGCTCGCCTCCGTCATCGGTGATATGCAGATGGCTGACGAAATCCGAGGGGGAGCGGGTCCCTGGATGGGTCACCACGTCAAAGTGGTCAAGGGTGAGGGAGAAGGGCAGAGTCACTTCGCGACTTTCGTTCTTTTCCCTGATTTGGAAGTGATCGTTGGCCACGCCGGGTTGTAGGGTCATCTCGCCGTGCTGTCCGGTGAGTTTGGTCAGCAGGGCGCCCAGCAGAATCAGCAGGACGGAGAGGTGCAGGGTGAAGACCACGGGTTGCCGCCACGCTTTCCGCAGCACCAACATCACCCCCATGCTTACGGCAGCCAGTGCCCACAGGGCAATAAACCACCAGGTTCCATACACGTGGCTGATGGCGAATTCGGAACCGTGGTATTTCTCGACGATGGTGCCCGCAGCCATCACTACAATCAGGAGGACCGTCAGGGCGGATAAAATATGACGGATATTTTTCATTTCTCAGTTATGATTTAACGAACGTAGAGACGCAAAATTTTGCGTCTCTACAAAATTCCCAATAATTATGAAAATCAGATCGCATTGATGAATTGAACGATGGCATCACGATCGGCTTTGCTGAGTTGGCGGAAACGTTCGATGGTCCAGCGGGCATCGCTCTGTGCGTCGCCATGCCACATGATGGCCTCGATGACGTTGCGGGCGCGGCAGTCGTGCAGACGGTCGGATGAGCCGGTGCAGATGGCGGAGAGGCCGCGTCCCCACAGCGGGGTGGTGCGGCACCAGCCTGTGCGGATGTCGTTCTGCATGTGGAGTTTGTGCTGAATCATGTCGGTGTAGGGCCAAATCTTCTGGTTGGGGTAGCGCGGCAAGCGCTGGTCGCCGGTGGTGAAGAAGTGGTTGGGGTCGGTGAAGCGGTCGCTGCCGGTGGTCCAGCTGGGACGGTGGCAGGTGGCGCAGCCGATTTCGCGGAACAGCTGGCGGCCGCGCTGCACGGTCGGGTCGTCCAAGTTACGGGCGGCAGGCACGGCCAGGCCTCGGTGCCACACCATCAGGTTGACATAGTCGTCATCGCTCATCTCCACTGGCAAGTTGGTGCCGGTCAGGTAGTTGTAGATGTCGGTTTCGGGATTTCCACTTACATTGTATTCGGGGAAGTAGTTGTAGAACTCAGCCTGCACCTCGGGGTCTTGCGAGGCCACACGGGCGTAGGTGTTGGTCATGTAGTGGTAGCGACGGTTGTTGCGGGTTACGTTGGTGATGTTCCAGATCGCGTTGGCGCCAGGGCCATCCTGCAGCGGACCGCGGGTACAGGCGTAGGTGAAGCGCTTGGGATGGTTGGTGCTGCCGTACAGTCCGGAAGGTGCCCAGTCGGTGCCGGCCCATATTGCCGGATTGAGGTTCGCTCCCGCATTGTACTCTTTCTGGTACTGCGCTTTCAGCGAGTCGTCAGGAATGGCATCCAATAAACCTGTACCGTAGATGCCAATGGTGGACTCGAGTCGCACAATCTCGCTGCCGTAAGGAATGGTGTTGCCACCCACCTCCAACGGCACATAGTACGCAGAGGCAGGAATGTGCACTTCGGGATAAATCAGGCTGTAGCTCTCGCCGTCGGGGAAGGTGTTGCCCCACTCGTCGGTGTAAGGCAGCCAGCTGATTTGGATCTGCGATTCGTCAATGGGTGCCTTGAAGGGGGCCACCGCCTTGGTCTGCGGCATGCCCGTCAGTGAGGAGACGTACGTGTCGTTCTGGTCGGTGACCACGAGCAGGTAGCCGTTGCCCCATTCGTTGGCGAGGTAGCGGTCCATGCGCTTGCCATGGCCGTAGCCGGGGTGACAGGCGATGCAAGAACTGCGGATGTAAAGCGGTCCCAGTCCGTTGAAGGGGGCGGTATTCTGCGTGAAGTCGCGCTCAAAAAGGTACTCACCGTATTTGAAGGCGGCGATGTCGGTGACCGCCGGTGCCGGGTCCTCGTAGGCAGAGGATGAGGCGTTGAAGGTGGTACCGAGCTTTCCGCCCGCGTAGGTCTCCTCCTCCAGCCATGACAAAGGCTCTTCGGGTTCGGGATCCTTGTGGCATCCAATCATCACCCATATACACGCCAGAAGTAAGCTTGCAATACTTATGTTTGATACTAAATTTTTCATAATCAATTTATTATAATCAAAAATTAATAATTAAAAATGATTAAAGATTATTCAATTCTCAGTTTTCCGTTTCCAGCCAAGTGTTTACCTCCGACAGCACTTCATCCAGCTGTTGGCAGGCCTCGATGGCATTGGCATTGGCTGAATGATTGTAATTCTGTACAAACGGTGCTGGCATGGCTTGGATACTGGCTTTGGCTGTGGCGATGGCGGAAAGTACGCGAACATCCAGTTCGCCATTGCGCTCCTTCAGGTAGCCATGGAGAGAAAGATCTTCGTTTCGTTCTCCGTCCACACCTCCCATGTAGGCGTTTTCAATGCTTATAATATTATGGTAGAAATCTTCGATGGATTTGTGGCTGTACGGCGACTCGATGTAGTTCGGGTCTTCGCCATTGTAGGGCTTGCCGATCTTGGAGGTGCCCACCTCGTCGGCGATGGTGCGGCAGCCATCCACGATGGCCATCAAACCGCTGATAGAGCTGGGATAGGTGCTTCCTAACGTGCCGGCTTTCATCAAGTTGGTGCCGTAACTGTAGTCACCGCCGTTAACTGTGCTGTTGAGTTCCAAATCTTCCACTTTGGTGCGGTGTGCGCGGGGAGCTTGGTTGCCGAGCCAGCTCACCTCTAACTGGAAGCAGCGGTTGCGCAGGTCGCCGGCCACCGCTACGGCGTAAATCATCTGCAGGTCAGAGATTTCGTCAGCACTCTTGGGCGAGCCGTTGCTGAAAAGGATGTACTCAATGCCGTGGAAACCGAGAAGGGAGTTGCCCAGCTTGTCGCCGGCATATTCGTCTCCATCTTCTGCATCCATGGCCTGAATCTGTGCGGTGTTGGCCATCATGGTGTTGAAAGCATCCACATCCAGCGGCCAAGAGTCGATGTGCGGGTCGATGCCGAAGTCAGAGGCGGCACCGAACAGGAAAGCCTCGCTCTTCTCCCACCATGCGCGGGCGTTGAGGAAGGTCTCGCACGCATGGTTTACGTTGGCCTGCGTGCGCTCGGCTCGCAATGCCTGCAAGTCGGTCACCAGCTGCTCAGAATAGGCGGCCAGATTCTGGTAGGTGGGTGCGATGGTGTGGTTGACATACTGCTCAAGAATTGCCACTTGTTCCTTCTTGGCGGTTTCTACCGGATCTTCCTTATGACACGATGTCATCAGACCGGCCATCAGCAATGCTGCAAAAAATAAAATTCCGTTTTTCATTTTGTTTATTCGTTTAATTGTTTATTTGTTTAATTGTTGTTGTTTCGTTTTGCGGACGCAGGCAGCCCACGTTCGTTTTGCGGACGCAAGCATTGCGTCCCTACATTTCATTTTTCAATTTTCCTTTTTCCGTTTTAAAAAATGCTGCCCACGTGATGCCCAGCGCCATCCAGGGTTCTTGGTTGTACTGCGAATGCAACAGTCGCACGCCGCCTTCCGCCTTGATGGTGATTTCGGGGATGGGACGGTAGTTGATACCGCCGCTCACACAGTGCCGCTCGCTCCATGGGTAGGGGGTGGCGTCAGTGACGGGCATGTAGGAGTCGTAGTATTCATATCTTACAAAAACAAAGAACTTCTGGTCTTTGGCTTTTGAACTCTCTTTCAAAAGGGTGAAAAAGTCGTAGCCGGCTTCGCAGCCTGCCGTCCAAGCCGATTTGCCGACCAGCGTGTGCGGGTAGGGCGACTGAGAACTGTTCACCTGCGAGGTGTTGTAGGTGGAGATGAGTCCGGCATCCGACAGGTGGCCGTACAACCCGCTGCCCCGCAACACGAAGCCTTTGTGCTTGTAGCTGAAATCGACCGCGCCGATAGCCACCGTGCCTTTCACTTTGTCGTATTTGCTGGCCTTGCCGTCGGTGATGATGTCGTTGCGGAAGCAGTTGCCCACGTAGCCGCTCACCCCGATGTGCAAGCCCTTCACGCTGTAGTTGTCGATGCGCGCGGCCAGCGCCAACTTGTTAGCTACTTTGAACTCGTAGGGCGATGCGGAACCGTTCTGCACCCAGTTGGAGGCGTTGAACATGTTGGAGTTGAGCGCCGGGATGACCATCACATCGTACCGCCATCCTTTGATGCGGCCCCACAGCTCAATACCTGTCTCGTGCCATGTGCAGGGGATGATGGTGTTCTCGCCTTCGGGACGGTAAACCCCGAAGAACTCGCTGGGAAGATGGGCGTTGTTGGTTCCGCCCACGGGCACCACGATATGTCCCGCGCGGATGTTGATTTTGGAGTCCAAGAACGATTTCTGCAACCAGAACTGCTCCAAGGCCACTTCGCCGCCGCGTTCAATCTCCTTCTCGAACTCACCGGTCTCTTCCGCCTCTACCTCCACCGCCGACTCGGTGCCGCCATGTTCGAACTCGATTTCCGCATTGAAGGTCCAGCCCTTGCCAAAGTCGTAGCTCATCATGAATACCGCGTGTGGCAAATCCACACGACCGTGCCCTTTGGCATTCGCATATTTCTCGGCATGGGAGTAGCGGAACATATTGTCACTATAAAAGTTGTATTTATATACCGCTTCTCCGTAGCCGCCAATGGTGAGGCGGCTTTTGGGCTTCACGCTGTCTGTTGGTGTTTTTTTCTCTCCAATGTTTTCGGTGGGAGATTGAGCGTTAGTGGGTTGAATTACAATTAGAAATAATAAAAAACAAAAAGTGTAAATGGAGGTTTTCATACCTTTGATTTTGAAAAGCAAAAGTATAAGCTTCGCGACGGGTGTTCAATACCCATAATTGGTGAGATTTTTTTTTGTGATAGCCTGAAATGGCGATGAGGGGGATGGACAGTGGCGAAAGGTTGAAAATTTGTTGATAAAAAAATACGCTTCTTTAGATAAAAGTTGTATTTTTGCAGATGTGACACGGCGGTTCTGTGGAGCTGTTGATGTGTTATCAAATATATTGATTTTCAATAAATTATGCAAATTTCTATGTCGCATTTCTGCTTCGGTTGCTCGCTTTTTTTTCAATGGTTGAGCACACGGAGCAGGATGGGGTATGGTATTGTGCTGATAGATTTAAAGTGAGTTCAGTATGAAGAATCTTGCAGTTTTTGCCAGCGGTTCCGGCACCAATTTTGAAGCTTTGGCGCAGGCGTGTGCCGATGGGAGACTGGATGCTCGCATTGTGTTGATGGTGTGCGATAAGCCCGGTGCCAAGGTCATCGAGCGCGCGGAGCGTTTCGGCGTGGAGAGCTTCGTCTTCTCTCCGAAATCGTACCCGTCGAAAGCCGACTTCGAGGGCGAGATCGTGCAGATGCTGCGCGACCGTCAGGTGGACCTCGTCTGCCTCGCCGGCTACATGCGCATCGTGGGCAGCACCCTCCTGAGTGCCTTCGCCGGCCGCATCGTCAACATCCACCCCTCGCTGCTTCCCTCCTTCAAGGGCGCACATGCCGTGGAGGATGCCGTGGCCTACGGAGTGAAAGTGTATGGCATCACCATCCATTATGTCGATGAAACCCTCGACGGCGGCAAAATCATTGCCCAGCGTGCCTTCCCCTACGACGGCAACGACCCCGACGAAGTACACCGCATCGGTCAGAAAATCGAGCACGAACTGTATGTGGAAACTGTACAAAAGTTACTGAATAACTGAAAGTTATAATAATTGTTAATTGTAAATTGTTAATTGTAAATTTAAATAGATGAGAGCATTAGTAAGCGTTAGCGACAAATCCGGACTGGTTCCCTT
>JAFZWE010000048.1 GCA_017617445.1 Bacteroidales bacterium | reverse complement strand
CCAGCCCGTGAAAGGGCTCTCGTTCCTCATCGGCTACGACAAGATGCCCTTCAGCAACGAGAACCTGCTCTCGCCGTGGCAGTACTATTTCTCCGACAAGTCGTTCCTCACCCAGCGGCTCACCGCGTGGAGCGATGTGGGAGGGGTGGTGGAGTACCGCTGGGATGAAACCGTGCCCTTCTCCATCAAGGCGGGGGTGTTCAACAGCGGCGGCTTCAGCAAGCAGATGCAGTTCCAGAAGTCGCTGAACTACGTGGCCCGTGGAGCGTTCCGCTTCTTCAAGGGCTTCGAGCTCACCCTCAACTACGCGGCGGTGAAGTACGAGACGGTAAGGATGCACAACATCGATGTGGGCATGATGTACGACATCGGCGGTTTGCACCTCGATGCCGAGTATATCTACAAGGCCTATTCCGACAGGAGTTTCCAGCCCACGCATGCCTTCGAGGGCTTCGCCTGCTACACCTTCCGCATCGGCAAGCCGTGGTTGGACGACATTGCGCTGGCCTTGCGCTACGATGCCATTACGCCCAACTGCAACGGGAAACTTTCTGACCTGGGAATGTACGAGTGGGACAACTACCGGCAGAGGATCACCGCCGGTTTCACTATGTACTTCATCAGCAGGCCTGTACGGGCTGGATTGCGGCTCAACTACGAGAAGTTCTTTGCCCATGTGGGCGATGAATGCAAGGACGACCGCCTGATACTGGAGATGATTGTGCATTACTAAAACAGCGCTTCTTCCATCTTTGCAAGAAAATTGACATAAAATCACTTTTATCCGTCATGTTCATGCAATAAATTCCCTATATTTTCGTATTTTTGCCAGCTTTAATTAAATTGAAAGAAATGAATTCCAATTACTATTGTGTGATCATGGCCGGCGGGGTTGGAGCCCGTTTCTGGCCAGTGAGCAGAAGACATACTCCCAAACAGTTTATTGATATTCTTGATGATGGTGAATCGTTGATACAGAAGACTTTCCGAAGATTTGCGGACATTTGTCCCCAGGAAAATATTTATATTATCACCAACAGCCAATATGCGAGTCAGGTGCGGGAACAGATTCCCGGACTGGCGGATGAGCAGTTGGTGCTGGAGCCTGCCCGCCGCAATACCGCCCCCTGTATCGCCTATGCGAATTACAAAATCAAAGCCAAGAATCCGGATGCTGTCATTGTGGTGGCTCCTTCAGACCATGTGATACTAAAAGAAGATGTTTTTAAAGAAGTGATTATCAATGGTTTGAATTTTGTTGAAAAAAATCCCAAACTGCTGACCATCGGCATTCGCCCCTCTTCTCCCAATACGGGTTACGGTTATATTCAATATAACGAGGACGCCACATACGCAGATGCTCCCTCTATCTATAATGTGAAGATTTTCACTGAGAAACCGGAGCTGGAGGTGGCCCGCCAATTTGTTGAAAGTGGCGAGTTCCTCTGGAATGCGGGCATCTTCATGTGGTCTCTTAAAGAGATTGAAAAGGCCTTTGAAACCTGCCTCCCCGAAGTGAACGACCTTTTCCGCCAGGGAGAGGGTTTGTACAATACCCCCGAAGAGGAGAATTTTATCAAGGCTACCTACCTGGTGTGCAAAAACATATCCATTGACTACGGCGTGATGGAGCATGCAAGGAATGTCTGCGTCTGCGCCGCTGATTTCGGCTGGTCGGATTTGGGCACTTGGGGCTCCCTGTACGAAATCAGTCCTAAGGATGAACACCAGAACGTGGTGGCCGGCAACAAGGTGAAAACCTACAATTCCCAAGGCTGTATCATCAATGTGCCTAAGAACAAAGCCGTGGTGCTGCAAGGAATGGACGACTATATTGTGGTGGACAATGACAATGTCCTTTTGATCTGCAAAAAGGAAAACGAACAGCAGATCCGACAGTATGTCAATGATGTTCAAATTGATTTTGGTGATAAATACATTTAAAAATGCCCTCGCTTAAGAAATTGGTTAGTCAAACGGCCATTTATGGTGTTAGCAGTATCATCGGCCGTTTTTTGAATTACCTGCTGGTTCCGCTGTACACGTACAAGATTTCAATGGAGGCGGGTGGACCGGGAGCATACGGAATGGTGACCAATGTATATGCGTACACTGCTCTGTTGATGGTGTTGCTGACTTTCGGTATGGAGTCCACTTTTTTCTATTTTGCCAACCGTGACGATGTGGATGCCAAAAAGGCCTTTTCCACGGCAGCCAATTCCGTGGGATTGGTTGCCCTGCTGTTCTGGATAGCCTGTATGGTTTTTGGGAATTCCATCGCTGTGTCATTGGGTTATGCAGAACATCCGGAGTATATTCGCATGATGACGTCTGTGGTGGCATTGGACGCCTTTCAGGCCATTCTGTTCTCTCAGCTCCGTTACCAGAACCGTCCGATGAAGTTCGCTTTTCTGAAGGTGCTGTTTATTGTGTTGAACATCGCCATGAACCTGTTTGTCTTTCTGGTGGCTCCTTCGCTGAAGGAGACGGCTCCGGCTCTCATGTCCTGGTATCATCCTGCCGACCAAGTGCGTTATATTTTCGCTGTCAACCTGTTGTGTACCTCACTGATTACCTTCGGTTTCATTCCTGAAATGCGGAATCTCCGTTTTGGCATAGACTGGGGACTTTTGAAAAAAATGCTGAAATACACCTGGCCGTTGCTGCTGCTCGGATTGGCGGGCATACTGAATCAGGTGGCCGACAAAATATGCTACCGTTTTATTATCCCGGGCGCGGAAGGCGATGCACAGTTGGGAATCTATGGCGCTTGTGTCAAGATCGCCATGATTATCGCCCTTTTCACCCAAGCCTTCCGGTATGCCTATGAACCCTTGGTGTTCGGCAGCCAGAAAGACAAGAACAGTAAGGAGTCGCAGGCGGTGGTCATGAAATACTTCGTCATGTTCACTCTGTTAGCCTTCCTTATCGTGGTGTGCTATATGGATATTCTCAAGTATTTCATACAAAGGAATTACTGGAGTGGACTGCGGGCGGTGCCTATTGTCATGATGGCGGAGATTTTCATGGGAATCTATTTCAACCTCTCGTTCTGGTATAAATTAAACGGCCAGACCTGGTGGGGGAGCATTTTCTCCGGCATCGGATGTGTGGTGCTGCTGGCTATCAATTTCATCTTTGTGCCCCATTTCGGATACATGGCGTGTGCGTGGGGCGGCTTTGCAGGATACGGCATCTGCATGGTCCTGTCTTATCTGGTAGGACAAAAGAAGAATCCCATACCCTACAATGTAAAAGCGATATTCGGCTATTTCGCTTTGGCAGTGGGCCTCTATTGTATTTGCGATGTCATCAATACTGGTAATACATGGGTGAATCTTGTGCTCAAAACCTTGTTGCTGCTGGTTTACTTGGGCGTGATGATTTACTTTGAGCGGGCGATGGTGAACAGGGTGATGAATATGGTAACTTCTAGATTCAAGAAAAACAAAACGGATCATTAAACATGAAAATATTTGACAAGAACAATTTAAAGGGAGATGTTTTTGGAGGAATCACGGCGGGAATTGTAGCGCTTCCTCTGGCTTTGGCCTTCGGTATCCAGGCGTTTGGGGTCATCAACGTGGAAGATGTGCCCAATATTGGTGCCATTGGCGCTTTGGCCGGTTTGACCGGTGCCATGATGATCGGTTTTTTCGCCTCCCTGTTTGGAGGGACACCCTCCCAAATCAGCGGCCCTACCGGTCCCATGACGGTGATTTCCGCTACCCTTATTTCCGGGGTGTGGGCCACCACGCAGCCCCACAGCATTGAAACTGTCATCATCAGCATGGCCCTGGCCGCACTCTTCTGCGGTCTTTTTCAGATCCTCTTCGGCCTGCTGAAAATAGGCAAATATATCCGCTATATTCCTTATCCCGTGTTGTCGGGCTTCATGAGCGGTATCGGCATCATCATTATTGTGCAGCAGATTTACCCGCTGTTTGGATTGAAGTCGCCAGTGCTGGTAGTGGATATGATCACAGGACTGACCAAGAATATTGGCAATCTCAACTGGAGTGCATTGCTGTTGGGGTTGGGTACCGTGGCGATTATCTATCTTTTCCCGTTGATTACTAAAAAGATACCTTCCACACTGATTGCTTTGATTGTGATGACTATCGTGGCCGCTGCCATTGGTTATGAAGAGAAACTCACCATTGGTGAGATTCCATCAGGACTTCCTGTTCCTTTTTTCGCAAAGTACAGCATGCAGGGAGTGGATTGGATGACCGTGCTCAAGATGTCCATCCTCCCGGGTCTTACCCTGGCTGGCCTCGGTTCCATTGATACGTTGCTCACCTCGGTGGTGGCGGACAATACGACAAAAACGAAACATAACAGCAATCAGGAACTTATAGGTCAGGGAATCGGGAATATGCTTGTGGGTGTTTTTGCCGGACTTCCTGGTGCCGGCGCCACCATGCGCACGGTCGTCAATATCAAAAGTGGCGGTCGCAACCGGCTTTCGGGTATGGTCCATGGCATCTTTCTGTTGGCAGTGCTTCTGGGGCTCGGGAAGCTGGTGCGCTTTGTGCCGCTGTCAGTGCTGGCGGGCATCTTGATTACCGTGGGTATTGGCATTATTGATGTTAAAGGTTTCAAGGATCTTTTCAAGATTCCGCGGGCCGATGCCGTGGTGCTGGTCACTGTGCTGGTTCTTACCGTGTTTGTGGACCTGCTGATTGCCGTCGGTATTGGGATGATCATCGCCTGCGTGCTTTTCATGAAGCGGGCCAGCGACCTCGTGGAAGGGGCCTACCATTCCAACCAAATCACCGAGTTTGACAAGGAGATGCCATGGGAGGATGAAAAAGTGCTGACGGAAGAAATCAAAAGCAAAATCTATATCCAGCGATTGAACGGACCGATATTTTTCGGTTCCATCACACGGTTTCAGGAGGTGATGCACAGCATCCCCAGTGATGCCAAGGTGGTCATTATCCGGATGCGCCTGGTCTCTTTCATGGACCAGTCGGGCTTGTATGCGATGGAAACGGCCATCAAGGACCTGCAGGCCAATGGGGTTACCGTGCTGATGACCATCATACAGCCCCAACCGATGTATATGCTGACCAAAATGCAAGTGATCCCTAATGTGATCCCACAAGAGTACACCTTCAAGACTTTTGAGGATTGTGGAAACTTTTTGAGCAAAAATATCAATACAATTTGCCATGAAATGGTGGAATAAGTTTTTTAAGAGAAATTCGGAGAAAAAAAACTCTTCTGAGACTGATGTATCGGTGAAAGTGACGGAGGAGACCCCACTTTCTCCCTCGGATTCTCCCGATGGGAAAGCCAAGGGAATTTCATCTGCCTATCCCGCTGGAGGGAAGGAAAATGAGGAGAGTCCGCAAAACAAAAACCGAAAATTCTTCCGGATGCAGCAGGTGTGGTTGAGCCGTTTCGTCTTTCTGATTCTCACTGCCATCATTATCTCCCCGATTTTTGTTGTTCTAGATCGCTTTCTTCCCACTCCGGAATGGGAGGTCCCCGTGGACAGGATCCTGCTTTTTGTCGCTCTGACAGCTGGATTCTTTTTCCTTTTTAGAAAAATCAAATATGCCATCTTGACCATCTTGGGTATCATTGTCATCAGTCTTGTTACAACCAATCTGCTGAATATCTATACTTTCAGCGATTTGAAATTGGATTATACCATCATTATCCGTGATTTGGCGGATGAAGAGAAACCCATTTCAGAGTCTTTGTCCACCACCCAGTTTCCCAAATACCGTGAATTCTGGCGCGGAGCCAATATCACTCCGGCGGTGAAACAGTACGCCAATACTGCAGCCACCAAGAATTTCTCCAAGTTCCAAAAAGGGGAACAGCGTAAATATGTGCAGTTTTTCTCCATTTTCAAAGATATCAACGACAAATGGAAGTATGTGGATGATCCCGAAAACCGGGACTATATCGCCTCAGCGGAAGAGTCTCTCCAGTCTTTTGCCGGCGATTGTGATGATTATGCCGTTCTGATGGCTGCTTGCCTCAAATCTGTCGGAGGAACCGTGCGCCTCGTGAGAACCCAGAATCATATTTATCCTGAACTCAAATTGGACAAGCCGAAAGATTTGAATATGGTTATCAAATTAATTACCAAGGATTTGTTTAAAAAACAAATCGGTAAAAACCACATCAAGTACCATAAGGATGACAAGGGCAATGTCTGGTTGAATATGGATTATACCGACAAATATCCAGGAGGTCGGTTCTTGGACAACCAGATCACGGCGATTTTAAATATGTAGCCTATCTTGTCTTGATGATTTTTTCACTCTGTGTATAAGTGCCGCGGATGATTTTCAGAATATAGCATCCTTCAGGCAGTTCATGGATGTTTATTCTGTTTGATCCTTGGAAGAGAGAGGCTGTTCTCACTAACCGGCCATTGAGGTCGTACAGCTGGACTATTGCATTGCCCTGGCTGTTGGGGGTGGAGATGAAGAGCTGATCTTGTGCAGGGTTGGGGAAAACCGTGTAGCGGTCGGTGGAGCAGTTGAAATGGTGGAGCCCGGCATGGTACAGGGCGTGGAGCACCGCTTGGTATGCGTTGACCTTGCCATGGCCGAACCTGTTGGGACCGGCGGCCACTGTGAACTCATCCTGAGTGGCGGTATGGATCAAAGCTCCTTTCACATCTTCCGGGGTGAGGGTCGGATTGGCTTGCAACAACAAAGCTGCGACTCCTGTTGTGAAGGGTGAGGACATGGAGGTTCCTGAGAGTTTGGCGAACCCATATCTGCGTCCTTGGAACATGACCGTATCCACATAGTTGAACGAATCGTCGGCATAGCTGTTGATGGCGGAGCAGACATTGGAGCCCGGAGCGGAGATGTCAGGTTTCATTCTTCCGTTAATGGTCGGTCCCACGCTGGAGAAGGAGCAGATGCCTCCGCCCGTCCATGTGGTGTCATTGGGTTGGTATCGGGAAGCGTGGGCGGCCACGGTGATGGCGCACTCCACATTGGCCGGCGTTCCTGTCCCATGGTGGTTGTCTCCGGCTGTCCAGTTCAATGCACTGATCCCCATAAATTTGCCTCCCCAGTTGCCGACGCCAGTGGTCAGCTCTGCCACATTCCAGGCGTGGAACTCGCCACTCTCACCCACCACAGTGATGCCAAAACGCCAGCTGCTTCCACTGGCCTTTTTTACCCGCAGACGCGCTGAAGGTCTGCCGCTTGCATCACTTTCTACAATGCGGATGTTATAGACAATGGTGTCCGTTCCATTGACCAGATAATTGTCTTCGTACATATCACCGTTGGCGGTATTGTAAAACGGACTGGCTTGGATGGTCTGGTACATCTGGTTGGTCCAGTTCAGGCTGACAGCGAAGGGCTGCCCTGGAGAATTGGTCATGGTGATGGATGTTCCCCAGTAGTTTGGGCTGCCGTTGGCGGAGGGGAAAAGGAATCGTGAACGCAGGGTGTCTTGCTGGAAGGTGTGACCCAAATGGAAATCAACATCTCCCTCATTGCCGCCGCTGGTCACAAAGACCACTCCCAGGTCGCTGAGTTCCTGCATTTTCTGTCCGATCATCCCGGTTCCGTCTGGGTTGTCCATCCAGAAAAGTCCCCAGCTCATGTTGATGACCAGTCGTTTTTGTTCTTGTTGGGCCACCTCGTACATCCACTGGAAGGCGTCCACCACGGCCTGTTCTTCGGGGATGAAGGAGGCGAAGATGAGTTCGGCGTCAGGCGCTACTCCGCGGTAAGGAGTGCCAGCGCCACTGCCTGCGGCAATTCCTGCCACATGTGTTCCATGGTAATGGTGCCCGTAGATGTTGGCGGTATCACACTGGGCATTCAACAGTTGTTCCTGTCCCACCCATTCTGTTCCATAGTCAAAGCCGTCGGGGGCAGGGCCTCCGGTCCGGAACTGGTCCCAGGCACGAAGCACGCGGTAACGGGTGCGGGTGCTGTCGTAAAAAGTCGGATGAGTGTAGTCAAAGCCCCAGTCGGTGACACCGATAATTACCCCTTCTCCCGTATAGGCATCTGGCAGGTTGATGCCGAAATAGACACTGTCCACATGCCCATCTTGGCGGGCATTGTACAAATGTTGTCCGTTCAATGTGAAAATGGCCAAGGTCAGCCAGAATGCAAAAATTGTTTTTTTCATATTGTAAAAGTTGATTTATTCTTCAAAACCGCCTTGGGCGTACAGGTCGGGGCGGCGGGCTTTGGTACGGGCCAGCTGTTGCTCCAATTTCCAGTCATTGATCAGCCGTTCGTTGCCCGAAAGCAGAATGTCGGGCACCTTGTGCCCTTGGTAATCCGCAGGACGTGTGTACACTGGCGGAGAAAGCAGTCCGTCTTGGAAAGAGTCCGACAAGGCGGAAGTCTCGTCTCCGAGTACGCCGGGAAGCAGCCGCGCAACAGCATCCACAATGGTCATGGCGGCAATTTCCCCTCCCGAAAGGACATAATCTCCAATGCTGATTTCCTCTGTGACAAATAGTTGCCGTACCCTTTCATCCACCCCTTTGTAATGACCGCACAAAATGATGACATTCTCGTACAGGGAAATCCGGTTGGCGGTTGACTGGTTGAAAGTCTGCCCGTCGGGCGCCATGAACAGCACAGCATCGTAATTCCGCTCGCTCTTCAGCGCGGTGATGCAGTCGGCGATGGGCTCCACCATCATCACCATGCCGGGACCGCCGCCAAACGGGTAGTCGTCCACCCTTTTGTGCTTGTCTTTGGAGTAGTCGCGGATGTCATGGGTGTGAAGTTCAAGGATGCCTTTGTTGACTGCCCTTTTGATGATGGACTGGGAGAAGACACCTTCGAACATGATGGGGAAAAGTGTAAGGATATCTATGCGCATGGTTATAATTTTTCAATGATCATCATGCCGTCCCGAAAGGGGAGGAGGAGGTTTTTAACACGTTGGTCTTCAAGTATATATTTATTAAATTGGCATAATGCTTGGGTGTCTTTGTCGGCAGGGGCGGCCGCTTCCAGCACTTTCCCGCTCCACAGCACATTGTCGGCCAGGATGAAGCCGCCGGGGCGTACCAAAGGAAGCACCAACTCGTAATAGGCGATGTAGTCCTCTTTGTCGGCATCCATGAAGACCAGGTCCCAAGGGGAGGGCAGGGAAGGGATAACCTGTAGGGCGTCCCCAATATGGAGTTGCAGTTTGGCTGCGGCGGGCGACTGCGCGAAGTTTCTCCGGATCATATCCTCAAGTTCCACATTGATTTCAATGGTGTCCAGTCGTCCGTTTTCGGGAAGGGCTTCGGCCATGCAGATGGCGGAATAGCCAGTGTAGGTTCCTATTTCCAGAACCGTTTGTGCCCGCATCATGCGGACGATGGCGGCCAGGAACATGCCTTGCAAATGGCCGGACAACATCCGGGGATTCATCACCTTGACATGGGTCTCGCGGTTGATGCGGTAAAGCAGGTCCGATTCGGGAGTGGAATGGGCCTCGCAATACTCTTCTAATTCCTGGGTGATTTCCGCGTGCATGGATGTGGAGGGATCAGTTCTCTTGGGCAATGATTTTGTTCACCTCTTCTTCAGTTTTGCATAATTTCTCCTTGCAAATCTTGATGAGGAGGGAAGCCCTTTCGATATTCTGCGTCAGTTCGTCCACGGACACGTCCGCTTTTTCCATTTTTTTTACTATTTCCTGCAATTCGTTATATGCTTCCGTATAGGTGGGTTGTTCTGCTGCCATGGATTTTGGATTTTCAGTTGCAAAAATACTCAAAAAAATGACACAAAAGGGAGAAATAGGGAAAATACATTCCAAAAATCTGCCCTACTTGTACAGGATGAGGGTGTTTCCGTTTTGGATCTCCCAGTTTTTGAACTTCTTGAGAAAACCGATGCCACAAAGGTCGCCGCCTTCCTTGACAATGGCCACTTTCACGTTGTTGACGGTGTAATCTCCGATGATGACATTGTTCAACATTACCACCTGGGCTTCAATGGTGCTCCCGTCTGCCAGCTGGTACTCCTGTTTTCCCAAAAAGTCATCAAAGGTGAGTGTGCCGTTTTTGAAAAGCTCTTGTGCAAAATCCTGGTTCAAAAGCAGGTCGCTGGCCCCTGTGTCAAACAGATAGTAGCGGTCAATGCCGCCAATGGTCAGCTTGATTTTGGAGCCCAGGTTCAGGTAGTTGACCAGAGGGACTTGGATGGACGTGACGCTGCCTTGGATGTCCGATGGATTATACGAATTCAGTGAGGTTTCATTATCGCTCATGAGCAGGCTCAAGCAGGAAAGTATGATTTCATTGAATGCGGTGCTGGACTCATCGTCCAAGGAGAAAATTTCATTGAAGCTGAATCCATGACGGATCATGGCATCCACTGCGCAGGAACAGTAGTCGTACACTCGCTCTGTGCTGACGCTGTTGTGTTCCACCTCTTCAAAGAAGCCTTCCACACACTCTTCTATGGCTTGTTTTCTGACGTCCTCGTCTTCCAGATATTTTCCCACTGGGAGTTTCCCGATCTCGTCTTTGAGGCAGAACAGGAGTTCGTTGGAGTATTTGTCAAGCAGTTTTTCCAACATGTCCTCGTCTTTGGAATCCATAAAGGTCAGTTCCATAAGTGTCAATTTGGGAATGATGATGTCCACCAAGCAGGCGCAGACCTTTTGGGAGGGGACTGTCGTTTCATCCAGGGGAATGTATTCTGTACCCATTCCCTCTACGCAGGCGTCGATGAGCATTTTCCGATCCCCGACCTCTATTCCGTCGCGTGTGGTGATGGTTTGGGCTTGCAATGTTGTGGAAAAAATCAGGGCCATGAACAAGCACTGAAAGATCTTTTTTCCCTGTGAAAAATTTTTACTCATATTGTGGATTTTTTTAGGGTGGCAAAAGTAATATAAATTGGTAAATAATGTATTTTTGTAGGTTTAAAAAATAAAAAAGTTTGATTATTGTAAGTAATTGATAAATAATTTTTTATATTATGAAAAAGAAAATGTTATTGTCAGCATTGCTCTCTTGTCCTTTCTTTTTGAGTGCAAATGAGGCTGATCTGAAATTGCCGGATTTCACTTCCGTGAATTTTTTCAACGGTGCGCTGACCGGAAAATCCCTGTTGTTATGGGGTGCGATTATTGTCATTCTCGGTTTGGTTTTTGGATTATTCCAGGCTTTCCGGATCAAGAAAAATCCCGTACACCGTTCCATGAAGAACGTTTCCTCCACTATTTACGAAACTTGCAAGACTTACCTTCTTCAGCAGGGGCGCTTCCTGCTGATTTTGTTTGCCATCATTGGTGTGGCGATCTGTTTCTATTTTGGAGCGTTGAGTAACAAGCAGTTGCCGGAAGTGTTGTTGATACTTTTATGGACAGTGTTGGGCATCGGAGGTTCGTATGCCGTGGCTTGGTTCGGTATTCGCATTAACACGTGGGCCAACTGCCGTACTGCCTTTTCCTCCTTGCGCGGGAAACCGTGGCCGGTGGTGGAACTTCCTTTGCAATCGGGTATGAGCGTCGGACTGCTGCTGATTACCATTGAGCTGATTTTGATGCTGGTGATCCTGCTGTTTGTCCCGGCCCAAAGTGCGGGTGCTTGTTTGATTGGCTTCGCCATCGGAGAGTCTTTGGGGGCCAGCGCTTTGCGTATTGCCGGCGGTATCTTTACCAAAATTGCGGACATTGGCTCTGACCTGATGAAGGTAATCTTCAAAATCGGGGAGGACGACCCCCGCAATCCTGGTGTGATCGCCGACTGTACGGGCGACAACGCCGGTGACAGTGTGGGACCCACCGCCGACGGTTTTGAAACCTACGGGGTTACGGGCGTTGCACTGATTTCATTCATCATCCTTTCCATCCCTTCACCTGAATTGCAAGCACTTTTGATTGTATGGATTTTCGCCATGCGTATTCTCATGGTCTTCACCTCCATTTTCTCCTACGGCATTAATCATTGGATTTCCACAGCCAAGTACAAGAATGCCAGCAATTTCAATTTTGAAGCACCGCTTTCCTCCCTGGTATGGATCACTTCCATCGTTTCCATTCTGGTTACTTTTGGCATCAGCTACCTTCTTTTCAAGAACTTCTCCTATGCGGAGGGTACGATCCTGAGCAGCATTCATCCGGATCCTGACATGTGGTGGCGACTGGCCTCCATCATCAGTTTGGGAACTCTGGCCGCTGCAGTGATCCCGGAACTCACCAAGGCTTTCACCAGCTCCAATTCCCGCCACGTGCAGGAAGTGGTCACGGCTTCCCGCGAGGGCGGCGCCTCCCTCACCATCCTGTCGGGTATGGTGGCCGGCAATTTCAGCGCATTCTGGAAAGGTATCGTGCTGGTTGGCTTGATGCTGGCCGCTTTCTTCTTTTCTGCCAGTGGGTTGGATGCTTTCGGACCGTATTACTCTATCTTTGCCTTCGGTCTGGTGGCGTTTGGCTTCCTCGGCATGGGACCGGTCACCATCGCGGTGGACAGCTACGGACCGGTTACCGACAATGCCCAGTCTGTATTTGAACTCTCTCAGATTGAGAGTATTCCGGCCATCAAGTCCGATATTGAAAAAGAGTACGGCTTTGTTCCCGATTTTGAAAAGAGCAAGTACTTCCTGGAGGCTAATGACGGCGCGGGCAATACCTTCAAGGCCACTGCCAAGCCGGTGCTGATTGGCACGGCAGTGGTAGGAGCCACTACCATGATTTTTGCCATCATCCTGATGCTGGCAAAATTCGATTTGCTCAATCTCAGCCTTACCGATGCTCCTGTTCTGCTCGGCTTCATCACTGGCGGTGCCGTGATTTACTGGTTCAGTGGCGCTTCCATGCAGGCGGTCACCACTGGTGCCTACAGGGCCGTTGAATTTATCAAGAAAAACCTCAATCTCAACAAGACAGAAGCAGACATCAATGACTCTAAAACGGTGGTTAAAATATGCACTCGCTACGCCCAGCAGGGTATGTGGAACATTTTCGCCGTGATTTTCTGCCTGACACTCGCTTTCGCGTTCTTTGATCCCAATTTCTTTGTGGCATACCTGATTTCCATCGCTGTGTTCGGACTCTTCCAGGCCATTTACATGGCCAATGCCGGTGGTGCATGGGACAATGCCAAGAAGGTGGTGGAAGTGGATTTGAAAGAGAAAAATACGGAACTGCACGCGGCCACTGTGGTCGGCGATACTGTGGGCGACCCGTACAAGGATACCTCCTCCGTCGCTATGAACCCCATCATTAAGTTCTCTACCCTGTTCGGTATGCTGGCCGCGGAAATCGCCGTGGTGATGAAACTCACCGCCCAAGGGCTGATGAATGAGTCTGGCGAATATCTCGGAGAGGGTGTGCAGGCAGCGCAATCGACGGATTTCACTCCCTATATCGGTGCATTCTTCCTGATTATCGGTTTGATTTTCGCCTACAGATCCTTCTATGGCATGAGAATCAAAAAAGATAAGAAATAAAAGATTTTTGAAAATTTATTTTAGTGAAAATGAAAAAGTTACTTGTGTTTTTTGGGGTATTGTCCCTTCTTTTGACATCTGTGTCCTGCAAAAAGAAAAGCCAGGCTCAAACCAACGGACAACCCGTAGAGAAAGAGGCGGTGGTCTATTTCTGCAAGGAGATTACCCCTGAAAACATCCTCAAGCTGTATGAAGCGATGGGAGTAAAGCAGGAGGGGAAAATCGGTTTGAAGGTGCATTTCGGCGAAGAGGGCAACCAGAACTTCCTCAATCCGGAACTTCTGCGTCCGCTGGTGGAAAAGGTCCATCCCACTTTTGTGGAGACCAATGTGCTGTATGTCAGTAAACGCCGCTTTACCGATTCTCATATCGCCTTGGCGAAAGAGCATGGTTTTACTTTTGCTCCCATTGATATCCTTGATTCAGAGGATGATGCAGATGGTTTGTGCTATGATGCGACAGGCTTGAAGCATTTTACCAAGATCAAAACAGGCAGTCATTTTGCCAATTATGACGCGTACATTGTGTATTCCCACTTTAAAGGGCATGGCTCTGCCGGTTTTGGAGGGGCTATCAAGAATGTGTCCATGGGCTTTGCTTCTCCCGGTGGCAAGATGGCCATGCACTCCTCCAATATCCCCGCGGTGAAAAAAGGTTCCAGCTGTGTGCACTGCCAGCGTTGTGTGCAGCAATGTCCCGCCAACGCCATCACACTCACTGACTTCGGTCCGGTGATCGACAGTTCCAAGTGTCTGGGATGTGCCAAGTGTATCGCCGAATGCGGACTGGGCATTTTCGGACAGGGCGATCGGGCTCAAGGTGAGGATTTCCTGGAACGTCTGGTGGAATACGCCAAGGTGTTCTGTGAGAAAAAACCGATGGTCTTCATCAATGTCATGGATAAGATTTCAAAGAGTTGCGACTGTTCGGCAATGGCCCCCGCGCCTTTCATGGACCCCATTGGCGCAGTGGCTTCCACTGATATCGTGGCTGTGGACTATGTCTGCCACCTGCTGACCGCCATGAAACAGAAGACTGAAGACGCCTTCCTTGACGTGAACGGTGTGAGCGGTTTGGCACAAATCAAATATGCTGAGAAATTAGGCATGGGAACCACCAAGTTCGTCCTTATTGATGTCACTACAGGCCAACGCATCTCTTTGGAGGATGCCTTGAAATAATCGGGAAATGTATCTGCAAAGCCTGAGGCTGTCTAATTTCAAGAATTACGAAGAGGGAGATTTCTCTTTCGTTGCCAATGTCAATGCCATTGTGGGTGACAATGGCAGTGGCAAGACCAATTTGCTTGATGCGGTACACTACCTCTCATTTTGCAAGAGCTACTTCAGTACGCAGGACACCCCCTCCGTCCGCTTTGATGCGGATTACTTTGCACTGCACGGGGAATTTGTGGGCTTTGATGATGAACGTACGCGCAAGGTGAGTTGCATTTTTAAGACAGGTGGTCGTAAAATCATGAAACTCAACCAAAAAGAATATGAGAGACTGAGCGACCATATCGGTCTGTTTCCAGTGATCATGGTGGCCCCTGCCGATAACAACCTGATCCATGATGGAAGTGAAGTGCGGCGCAAATTCTTTGACATGTACATCTCGCAGTTTGACAAGGACTATCTTCACCAGTTGATCTCATATCAGAAATTGTTGACCCAGCGCAATGCCTTGCTGAAACAGATGTTTGAACAAGGGAATTGGGATGCCTCATTGTTGCAGATTTATGATCTGCAGCTTGTTCCCGCGGCAGAATATGTCTTCCGGCAGCGACGGGATTTTGTTTCTCAAATCCTTCCTGTTTTTCAAAAATATTACGACTTTCTGTCTGATAGCCGCGAAGAGGTGGGCATAGATTACCACTCCACGCTGGAGGAAAGCCCGTTGATGCAGCAGTTGGAAGTTAACAGAAATGCTGATTTTCGCGCCGGCTTCACTTGCGCCGGCATTCATAAGGATGACTTCTTTTTCCTGATGAACGGTAAAAATGTCAGGAAGTACAGCTCCCAAGGCCAGCAGAAAACTTTCTTGTTGGCTTTGAAATTGTCACAGTTTGATTATGTTTTTGAAAGAAAGAAAATCAAACCCATTTTGTTGTTGGATGATATCTTTGACAAATTGGACGAGAAGCGGATTGCGAAGCTGCTCGCTTTGGTCGGGGATGAACATTTCGGACAGGTGTTCCTTTCAGACACGGATCCGGACCGAATTGAGCGAATTCTGTCAAACCACAACATCTCACATCAAATGCTGCAGGTGAGGGAGTAAAAGTAAATATACAGTGAATCAGTGCCTTGTATTGTGTGAAGAGGGAATCATGGTGCCATCTTCCAAATAGTAGAGGGTGTCCACGGTAGAACCATAGCCACACCAGACTCCAATCACATTTTCTCCCTGGATGTTGCAGGGTACGGGGGCTGGGCTCATGAAAGGATTTTGTCCGATAGCCAGTTCGTATGTCATGGCCGACCAATAGTCAAAGCCCGGCGCATCCAGCATGGAGGTTTTCAGATAGATGGTGTCCCCCCTTCGGTACGTGAGCCGGTAATATTCCCTCTGTTCCTCTTCGCTCATGGTGGCTGCAAACAGAGCGGACGGGTTGGCCCGCAGAATCTCATAGTTCACGGTCTGCCCATTAAAGGTGGCGTCGTCAAAAGCCACCGGCATACTGGTAACCCACAGACGGTCGTGGAGTTTCTTGCCATGGACCTTGATCCGGAATTGGTAGTAGTCTTTGGTGGATGGATTGTCACTCAGCTGGATGCGCGAAGTGGGAAGTGTGTCATTCTCATCCAAGACTGCCAGCCACGCAGAATCCAGATGGAAAGGTTCCCGGATGGAGGTCTCTGATGTGTAAACCTGTCCGTTCCACTCTACCCGCAGTTTGTAGGTGCGTCCCGCTTTCCCTTTCATTTGTCCGACGTATGCAAAATAAACGGGAGAATCTTCACAATACTCCCAATTCAGCTGCTCCGTTTCCCCATCCGATGATTCCACAGTGACTATCGCATCTCGTATGAAGACATCGTTCATCAGTGTTTCCAAATCTAAAGTGGAAAAATAGCGCACGCTTTTGCTGACCAACACCATGGCGGGAGACCCGTTCTCAATACTGCCTTCAATCACGATTTTACGCTCGTAATCGGGAATGTCCACCTCAATCTCTTTTTGGCATGAAAGGAAAATGAAGGGGGAGAGCAGAACCAGTGTGAACAGTGCTGTTTTTAATGAATTCGTCATGGATAGAATGAAATCCTGTGTTTTTATGAAAAAAATGATGACAGTCCGGCAGCCCATCCGCTATTGTGGATGAGTCTTCCGGTATTGTGGTCGCGGAGGAATTGCAGAAAACGGCTCCGTTGTACGGTCATTTGGTATAATGGCTTGTCAGACAAATCGGTAAAGATGACTTCCCGGTGCAGAGCAACACTTTCCATGGCATGGCGCAAGGTGCTTTCAAACAGTGCGTCTGGGCTGTCATATTGGTAGAGGTAGGTGGCTGTCTGCTCTTGAGAGACCAACTCCACTGCGGCTTTCCCGTGGTGTAATCCGGCAAACCAAAAACCTTCGCTGTCAGTAGTGTACAATCCACTGATGATGTGGCAGCCGAGCTGCTGCATCTGTTCATATTCGTCAACATTGTCCCCTAACCGGTTGGGGAGCTGGGCTGCAAGCTCTTGGTGCAGGTCGTTCCACTGCTGTATGATTTGGGAGCGTTGGTGGCATATTTTTTCAAAAACATCCAAGCAGTTTCTTCCTAACCGGCTGATTTGTAGAAAGTCTCCGGTGTCAAGACTGAGGGAGAGACGATAGCTTTCCGCGTTGGGGGTTTCTGAAAAGCATAATGGGAACCGTCGGGCGTTGAAGTTTTGAGGATAGATGGCCAGGCAGTTGGGGTAGAGCGCGATCTTGGCCAGTCCTTGTTGTGCTTCTCCTTGTTCGGAGAGGATGAAATCGCCTTCCCCCTCATACAAGACGGGCCCTTCAATAAAGAGTGCTTCTTTGCAGCGGCTGTTGTAGGCGAGCCAGAGCTTTTCAAAAAAGTTTTCAGTCTGGCGCCCCAGTCCGGACAGACCCACGGTGGAATTGGAGGTCTCTATCAGGAGCTGGTAATTCTTCAGCTTGAAGGAGCGTATGGCGGAGAAATCCAACCGCAGTTGCTTTTGCAAAGTGTTGATTTGCAGTGCGTCATTAAGGATGAGGCAGGTGGCATCAGCGGTTTCAGGGCCGTTATGCAATTGGCAGGTGAAAAAGGCGTTGTTCGGCATGGGTTAGAGTTTAGAGCCGCATTCGCTGCAGAATTTGGTGCCGGGGGCGTTCTCGTGCCCGCATTGAGGACAGTGTCCGTTCCCACCGACAGGGGTGCCGCACTCACTGCAGAATTTGGTGGTCGGTTGAAGCTGTGCACCACAGTTCGGGCACTTGATCAGGCTTAGCGGCTGGCCACAGTTGTTGCAGAATTTTCCTTGTCCGGCAGGCTTCCCGCAGTGGGGACAGAGCGTGGTTCTCTCTTCCAACTTGCCGTGCCATACGGTGGCGTTGCGCGCCTCTTCGTCAATGTTGCGCCGCATGGCTTCGTTCCGCGCTTTGGCTACATAACTGCTCTCCCGCGGGGCACACTCCGTGCAAAGCCCCTCCTCCTCATTCCAGCAATCTTTGCAGACCCACTTGTTGCAGGAGGGACATTTGATGAAATGCACCTTCACCTCGTTCTGGGCTTCGTCAAAAGACTGTTCCTGCTCCTTGCGCCATTGCGGACTTCTCTCCTCCATGCGGTCGCTCAGCGTGTGGGCCCCTGATTCAATGACACTGCCGATGCTGCCAAAGCGTCCTCCAAACAAACTTCCCAAAAGACCAGCGCCTCTGCCTAATCCCTCAGTTCTTTTTTTGCTTTTGTAAGTAGTTGATTCTTTGAATGTTGATTTGAATCCGTTGCCGCAGCAATCACAATAGAATTCAAATTGGAAACCTGCTTCGGTGGACAGGTCGTTGTAATTTCTTGTAAAACTATGCAGCATAATCGTAAAATAAAAACAATATTCTTCCAATAATGAATGCAATGAAAAGCTCTTCCATTCCAAACAGGCTGCAAAAATAGTAATTTTCCAACAGAAAAGAAAATTTTACAAGACGTATTTGTTTTTTTTGTATTCATAGGCGCCAGGAGCCGATGAGCGGCAGGGTGTTTTTCACCAAGCGGGCAACCAAGACCCTCAGCTCATTGATGAAAATGTGCTGTTCCACTAGTTCCAGAATATCATAACGAGAGGCGTTGGACTGGATGAAGTCGGTCAGCACTGTCTTGCTGAAGCGGGCTGTCACTCGGTGGGTGTCACGCGGGAAACAGACCGTTCCCATTTGTGCCACCACCTCCCGCAGCTTTTGCTCGTTGACCATTTGCGCCAATTGCTCAAGCAGGTTGTCCAAGTCAGGATTGTGTGACTCGCAAGCATGGGGGGTATTGGTGAAAGTTTTGTTGTAATAGGTTGTGTATTTGTTGTTTGTATTTTTTAGAATGATTCTTTCTCCCGATGGGGTGTATTGTGGTATCATCGGGCGAATGATTACTCCGGCGCAGATGTTGTGTTTGATTGGCGGCAGACCCAGCCAATCGGGAATGTGACTGGGGAAAAAGTTGGGATAGCGGAGACACTCCTCCAAACTGCCTTGGAACAGTGTACGCGCATGGAAAAAATGTTCACTTTCCAAAAGGTGGTTGCACGTGCCTACGGGCAGATCACGCTTCCTGTCCCCGCTGCTGATTTGAAGGTCAAAGGCGTAAAACTCCTGATGTGGGGCATAGTAGGTGTGGTGAGAAGGGGGAACTGTCCTGCTCTTGGGATAGCTGCCCCCAATGATTTCCCCACAAATGACCAGCTGGCGAATGTTTGAATAAATGGGATGGAGGCGCTCAAACAGCGACCTCGCTCGCCGCAAATTCTTTTCCAACTCTGGAGTGATTTCCAACGGCGCCCCTATCCCCGTGTGCTGGCGGCGGCGGACAAAACAGGCCTCGCTGCCATCGCAATAAAGGGCGGCGGGGATTCCGTGCACCTTCTCCTGTACTACAAATGATAGATGCGGCGGAAAGTCCCGCCCGACTTTTTCAATGAATCGCGGATCATAAGTGGCCTTGAGCTCCGCATAGTCCTGTTGAACAATGGTCATTGCCCTCTGCTTTGGTGATGAAAAGAATGTCGTATGATTGTCGTTCAATCATCAGTGGCAAAGGTAGGAGTTATCCGCGAGAAAACAGTGTGCCGGATGAAAATTTTTTTCTTCATGAAATCTGGCACCTTTTCAAGCAAAAGAGGTTTGTTAAGGATGAAAAATGGAATATTTGGTTGATTTATTAATTGTTAATCAATATATTATTGAAAAATAGCATAAAAATGAGGACAAAATGAAGAGACTCGGAAATTTCTTTGCATGGTTGATGGTTCTGTTTAAAAAATTTGGAAGTTTTTCTTCTCTTCGATAACAATTGTTGTATCTTTGCACCCGTCTAATCATCCGATATTTTATAAAATGAGAAGAAATTTTTTGTTGTTTGTGGGCTTGGCGGTCATGTTGACGGCCTGTACCACCTATTATCAGGTTTTTCAAGTGGGTACCGTGGAAACGTTTCAGCAGGATTCCCGCAGGATGGTGTACGAAGACGCGGCATGCCGTATCACGTATGATTTATGGAAAGATCAGGGAGATCTTTCGTTTGATTTTTACAATAAAACCAATCAGACGTTGCATCTGTATTTAAATGAATGCTTTATCTTGAAAAACAAGCAGGTCTCCGATTTCTTGCAATTAGACATTCATGACCGTCACGACAGGTTTGAGGGGAGCGTGGTCTCCATCCCTTCTGGAGGTTACCGGCATTTCATCTGTCCCGCCATCCAAAAGGAGGTCTTTGAGTTTTGCCATGTGAATGTATGTCCTTCCCCCATGGAAATCAAGGTGAATAATTTCAGCCAAGACAATACACCACTCACATTCGGAGTCTATTTGACCTATTCCTTGGGACAGCAGTCTGAGAAAAAAATGGTGAAAAACAATTTTTATGTCAATCAGGTGGTGAATTACCACAAGCGCAATTTTGAGCAGTTCCATAATGACACTGTGCGGGTGTGTGATGAAGAGGAGGTGTTCCAGGTGCAGGATCTCAAGGCAAGCAACAAGTTTTATATCGGTTATTAATGGAGAGTATGGTGTATCCGATGAAGTTTGTCCCCCAGTTTTTTGAAAAAATATGGGGCGGGCAGAAAATCAAGCAATTGATGCATAAAGATACGGGGAAAATTCCTTGTGTTGGCGAAAGTTGGGAGCTTTCCGCTATTCCGGGTAAGGTGTCGGTGGTGGCCGAGGGTTTCCTTAAGGACAATGGGTTGGATGAATTGATAGAGATTTACATGGGTGATTTGGTGGGGGAGAAGGTGTTTGAGCAGTTCGGAACAGATTTTCCGCTGCTGGTCAAGTTCATTGATGCTCAGGAGAATCTTTCTGTCCAGGTGCATCCCGATGACCGGCTGGCGCAGCGTTTGTATGGCACCGCCGGCAAGACGGAGATGTGGTATGTGATTCAAAATAACCCCGGCGCCGGATTGTATATCGGTTTGAAGAAAGGGGTTACGAGGGAGGATTTTTTGAGTGCCGTCCGTGCGGGTAGTGTGGACCGCCTTCTGAATTTCTGCCCCGTACAGCCGGGAGATGTCTTTTTCATCCCCGCTGGCACAGTGCATTCCCTTGGCAAAGGGGTGATGGTGGCAGAAGTACAACAGTCGTCAGACTGCACCTATCGCATTTTTGATTGGAACCGCCGGGATGCCAATGGCAATGAGCGAGAGTTGCATGTCGCTGAGGCATTGGAAGCTATCCATTTTGGAGAAGAACAACAGTACCATAAGTATTATGTTCCTGTGCAGAATAAAACAGTGCCCGTGGTGAAGTCGGATAAGTTCAATGTCAACCTGCTTGATTTCAACACCCCTCTTGAGAAAGTTTATGCCAAACTGGATTCCTTCATTATATATATTTGTACAGAAGGAAAAATCCATTGCGTTTATGAAGGAGAGGAGTATGCCATGTCGCAAGGCGAAGTAATGCTGGTGCCGGCGCTCGCCACTGACCTGCTGATGTTCCCACATGGTCCAGCCAAGGTACTTGAGATTTATCTGTAAAAAAAATGCGGGATTACATTGTTATCCCGCGTTTTTCTATGAGTTTCTGCATGATTTGTATGGCATTGGTCGCTGCTCCCTTTCGGAGGTTGTCAGCTACAATCCAAAGGTTCAATGTGTTGGGGTTTGAAAAATCGCGTCGAATTCGTCCCACAAAAACCTCATCCCGGTCTTTCGCATACCGCGGCATGGGATAGATGTTCTTCTCAGGTGTGTCCTGAACAATGATGCCGGGCATTTCAGAAAGCAGCTGGCGTACTTTGTCCAAATCAAAATCGCGTTCAAATTCAGCATTGACAGCTTCGGAATGCCCTCCCACAGAGGGAACACGGGCTACCGTGGCAGTAATACGGATGTTGTTGTTGCCTAATATTTTACGGGTTTCATTTACCAATTTGATCTCCTCTGTGGTATAGCCGTCAGGCTCAAAATTGCCGCCATGGGGGAGTACATTGAGGTCAATCTCGTACGGGTAGGCCTTCTCGCACGGTTGGCCTGCCCGTTCGGCATACAGCTGGTTTACTGCTTTCATTCCCGTGCCCGTGACTGATTGATAAGTGGAGATGACCAGCCTGCGGAGTGTGTATTCCCAATGCAGCGGAGCCAGTGCCAGCACCATCTGGATGGTGGAGCAGTTGGGGTTGGCGATGATGCGGTCGGCATCCTGGATGGCGTCTATGTTGATTTCCGGCACCACCAGCGGAATGTCCTTGTCGCTGCGCCAAGCAGAGGAGTTGTCAATGACCGTTGTGCCCACGGCTGCAAATTGCGGGGCGTATTGCAGGGAAGCCGCGCCTCCCGCAGAAAAGATGGCAAAATCGGGCTTCTGCGCAATGGCATCCGCTACGGAAACCACACGATAGTTCCGCCCGCCAAATTCCACCTCCTTGCCCACCGACCTTTCAGAAGCTGCCGGAATAAAATCACAATTTTGGAAACCTCTTTCTTCTAATACTTTACGCATAACACCGCCTACTAATCCGGTGGCTCCGACCAATGCAATTTTCATGTTTCTTTTTTTTTAGAATTTTTATTAATCCGATTAAAAAAATTTCGGCAAAAATAGTAATTTTGCGCGTTCATTAGAACAACGACAATCTAAATTTTTTACACCGTATGATTAAGCACAAATGGCTGTCAGTCATGACTTTGCTATGCACTTTCTGTTCTCTTTCCGCTCAGATTTCGGATGATTTTTCTGATGGGGACTTCTCCCAAAATCCTGTATGGCAGGGAGATGTCGGAAGTTTTATCGTCAATTCACAACTCCAGCTTCAGCTCAATGCTCCCGAAGCGGGGATGGCCTGCCTGTCGGTTCCCATAGGAGCGCCTGCCCCGGAAATGGAATGGCGCTTCCGCATCCGGCTGGCTTTCGCCCCTTCTGCGAACAATTGTGCCCGCCTCTATCTTTGCAGCGATAATCCTGTGCTGACTTATGACACCCTGCACGGTTTCTATCTGCAGTTCGGAGAGGCGGGCAGTAATGATGTCATAGAGTTGTTTTATCAGGATGAGCATGGCTCTCAGTCGGTTGTGCGCGGGAACTTTGATATCTCCAGCAGTTTTTCCATCGCCGTCAAGGTGACGTGTGATACGGCTCGCCTTTGGCGGATTTATGTGGATCCCCAATGTGTGGGAATTTACGAGGAGGACACTTCCGCTTTTGCATTGTATGCTCTGCCTGAGTATGGCTATATGGGAGTGCAGTGCAAGTTTTCTTCCGGATACCGTACAAAATTCTATTTTGACGATTTCTATGCCGGTCCATTGCATACGGATTCCACCCCTCCGGAGGTGATGGCTGTGGGGGTGGTAGAGGATGAGCCATATCGGCTGCATGTTCTTTTTTCGGAATCTGTGAGCGAAGAGAGCGCTTTGGATATGTCTCATTACCAAATTGTTGAAAATGACTGGATGCCTGTTTTGTGTGAATTTGAAAACACAGCACAGAATGAGGTGGCGCTCTTTTTTGCAGAGGCGTTGGAGGAGAGACGAACTTATCATTTGCGTGTGATGGCCGTTGCGGATTTGGCAGGAAACACAATGGACACATTGGATTGCCCTTTTTCATATTATATATTGCATCGCAATGAGGTGGTGATTAGCGAGATGATGTCGGATCCTGCTCCTTCTGTTCAACTTCCTGAATGTGAGTATCTTGAATTGTTTAATCGTTTGAATTTTCCCATTGCTCTTCGGGGATGGAAGTTGATGTTGGGTTCGAATGTGAGAAATTTGCCGAATTTGGAAATCCCGGCGCGGGGTTATCTGTTGGTGGTGCCGGAGACATATCTTTCGCAGTTTTCTGAAAATGGGCTTGTTGCGGGGGTGTCTTCGTTGGGAATTGCCGATGATGGACAGCAGATATTGTTGTGTAATCCGCAGGGCGAAGCGGTTTTCCGGGTGGATTTTCGGAAGGGGTGGCACCGCAATGCTTTGAAACAGGGTGGGGGATGGTCGTTGGAGATGGTGGATGTGGATAATCCGTGTGCGGGAAGTGACAACTGGGATTCATCAACAGACCCGCGAGGGGGAACGCCGGGAGCACCGAATGCCATCGCCGCCTCTTTCCCGGATATTGAACCGCCGGCACTTCTCCGAGTGTTCCCGGAGGACTCCCTCCATTTGCTGCTGGTATGCGATGAACCGCTGGTCGCCGATTCAGCGCAATTGCGCCAGAGCTTTCAGATGGATCATGGACTGGAAATTGTGGGGGCGGCTCTGGTGGCTCCGGCATATTCCAAAATCCGGCTCGCCCTCTCGGAACCACTCCGTCACCATACGGTTTACACGCTCTCCCAAGTGGCTCCTCTATGCGACTGCGTAGGCAATGAATCGCTGCCCATCGCCTCTTTTCCAGTGGGACTTCCAGAAAAGGCAATGCCTCATGATGTGGTGGTGAATGAGCTCTTGTCCAATCCGTTCGGGGATACGGATGCGGATTTTGTGGAATTCTACAACCGTTCCGACAAGCTGGTGGATATGGGCAAAATGTATGTGGGTTCTGGAGGCTCAGAGCTTCCGTTAAGCGTAGCTTCTGCGGTGCCCGATGGCTATTTGCTTTTCCCGCAGCAATATTTGGCCATCGCCAAAAACAGGGAACTGACGGCAGAACAGTATGTGCTCCGCGATATTCAGGCCGTGGTGCAACAAGAGAACCTTCCCGCTTTTCCTAATGAGACAGGTGTTGTGTATCTTCTTGATATGGAATATGATGTGGTGGATAAGTTGGCGTATGACAAATCCATGCACTATGCTTTGCTGAGTTCAACGGATGGCGTTTCCTTGGAACGGATTCACTTTGATGCTCTGACACAGGATGCTGCCAATTGGACCTCCTGCGCGGAGGGAGCGGGATGGGCCACCCCGGGGTACCGGAATTCGCAGTTTGCAGATCTCGCCGCCGATGAGGAAAAGGTACAGGTGGTTCCCGACCTCATTTCCCCCGATGGTGACGGCTTTCACGATTTTACTGAGATATATTGCCACTTTGAGGAATCTGAAAATCGGGTGACAATTGAAATTTTTAATAGTAATGGTTTGAAAATCAAAACCATTGCCAATAATCAAATTTGCGGGTATGAGGAACGGTTCCGATGGGACGGACTGACGGATGACCATCGGATGGTGCACAATGACATTTACATCATTCAAATTCAATATTGGAACTTGTCGGGCAAAAGGAAAGTCATCCGCAAAACGGTTGCGGTTAGCCGCAGGAGGTGATTAGTGGGTCCAGCTGTCAAGTTTTTGCTGTCTCGCTTCGGTGGGCTCAGCCTGGATGGCCTGGGTGAGCATGGCAATGGACTCTTTGTTTTTTCCTGCCGAATGGTAAACGTTGGCCAAATTGTCCATGATGCGAGCGTTGGTGGGCTCGATCTCAAGGGCGTGCTCTAAACACCGGATGGCATCGTTGTAGCGGCCGCTCATGGCGTATGCGATGCCCAGATTTTCCTGCGCGCTGGCATGGTCCGGATTCAAGGTCACGGCCTGCTCCAAGTACTGGATGGACTGGTCTAACTGTCCGAGTTTCTCTCCGTAGATGCGGCCCATCAGGTTCAGCACGTCGGGAGAGTTGGGCTGGTCTTTGAGGGTGGATTGTGCCAGTTTGAGGGCTTCGTCCACCTGGTTGTCCTCAATCAGTTGGCCGATTCGTATGATGGAACTGTTGCCCACAGCGGCGAGGTTTCTCAGGGTCTCTTCATCCGTCGGGTTGCTGTTGAGAATGGCACGGTAACATTGCGCGGCAGCAATGTAGTCCCCTTTGTAAAAATACAGTTGCCCCAATAGTGAATAGGTGTCGGAATCGCTTCTCCCCAGTTTGAGGGCCAGGGTCAGGTACTTTTCCGCCAGACGGAGGTATTCGCTTTTTTTGCGCGGTTTGGTTTCTCTCAGGTAGAGTTTCATGTAGCTCCCGCCCGCCGACAGACAACATTTCTGGCTTTTGTTTGAAACTTGCACATCGGTGGTGAACAGTGTGATGTCATCCTTCCAGGCGAAATTGCGGGCGAAGGTTTTGCCCCCGTAAAGAAGTCCTATCACGGCCAGCAGCGTGACGGTCCATCGGGACGAAAGCTGTTTGGAGGCCAGTTTCTGGATCAGGAAAGCCAGGATCAGGACAAAGCCCAGGAGAGGGGCGAAGACAAACCGTTCATTCATGAAAGTCCCTACATTGAAAAGCAGATTGGAGGTGATGGAGAAGGTGATGAAGAAAAAGAGTATGGCAAAAGAGACGGGCGACTTCTCTTTCAAGCCGCGAATGGCCAGCCACAGCAGTCCGATGACTGCTAAAATGACCAGGATGACAATGGGATTGGCGAAGCCGGTCAGGTCAATTTGGTTGGGGTAGTAGTCGTGGGTGAGCGGGTGGGGGAAGAGCATCAGTCTGAAATAGATGGCCCATGTGAACAATGTAGTGGCGATCTCTGTTCCTTTGCTCTGGCCTGCAAAGGGGTTGTTGAGGATGTTGTCATTTCCCGCCGTGTTCATGAATCCTCCGAGCGCGTGCGTGCGTGCGGCCAGAAAAAGTCCAGCGGCCAACAGCGGCAAGACCAGGGTCAGCACATAGTCGGCAGGGCGCTTTTCCGCCGGGAGGAAATACAATGCCAGCGGGATGACCGCCAAAAATGTGATGGCATTCTCTTTGGAAAATACAGCGAAACACATGGCGAGGAAAGCCAGCAGAAGCCACCACCATTTTTTCTTTTCAATATACAGAATGGAACAATAGAGGCTCAACAGGGAGCCGAGCATGCATAGAATCTCGTCCCGCCCCTTGATATTGGCCACCGCTTCGGTATGAAGCGGATGTAGCAAAAACAGCAGGGTGGCTATGAAAGGGAGAGAACGGTACCATTTCTCATGGTCCAATGCAGGAAACAACTTCTGCAATACTGCCAGCAGGGTGAAGCAGAGCAGGATATACCATGTGATATTTATGGCGTGTTGTATGACGGGCAGGGCACTTTGGGAAAAAAGTTCTTCGTTTTTTGGATCGCGATGCAACCCCACATGATGTTTGAGATCCCCTCCAAAACACTCGTATTCAGCTATAAAAGTAAGTTGTGACACAGGACGGTAGCGTCCACCGGCCACCAGCTGCCCGTCTTCTCCAAAATATCCTGTAAAGGAATCCTTCGTGAAAACATCCCCAATGCCTTGATATCCTTTGAGGGTGTAGTCATTCTCCAAAATCAGCATTCTGTCGTCTGAAGCATACTTGAGGGTGAGGGTGTTGCCGTATGCCAATAGGGTGGCAACGGCAAGAGCAACATAGCGAAAAAGGCGTTTCGTATTCATCGGAAAAAATTTTTTACATACCAAGACATATATAACTTGAAAAGGCTTTAAATGTTGTTTGAAGGAAGAAAAACCTTTCATTTCAAGTATTATTACGCCTGCACATTCCGCTGTCCGTCTTTCCATATTCAGATTTTGTTGTGTCTTTGCGGGCTGAAAAACATTCGCTTATGGATGCCGAAATGATCAAGACCATTCAGGACTATTTCAAGACCCAGCCTGTGCTAAAGGCTTGGTTGTTCGGTTCGTACGCCCGTGGCGAGGAAACGCCTGACAGCGATGTGGATATATTGGTGGACTTGGATTATTCCAAACCTATAGGTTTGTAATTCGTGCAGATGCAATTGGACTTGCAATCTCTTTTGCAAAAACCCATTGATTTGGTATCCTCACGGGGCGTATCAAAATACATAAAACCCTTTATTGACACTGATAAAAATTGCTTTATGAATGCTAAAATTGCTGATCCCATAAGAATTTTGCACATTTTGGATGCAATTAAAGAGATAGAAAATTACATTCAAGATGCTGATAAGGATTCATTTGTCAACAACTCAATGATGTTCAATGCGACATTGCATCAGTTGGAGATTGTCGGAGAGGCCGCCAATGGACTAAGTGAGAGTTTTCTTATGGAACATCCTGAGGTTCCATGGGCACGTATTATTGGACTGCGAAATCTTATTGTCCATGAATACTTTGGTGTTGACGACCAAACCATCTGGAGCATTGTCACCATCAATTTACCTCAATTGAAGTATGTTTGTAACTGAAAAGCGAAATGTTTTATAAATAATTGACAATCAGTAAATACAAATATGAAATCCACAATTGGCTCCAGACTATTTTTCACATTGTTTGTTTTTTTATTCATCTCATGTAATAAAAGTGCGAATAATGTTACGGATGATTCTTCCTTGTCGCAGTTGTATATTTTTGTAGAGCAGTATGATGAAAGCAGCATTTCAAAGATAATACATACCGGTAATTATCTGTCATGGTCAACTGCGTCAGAAGCATTCCACAGAGGAGATTATGTCGCGTGGCAGGTCATAAAAATCGTTGGACAAAATGCAATTGATGACGCAGGAATCGACTGGCATTTTACAGATGACGATGTCAACTATATGTTGTTCACCGATTTTGCACAGGAGTTCGGTCTTTATGAAGAGCAGGATGAAGAAAACAAAAGCGAAATACGGTCATACAAGATAAGAACATATAAAGATGCAAAAGATGCGACAAGAAATAAAAATTTCGTATATTTTGCAGATAGACAGGGTAATGTATATGTGTCAAAAAAAATTGATGACAAACACTATGAGCATTTATACAAGCTTCATGGCAATGCTGAATATTATGGATTTGAACGAGGAACGACAGTAAGATGTGACACTTATTATCATGACAAGGCAAGAGAGGATTTCGCTGCGGCCTTATATGCTATGGTAAGAGCGTTGAAAAGTGTTGACATACAAAAGTTAGGTGTAATTTCGGATGCTTTTTATCCGTTGAACAACGAACTGCCGAACAGTGATTTGAACTTTTTAAAATCTCTTATTGATCCTTCACATTTTTATGTTATTTACCCTACAGTTGACGGATATTCCCGGTGTGTGTCATCATTCCCTAATGGGAGAAAATTAAATGGAATCAATGTTAATGCCATTCTTTCAGTTGCAATTGGTACGCGACTGTCAGAGTTTGTGTTAGAATGTGAAAATAGTGAAGGGCTAAGGTTCCTTGTTGCACTTAAGTCAGACATCCAAAAATATGAAAGAGAAAAAATTTGCAGACAATTGTCGGAAAAATTGCAGAAGGTTTATGAAGGAACTCCCGTCAGTGTTTTGCTATCGCCTGATTTCGGTAGAGTATCAACGTATATACATAACCAACCCATACAGGAATCAAATGGCAAAAAATACCAAGCATTGCAATTGTCATATAACAACGTAATAAGGTCTGGGTTTGACAATATACCCTTATCAATGGCAGGAATGATAATTTTCCACATATTTGATGAAGACGGAAATTCATACTATGATATTCGTAACAATAAAGATCCAAACAAAGGTTCTTCTATTTTAGGAGATTTGAGAATTGACAACGCTTATGATTTTGCTCAATATATGAATTTGTTCAATGTCCTTTTCAATGAGGTGCCGGAAAGGCTTGATGAAGAAAAAAGTAAAACCACATGCGAAAGATGGTTGTTCGGAGTTGATGAAATCGAAATGGGAAGTTTGTCTGATGAAGATAAAAAAAGGGTCAAGGCATATGGTAAAAAAACAAAAAACACACTGCAAAATATTGAAAACAACACATCTGAGACTGTAAGGGATCGTATTGCCGCGAGATTGTTACAAGGAAACACTGCGTTTTTTCCACAAGGAGGTGGCGAAGAGATAAAAAACGGTCAATACGGAGAAGGAATGTGTTATTTCACTGGTGATGATTATGAAATACTCCATATACTTTTCAGACAAGACGGCGGAAATGGATGGGCTGAATTTGTTGTTAATACTGACACTGACACATTTCACATACAGCCTACAGAAAAGACATGGGTAAAAGAAAAAACAACAAAGCTTTATAAAACAATGTATTATAAAAAATAACAGACATGACCAAGAAAACAATGACGAACGATATAATTAATCAGAACGAATACAGGGAAACAGATAAAATCATCACCCTGCGAAACGAACAGGTAATCCTCAACTGCGATGTGGCCGAATTGTAAGGTGTGGAAATAGGTAACGATTCCGCTCAACGCTGTCGCGTTTTGCGGAATGGTGTGCGGGGGGGGGGATTATTCGGCTATCTTGATAATGGGGGTGTCCAAGGCTTGTTCTATGAGCGCAATTGTGCGACAGGTGAAGTTGTGCCCTCCGCCCAGCCAACGGGTGACATCCGAAGGACGCCTATGCGTGAGTGCAGCCAGCTCTTTCTTGCTAATCCCTTTTTGTTTCATGACTGCATCTATGCGACTGGCAATGCCTTCAGTAATTTCATCTGTCGCCCAGTCAATGGCGGGGATTCTGTCGTAAGCATCTTGAATGATAGGACTGTAAATCTTGATATTGCTTTTGCGCCTCATAATATAAATGTTGTGCTTTCTATTCCAGTGATAACATTTTGTTCAATCTTGATTTTGCCACTCTCAAGTTCTTGTGCAAGAAGCCGGTCGAATTTCTGCAAATCCATCACGTAGCCACTTAACTCCTCATTCTCTTCGTACGTTCTTGTGGTTTTTGCCCCGCCATTTCCGACAATCAATATCTGATCCGAAATGCGAAGACAGTACAATCGAAGGACTTTTGAATCAATTGATAGAGCTGTGAGATTGTCCTTGAATCTGCCTTCCGGTCGAAAATAACGCTCCAAAGCGCCGTTTGCCATGATTCGATGGATGGCTCGGAAAACCTTTTGGAAATCTTGATTCAGGGTTGCGTCATCCAGAAACCTCTTCACAAATTGTTCATACTCAGAAAGATCGTTTCCATTAAAGCAAATTGAATACAAACCGACGTTCTCACTTTGCTCTATGGTTTTTAGTTTCGCTGTTCTCATCGTTAGTAGTTTTTTTAGTGTTGCAAAAATAATACTATTTTTTAATATTTCGCATATATGCGAAATAAAAATTCTACCTGATCTAATTCGTGGATTAAATTATTACGCTGCAAAGATATTAGAGTCAAACCTGATTTTCAAGGGGCAGAATGTCTGCAAACAAGCGATGAAAAAAATGCGTATTTCGGCCACTATCTGACACTTTTCAAGCAAAATAGCACTAAAATGGCCATTTTCTACTGTTGGTATTTTATTGACAAGTTTCCACCGCACGAATCCTGCAATAAAATCATGAACCTATAGGCTGCTATACTATGACATCCCTACTGCCGTCATCGTATCGTCTCAAATCACTGCAGTAGTTTCCTGTGGGTGGTTCCTTCCAAAATGCGCATTTGATAGATGGCCAACTGGTTCAATCGAACGAGTCGCTCTTTTTGTGGCATTCCCTCCGTGATGAGAACGGAATTGAGGTTTTCAAGATTCGACAGACAAATCAGCTGGTTGATGGTCGCGTAGTCACGAATGTTTCCTTCTTGGTTCGGATTGGCCTCACGCCATTCCCGTGCTGTCATTCCGAACAGAGCCACATTGAGCACATCCGCTTCCTCTGCATAAACTGCTGCTTTCTGCTGTGAGGTCAGTGCTGATGGAATCAAGTTCTGTTTGATGGCATCCGTATGGATGTGGTAGTTGATCTTGGCCAGCTCTCTCTTCACTGACCACCCGAGTTTCTTACGCTTTTCTTCTTGAAGCAACTGATACTCCTTCACCAACAGTAACTGAAAACGCGGGCTTATCCACATGCCGAAATGGTAGGCAATGTCTTTGTGTGCATACGTTCCCCCGTAACGACCAGCCTTTGAAACGATACCAATTGCCCCAGTCCTCTCAATCCATTGCTTGACCGAAAGCACGAAATTGTTGCTGCCCGCCGCATTTCTAATTGTACCGAATTCGGTGTAATTAAAATCGGGATTGTATAACAATTCCCATTCCCCGATGTAATCGATTGTGCTTTTCAGGCTAAGCCACTTGAAAATGACATGGTCGCGGAGCTGTCCCCGTGCCATATCGGTGAGAGAAATGTAGTCTTGTTCCTTAAAATTTAGCAGTGAAATTTCAGTTCCATTTACTGTTATCTTGCTCATAATCAATAAATTTTATTAATTGTTAGAAATAAATTAGTATATGTAAAATTACGAAAAGTCATGCCTCATTTTCCAGTAGCGACAGAGCGTGCCCTATTGCAGTGATTTCACAGGCAAAATTTGCTGTTTTCTTTCCGTTTGTGGCTTTTTTTCACGCAAAAATAGCGCACAACGGCTGTTGGTATTTTGTTGATAACTTTTTTTCACCATTCCGCCACATGCGTAGCGAATCGATGGAACCTCCCTATCATCTTTCATTTTAAACTCACCACATGCCTTCTGAAATCAATAAATCTTTGCAAATGGATGATATTATTCCAAAAAATTTTCGTACTTTAGCGGCCGTCTAATGTAAGAAAACAAAATATTGATAATCAACTTTTTATAAAACTAAAAATTTAAAATTATGGCATTTAAAGGAGCTTTAGTCATTGACACGGAAAAGTGCAAAGGCTGTGCGGTCTGCATCACGGGCTGCCCGAACCAGTGCATCGCACTTTCCAAACATGTAAATGCGAAGGGTTACAATTACCTTGAAATGGTG
>JAFZWE010000047.1 GCA_017617445.1 Bacteroidales bacterium | reverse complement strand
CCTACCGAGTCCATGTTGTCGGGCAGATAGTTGGTCTGGGCACTACCTATTCCGACAGACATCAGCGACAGCAACGTTATCGCTACACTATAGCGTAGCGAATGCGAACTTGCAGCATGTTTAGAATGTTTTGTAATAAAAGATACCATCTAAATATGCAAGGTAACAATTAGCAAAGAGGGGTCTATTTTTCATTCTTCCGCCATTCGTTTTACTCCCGTTAAACAAAATCTAAAAACGCGTTCAGCACGTCTTTACGTTTCAGTTTTCCATTTTCCAAACATCAGCTTCCCCCTGTCTGGTGTTTCAAATGCATTGCACTCGGTCAAATAGTGCAGAAGTTCTTGGAAATCTTTTCCATAGAGGGTGCTAGTGAAATGATGAAGATGGTTCATCACTTTTATATAGGGGGCAGCAATGCCTTCACGACTCAGCTTTCGTAAGACCAGCAAATAATCCTCCCGGTAAACCGTCGGGACAATGATTTTCGCCTCGCCCGCCCGAAAAAGTTCAGCATTCATCATAATGCGAGCCATCCGTCCGTTGCCGTCTTGGAAGGGATGCACCTCGCTGATGAGGAACATCATGTAAATGGCTCTTGCAATCGGAGAAGTTAATGCGGCATAATAGCCGAAACCCGCATCCAGAGTTCCCCGCACACGCGACATCTCCACAAATTCGGTGTTGCCGGCACGATTGTTCTTCTCCTTGAAATGCCCCGGATTCATCGCCGGACGTCCTTCCAACAGGATGGCATGCCGGCGGCATAAGATTTCACAGAGTTCCTGCGATGATGTGGGACACACACTCATTTCCATCCGATTGGAAACCACATAAAAAGTCCCCAATATATCGTGCGAATCCTCCGTTCGTGTGGGCATCGCGACACCCGTATCCACAATCTTCCGTGCTTCATCCACAGCGAATTCAGTTCCCTCAATATAATTGGAGAAATAGCTTTCGAAAAAGGCTATATTTTGGTAGTCGATCTCCGTTTGTACAGCAACTGGTCGAGACAAAAGGTGCTGACGCTGCAATTCGTCGTACAGCTTTTCAAAAAGCTCCAGCCGTTGTTCATCGTACGGATAGCCTGCTGCCGCAGCTTTTGCACTCGGTTCAGAAAGCACCTGTGCGGAATGGGTATTGAGCAAAGCCGAAATCAAAACATTGATTTTGGCAAATTCAGCCTCCATGCCCAAACGCTCTGCCGTGGCTCGCAGCGCATCCCGATACTGATTCAATTGCTCCTCACCGCCAGCGACCAACACACTCTCCAACTTTCGCTCAATCACACCTATCGGAAGTGTCTTGGACTCATCTCCCTGCTTGCGACTTGTCTGCATGTTCTCCAACATCCACCGGTATTCGCTTGCTATGTACATCTTGCCATAGGCCATATCCTTGCTGTCGGCCACTGGGCCTTTCAGCATATAGATGGTCAACCCAGGCAAATCCGTAACTTTGCGATTGTAATTTCCTGTAAGATAGAATGTACCAGCCGAAGTAATGCGCATTTCGCAAGCACTGCGGTGACTGATCACCGTATTGGGAAAACGCCAGTTCAAAATGCTGAGTATATTGCGTTTAACAATACTTTCAGGGCTGTCCATCATATTGGTTGTATAAAGCCGGAGTGCAATCTTGCGCAAACGTCCCTGCTTCACCAGACGGGATATCTGATGGGACACATCCGAATCAGATGAGGCAAATACAATCTCTTTGTTCCAATCCACCAACGACTTCATACAATTTTTCTTATTTACAGATGAAAACTTCAATTTTTTCAGAATAACATCGGCAAAATTACAAATTTTTCAGATTACAACGGCAAAAACGTCAAATTTTTCAGAATAGCTTTCCGTTTTCAATTCTCAATTTTCACCTTTCCATTTTCAACTTCCTCACTGCCTTCCTTATCAATCCGTTCACATCCTCCGACACCCGCCAGTAATACACCACGAGCAGGCCGGCCACCGCCACCCGTTCCAAGATAGTTGCATTTGCCTCAAAAACAGACATATACAACATAAAGAACGCAATGGGCAGCGTGTAATAGACGTAATTGACAAACAGCGGGGAGTTGTCTTCAAACGCCCTTACAATCAAGCCCTTAAAGGCGAAGAAACAGATGAGGAACAGGAAGAAACCGACAAAAGGAATGATGAGCGTCCAGAAGTAGAGTCCCTGCTGGTTGCGGCTGTCGTCTTTGAAATGGGGATAGAACCGCAGGGTGGACGAGCCCGTACCCATCAGCGCCAGCGAGCTGAAGAGCGTGGTGGCATCCACCAGCACACGGGTGAGGCCGACCTCCTCCGCCGTCAGGTACGACGTGAGAATGAAGAAGGTGGTCACGAACCCGATGAAGACACCGATGTACGTGGCGATGGTTCCTTTGATGCTTTGTCTGGCGATGATACCCATGGGAGAGGGAGAGTTAAGAGTTGAGAGTTGAGAGTTGAGAGTTGAGAGTTGAGAATTGAGAAGTTACGGTGTAAAGAGATACACTACGGGGTGATAGGAAGAGACGTGCTACAGCACGTTTATATTTTCAGTTTTCAGTTTTCAGTTTTCCGTTCCAAGAAGGCGCCTGGGACATAGGCAGTGGCGTAGATACCCACACCGTGCAGCTGTACGAAGACGCGCTTCTGGTGCTTGTATTTCATCACCACGCCCTCCACGCCGATGAATGGGCCGCTGGTGACCACCACGCGGTCGCCCTCGATGAGCTGCGGCACCTCTGTCTGGCGGACGAGGATGTCCTTGTTGCGCGATTCAACAATGATGCGGAAGCTCTCCATCTGTCGGTCGGGCACGATGAGGTACTCGTTGCGACCGAACTTGTTGGTGGAGAAGTGGTTGTAGTACGGGGTAAGACCCGGAATCTGACTCTTCACCAGTTCGCTGAAACTGCCGAGTGTGCAGCGCACGAACAGCAGTCCTTTGTCCAGCGGTTCCTCGTGCACCTGCTGTGCCATGTTTCCTGACAGCTCGTCGCCGCACCCGATGCTGCGCAGCATGGGCAGGTAGGGTTCGAAGCGACCGTCGTTGATTTCCAACAGCCGGTTGTACACTTTCTGAGCACGGTGGTAGGTGGCTCGTATCGGGAACCAATGACGCGTGGCATCCTGCAGAGCATACTCTACCGACTTCCCGGTTCCGGAATTTTCGGATCCGAGAGGGACGGCAGCATTTCGCTCTCCGCTGACAGCACTTTTATCATACTGACTGTCAGATGATTTTACCACTTCCTCCATATTCTCATAGCACCACAGTGGCAGCATGCTTCCGATGGAAGACTCCACAGAATTGCCATTGCAAAGATACAACTTTTCTTTCATTCCACCCATACACAAATGAAATAAAACACATGTTTTACACATTAAAAAAAAATTCTATTTTTGCGAAGTTGATTTATACAAATCACACAGATTGTGAAGACCTTATACTACCCCATACGACATCTCCTGCTGTTTAAACCAAAATATTGGCTGGCAGTATTGTTGATGTTGGTTATCGGAACCGTCCATGCACAATCTGACTACCTGCCCGACAACATGGACTCGGTGGGATGCTCCACATCGCCAGAGCCGCAGCCATGGGGCATCGTGCAAGACCGCTCCAGCGAGTTCCGGTCGCACATAAGTATTATTGCGCCACCACTGGCAGGAAGAAATATTTCATTCACACGAGCGTGACCGTGGTGAGGTGTGACTGGGCATAAAAACAAGAAATTCCCATGCACATTTGCAACATTTTTGCAAAAAATGCATCACGAAGAACAAATTACGGAAATGTCGTGAAACGAATGCCGTCTTTCAGGATGATACTGCCACTATACTGCTGCTGACGAACAAAGGCGTCACAGGGTTCTCTTCAGAGTCTCCACATTCGCCTGCACCACCTTTTCCGACTCGTAAAAACGCTTCGCGTCCTCCTCATCCAGTTCCAGCTCTATGACGCGCTCCACGCCGCCCGCACCCAACACCACGGGAACTCCCAGGAAAATGTCCCGCAGCCCGTACTCCCCGTCCAAATAAGCACACACGGGAAACACCCGCCGCTGATCCCCGATGATGGCCTCTATCATCCGGCAGATCGCTGCACCCGCCGCGTGCCACGCAGAGGTGCCCAGCAACCCGATCAACTCATCGCCCCCCATGCGCGTGCGCTCTATCACCTCCTCAATCTCCTCCCTGCCCATCCACTGCCGCAACGGGATGCCACCAATGGTGGTATAACGCGGCATGGGCACCATCGTGTTGCCGTGCCCCCCCAGAATGAGCGCCTGTATGTCCTTCGTGGACACCTGCAGCTTTTCGGAAATGAACGACTTGTACCTCGCTATATCCAACAATCCCGACATGCCCATCACCCTGTTCTTCGGGAAGCCCGAAACCCGGTAAGCACAGTAACAGAGCACATCCAAAGGATTGGACACCATCAGTATGATCGCGTCCGGCGAACATGCCGCCACCTGCCCCACCACACTGCGCACAATGGCCGCATTGGCTGTGATCAAGTCGCTGCGCGACATGCCCGGCTTGCGCGGCATGCCAGAGGTCACCACCACAATATCCGAACCCGCCGTGGCTGCATAATCGTCCGTGACCCCTCGCACCTCCGTGTCAAACCGCTGGATGGCAGCCGCCTGGCGCATGTCCAGCGCACGCCCCTCTGCCAACCCCGGCTTGATGTCCAACAACACAATTTCATTCACCAGCCCCTTCTGGGCTAAACAATAGGCCGTGGATGTCCCCACCGCCCCAACTCCGATAATGGATACCTTTGACATTTTTCTCTGTTTTACGAGGTTTTCTTTCGCCTCCGTTGGAGCGGCAAAATTACCAAAAATACATGTACCTTTGCACCCGTGCTTTTCCCATCGGAATCATGACAGAAAACACAGTGAACGAGAAAGTTGAAAAACTATGGAACACCAACTATGTCAAGGTATGGTTGGCGAATTTCATGCTTTTTTTCTCTTTCATGCTCCTCACACCGCTCCTCCCCCTCTACCTCAAGGACACCTTTTCCGCCAGCAAGGATACCATCGGAATGGTGCTCTCCGGCTACGCCCTTGCCGCCCTCATCATCCGCCCCTTCAGCGGCTTTTTCGTCGACAGCTTTCCCCGCAAAAAGGTGCTCCTCATCTTCTATTTCCTGTTTGCCAGCCTCTTCATCGGATACCTCGCCGCAGGAAGCCTCCTGCTTTTCGCCATCATCCGCACCCTCCATGGCGCCCCTTTCGGTGCCACCACCGTGGCCAACAGCACCGTGGCTATCGACGTGCTGCACCCCACCCGCCGCGCCGAAGGCATCGGCTACTACGGACTCAGCAACAACATCGCCACCGCCATTGCTCCGGCTGCCGCCATCTGGCTCCTCAACCAATCCCACAGCTACCCCCTCCTCTTCTGGATCGCCCTGCTGACCGCCGGCTGCGGTTTCGCCATCAACACCACCCTCCATCTCTCCCCCAAGGAAATCGTCAAAGACAAACCCAAGGTCTCCCTGGACCGCTTTTTCCTCCTCAAAGGGTGGAGCTTGGGACTCATCATGCTTTGCCACGCCTTCGCCTACGGCATCGTGTCCACCTACGTCGCCATCTACGGACAGGAAGAACTCGGCCTCTCCGGAGGCACCGGCGTTTTCTTCGCCCTGCTCTCCACCGGCCTCATCCTCTCCCGCCTCATCGGAAGTCGCTCCCTGCGGCAGGGGCGCATCGTGCAGAACGCCTCCACCGGCCTGGCCGTCACCCTTGGCGGCTACCTCCTGTTCGCTTCAATCCACAGCCTCTGGGCCTACTACTCCGCCGCCCTCATCATCGGATTGGGCAGCGGACACATGTACCCCGCCTTCCAAACCATGTTCATCAACCTCGCCCCGCATACCCAGCGGGGTACCGCCAACTCCACCCTCTTCATCTCCTGGGACACCGGACTGGGGCTGGGCGTGCTGATCGGCGGAGTGCTCGCTGAACACCTCGGCTACCATGCCGCCTTCTGGGCCGCCTTCTCCGCCTACCTCATCGGCCTCTGCGCCTTCTTCGCCTTCGTGCGCAACTACTTCATCCACAACAAACTGCGCTGAATCTTTCCCTCTTCTTTCTCTTTTTTTCTTTGGGCGTGCCGGCTCCCTGTGGTCGCCGTCGGGCTTTCCGCTTTACTCACTCCCCACGCCCTCTCCCACCCGCACGTTCGTGCCCGCTGCAATCCCTCACGCATCGCCACTTGCCTTTTTCTTCCAATTTCTCCAAAAATTATGCGCCCAAACCAACGCCAACTCCCAACAATTTTGTACCTTTGCCCCCGTTTTAAGCATCTCTTGTATTTAAATCAAATTATTATAAACCAAAAGATTAACCATGTACCTGGATAAAAAAATCGCTGACAGCATTTATTATGTAGGGGTCAATGACCGACAGAAGGAGCTTTTTGAAAATTATCTTCCCCTGCCCTACGGCGTGAGTTACAATTCCTATCTGATTGTGGATGAAAAAGTGGTGCTGATAGACACCGTGGATGTGGCCTTCGCCGACCTCTTTTTCCGCCAGGCGGATGCCGTCCTCCAAGGCCGCGCCATCGACTACCTCGTGGTGGACCACATGGAACCCGACCACGCCGGTGCCATCGGACTGCTGACACAGCGTTATCCCAACATAAAAATCGTGGGCAACAAAAACACCTTCGACTTCCTGAAAGGTTATTTTGCCGTCAATCCCGAGAACCTGGTGGAGGTGGCCGACGGCGGCACCCTCAACATAGGACAACGCACCCTGAGTTTCCATACCGCCCCCATGGTCCACTGGCCTGAAGTGATGGTCACCTACGAGCCGTCCGAACAGATTCTCTTCTCCGCCGACGCCTTCGGCACCTTCGGAGCCCTGAACGGCAGCTTCCGCGACAACGAGCTTGACCTCACCCCCTTCTGGAGTGACATGCGCCGCTACTACGCCTGCATCGTCGGCAAATACGGCCCCCAAGTGCAAAAAGCCATCCAGAAACTCAGCGGACTCCCCCTGCGCACCGTCTGCCCCACCCACGGCCCCGTCTGGAGCAGCCACTTCAGCGAAGTGCTCGCCCGCTACGACCAGTGGAGCAAGTACGAAACCGAAACCGGACTGGTGATCGCCTATGGCTCCATGTACGGCAATACCCAGCTGATGGCCGAGGCCATCGCCCGCGGCGCAGTGGACAGCGGACTGCACCACATCGTGATGCACAACGTCTCCAAATCCGACGCCTCCTACATCCTTTCCGACATCTTCCAGTACAAAGGACTCATCATCGGCGCACCAACCTACATGAACGGCATCTACCCCTTAGTGGCTTCCCTGCTGCACAAGATCGAAGAACGCGGCATCAAAAACCGCATCTTCGGCTGCTTCGGCGGGCATACCTGGGCCGACGCCGCCGTGAAACGGCTCAACACCTTCGCCGAAACCATGAAATGGGAAAATGTCGGAGCCGTCGCCAACCTGCGCGGATTCTCCACCGAAACAGAATGCTACAACCTCGGCAAGGCAGTCGCCGAAAAACTGCTGGCCTAACCCCTATCACCCCCACAAAAATCATCACACCATGCACCTTGCAGACACAACCATCGAAGGCATCGCCCTCCATGCCGTGGGCAACAAACAACTGGAAGAACCCCTCAACCTCTCCCATGAACTCCTCCAAGTCAACGAAGAGATCCGTAACATGCTCAAAACCTACTTCCTCTCCCCTTTCAAAACCGATGAGTATTTCCAGCTTTTCAACGAAAACGGAGTGGAACAGAATACCGTCTATCAGGCCGTCAGCGCCATTTTTGAAGACCCCGAACAACTGCTGGAACAGTCACTCTACCTCGCACAGCACCTCTACAACCAATGCACCCACCCCAAAATCAAAGACGGGGAGTTCTATGTCGTCTTCCTGAAAGACTGCGTCCTGGATGACGAAATGGTGAACGCAGTAGGTCTCTTCAAAGCGGAAACCAAAGACACCTTCCTTAAAGTGCACCAGGAAGCGGATACGTTTGTCGTGGAAAGCGACTACGGCTTCGGTCTCAACAAGCTCGACAAGGGCTGCCTCATCTTCAATACCGAAAAAGAACACGGCTACGTGGTGGCCGTCGTGGACAATACCAACAAAAACTCCGAGGCACAGTATTGGATGGACGACTTTCTCCACATCCGCCAGCGGAAAGATGAATTCTACAACACCCAGCAGGTGCTCACCATGTGCAAGAGTTTCGTCACCGACTGCCTCCCCGAACAATTTGAAGTATCCAAAGCCGACCAGGCCGACATCCTCAACAAATCCGTCACTTTCTTCAAAGAAAATGAGACCTTTGAAATGGAGGATTTCAAACAGGAAGTCATTGGAAACCAAGACATCATTGAGAGCTTTGACCATTATAAAGAAGAGTATCAGCAGGTCAATGACGTCAGCGTGCCCGACAGTTTCGGAATATCGGAGAGCGCGCTCAAGAAGCAGTCTCGCAACTTCAAAAGCGTCATCAAATTAGACAAAAACTTCCACATTTATGTTCACGGCGACAGCAAGCGCATCCGCAAGGGTGTGGACCCCGAAACCGGAATGAACTATTATCAATTGTTTTTTGAAGAAGAATACTAAACCCATAAAAACCATCGTATGAACCAGGATCACATTCAAGTCGGACTTCACTCTGAAATCGGAAAACTCCAAGCGGTTTTGCTGCACACTCCCGGACCGGAAATTGAGGCCATGACCCCCGAAAACGCACATGACGCCCTGTACAGTGATATCTTGAACAAGTCGATTGTGGACAACGAGTACCGTTTTTTCGCCGGCACACTTTCCCGTTGCACCCGGGTTTACCAAGTGCAGGAATTGCTGGCCGAAGTACTGGAAAACACGTCTTTGGCAGAAGAGCTGGTGAGGAAGAGTTGTGCCGCCGACGGTTGCGACTTCCTGGTTGACGAGTTGCTCCAACTCCCGCCGCAAGAGCTGGCCCGCACCCTCATTGAAGGATTTACTTACCGCAAAGGGAAGGATGATCCCCGATATGAAGCAGAGCGGTATATTCTGAAACCGCTTTACAACCTGTTTTTCACGAGGGACGCCCTCTCCTGTGTCTTCGACCGCGCATTGGTCAACACCATGTCGTTCCAAGTTCGGGTGCGCGAATCACTGATTTACCGCGCCATCTTTGAGAACCACTTCGGAGCTTCTGCCTTCAGCGCGGTCCAATATGATCCGGAAGCGCGCACCGAAGGCGGGGATGTGCAGATTGTCCGCCCGGACCTGCTTTGCGTGGGCTGCGGCATCCGCACCAATCCGGCCGGCATCCAGAGCCTGATGCAGGCGCACCGCCATCTGCCCCGCTTCTCCATCATCGCACAAGAACTGCCCCTCGCCCCTGAATCGTTCATCCACCTGGACATGGTTTTCACCTTCTTGGGACCGCACACCTGCATGGCCTACGAACCCCTGATCCGCAAGACAGGAATCTTCTCTGGCAAAAAAACCACACTCATCACCTACGACAACGGGCAAACCAGCACCCGCGAATTTCCGGATATTCTCGCCGCCCTCAAATCCCAGGGCATTGACCTGGAACCCGTCTTCTGCGGAGGCTCCGATCCCTGGGTACAGCAGCGCGAGCAGTGGCACAGCGGGGCCAACTTCTTCGCCTTCGCCCCTGACCACATCATCGGCTACCGCCGGAACACCCACACCATTGAAGCTCTCAACCGCGCAGGGTTTGACGTGCTTGCGGCGGAAGAGGTGTGTGCAGGCAGAGAAGATCCCTTCGCCCACAAGAAGTGCGTGGTCACCTTTGCCGCCTCAGAACTCCCGCGCGGTGGCGGCGGCGCACGCTGCATGACCTGCCCCATCAGCCGGGAAGCAGTGGAATATTAACCCTCCCACCTGTTCTCCCCCCTTCCATTACGGGATTGCGGATCACCCAAAACGCTCTCTTGGCAGGCCGTCAGGGCTGCGGTCATAAAATCACAATCATATTGTTCTATTGGGCACACCATTCCGCCATTCGCTACGCACATGGCGGCAGCTCCAACACTATGCCAGACGAATCTGTTACTGAACTATAACAAGACGGAAGCCGACGTAGGCACTGTGGCTGTCTGGGGTGCAGTAATCGCGTTCAGTCACGCGACCGTCCCCCGCGAACCAACTGCCGCCACGATTCACACGGCACAAGCTAGAGGAAGCGCCTTTCGGATTGATCTGGGCTGAACTGCTGTAGCTGCCATAGTAGTCGCTGCACCACTCACACACGTTGCCGCTCATGTCGTACAACCCCAGTTCGTTCGCCCACATCCCCTTCACGGGGTGCATCTTGCTGCCACAATTTTTAACAATCCACGCCACATCGCCGACATTGTTACTTCCACTGTACTTGTATCCATGGCTTTTGTTGCCACCCCGCGCCGCATACTCCCACTCCGCTTCCGTTGGCAGGCGGAACTTTTTCCCCGTCAATTTGTTTAACTTGGGAATGAACTTGTTCACAATGTCGTAGTAACCCATTCGATAGGCAGGGTAGTTATCGCCACGTCCCATACCACTCGTCCAACCGCCGTTGTATGTCGGCTCGCTCCCCATCACCGCCTTCCACAACGCCTGCGTCACCTCCGTCTCCCCCATGTAAAAGCCGCTCACTGTCACCTCATGGGCTGGAGTCTCGTCGATGTAGCAGTCGCTCCCCTGCTCGCCGGCACAGCCCATCGTGAAGGTGCCGCCCGCCACATATACCATTTTGTAGCACGCCTTACCATTCACCATGATGCTCCCATTCTGATAGGTCACACCAGAAGTGCTTTCATCAGAAGACGTCTGTTCTTCTTTATTTTCTTCCTCAGTCATTTCCGCATCCGCCATCAGCGCTGTGGTATCAGCAGTCCCCGCCGCATCCCCCTGCAACGCCACCGTATCGTTTGCAGCCGGCTTCCTTTCCTCCTTGTTCTCGGTTTTCGCACCATCCGCACAGCCACGCACCAGCAATACCAACAGCACAACTACCGCCAGCACTACCGCCAGCACCCACGGCCATACCTTGCGGGAGCGAGGTTGAGATTTAGGTTTAGGTTGAGGTTGAGGCTGAGGTTGAGGCTGAGCGGAAGAGGATTCCGCCACCGTGTTCTCATCGCTATCCATAGGGGGCACATCCGCCACCGTTCCCTCCTCCGCTACGCTCGTACCTTCCACGTTTGCACCGCCGCCCACCACGGTCTCCTCCGAAGCGGCTGCGACAGAAGCGGAAGGTTCCGGCACTACCGGGGGCACGAAGCCACCGCGGTCGGCACTATCTGCATCAAACGCCTTCAGTGCAGGGCGCTCCTTCGGGTTCTTGGCCAGATAGGGCCGCAGGAAGTTCTGCCACTCGGCAGGAATTCCGCTCAGATCCAACTCGTGGCGCACAATGTTCTCGCGGATTTCAAAATCGTTGCTGGTCGTGGTGTCGTAGGGTGCCTTCCCCATGAGCAGATGCACGAACGTCACCGCAAGGGAGTAGATGTCGGTTTTCGCATCAATGTGCTTGGTGTCCATCACCTGCTCGGGACTCATGTACATCAGCGTGCCCATCATGGCGCCTGTCCGCGTCATGGAGATACTCTCCTTGAGCTTGGCGATACCGAAGTCCAGCAGCTTCACGTTGCCTTTCTTGTCCACAAAGATGTTCGACGGCTTGAGGTCGCGGTGAACGATGCCCTCCGCGTGCGTGTAGTTGAGGGCGTCCGCAATCTGGTTCCACCACTTTTTGAGCTGTTCATCGGTGAAACGCTCGCCATGTTTCATGCGTGTGGAGAGGTCGTCGCCCTCCAAGTACTCCATCACCATGCAGGGACGGCCGTCAACGGTGGTATAGTCGTACGCCTGCCGGATGTTCGGATGGTCGAGCTGCACCATCACCTTGGCCTCGTTCTGGAAGCGGGCCACGATGGCCTCGTCGGCGCAGAATTTGGGCAGCAGCACCTTCACCGCCGCCTTTTTGCCAATCTCATTCTCGGCGTACCACACCTCCGCCATGCCGCCCACACCCAGCTGGTGGAGCAGCGTGTAATTCAATACTTTATTGTTTTGCATAGAATAATCTTTAATGAAAAAAAATACTATTACAACTGCATCAGATCATTTTGAAATTGATCAAGAGTAATAACCTTAACCACTGGGAAAGAAACCTTTTCCAGTACTTTGAAATGCGAATCCTCGCTAACAAGAAAATCAGCATTGGCAATGATTGCACAATCTACAAATTTGTTATCATCCGGATCTTGAATGATAAGGTTGAAATGGTAGGATGGATAAAACAACTTCACACTATTGCTCTTTAATATGGCATTCACAATATTGGAAGCGAACGACACACTAACCTTCTGGGAAAGAATTTCCATATATTCGGAAATAATTTCATTACTCACGCATATAACAAATTTATCAGCTAAAAAGGCCTCCCATACTTGACGATAGCGGCCACGTATTGGAATCATACGCAGCAAACAGTTGGTATCTACTACTACATGTCGCATTCCCATCTTGAATTTTAATGATATGGAGTACGCATATGCTCTTTACTCCATTTCTCAATAACTTGTTCATTAATAACACCTTCATCCCATAATTTCTCCATTTCCCTGTCTGCTCGCTCGGCAAAGAACTTCGACAAGGCATCTTTCAATGCACGAAGGTCCTCTTCTGAATTCAATTGAGCCAGTGCGCTTAGCATCTCTATTTGAGCCGAATTCAAGGGTTGTCTTACTATTGCACTCATAATCTCTTCTTTTTTAGGCTGCAAAAATACAATTTTAAATTGAAAACTGAAAACTGAGAATGATCAATGTACAATTGACAATTAACAATTAACAATTGACAATTGACAATTGAAGGGTGAGAGGTACCGCCGCTCACTGCGTTCGCGCCGGAATGGTGCGTGGCGACGAAAGGAGAAAAAATTAGGGGTGAGCGGGCGGCGAGCCGCCCTCACAACCCTCTTTAATGATTATTAGGCACCTCACCATTCCGTTGGCCGCTAGGCCAACGGAACCTCCAAACAATTATCCCAATGCTTTGTGATTGCGCTCTGGCGCGCAATCATTTACCTTGGACAAGCCGCACGGACTGGCCGTAGTAGCTGAGGTTGTTGATCACGTTGTGGCCGCCCGAACCGAAGCGGAGGCCCCATGCGTACTCAGAATCGTAGGGTGTGGACGACCAATAGCTGCCGTAGGACCCCACGCCGTGCACATTGCCACTGAGAAGGCGGTCGCCCGCAGCGGGCAGAAAGATGGAGTTGCCACTGGGGCCTTTGACATCGTACCCTTTTTTATTGTCATTCCACGTCCATTTGCACTTGTCTCTCAACTCCTCCAGCTGCGCCTTGGTGGGCAGTCTGTTGCCAAATCGGCTCTTCGCATCATCGTATGTGTACAAGTCGTGGTCGTCCGAGCTGTTATACTCGTTACTGGTTTTCCAATACACGCTCAAACCCAAGTCCACATAGCCCGCGGGCACCGGCTTGGTTGGTGCCGTGGGCGCTGCTGGCTGTACAGGTGTTGGTGTGGGCGCTGCTGGCTGTACAGGTGTTGGTGTGGGCGCTGCTGGCTGTACAGGTGTTGGTGTGGGCGCAACATCGGGCACTTCCACCTCCGGCTTCTCCACTTCCTCTGTCACCGGCACTGCCTCCTCCGCTTCCACCAGTGAGTCCATTTGCTGCATTATGGTGTCGGCCACAGTCATCTGTTCACCTTTCCCATCCGAGCTTTTCTCATCGCCTCCGCACCCACGCACCAGCAACACCAGCAACATAGCCGCAGCCAACACTGCGCACACCGCCAGCACCCACGGCCATACCTTGCGGGAGCGAGGTTGAGGCTGAGGTTGAGACTGAGGTTGAGATTGAGGTTGAGATTGAGGTTGAGTGGAAGGAGTTTCCGCCACCGTGTTCTCATCGGCCACCACACGCGTGGGAGCCGCAGCTGTGCCACTGCCCACTACGGTCTCCTCGGAAACAGAAACAGGCGACACGGGCGGCACAATGCCACCTCCGTTATCATCATCCGTCTGGGGCGTCGCCATAAGCTGTCGCAACTCCTCCACGCTCCTCGCCCGCTGCTCCGGGTTCACCACCAGACAGCGTTCCGCCACCCTGCGCCACTTCTCCGGCAGGCCATACAACGCCCGCACATCCCCATGGATAATCTTGTTGTAGATCTCCAACTCGGCCGCCGCCGTGTCAGCAGCGCCAGAACTGGCCGCAAACAGCTGCTCTCCCGTAAACAGCTCATACAGAATCGCCCCAAACGACCATAAATCGGTATTGAAACGCAACGGCTTCCCCTGAAGCTGCTCCGGCGAGCTGTATCGCTGGGTGCCGCCGCCAAAACTGTTGGAGAACAGGCTCCCATCGCCTGTATTCGCGGCCTTGCTCAGCCCGAAGTCGGTGATCAGCGGAATCACCTTCCCGCCGTGGCGCACAATCAGAATGTTTCCCGGCTTCAGGTCGCGATGCACCACCTGGTGCGCGTGCAAGAAGCCGATGCCCTCCAGCAATTGAGCGGCCACCTCCTCTTTCTGCTCCAGGCTCAGCCCCTGGCGAATGGCATCCGTCAGGTTGCCACCGGGATAATACTGCATCACCGCATAGTCGAACACCCCCTGCGGACTTTCAAACGAGTAGAACTCCTCGTAGTTGGCAATGTTCGGATGCTTGGGCACATGGGCCAACGCCTCAAACTCGTCCTTCAGCGAAAAGGTCTTCTGTCCGTCGTTGGTGGTCTTCACCTCGCTCACCTTGATGGCCACCTCGCGGTGCAACGTGTTGTCGTACGCCTTGTACACATTGCCGAAACCGCCCCCGCCGATCTTGTCGGTGCGGACACTGTAGGTAAACCGGTTGATAAATTCTTGCTGCGTCATTGACTCGTTTTTTTTGCGTGCAAAGATATGGAATTAAACTGAAAGTTAGCGGTTCGCCCATGCTTTTTGCAGGTCGCCCATGGTGGCATACCAGCCGCCATACTGCTTCAAATCGGAAGTGACGATGGCATATTGGGGTGTCCCCCATTTGTTGGCCGTCATCACAAAATGCCATTTTACATCATCTTGATAGGCCGTCACATCATCAAAAAACTTCACATCACGGCCATCCAGTTTGAGCGATAGCATTTCCCCGTTATAATCTCTGATGGTATAATTGAAATCAAATGTAACAAACGCATTGTCAAAGTATTGTATCTCTTTTTTGGAGATGCCTATGATTTCTTTCTCTCTATTGTCAACGGCCCACAACAGATATTGTGACGATTCCTTGTCCCACTCTTCAAAAAAATAGCGGTTGCCATCTTTGAAATCCAGCAGTTTTATTTCGCTGTTTTTGGAAACAAAGCGCATGTTTCCCCATGCATCCAAAACGCGGTTCGTACCATCGCTGTAGTCCACGAAGATGAAACGGCCCTCGGCCTCAAAATGGGCATTTACAATGCTTGCATCCGCTCGCTGTTCATCCGCCAATTCCCATTCATTATAGTATCCATAGGGATATTTTTTCAGGATTTTCCATTCCACAGTGCCATTGGGCTGGGTGTGGCCCAGCATCACGGCGGTATTGTTGAGGTTGCTGTAACGGCAGATGTCGTAGGTGAAATGGCCGATGGTTTTCAAATCCACCTCGCCCCACTGGGTATGGGCGGTGAGTTCGGTCGGGGCTACCGTGAGGCTGTGTTCGTTGATTCCGGAAAACAGCGGCCGAGCCTGCACTTGGGGATGGGACAGTGTGGAGAAGTCGGGCTTGGTTTCCTGAGCGGCTGGCGCCGTGGCGGGGGCGGTGTAGTGCGTGGCGGGCGGGGCAGCCGGCTTGGGGGCAGGAGGCGTGACAGGGTCGGAGTAGTGTTCCGGTTCAGACTCCGGCTCTTGGTGCGGGGCGTAGGGGCACCACGACTTGTGGGGCTCGCCGTTTTTGGCTCCGCATTCCGCGCAGGCGGCGGGACTCGCGGGCGGTATCTGGGCACAGAGGGTCAGCGCCGAAAATATTACAGCGACGAATAAAGCGATCTTTTTCATAAAATAATGATTACAAATTCTTCACAAGGCGAACAGACCGTCCGCTACAACGACTGACGGTCCCCAATCCGTATCGACCGGAAAGACAATAGAGAGACCATGCGTGTTCATAATCGCCAGGAGTAGAAGTCCAATAGTCGCCATATAATCCCACACTTTCCGTAGTGCTGTCACAAAGACGGAAACCGACGGGTGGGAGAAAGATGGAATTGCCGTTGGGGCCAGTCACTTGGTAGCCTTTGCCCGTCCATTTCCACTGGCATTTATCCATCAATTCCTGGAATTGTGCACGGGTGGGCAGCTGGTCGCCGAAATCAAGGAGGGCTTCTTCGTATGTGTAAAAACCATTAAAGCCACCTTCTTGGTTTTGGTTCATCCATAACGTACCGCTTGGAAGTCCCAAATCGATGTATTGCTGGGCATGGATGGCGAGCGCCGACAGGCATAAAACAATAAAAAAGAGGGTTCTTTTCATAATTGATGGTATCTTGTATTTAACGCGCCAAAAGTACTAATTTTCCGAAAACAACGATGCCTATGGGTGAAATTAATAATTTTTTCCGCGAAGTTAAAAAAAAGAGCGGCCACCCGCACGGGCAGCCGCTCTTGGATGATGGTTTCATTCTGTTTAGCAGAGTTCGTGGATCACGAGGCCGGAGCGGAGTTTCGGCTCGAACCAAGTGGTCTTCGGAGGCATGATGTTGCCAGTGTCGGCAATGTCGATGATCTGCTTCATGCTGACGGGATAGAGGGCGAAAGCCACCTTCATCTCGCCGTTGTCCACGCGGCGTTTCAGTTCGCCGAGACCGCGGATACCGCCCACGAAGTCGATGCGCTTGTCGGTGCGGAGGTCCTTGATACCGAGCACTTTGTCAAGCACGAGGTTGCTGAGGATGGTCACATCCAGCACGCCAATCGGGTCGTTGTCGTCGAAGGTGCCGGCCTTGGCGGTCATCTTGTACCAGTGTCCGTCGAGGTACATGCTGAACTCGTGCAGTTTGGCGGGCTTGTAGATGTCGGTGCCCATGTCCTGTACGTCGTAGCTTTCGCTCACGGCGGCGATGAACTGCTCTTTGGTGAGGCCGTTGAGGTCTTTCACCACGCGGTTGTAGTCGATGATGTTCAGCTGGTTGTCGGGGAAGATGACGGTCATGAAGTAGTTGTACTCTTCTTTGCCGGTGTGGTGCGGGTTCTGCTCTTTCTTCTCCTGTCCCACGAGGGCGGCGGCGGCGCTGCGGTGATGGCCGTCGGCGATGTACATGGCGGGAACCTTGGTGGCGAACAGCTCCACGAGTTCGGCGATCATTGCTTTGTCGTCGATGACCCAGAAGCGGTGGCCGAAGCCATCTTCCTTGGCGATGAAGTCATAGATGGGCTTTTGTGCGGTGACGGAAGCCACGATTTCGTCGATGCGGGCCACAGCGGGATAAGCGAAGAAGACGGGTTCCACATTGGCGTTGGTGATGCGCACGTGTTTCATACGGTCCTCTTCCTTGTCCTTACGGGTGAGCTCGTGTTTCTTGATGATTTTGTTGACATAGTCCTCGCTGTAGGCGCAGGCCACGATGCCGTACTGCCATTTGGCGTTGGCATCCTTCGGGTTCATGCTCTGGGCATAGACATAGAGTTTTTCCTCTTCGTCTTTCACCAGCCAGCCGAGGTCTTTGAACAGGTTGTAGTTCTTCACGACCTGAAGATACACTTCGGGGGAGTGCTCGTCGGTGCCTTCGGGGAGGTCGATCTCGGCCTTGGTGACGTGCAGGAGGCTGTAGGGGTTGCCGGCGGCTTCTACGCGTGCTTCGGCGGAGTTGAGGACGTCATACGGACGGGAGGCCAGTTTCTCGACGATGTCGACGGGCGG
>JAFZWE010000046.1 GCA_017617445.1 Bacteroidales bacterium | reverse complement strand
GTTGCATGTATAAAAAAGCGGTTTTTTGTCCGAAAAAAACCAGAAAACGACCGAAAACGACCTCCCGGAGGGTCCGGTTTTCGGAGTTTTTCGGAGTTTTTCCCGAAAAAACGTCCGGAAACCACTCCCGGTGCACCCCCCCCGACGGAGCAGGGGGCGGACCCCGCGCCGCGTTAGGGATTGGAGCGGGCACGAGCGCCCCGCAAAGCCCCCGCTGCGGCCGGCGCGAGTAAAGCGGAAAGCCCGACGGCGGCTCCGCCGCCGGAACGCCCAAGATAAAATTTCCACCATAATACATATATATGTATAAAAAACGGGAGGAATCTTCACAAAAAATAGTACTTTTGCAGCCTTAAATTTGAAACATGAAAAAATTAGTATTTCTAACAGGAGCGGGTGTCAGTGCTGAAAGCGGCATCAAGACATTCCGGGACAGCGACGGACTTTGGGAGAACTACAATGTGGAGGAGGTGGCCAGCATTGACGGCTGGTACCGGAATCCGCGGCTGATGGTACAGTTTTACAACGAGCGGCGGCGGCAGTTGAAAGACGCCCAGCCCAACGAAGCGCACCGTATCATTGGAGAGTTGGAATCGGATTTTGACGTGACGGTGGTGACGCAGAATGTGGACAACCTGCATGAGCGGGGCGGTTCCACGGATGTGATCCATCTACATGGGGAGCTGACGAAAGTATGCAGTGAGCGGGGCAAGAAATGCGTGGAGGACATTGGCTACCGGGAATTTGAGTACGGCGAGCGGGCGGCTGACGGACAGTTGCTACGGCCGTTCATTGTTTGGTTCGGAGAGGAGGTTCCCTTGCTTTCAAAAGCGGCAGAGGTTATTGAACATGCTGATATTCTGGTGATTATTGGAACCTCTTTGAATGTATATCCAGCAGCGGGACTTTTATATTACGCTCCGTCGAACTGTCCGATATACTTGATTGACCCGAAGGAGGTACAGCCAGTGACGCGGCGGATTGAGTTTATCCGGGCCACAGCGACGGAAGGGATGCGGATTTTGAAAGAAAAACTCCTCACATGCAAGTAACGCTCTTAGGCACAGGGACATCGCAAGGGGTGCCCATCATCGGCTGCCACTGCCCGGTTTGTCAGTCGGAGGATCCGCGCGACCGGCGGTTGCGCACTTCGGCGTTGGTGGAGGTGGACGGGGTGACACTGCTCATTGATGCGGGTCCTGATTTGCGTCAACAGTTGTTGCGGGCCGGCACAACCCGGCTGGACGCGGTCCTGTTCACCCATGAGCACAAGGACCACACGGCGGGGCTTGACGATGTGCGGCCTATCAACTTCTTAATGAAAGAGACGCTGCATCTGTATGGCCAGCCGCGGGTGCTGAACTCCATCCGCAAAGCATTTGACTACGCCTTCAAGGAGAACAAATACCCGGGAGCCCCGGAACTCGCATTGAACCCCGTACTTCCGGAACCCTTCACCATCAAAGGGATTGAGATCATTCCGGTAAAAGTGCGGCACATGACCCTTCCCATTTTCGGGTACCGCATCCGCAATCTGGGGTACATCACCGATGCAAGTTTCATTGCGCCCACTGAAATTCAAAAATTAAAAGGTGTTGATGTTTTGATAATCAACGCTTTGCGAAAAGAAACCCACTACTCACACTTCAATCTGGCGCAGGCATTGGCGGTCATTGAACAAGTGCAACCCAAGCAAGCCTACCTCACCCACATCGGTCATCGGATGGGTTTGTACCGAGATTTGGAAAAAGAACTCCCAAAAAATGTATTTGCAGGTATTGATAATTTGAAAATTGAACTTTAATTTATTGATTATCATTTTATAAAAAAAATAAAATATTCAATAATATTCGCTTTCTCCCCACCGTTATTCATTCGTTATTTATTCATTAAAAATTTCAAATCATGTCATCCACACAGAAAATCATTGTCAGCTGCATTTTAGGTGTATGCTTTGTGCTCGGTGCCGTGGCGCTGGGCTTGTCGTTCTACAAAACCAAAGCTCCCACCCGCACATTGTCGGTGGTAGGATTGGCCTCCAAGGAGTTTGAGTCCGACCTGATTGTACTCAACTTCAACTATTCTTTTAAAGATATGGACAAAAAAGTAGCTTACGAAGGTATTAAGAAAACCACACAGAAAATCAAGGATTTCCTGTCCTCCAACGGTATCAAGGATGCGGATGTGACTTTCAAGCCTTTGAATGTGGAAGAAAAAGAACGGTATGTATATGACAACGCCGCTGGCAGAAGTTACTATCTTTTTGATGGTTACGAAGCCCAACAGAATGTCCGCATTGAAAGCAAGGACATTGACAAGGTGGAGGCACTGGATTTCTCCACGCTGTTGGATGAAGACATTCTGGTGGATACTTGGGCTCCAGAGTATTACTATACCAAGCTGGCTGATTTGAAAATAGAGATGTTGTCTGAGGCCACGAAGGATGCGCACACCCGTGCAGAAACCATTGTCAAAAATGCCGGCGGAAAACTTAACGGTTTGAAAAACAGCAATATGGGTGTATTCCAAATTACGGCACCCAACTCCAATGACGAGGATTACACTTGGGGTGGTGCGTTCAACACGTCATCCAAGCGCAAATGCGCCACAATCAATATGAGGTTAACTTATTTCGTGAAATAAGTGTTTTTTTCATGGTGGAAGACAATGCCTTCGGGCATTGTCTTTTTTTTTATTATGACTGTTTGAAAGTAATGATTGACAACTGGTTACAAAGAACAGAATTATTGATTGGGGAAGAAGGCATCAACCGTTTATCCGCCGCCCATGTCTTAGTGGTGGGTTTGGGGGGAGTAGGTGCCTACGCGGCGGAAAGCTTATGCCGTGCGGGGATTGGCGAGCTCACACTTGTGGATGCCGACCGGGTGGAGGAGACCAACCTGAACCGGCAGTTGCTGGCGCTCACCGACACTGTAGGCCGTGCGAAGACGGAGGTGATGGCCGAGCGTCTTATGTGCATTCATCCCGAAGTGAAGTTGCACTGCCATACGGTTTTTGTCCGGGACCAATACACGCATGAACTCTTGTCGGCCACTCCCTACGACTATGTGGTGGATGCGATTGACACCCTGTCGCCGAAGGTATTCCTGCTTTACGAAGCGGTGCAAATGGGCTTGCGGGTAGTGTCGGCGATGGGTGCGGGCGGCAAGCTGGATCCCTCAAAAGTGCAGGTGGCTGACATCTCTCGCACAACGCAATGCCGGTTGGCCTATTCCATCCGCAAAAGGCTGCACAAAATGGGGGTTTTCTCTGGATTCAAAGCGGTTTATTCTACTGAACCGGTAAGAGAAGAGAGCATACGCATTGATTCCGACCCGACAGCCAACAAGTTGTCCACTGTGGGCACCATTTCCTATATGCCTGCCATTTTCGGACTGACGGCCGCAGCTACCGTAATTCAAGATTTGATTGAAACATAAGTATGTCGGGGATTTATATCCATTTTCCCTTTTGCAAGCAGAAATGCATCTATTGCAATTTCTATTCTGTGGCATCCCAGCGCCAACGGGAGGCCTATTGGGATGCGCTCTGCCGTGAGATGGAAATACGGCGCAACTTCCTTCCTGCACAACCGATTGACACCCTTTATATAGGAGGGGGAACTCCCTCCTTGTGCACGCCGCAGGAATTGGAAAAAATGCTGAACAGCCTATCCCGCTTTTACACTTTTAGCAAGGATTGGGAATTTACCCTGGAAGCCAATCCCGAACAATTGACTCCAGACTATCTTTCTTCTTTAAAATTACTGGGTATTAATAGGTTAAGCATTGGTGTTCAATCTTTTGACGATCGCATTCTGCAATTGCTGAACCGGCGGCATACTGCGAAAGAGGCCAAGGAGGCGGTATTACGTGCGGCCCAGGTCGGTTTTGAGAATCTCTCCATTGACCTGATTTACGACATTGCCTACCGCACAGGGGAGCAGTGGCGGGAGGAGCTATGCACAGCTTTGTCGCTGCCGATTGTTCATTTGTCCGCTTATTCGCTCACGGTGGAGGAAAACACATTGTTGGCGAAGCGGGTGGCGCGCGGGGAGCGGTATATCCCTGAGGAGAGCGACACGGAACGCGACTATGCCATTTTGGAAGAGATGACCGAAAAGGCGGGATTTGAGCAATATGAAATTTCAAATTTTGCGCGCAATAGGCTGGTTTCCAGGCATAATTCTGCTTATTGGAGCGGCCAGCCCTACTTAGGGTTAGGGGCGGCGGCCCATTCCTTTCTCCGTCCGGTGAGGCAATGGAACATTGCCGACATATCCCAGTACATAGAGGGGATCTTGCGTGGGAATCCCGCTGTGGAGCGCGAGGAACTCTCTATGGACCAGCAGTATGATGAGATGGTCCTGCTTCGTCTCCGTACGCGCGAGGGGCTTCTTCTGGAAGAGGTGGAACGATGTTTTGGGGAGGAAAAGGTGCGCTATTTGCGCCGGCAACTCTCCAAGGTGTCCCCGACACACTATGAGCTGCGCGAAGGCCGCATCACACTCACCTATTCGGGCCGGCTTTTTGCCGATGCCGTGAGTGCGGAGTTAATGTGGGCATAATCCCCCTTGTCATTTTTCGGGCAAAAATGACATTTTTGTCCTCTTTTTTGCCAGAAAAACATCTTTTTTGTCACAAAACAAGAAAAAACCACCACTTTTCATCCCTTTTGTGCCATTTTCCCATAAAAATGGGAACAAAGAACTTGCCCACCCTCTTTCGTATGAAAAAACAGCATACTTTTGCCGCACGACAAATCAAACTATCATGACAGATAAAAGATTATTGGGCAGCCACGGGGAGGAGGCGGCCGTTCACATGTTGTTGGAGGCAGGTTACACCATTCTGGAAAGAAACTGGACCTTTGGTCATTTGGAGGTGGACATCATCGCTTTGGACGGGGAGGTACTTGTTTTCGCGGAAGTCAAGACCCGTTCGGCAGGCTCCTTGGTTCCGCCGCAGCAGGCTGTCAACCCGCAGAAGCAGAAAAACATCATCCGGGCAGCCAACTATTACGTTATCAAACACGAGTACACTTACGAGGTAAGATTTGACATCATCACCGTAATTCAGGGAGAGAAGGGGGTGGAAATAGAGCATTTGAAGGATGCTTATGCTCCCAAATGGTAAGATTTTGAAAAGAAACATTGTCAATTCCCGATAAAATTGTACTTTTGCGCCCGTAATTGAAAACACGATCGTATCCTATGAAAAAAATCAGCGCAATTTTGTTTTTAGCAGCCGCCGTGGTGGTGTCTGTTTCCTGTCGGCATGAATGCGTGTGTACCGGCTATCATCCCTCCACCACAGCAGCCAATGAGTCACACAGTTTCGGGAAAATGACCAAAGAGGAGTGTCAAGACAAGCAGTATCGTATGAACAAAGACACCTCTTTCACCACCAACAAAACATGGGTTTGCGAATAACATTCCTATTCTCCTGATTTGACGAATTTCACGATATCCCCTTCAACGATTCTTTGATAATCGAAAGATTTCTCTATTTTTCCGTCTTTGATCATCATAAATGTCGGAAAAGAGCCGTAAACCATATCCATGGCCAACAGTGGATTGATACAGTAAAAATCATGTTCCCACGTTTTTGTTAGCCTCATAAACCGGGCATAGTGCTGGTTGTTCTGGCCCCATATCAGCATTTTGAAACTTTCGGCAGGCAGGTCGTTGTGTTCAAAAATGTCATGTACCAATTCGCAGCTCTGCTTGCAATATTTGCACCCAGCGCTCACCACAGCCACCACATAACGGCCCTGCTGCGGGATGAAAACAGCGGTGTCGGTTTCGAAAGTGACGGTGTCTCTTTTCTCATCATACTGTCTGTTCACCAAATGAACGCGAACCAAAGAATCACTAACCATCATGTCATAAACATCGGTGGCCACCAAGTTGTCTTTGGAGAACATCTTGCTGTACAACGCATTCGGCGGATACAGAACAAACGAGGCCAGAAAGATCAGCACGCCCACCACCGAACAGAAGATGATTTTGAATATGCGTGAATAGTTCTCCTCCGACCAATAGGCATCATTTTCCTCCACAAAACGGCAGCAAAAATGCTGTTTCCCGTCCTCCCCTGTCATCCAGCCCAAAAAACAACGCCGATGGCATTTTCCATAACAGAAAACCAGCGCGCCCAGCAAAAGAAGATTCTTGAAAACAGAGGCCAACGGCTTGACATCAATCAGTGTACCAAAGCAGTGGCAATTCTCATCATTCCTGAATATCACCACATAAATCAGAAACAACGTGAAGGCGACCGTCATCAAAGTGGTACCCCACCACACCCATTTGTATTTCAATTTCATGATAAGTCCCACTCCCAGCACCATTTCCACAGCAATCAGCAACCGCACCATAATTTCGGTCAGAGCAAAGCCAAAGACATTGAAACTCAATACATAGAGCTGAAAGTTGTCAATACTCAACAACTTCAGCACTGCACTGACAATAAAGAGAATTCCAATCAGGATGCGGATATTGTTTTGGGAGATCAGAAATGCTTTTTTCATTTGGGAAAAATTAAATTACCGGAATGGCTTCAATGAGCGTACGGGTATATTCGGTCTGCGGATTCCTGTAAATCTCATCCGCATCGTTAAGTTCAACTATACGGCCCGCCTGCATCACAGCCATGCGGTCAGACATATATTTGACCACCGACAAGTCGTGGGAAATGAAAATATAGGTAAACCGGAACTCCTCTTTCAATTCGTTCAGCAGGTTCAGCACTTGTGCCTGCACGGAGACATCAAGAGCAGAAACAGATTCGTCGCAAATAATGAAGCGGGGATTGAGGGCAAGCGCGCGGGCGATGGAGATGCGCTGCCGCTGTCCGCCAGAAAACTCATGGGGATAGCGATAGAAATGGCTCTCATTGAGGCCCACCCTTTCCAACAGTTCCACCGCACGGACCTTGCGCTCCTTGTTGTTGGCATAAAGGTGATGCACCTGCATGGGCTCCATCAACGCATCACCAATGGTAAGCCTTTGGTTCAATGATGAGTATGGATCTTGTAAAATAATCTGTAAATCTTTTCTAAGCGGTCTAAACTGACGTTGCGACAGTGTGGTGATATCACGGCCCTTATAAAAAATTCTTCCCTCATCAGGCTCAATCAACCGGAGCAGGGTTCGTCCCAGCGTGGTTTTGCCACACCCCGACTCCCCTACCAGTCCCAGTGTTTCCCCTTCATATACTTCCAGACTCACATCCTTGAGGGCATATACGTATTCGCGGCGGGCAAACAACTTGTCTTTCCGTAACGGATATTTTTTGGAGAGATGCTCTATTCTGATAAGCGGTTCTCCCTGATAAAGCCGTGCATGGCGGGCAGCCCTCTCTTCCATGGTCTCCTCCGCAAAAGAGATCTGCGACAAATTTTCTCCCTTTTGGTCTGCCTCCAGAAAATCACTTACGGTAAGCAGTCGGTACGGACGCTTGGTGAGCGACGGGCGACAAGCAATAAGTCCCTTAGTGTAAGGATGTTTTGGATTTTTAAAAATTTCTTCCACGCTTCCTTGTTCCACTACATCCCCCTTGAAAAGCACCACAACCTGATCTGCAATTTGAGCCACCACGCCCAAATCATGGGTAATAAAAATGACCGACATGCCATGCTGCTGCTGCAACTGCTTGAGCAGTTCCAATATCCCCTTTTGCACCGTAACATCCAGTGCAGTAGTAGGTTCATCAGCGATAAGGATGTCTGGATGACAGCTGATAGCCATGGCAATCATCACACGTTGCTTCTGTCCTCCAGACAATTCATGGGGATAAGAGGAGAAGATCTTCTCCGGACGGGGAAGCATCACCTCCTGGAAAAGCTCAATCACACGGGCACGTGCTTCTTTTTTTGACAACGGAGTGTGCAACAGCAAAGCCTCCATGACCTGTTCACCACATCGGATGACGGGATTCAGCGAGGTCATAGGCTCCTGAAAAATCATCGCAATATGTCCGCCCCTGATTTTCCGCATTTCCTTTTCCGGCACGTCCACCAGATTCACCGACTTTCCCGAAGCCGTATCCGTGTAGAGGATCTTTCCCTGATGGAGGCGCATGGCTTTGGGAGCAATCAGCCGCATGACCGACAACGCCGTCACGGATTTTCCAGATCCAGACTCCCCCACCACACCAATTGTACTCCCTTTGGGCAAATCAAACGACACCTGATGCAGGATGGACTTCCACTCCTCATCATTTTTTAAATCAAGCGTAAAATCCTGAATTTGCAGCGCTTCCATATCAATCAAAAACAGAGCGCAAAAGTACAACAAATTTCGCAAAGTAAGGCGCTATAGGTAGAATTGTCCGTTGGAAAACCGCATCCCCCGGCCTTGTTCCGCCATCATCCCTTGATGACTGCAATCGGCGACAAGGCCACCTTGATGCGCACCAAATCGGACTGCAACGCCATCACTTCGTCAATATCCTTGTAGGCAGAGGCGGCTTCGTCCAAGTCACTCTGCGAACGGATGCCGTGGACGATGTGCAAGGCGTCCAGTTTGGCGATTTCCGCCTCCAATGAGAGCGTGTTGACGGCCTCGGTACGGCTCATGCATCGGCCAGCTCCGTGCGAAGAGCTGAGAAAACTGTCGGGATTGCCCAATCCTTCCACAATGTAGGAGCGGGTGCCCTGCGAGCCGGGAATGATGCCGATGACTCCTTCGGCGGCACGCACCGCCCCTTTGCGATGCACAATTACATTCGAGTCAAAATGGTGTTCCCATGCAGCGTAGTTGTGCGCGATGTTGATCATCGGCTCGAAATGCGCCTCCGGAAAAGAGTCAGCGATCACCTCCAGAATCCGCTCCATCATCAGCTTGCGGTTGGCAAGGGCGAACTCCACACAGTATTGCATCTCATTCCAATACTGCTTGAACTCCGCCGTCCCGACTGGCAGGAACGACAGTTGCATGGACGTATCCACACTCGAAAACCACTTTTCGTTCAAGTTTTTGGCAATTTGGGCGTAGTAGTCGCACACCTGCTTCCCGATATTTCGGCTGCCGCTGTGCAGCATCACCCAGAGATAGCCCTCCTCATCGCGCTGCAGCTCAATGAAGTGGTTGCCACCGCCCAATGTGCCGATCTGTTTCAGCGCCGCCACATACTGACGCTTCACCACCGTCATGCACTCAACATCAAAACCGGTCGGCATCAACGACTCGTCCTGCGCCGTCTTGTGATGGTCCATTCCCAGCGGAATACGCTTGCGGATGCCGCGCATCAGTTTCTTGCGCAACACCTCCTCGGGGATCGAATCAACCGGAATGTCGGTTTTCACAGCGCACATTCCACAACCGATGTCCACACCCACTGCATTGGGAATCACGACATTGCGCGTAGCCAAGACACCCCCGATGGGCATCCCGACACCGCCGTGCGCATCGGGCATCAGCGCCACGTGATGAAACGCAAACGGCAAGGAACAAAGATTCCCCAATTCCAACCACGCTTTGTGGTCCAACATTTTCGCCCATATCTTTACGGGCATGCCATTCAAACTGAACTCTTTCATTTTTCTCTTTTTTAAAAACGATGCAAAATAACAGCCTGACTACGCAATCTTTTTGCGTACTTTTGCAGTCAGATGAAAATATTTATTATCACATTGATAATCAGTAAAATAATTTTATAAAATTTTCAAGAAGAATGCCTGTAAGCCGAAATGCCCTTATCCGATACAAAACCATTGACAACTGTCTGCGCAACCGCTACCGCCGCTGGACCTTGGACGACCTCATTGAAGCCTGCTCCGATGCGCTGGCGGAGTACGAAGGAATTTACAAGGGAATCAGCCGCCGCACCATCCAGGGCGACCTACAGGTGATGCGCAGCGAGAAGTTGGGCTACAACGCCCCTATCATCGTGGTGGACAAGAAGTACTATACGTACGAAGACCCCGATTACAGCATCACCAACTCCCCACTGTCGGAAACCGACATTGAGCGGATGAGCGAGGCGGTGGAGGTGCTGAAGCAGTTGAGCGGTTTTGCGCAGTTTGCGGAGATGGAAGCGCTCATCAGCCGTTTGGAAGACCGCGTGAGCGTGACCCGCCACAGCAGCACGCCTGTCATCTTCTTTGAACGCAACGACCATTTGAAGGGACTGAACCACATCCGCACATTATACCAATATATTATTGAGAAAAAAGCACTTAAAATCAGCTACCTGCCCTTTACGGCACGGCAACCGCGGGTGCTGATTGTGTCGCCGTACATTCTGAAGGAATACCGCAACCGTTGGTTTCTGCTGGGCAAAGTGAAAGGGCAAAATGCCCTGCGCATCATGGCACTTGACCGCATTGAAAACATTGAACGGGCATACGGCGAAACCCTTGAAACGCTGCCCGATTTTCATCCCGACACCTTCTTCAACGATGTCATCGGGGTGACGAAGTCGCTGCAGGACAAGCCTTCGGAAATCATTTTCACCGTCAAGGGCGAGCAGTCGCAGTATGTGCTCACCAAGCCGTTGCACAGCAGCCAGCGGGTGCTGGAACGGCACAAGAAAGACCGTTCCATCACTTTTGCGATGAATGTGGTGATGAACTACGAGCTGGAGCGAGTGCTGTTGGGCTACGGCGACAACATCAAGGTGCTGCAGCCGCCCTCCTTAGCCCGGCAACTGCAGGAAATTCATCGGCAGGCGGCGGAGCAGTACGATGCGGACAGCCTAATCCTTTATGGTGGCTTCTAATTATTTCTTGCTGATTAACAGCTACTTGCAAGTAAAAATCCGCTAAAAATGCCCTCCGAAATTCCCGTTTGAGCCAATTCGCTACAAATGAACTTTTTATGATAAAAGCACTCTGCAACCCATTG
>JAFZWE010000045.1 GCA_017617445.1 Bacteroidales bacterium | reverse complement strand
CAGCTCCCTTGACCAGCCATCGTATTTGTGGACCTCGTCAATGAAGAGGTGGGTGCCGCCATCTTTCACAAATTCATCCGCCAAATCAATGAGAGTGTGCGCACTGAAGTAGGCGTAGTCGGCGGATACGTACAGGTAATGTACTAAAAATTTTGGCAAAAATACAAAAAATCCCCCAATGAGTGCTATTTTGTTTAAAAATTCTCCCTCAATGAGGGATTTTTACTCCATATTGCCCTGCACCATCGCTCAAAACGTGGTTTCTGTCGGAAATTTATCCCTTCACACCAGAAATGTGAACCCTCACAGCATGAATTTTTTTCGTTGCAAATCTTCAACTTTTCCCTCGTTCGCCCTTACATTTTCGGTGCAGGCAGTTCGTCATACATCGCCAAGAAGAGTTCCTTCAGGAAATCGCGATTGTCCACGTTGTCAACCAGCAGCATCTCTTTGGCCCCCTCGTAAGGCAATTCAAACGACGTGTCGGGCATCTTCTCCCGCGCTGATTTTGTGGGCTTTACCAGAAACCGGTTGTCGTAGATGCCCCCGATAATCTTTCCCCTGAAATAGATGATGTATTCTCCCATCATCCGGCGGGAAGCGATTTCGTCCAGCTCCGAAAGCTGCTCGAGGATGAAATCGGCATATTCTTTTGTTGAGGCCATGGTTGATAAGGTTGGGTGAATGAATCTGTACGTTAAATTTGAAAATTCGATGGGCAAATTCACCTGTTATTCTCTGATTCCTTTGCTTAGATCTTTGAGGTTGATGAAATGTTTGTAGCAGTGTGCGCCTGCCAGATAGTGGCCGTTGTCGCGCAGCTCGTTGAAGATGCGGATGCGCATGGCGGTGGCTTGTTCGGGATCTGCATCGTAGCGGGCGCAGAACTGCGGGTGCTCCAGCTGGAGGTCTTGCGCGTGGAGCAGGTCGCCGGCGATGAGGCAGATGCCGCCCACCTCATAGACGGTGTGCCCCAGGGTGTGACCGGGTGCCAGCTTTGCCACTACCATGCCGTCGAAAAGCGTCTCGCCGTCATGGAAGGTGACGATATGTCCTTGGTAGGCCGCCATCACCTGTTTCCACAGGGCGTTGTTCGCCGCCAACGGACCGCCATCTTTCCATGCGTCGTACTCCTCCTGCGAGAGGTAGAGGGTGGCGTTGGGGAACGCCGCCCGGCCGTCCAGCAGCAGCCCGCCGATATGGTCGCCGTGCAGGTGTGTAAGGCACACGGCGGTGATTTCCGAAGGATCCACCTCCGCCTTTTTCATGTTTTCCAGCAACTTCCCGCCCCGGTCGGCACCCAGTCCGGCATCGAAGAGCACCTTGTGGACGGAGTCGATCGCCATATAGGCGTTGATGGCCGAGCGGGAGGCGCCCGTCGGCATCAGGGCGGCGAGCAGACTGTCGTTGTAGGAGCCGCGGAAGAGGTCGGCGGACATCTCATTTTCCAGGTCCACCCATCCGAAAACCAGCGGTTTGTCGCCGTGGCAGAGCAGCGTAACGCCGTCCTTTTCTTCGATGATGAGGGTTGACTCTTGCGGAGTGCCCGTCTCTTGGGGATTGTTGGTTTCTTGCGGGGTGCCATTCTGGCACGAGGCGGCCAGCAACAGCATCATTGCGGCCAGCAGGTGGAGGGCGGTTTTCATTGGCTTGTGTATTTTGGGGGGGCAAAGGTACGATATTTTTTCTTGTATAACACCACACTACGCTTTGCTTGTGCGGTGTTATTGCGCCTGACGGCACGTCACATGCTCCGGCATGTATCATGAAACCTACTCAATCTCCTCCAGCGCCCCTGTCTCGGAGTTGATGATGAAGCCGCGCACCACAATGTCCTTGGGCACGAGCGGGTGGGTCTGGATGGTTTCGACGGTCTTGCGGACGGAGGTCGGGGTGTCCTTGAAACCCTCCAGCCAGTGGTGCAGGTCGATGCCGCACTGGCGGATGGTGTTGAGGGTTTCGTCCGTCACGCCGCGGGCGATCATCTCGTGGTGAAAGTGGTCGTAGCTCATGTGGCACGCGCCGCAGTGGCTGTGCGCCACCACCATGATCTCCTTCACGCCCAGCTCGTAGATGGCGACGATGAGGCTGCGCATCGCCGAGTCGAAAGCCGAAATCACGAGGCCGCCGGCGTTCTTGATGATCTTTGCGTCGCCGTTTTTCAGTCCGAGCGCGGCGGGCAGCAGCTCCGTCAGCCGCGTGTCCATGCACGACAGCACCGCCAGCTTCTTGTCGGGGTACTTGTCGGTGAGGTATTTCTCGTAGTTTTTCTGTTCTACGAACGTCTTGTTGAAAGCGATAATTTGGTCGATCATAATCCGATGAAATTTGAGTTGCAAAAATACGAAAACCGACGTTTCGCCTGACCTTTTTACAATGGTAAATTTTTAGGAGGGGGGGGGACACTATTAAGTGAAAAAACGAAATCATTTCTTTTGTCTCGTTAATTGCATCTGTATTGTGAAATTCCCAGCCTCGCAGAGGCGCCACGCACGCAGTGCAAATATCACCATACAAGCGAAGCGCAGTGTGGTGAAACGGCAAGCCGCCAGTCACCGTGTGGTGAAGGGTGTGCGTGACGGCAGGCATCTCGGAGAGATGCGACTAACTGCGCTTTGCGGGTGTGTCATGCTGCCGGCATGTGGCAACTGTCAGTCCTTAAGGAAGTACTCCTCCTTGATCTCAACGCCGTTCTCAACCAGAAACGCTCGGTACTCATCGGCAAATGTCTTGCTACGGTGGTGTCTTTTCTGCTTGGCGATATACCCCACTATCATCTCCCTGTCGCGCAGGTTGTACGAAAATCCGGCATACTCCTTGGTCCATCCTTCAAAAAGAGGGAAGTGAGGGTTCTCCTTGAGCCACTTGCTGGTGGATACTTTGAGTTCCTGGACGAACTTGGACATCGCCAAGGTTGCCGGCAGGGACACGAAAAGATGAACGTGGTCGGGCATCCCTCCGATGCGGTAGAGGCGGGCTTCCTTGTTGTTGATAAATCCGTGCATGTATGAGTATAACTCTCGCTCGTGCTCTTCGGCTATGGCGGGAATGCGTTTGTGTGTGCAGAGAACGATGTGGTAGAAGGTCTGTGTGTAGCTCACGACTATTGTTTTATGATTTGTGTTAATATTTTGTTTATGGCGTGGTGGTAACGGAAAGCTATTAGGTTTATTGTGTGGGTCGCATCTCTCCGAGATGCTTGGCCTACCCGCACCCGCTACACGTTGCTCTGCGATGCGCCGCCTTCCACCATACTACGCTTCGCTTGTGTATCCACCAGACTACGCCTAACGGCTTGTATGGTGTTACTTGCGCATGGCGGCGCATCGCATGCCTCCGGCATGCGGATGGAAGTAAATGTTGGCTTGTATAGCACGCAGCGACTCCCCCGCGCATCACATGCCTCCGGCATGTTTGCCATACCCCATCCTCACTTCAGCGCCTTCACGGGATACTCTTTCTTGCTTTCATCGCAACGGATGCGCAACACGGAGAAGTAACTCATCGGCTTGAGAAAGACGGTGACGGGACAGATGTACTTGCAGAAGGCGCGGAGCAGCATCACGGCCGCTCCGATGCCGCACAAGGTGCCCAACAGTTTCCGATTGCTTGTTTTCTTTATCTCGTCCATTTTCGTATCCGATTATTACCCAAAATTTTATCACCCATTTATATGTCGCACAATAAAATCCCGCATGATTTCTATCGGGACATTATAGATCGGATTCATTTGTGCGAAGTTTGCATCCATGGGAATCCGACTACTCGAAAGCATGATCATCAATGATTTGGTATTGAGCTTGTAACCAGAATACCTGATGGCCGCATCCATGCCCTCCCGCAATGAGAACCCCGCCTTGGCAATGGAGTAGATGTCATAATAGTCCCTGAATTTGAACCGGCGGAGCATTACCTCCATTTTCATGGCAAGGATGGAGGACACATCCGCGATGAAAATGTTGCCTTGGTACGGAATCCTTTCGTTGACAGGAGAATAGTTGTTGCTTACGAAGAACGAGAGTTTCACCCCCTTGACCACAAACGCGACTTGGTCGAATCCCAGAATGTCACGGTGCTCGATCTCCCCGATTTTTTTCTGTATCTCCTCCTCAATTGAGTGCCAGTTCACCTCCGGTTTTTCATTTTTCGAGATTCTCCACATCATGAAATCCAAATCTTCGCTCATCCGGTGACCGAGTTGCATAGCCAAAGCGGTGCCTCCACACAGAGTGTACGGTTTTATGCATTCCAGTTGTGCCACATTATCAATGATGGTTTCAATGTTCGGTGTAATTCCTTTATGCATAAGAAGTTTGCTTTTTCAAATTCAATGATTCCTGACGATGGAGATACGCCTCCGGTTTGCGAATATGGAAAAAGTACAGTGCAATCATCACATTCAAGTCAAAGAGGTATTCTCCTTGAATGGCCATGTTTTCACGCCAGACTTTTTGGATGAATTTCTTTGGAAAAAGCTCGAACAACTTGGCGATGTCATCCATGTCAAGATGCACAAAGACCTTCTCTATCAGCATTTCATCGGGAAGATTCCCCATAGTCACCTCATCGTAAGACCAGAATGCATGCGCCTGCTTTAGTTTTTCACACAGTCCTTCACGGACAGACTCCTTGTACTGACGGATTTTACAATCATTCTGAATTTTCAGAATGGTACCTTCGGGAAGCGAGAACAGCGACTCAATTTTCAAAGATAGCGGCAACGAAACCTCCTTCTGGTCAAGCATGATATTGCTTAGCATCTGGCGGGAAATGCCTAATTCTCTCGCCAATGCGGATTGCTTGTAGTGGTCACGTGCCATCAATCTGCCGATGTATTGTCCTAAATTCTCTTCCATAATGCTTCGTCAAATGGGGTGCAAAAATACAAAAAATGTCAACTAATTCGTTGACATTTTTCAATAATTTTAAAATACCGTTTTGTCCACTCATTCCGGCATCGCCTGCCATCCCGCTTCGGTCATCAGACCGCGCTCTGCCAGGCTGCGGCAGCGTTGCAGGTTGAGGTCCGTCCAGTGGCTGCTCTTGCGGCGGGGCGAGAGACGCTGGGCGCACCGGCCGTCCGGCAGGCGCTTGACGGTGCTGTCGATCCATCCGAAGCATAAGGCCTCCTCCACCGCCTCCACGTACGGGATGCAGTCGGTGCGTGGCTGCTTGGAGCGGTTCACCGTCACCCAGCACTCCTTGGCGGTTTGGTGATTCTCGGCAAGCCACTGCCGCAACTGCGTGCGGGAGGTGTATTCTAACAGGTGGGTGATTTGCATGATTTGGGATGTCTTGTGACTGGTTTATTGATGGTTAGGTTGTGGTTCTGGTGGGGATGCCTCGGTGATGCCAACGCATACGGACAGCGGGCATCTCGGAGAGATGCGACAATCCTACTTCCACTCAAAACTCCCTTCTCCGGCGCCGATCTCGAAGTGGCACTTGGCGATGCCGAGGTCAATGGGGGCGTAGCTGGCGAAAATGGCGAAGCGTTTCTGCGCCTCCACCTTGTTGCCGTCGTGGAGGATGAAGTTGAACTTCTGCTGGTTGACGGCGGTGGGGGCCATCAGGGCAGCTTCCACGCCACGCACAAACCACTCGGGGAAAGGCTTCCCGTGCTCGGTCGTGTGGCGGTCTTCCGTCACGTCGGCGATAGTCCGTTTTTGCGGGTGCGGCACCCCTTGCGTGGCACCGTAGCCGAGCGACACCACACAGACTAACGTCTCGTCGCTCTCCACCTTGTAACGGTCGGGCTGCTTGCGGTAGGAGGCGCCCACCCAGCAGGTGTTCAGCCCGAGCGTCTGCGCCAACAGCACCACCTTCTCGCCATAGTAGCCGAGGCTCACGTCGTTACCCTTCTTGCAGACCATGGCGATGTAGTTGCGCACGCCGCGGAACTTGCTATAATGGGCGATGATACTGGAAAATGCATTCGGTTCGTCGGTCACCAGCTGGATGTGCAGGTTCCCGTCGCGGTTGCATTGGTCGATAAGCTCCTGCAACTGCTGGATTTTCTCCGCCTCAATGGGCTGCTCGGTGTATTGCCGCACACTGTGACGGGCAATAATGGCTTCTTGTAAGGTCATAATGCTTTTTGATTTTTTTTTGTGATTTTTATTGAAAAGAGACCATATTCAACACTGTCATAACCTTCAAACAGTAGATTTTCAACTTTCCTTATTTCATGCTTTTTATGTGATAATGAGATTCCAAATCCATGAGTTTTGATGTATTCTCAACAGTGAGCCTGACGTCACATTAAATGATTTCGTCGTTCCATAGTGCTTTAAGGAAATCGACCACGTAATATAAATCGACATCTCCGCTTCGGCGGCTGATACGGTCGCGAGAGACAAGGATTTGCTTTGCGTTGGGATGCTCTTTGGCAAACTCCGAAAGACCTTTCTTGTGGTTGTTTTGGACCGAATCGGTCGATTTGATTTCGATGGCTACTCTGGCGTCACCTATCACGGCATCCACCTCTAAATTATCGTAAGTGTGCCAGTAGGTCAATTTCTCTTCGCTGTCTTTATAACCCAAATAGGCCACAATTTCTTGTAACACAAGATGTTCAAAAGCATGTCCGTATTCAGGTGTCTTGGACGCCAGATGGTGACGTCCAGTCAGATAGTTGGCGATTCCCACATCAAAGAAGTAGAATCTGGGGGCTTTGGAGAGTTTCCGCTTGATGACTTTCCTATAAGCTGGTATTTCGAATCCTAACAGCGTGTCACAGAGTATCTTGTAATAGGCTTTAACTGTGTTGGGCGAAACGCCGCAATCGCTGGCTACATTCTCATAGTTGAGCATTTCGCCGTCCGAGATGGCTGCCACTTCCAAAAAACGGATAAAGTCGTCCACATTTTGCACGGCGGCTTCTTCCATGATTTCCTCTTTCAAGTAAAGTTCGATATAGGACTTGAGCCGGTTGCGGGCGTTGGCCACCATATAATGCCGGGGAATCATCCCGTTCTGCACGGCACGGTCTAGGTCAAAATCCGGGATTTCCGCACTGACCAAAGGGAAGAGGGTCTCTGGAATGGCGCGGCCTCCGAGATTGTTGGCACCCCTCTTTTTCAATTTACGGGCACTGGAGCCACTCAGTATAAAGAAAAGCCCTTTGTTCACCATCAGCCAGTGAACCTCGTCCAACAAATCGGGCACTTTTTGGATTTCATCTACAATGATCAGCGTCTCAGCAGGAAACCGCAACAAGCTCTCCCGAAACTCCTCTGGATGCTGTCGGAATCGGGTTCTCAGCTCGGAGTTCAGCAGGTCAATGTAAACAGCCTTCGGAAAACGTTCCTTCAACAGAGTGGATTTTCCCACCTGACGGCCGCCAAACAAGAACATTGCCTCGTCCAATCTGTTCTCTATATCGAATATTCTGTGATACATAACAAATCAAAATTTCCTCAATTCGATTGCGGATATTTTAAGAAAATCCGCAATGACGATGCAAAAATACAATAAATTTCAAATGTGTGATTGATGTTTGAAAAAATATTCGGAATTATGCAAACTGTTCATTGATAAAAACATACAACAGCCCCTATTCTTTGCACATCCGCTCAATCAGCTCCCCGTGCTGCGGGTACAGCTTCAGCAGCTCCTCCTTTTTGGCCAGCTCGAAGTTCTCGAAACGGAAGGCCGGACCGACGGCGCAACCGACGAGGCAAAATCCGCGCTTGGAGGGGATGTCGGCGGCAAACCACTGCTCCGGCTGGATGACCGCCTGCATCTCGTCATGCTCGGAAAGATGATGGACCGTCAGTGTCCCGTCCGGGTCAATGACATAGATGTTGAGGGGTTCGCCTGCATGGAAATACCAGATTTCCACCCTATTGTGCAGACGGTGGAACGCCGACATGTCGTGGGCGGTCAGCAGGTAATAGATGGTGGAGAGGGCCTTGTCGCCCGTTTCATCGTTGCCGAAAAGCTGGCGGTAATACCCTCCCTCCGGATGTGGCACCAAGCCCAGTTTTTGGATGTATTCAGTTGCATTCATGCTTATTTGATTCGTTGGTGTGGCGTTAAATGCGCCTTTCAGTGTATTTTATGAATTTGGTATATAATGGATTACAACTTTTGTCCCACTTTTTTCTGCATCACAATGGCACACGAGGCGTCGCCGGTGACCGACATGACGGTACGGCCCATGTCGATGATGCGGTCGATGCCGGCGGCCACGGCCACGCACTCCACCGGGATGCCCGCCGAGGCAAACACCATCGCCATCAGCGCCAGACTGCCGCCCGGAATGCCCGGCGTGCCGATGGAGGCCACCGTGGAGGCGAACGCGATGGCCATGTACTGCCCCATGGTGAGGTCGATGCCGCAGCAGTTGGCCATGAATACGGAGGCTGCCCCCAGGTAGATGGCCACCCCGTCCATGTTGATGGTGGCACCCAGCGGCAGCACAAAACGGCCGATGTCTTTGTTCACGCCCAGCTTCTCCGTGCACTGCATCGTGTAGGGCAGCGTGGCCACCGACGAGTCGCTGGAGAAGGCGAACAGCATGGCCGACTGCATCCCCTTGAAGAACTTCAGCGGGGAGAGGCCGCCCAGGAACTTCACCGCCGACGAGTAAACCACCGCCGCATGGAGGACAAAACAGAGGTAGGCCAGTCCCAGCAGCGCGGCGTATGAGCCCAGCACCGCCGGACCGTTGTCCACCACCACGGGCGTCAGCATGCAGAACACACCAATGGGAGCCAGCGCCATGATGTACTCTAAAATCTTGCAAACCACTTCGTTGAAACTGAGCGTCACCTTGCGGGCCATCTCGCCCTTCTCGCCCACATGCACCATGGCAATGCCGAAAAACAGGGCAATCACGATGACCTGCATCATCGCCATCGAACTTACGGGCGCGAGGATGTTGCTGGGGAACATGTTGACAATCTGGTCCATCACCGACAGATGCGGCGTCTCAATAGTCTCCGCTGTGGCGGCCGTGCTGATGTGGATGGTGGGCAGAACGCCCTTCAGCAGACTGGGAACCACCAGTCCCAGCGTCACCGCAAAGAGGGTGGTCGCCATAAAGTAGAGCAGGGCCCGCAACCCCAACTTGCCCACCTTCGAGATGTCGTTCATCGACAGGATGCCCGCCATGATGGAGAACAGCACCAATGGTACTACGATGAATTTCAATAGATTAAGAAAGATGGTGCCGATGGGCTTGATGTAGGTGTTGACAAAGTCGGCGTGGTTGCCCAAAAGGATGCCGGCGATGACGGCCAGCACCAAGGCGATGCCAATCTGGGCGGTAAGGGAGAGCTTTTTGATTTTCATTTCGGATAATTTTCTGTAAGGATGAAATATACCGTTTTGCTATGTCATTGTGCATGGGTGGCAATCTCCATCCACCAATAGGTCAAAATGGTCATTTGAATGATGAGGATGGCAGGCACCCCGTATTTGAATTTCTTATGCTGGGTTTTATGATGCCAGATAATCATCCCAAACCATGCTCCCAGGCTGCCTCCTATGACAGCAAACCCAATCAACACGGCCTCGGGCACCCGCCATTGCGACCGCCTCGCCTTGATTTTATCCATGCCATACAACAGGAAGGTAATCAAATTGATGACAACGAGATAGATGATGAGGAGAGAGGGTGCTGCAATGGTTTCTTGTAAGGTCATAATGGTTGTGGTTGATGCTGCAAAAATACAGTTTTTTCTGGCATCGCCGACGAAATGGCAGGGAGATCGATGAGGGGACCAGGATATTGGTCATGCTTGAACTCGGATTTCCCCTATTTCTATTGCCATGCTTCTCTTTTGTATAGTATGGGGGGGCACGTTTCTCCTTGCTCACCCCAAAATCCTTGTAACCAATGATTTGCATTTGGAGATTGCCGAAGAAGGGTGTATTGTCTTGCACGAGGGGGCATATTGAGAAAAATGATGGGATATAACACGATTTTTTGTTTGAGGGTTCACATTTCGGGTGTGAAGGGATAAAATCCCGCAAAATGTGTGTACCTTTGCAACCCCAAATCCCATAAAAAAATGAAACACCTCCTCCCGTTTATTGCCCTCCTTCTGCTGGTGTCGTGCAGCTCAAAACCTGACACGCAGTACAACGCCGCTAACGACAGACCGATTGTCACCACCATTCCCGCAATCAAGGACATCATTGACAATTCCATCGAACTGTCCCAATTCCCCGACACCAACTTCTTTGACACACTTGTACCCAAACTCATTGAAGACACCAACTTTATGGAGTTCTTCATACAAAATAGAGAAGCATACTACGACACATTGGGGAACAGACACTATATTTGGTCAGAAAAATACACCTATTGTGATACAGCCAAAATACGGAAGAATGTTTTTACACATGAAATAGCGTTGGCTGGTTTTGAGGAATACAACGTGTTTCCTCCTGGGGTTCTTGAAAATTTTTCAAAGAAAATTTACGACTGCGGGAAAATCACCAAAGAGAACGGGATTTTCCTGTTTATCAAATATTATGATGTGCAATCTTGCATATACTATCTTTTTTCATTTGACAAGAATTATAACTTTTTATCGGCTGTATGCCTATATGGCTATCCTGCATTTAGTGAAGAAAAGTGGTGGAATTCGGGAATTGCAAGTGAACAGAAAGTGAATGATTCTTTTCTTAACTATTCTTTGACGGATTCGAATCTGACGCTCCATATTGAAGGCGCCTTTGATGATTGTTATTATTACTATTTTAAGATTGACGAAGAAGGTTTTTTTATCGTGCATGATATTATGGTGGCTTCTAATTATTTCTTGCTGATTAACAGCTACTTGCAAGTAAAAATCCGCTAAAAATGCCCTCCGAAATTCCCGTTTGAGCCAATTCGCTACAAATGAACTTTTTATGATAAAAGCACTCTGCAACCCATTG
>JAFZWE010000044.1 GCA_017617445.1 Bacteroidales bacterium | reverse complement strand
TGCTGGCGGGCATGTTGCCGCTCACCGTGGCTTGATCAGGGGTGTAGCCCGTGATGGCGGGAGAGTTGGCGCTGTAGCTGTCGCCGTAGTGCAACTGGTTGTCGGTATAGGTGCTGGCGGCCTGGCTGTTGTCTGAATATCTGTAATTGATGGTCAGCGTGTAGTTGTTCTGCGTGTAGCGTGCCTCCAAAGTGCGGGCAGCCGTCACGGTGAAGCTGTAGGCAGCATTGCTGCTGGCCAGACTGCTGTTTTCGTACCAGCCGTCGAAGGTGTAGCCGGTGTTAGCCGTAGCGATTACAGTGCAGTTGTCGCCATGGTTGTAGGTGCCATCGCCGGAAACCGTACCACCCGCTGCCGGGTTGGCCGTAGCGGTGATGGCGTAGCTGTTGAGGGTGTAGCGTGCCTCCAAAGTGCGGGCAGCCGTCACGGTGAAGCTGTAGGCAGCGCTGGTGCTGACCAGACTGTTGTTCTCGTACCAGCCGTCGAAGGTGTATCCGGTGTTGGCCGTAGCGGTCACAGTGCAGTTGTCGCCATGGTTGTAGTTGCCGTCGCCGGAAACCGTACCACCCGCGGCCGGGCTGGCCGTGGCGGTGATGGCGTAGCTGTTGAGCTGGAAGTTGGCCGTTACTATATGGTCGGCATTCATGGTGATGCTGGTGGGGTTGCCCGACACCGTGCTGCCATCAACGGTCCAGTTCTGGAAGGTGTAGCCAGTGGCTGCTGTAGCCGTGAGCGATACGCTGGTGCCATGGTTGTAGGTCACGTTGCCACTGATGTTGCCGTTTCCGTCGCTAATCGTACCGCTGTTGGCCGGATTGACGGAGGCGCTGAGCGTATGCGTGCTCAGTGTGGTGAAGGTAGTGGAAGCCACGCTGCTCTCGCAGCTGCCAATGACAGACTTCACTTGGAAAGTATAAGTTTGACCCGGAGTGAGACCTGTGAGGTTCACTGAAGTATTGCTGGTGGTGTTCCAACTGCCATTATAGTTGTATTGCCAGCTGCTGGCACCGTTAGCACTCCAAGAAACAGTAGCTGTGGTGAGGTCAATATTGCTTACTTGCAAGTTCAAGGGCACAATGGGCTGGTTCACGGTAACAGCAACTGCCTTGGCTTGGGTTTCGCAGTTTTCGCCTTTCAAAGCTTTCAAATAATAAGTAGTGTTAACATCCAATACTGGAGTAGTCAGAGAAGCACTGTTGGCCTGTACCAGCTGGGTGCAGGCTGCATCGCTGTACCAATTATAGGTCACTCCATCCAATCCAGAGGCAGTCAGTGTGGTACTATTGCCGCAATCGATGGTGACACTTTCCGCGGTAATATTGGCTGCATCCATCAAATCCAATGTGATTTGTGCTGAACATCCTGTAGCGGGGTTGGTCACGGAATAGCTATTTCTTAGTTCTGCTGGTGTCACGGTATAGATGTCATTGGTGATGACATCTGTGCTTTCAGAACCTTGTGTGCCGTTATATGTCCACGCGAAGGCAGGAGATGTTGGGGGGGTAAATCGATAGTAACGGTTGGCCCCTGGCCATGAGTTGGCTGCTGCATTGGTAGTGGAGGTGCCGTTGGTGAAATGTGTGGCCGTATGGGCCGTGGTGCTGATTGTACACCCGTCACTTGCATCAACGCACAGACCTATTTGGTTGGCAACACCGTAGCTGCTCGGTGAAGACGAAGCATACACGATCTGCACGGTGCCATTCTCACTCAGCTGAACCTGCCATTTCCATGGATATTGCCGATATGTTGAACTATACGGAGACTCGTAAAACTCCACTACTAACACACGGTTGGGGGACGTTCCAAAGACCTGCTTGTAAACATGGTTGCTATAATTGCTGATGTCAAAATAGCCATCAAATCCCATGCCATTGATCTTCGGATTGTTGATGCTTGCATTAGATGAAGAGAAAGGTGATGAATAATTGCCTGTTCCTGTAACCGTTGAACCCAACCGGAGATTTCCGTCTGAATTCACAGAGAATTGGGTATAGTTAATTCCTGCGAAGGGAAATGTGAAACCAATGTCATGGGCGGTAGAGAAGGCGTAGTCGCCTGTTGTTGTGCCCCCATCCATAATGTTGGTGGTATTGGTTAAGATGTACCATTCCGATGAACTGGTGCCTGTGCTGAATACATAGTCAGCCAATGTGCAGGTAATATTGTCATTGGCTTTAATTGTCATTTGTGCAGTTCCATCGATGCAAGTTTCAGCAGGATCGGGAGTTATGGTGACAGTAGGGTTGTTGATGACCGTTACGCCCACACTTCCTTCTACAGTGCACGAACCCGACGAAGCGGTAACGTAATAGATAGTGGAAGTTTCGGGGTGTACGGTGACGGTGGCGGTAGTACCTGCACCATCGCTCCATGTAAAGTTACTTGCATTGGACGTGGCTGAAAGTTCAACCTCTGAGCCACCGCAGGCTGAAGCATTCCCGACACTGGATGAGATGCTGAGAGCAGGCACAGTGGTCACGGTCTTGTTATCTGTCAAAGTACACCCGTTATAGGTGGCACTGACTGTGTAAGTGTTAGATAACGCAGTGGGTGCAACCGTGTAGTTGCTGCCGTTGGCCGTACCTGATGTACCGCTGTAGCTCCATGCATAAATCGGGGTTGGAGGTGGAGTGAACCGATAGTAACGGTTCGCACCAGGCCATGAGCTGGCTGCTGCATTGGAGGTGGATGTGCCGTTTGTGAAATGCGTGGCCGTGTGATCAGTTGTGCTGATTGTCCACCCGTCACTAGCATCCGCACACAAACCTATCTGGTTGGAGTAATTGTAGCTGCCCGGTGCACTGGATCCATACACGATCTGCACAGTGCCATTCTCACTCAATTGCACTTGCCATTTCCATGTGTATTGGTTGTAACTTGAGGAATAAGGTGATTCCAAAAATTCCACTACAAGCACGCGGTTAGGTTCTGTTCCAAATACCTGTTTGTAAACATGGTTGCTATAGCTGCTGTTAAAAGTTCCATCAAATCCCATACCATTGATCTTCGGGTTATTGATATTTGCATTTGATGACGAGAACGGAGTAGAATAGTTTCCTGTTCCCGTAACAGTTGCCCCCAACCTAAGGTTTCCGTCCGAATTTACAGAGAACTGTGTGTAGATATTTCCTGCGAATGGGAAAGAGAATCCTATTTCTTGAAGGGCGGAAGCCACACCATCTCCTGTTGATGTAATTAAATTTGTACTATTAGTGAGGTTATACCATTGTGCAGAGCTCGTACCCGTGCTGAATTCATAGTCTTCCAGTGTAACACCGCCCTTCAGTGTCACCTGCGTACCAGCTGCGATACACTCTGTGCTGGCCGGAGTGGAAGTGATGACTGGAGCCTTCATCACCTCAATGGCAATCTGCCCCGTAGTGGTACAGGAACCGATGGCAGCCGTCACTGTGTAGGTGGTGGCAGCTGAAGGGTTCACCGTAACCGATGCCCCGCTGCCCGCACCATCGCTCCATGAGTATGATGTTGCATTGGAGGAGTTGGCCGTCAGCGTGGCGCTGTTGCCCTCGCCACAGATGGTGTTGTTGGTGACATTGGAGGTCACGCTGCTGATCACCGGCTGGTCGTTCACCGTCATCTGAACCGTGTTGCTGTATGTGGTGCCGCAGCCGTTGGTGGCATAGTAGCGGAGATAGTATCCATTGTAGCTGTAAGGCACCGGTGTGGAGGTACTGAATGTGTTCCAGTTGCTGCTGCCGTTTGCAGAGTACTGCCAGCCCTGTGCAGTCACTGTTGAACCGTTAGCCGTCACAGTGGGTGCGGTGAGGCTCAATGCGTTGCCAGCGCAAACCGCTGCCGGAGCACTGATGGTTGTAAGAGTAGGTTTGTTGTTCACTGTGATGGTAATGTTGCCCGTGTTTGTACATCCGTTGGCACTTGCAGTAACAGTGTACGTGGTGGTGGCGGACGGACTTACTGTAACGCTTGCTCCGTTGCCCGCTCCGTTGTTCCATGACAAAGACGATGCATTGGAGGTAGCCGTAAGCGTGGCACTGCTTCCGTTACAGATGGTGTTGCTCGTTGCGTTGGAGGTTACACTGCTTAGAGTAGGCACAGTGGTCACGGTTTTGTTATCTGTCAATGTACATCCGTTATAGGTGGCACTGACTGTGTAAGTGTTGAATAGCGCAGTGGGTGCAACCGTGTAGTTGCTGCCGTTGGCCGTACCTGATGTACCGCTGTAGCTCCATGCATAAATCGGGGTTGGAGGTGGAGTGAACCGATAGTAACGGTTCGCACCAGGCCATGAACTGGAGGACGCATTGGAGGTGGATGTGCCGTTGGTGAAATGCGTGGCCGTGTGAGCTGTTGTGCTGATTGTCCAGCCGTCACTGGCATCAACGCACAAACCTATTTGGTTGGCAACGCCATAACTGCTCGGTGATGACGATCCATACACTATCTGAACGGTTCCGTTTTCACTCAGCTGAACCTGCCATTTCCATGGATATTGCCGATAAGTTGAATTATACGGCGACTCATAAAACTCCACCACCAACACACGGTTGGGCTCTGTGCCAAAGACCTGCATGCGAACATAGTTCCCATAAGAAGAGACGTCAAAGTAACCATCAAAACCCATGCCATTGATCTTGGGATTGTTGACGTTTGCATTAGATGATGTGAAAGGTGATGAGTAATTGCCTGTTCCTGTAACCGTTGAGCCCAAACGAAGATTGCCGTCCGAATTTACAGAGAATTGGGTATAGGTGTTTCCTGCAAAAGGAAATGTAAAGCCAATATTTTTAACAGTGGAATAGGCATAGTCACCTGTTGAAGTCCCCCCATCCATTATATTGGTAGTATTCGTCAGTGTGTACCATTGTGCGGAGCTCGTACCCGTGCTGAATTCATAGTCTTCCAGTGTAACACCGCCCTTCAGTGTCACCTGCGTACCAGCTGCGATACACTCTGTGCTGGCCGGAGTCGAAGTGATGACTGGAGCCTTCATCACCTCAATGGCAATCTGCCCCGTAGTGGTACAGGAGCCAATGGCGGCCGTCACCGTGTATGTAGTCGAAGACGATGGTGTCACCGTAACCGAAGCCCCGCTGCCCGCACCGTTGTTCCACGTATATGATGTTGCATTGGAGGAACTGGCCGTCAGCGTGACACTGCTGCCGTTACAGAGGGTATTACCTGACACGTTGGAGGTCACACTGCTGATTACCGGCTGTTCGTTCACCGTCATCTGCACCGTGTTGCTGTAGGTGGTGCCGCCAGCATTGGTGGCATAATAACGGAGGTAATAGCCGTTGTAACTATATGGCACTGCTGTAGCTGGATCAAATGTGTTCCAGCTGCTATTGTTGGAGGAATACTGCCAACCCTGTGCGGTCACTGTTGAACCATTGGCCGTCACAGTGGGTGCGGTGAGGCTCAATGTGTTGCCAGCGCAAACCGCTGCCGGCGCACTGATGGAGTTTACCGTAGGGGCACAAGTCCTCGAAATAGTGAATGTGCCTGTTGTGGAAGAGCTTGAAGAATAATGAGAAATGTAAACATAATAGGTCGCCCCTGATTCTGTTTCGAAGGTGACAGATTCAGAACCTGTAGTACCATCCCTGTTTACAACCACTTCAAAACCACCGCAAGAGCCTTTGCACACCACAATTCTATCATCGATTGTGGAAGTTGTGGTAATTGTTGTGGACAAACCAGTACCTTCAAAGGTGTACCAAACTCCATAGTTGGAAGTGGAAACCCCTGGTATGCCATGTGCATCTCCAGGTGTGCCCACCGTAGTGCCTGCAAGACTGCTTGTACCACAGGGTAGTGTGGTAGCGGTGGCACAGGTGGAATTTGCGGGAGGAACAATAAAGTTGGCCGTCAACGTAGTATTAGCCGTACCCATCGTGAGCGTAGTGCTGGCGCTGCTTGAGGATGCCACCGATGCCCCAGTACCGGAGACAGTCCACCCCGTAAACGTACATCCTTGATTGGCCGTGGCTGAAATATTGAGAGAGGTGCCCGGTTCAATACTTGTTCCAGAGGACACTGTACTTCCGTTTTGGATTACTGTAGCCGTGCCGCCATTTGCAGGATTTGAAGAATAAGTCAATGTGGGAAATGGCACACGGTTAATGGTTGCATTCCAACCTGCTCGGTCATTGCTGGAATCTGTTCTAAAAGAAAAGGTCAAACTTTGTCCTGTGGATGAATAAGGGCCAGGCATCGTACTATATGATCCGCCTAATTTTCCAGATAAAGCATTGCTGTAATTGTTGTAACCATCATAGACATACATCCAATCATAACTTGAGCTTTCCGTACAGAGTTCACTAAAGGTCACCCTCAATGTCGCTCCAGTAGTTGTGAAAATATGACGATAGGTGGCGTACAGGGTATAGTAGTTGCCTGATGCATAATTGGTAGAGCAATCGCCCCCGCTGCCTCCTTCATCAACGAAGGTGATGTCCCCACTAACTACAGTCTTTTTGATGTTTACTACATCTCCAACAGTAGCTGCTGCACAGAGTTTCATTACAGGCCTGTTTTTTAGCAGTGTTCCTGAGGCAGACCCAGGGTGGCTGTCATAGCCTGTACCACTGTCAGATCTTCTGTATAGGCACAAATTATGCGCATCTGTAATGTATTTGAATGTCAATCCACTAGTATATGTTGTATTACTTTCAGCAATAACAATGGCAAGATTATCGGTGCCATTGTACGAAAAAGATGTGTTGAGTGTAATTGTTATCCATCCGTTGGTGCTGCTGTTATCCGAATAAGTAGTGAGCGTTGTCGGCTTATAGTTTGTCGCTGTGTAAACCTGCGTGAGGCTTGAAGATGGCACCCAACTTGTTGTGGTCAAATCGTTTTCTCCTGTGGCACCCCCCAATGTTGTATGTCCCATGTAAACAGTCAGATTGTCCGCTGAGAAATTGGTGCTTGGTACAGCACTTAACAAGAAGCTGATAGCAGTGATGGTCTTTGCCCCCCCGATTTCCTCGGCAGTATAGATCATTTGGTTCCATGAGTGATGATAATAGTTATTGAACGGCAGAATGTGTTGAGCTCCGTCCGCTCCCATTTTTACCGTTGTTTGCCCCCACACCCTGTCCGTCGGCGCCATCAGCACGCAGGCCAGCACCATGGCAAAGAACAATGAGGTTAACGATTTTCTTTTTCCTTGTGAAAGAGATAAAGCTGCTTTCATGTTGTTTTGGTTTTGGTTGATATTTTGTTTATTTGTTGATTCGTTGAATTGTTTATTTGTTGATTTGATTATGCAGGGATGGGGGAGAGTTAAGAAGTTAAGCGCGGAGAGACAACACATGCGCTGGCTGTATTTCGCGCTTTTCAACGCATGATTGTTGAAAATTTTAACATCAATTCTTACACAATAGTTTATCAATTAGTTATTTACAATTTGCAATACACCAATATATATAGTACGTAAAAATCCGCGCAAAGTTAACAATTTTATTGAATAGTACAGCTATTATTTTTTACAGTTTGACGGGACAGTTTCTCACCTTTTAGAAATGCGATTGATATGCATTTAGAATTTGCCGACAACTGCAGGGGGATGGGAAAAAAGAACTATTTTTGCAGCGCCATTGCATCCGGCTTTTGCAAAAAAATGAACAGAGAAAAGGTGACACATTCGGAGATTGCGATTATCGGCGCGGGAGCGAGCGGATTGTTTGCCGCCGCCCTCCTCTCCCCTGTCCCCTCCCTCCGGCTCACGCTTTTTGAAAAAGCGGAACAGCCTGCCGCCAAACTGCGCGCCTCGGGCGGCGGACGCGCCAACCTGATGAATACGGACATCCGCCCCGACCACTACAACCACCCCTCATTCATCAGGAATCTCCTCCGACACACCAGCAGAAAAGAGGTGCAAGACGCCTTCCATTCCTTAGGGCTCCGGCTCACAGAGGATGAAGAACACCGCGTCTATCCCGCTACGCTTTTTTCCCAGACAGTGGTGCAAGTGCTTATGAACCACATTCATCCACAAACACAATGGCATTACCATGAACCTGTGGGAAAGATTACCCCGCACCACGGGCAATGGCTCATCAACGGCGGTAAGCAGCCTTTCAACCAGGTCATTCTCGCCACCGGCTCTCCCGCCGGAATGAACGAGAAGAACCGGCTCCACTACAACAGCTACCTCCACTCCCTGAAGATTCACACCACTCCCCTCGCCCCCTCCCTTTCCGGCTTCCGGCTGGAAGATTACCCGAAATTCCTTTTCGGATGCAGGGCCCGCGCTGAAGTCACCCTCATCCAAGCCCAAAACATCGTGTTCAAAGAACAGGGCGAGGTGACCTTCAAAGAGGACGGCATCTCCGGCATCGTGGTGCTCAACTGCTGCGCCCACTACAACCGGCTTGCAGACAAACAAAACTGCACCCTGCACCTCAACTTCCTGTACGATGACGACAGCTGGGATATCCAGAAACATCTGCAACAACACGGGGGATTGGAAGGAGTGCTGCACCCCAAGCTATGCCGCCTGTTCGCACAAAAACCTTTCAACCCCAGAGACCTGTGCTTCCACATCGCAGCACCCTACGGATTAGAGCACGCACAAGTGTGCAGCGGGGGAATCCAACTGGATGAGATAACAGAACAATTTGAATTAAAACGTTTTCCCGGCATCTATGCGGCTGGAGAGATGCTGGATGTGGATGGCGTGTGCGGCGGCTACAACCTGTTTTTCGCTTTTGCCAGCGCCCTCACCATCGTAAAAAAACTGATATCCGAAATACCCTCGTGAAAGCGCTGCTGAAAAAACCACCCCACCAAGCATCCCTCCCCTGGCTGTGGCTGTGGGGCATGGTGCTTTATGTCCCGCTGACAGCATGGTGCATCCAACCTGTGCTGTTGAACATCCGCAGCCTTATCATCCCAGCCATCTGGACTTTCCTTCTCACTCTGCCCGCCGCCATTTTCCGGAAGAACTACCTCTACCGTTCCGCCGCCGTCCTCCTGTTCATCGACGGCCTACTCAACCTGGTCCACTGGTTGGTGCTCCGATGTCCCCTCAGCGCCACCTCCCTGTTTGTCATGTTGAACACGAACGGACAGGAGGCTACCGAATTCATCGCCCTGAAACACTCCTTCCGATGGCTGCTCCTCCTCCCTTACATCGCTCTTTTTGTCATCTGCCTCATCCGGTGTCCCCGCTTCCCCGCCCCAAACCGCACTTTCGGCATCACCGCGGGCATCCTGACCCTCGCCTGCACCATCTACATTGCAGAAGCAGCAGTCCACCACCGGTTCCTGCGCCACGCCGCCACACCCACCGTGAACGCGCTGTGCTCTTTCGCGAAGGAAACAAAGAGCTACCAAGCCCTACAAAAACGCGGACTCAGGAAAGTTCCCGCCACCACCACCCCATCCCGGCAGGTGTGCGTACTCATCATCGGAGAGTCCTGCAACCGCAACCACCTCTCGCTTTACGGCTACAACAGAAACACCAACCCCAAGTTGTCAAAACGAAATGACATTCTGGTGTTCGATGATGTCATCGCCCCCTACTCCTACACCATGGCCTCCCTCCTGCACCTGATGTCGGAAAGCCACATAGAAAAAGAGCAGGACATCAGCTCCTGCACCCTGTTGCACGACGTTTTCTCCTCCGCCGGATACAAGACTTTCTGGCTCTCCAACCAATCGCCCATCGGTGTGTGGGACAATGCCGTTTTCAGCATTGCTCAGCTGTCCGACGCATGCCAGTTTGTCAACCTCAGCGGCAACTCCTCCTTCGAAAGCACACAGATTGCCTCCTACGACGAGCAACTGCTACCCCTGCTGCTACACTCTTTGAACGACGACCCTGTCTCAAGAAAATGGATTGTACTCCACCTCATGGGCAGCCATTCGCAGTATGACAAGCGCTATCCACCTTCATTTGAACAGTTCGCCGGAGGTTCCGGGAAACGACAACGAACCATTGACGCCTACGACAATTCCGTGCTGTACAACGATTACGTTGTCAATTCCGCCTTTGACATCATCGCGCAATACGCAGAACAGCATCCCGAGGAACGTGTCACCGCCCTGTACTTCTCCGACCACGGGGAGAATGTTTACGACGACGGCGACAATGCCGGACACGACTATTCCGACACAATCCCCCGCTCCATCGCTGAAATCCCTTTCATAGTGTGGACCAACCGCTTCAACACCAGCGACCTGCGCCGAGCTCAGGAGTGGCGACAAGCCCAGCACCAGCCGTTCATGATTGACGACCTGTACCATGCCCTGATTGACATAAATGAAATTGCCACGCCCTCTTTTGACAGAAAGCGCAGCATTTTCAGTCCGTCGTATAATGCGCAGCGGGAACGCCGGCTATCAGACGGCAGGATTTACCGCAGACGTTAGCAGCGGTCCAGGGCGTTGAGGTCATCAAAAGCGACCTGCAGACGGCGCACCATGGAGTTCTCGCCTTCGCGGAGGAACTTGCGCGGGTCGTAGTACTTCTTGTTCGGTTTGTCCTCTCCTTCCGGGTTGCCAATCTGGCTCTGCAAGTAAGCCTCGTTCTTTTTGTAATAATTCATCACACCTTCCCAGAATGCCCATTGGGTATCGGTGTCGATATTCATCTTCACCACGCCATACTGGATAGCCTCCTTGATTTTGGCAGGCTCGCTGCCGCTGCCTCCATGGAACACAAAGTTCACAGGGTTGGGCTGGGTGTGGTATTTCTCCTCAATATATTTCTGAGAATTGTGAAGAATGATGGGTTCAAGTTTCACATTGCCGGGTTTGTACACACCGTGAACATTGCCGAAAGAGGCTGCAATGGTGAAATTCGGGCTAATCTTGCTCAGTTCCTCGTAAGCGAATGCCACATCTTCAGGCTGAGTGTAGAGGCGAGCGCTGTCAATGCCGGTGTTGTCCACGCCATCCTCTTCACCGCCGGTGATACCGAGTTCAATTTCCAGCACCATGCCGATTTTGGACATTCTTTCCAAATATTTCTTGCAGATCTCAATATTTTCCTTCAAAGGTTCTGCGGAAAGGTCCAGCATGTGCGAGCTGAAGAGGGGCTTGCCGTGTTCTTTGTAGAATTTCTCGCCCTCGTCCAGAAGTCCGTCCACCCAGGGAAGAAGCTTCTTTGCAGCATGGTCGGTATGGATGATGACGGGGATGCCGTATAACTCAGCAACTTCATGGATATGCTTGGCACCGGAAACCGCTCCGATAATGGCAGCCTTCTCTCCTTCATTGGAGAGGGATTTGCCAGCATAAAAAGCTGCTCCGCCATTGGAAAACTGGATCATGATGGGGGAATGGGCCACTGCAGCGGCTTCCAGCACCGCATTCACGGAATCCGTGCCCACCACATTAACTGCCGGAATGGCAAAATGGTTGGCTTTGGCAATTCTAAAAATTTCCTGAAGGTCTTGTCCGTAAACAAAACCGGGTTTCACATGATTTAAAATTTTTTCTGACATATCAAATAAAATTAATGGACAATTGTATTCACAAAGGGCGTCAGGAAATCCGTCCCGACGCCCTTGGTTATTTACCACGACTATTTCAGCCGTTTGAATTGGCAGGTGAAGTGGCGCATCAGCTCAGCCTCCCAGGTGATTTCGAGACCGCGTTTGATGGTGTCGCGGCGGTCGTACACATTCTTGAGGGCGGCGGCGATCACATCCATGTGGTTGTTGGTGTAAACGCGGCGCGGGATGCAGAGGCGCACGAAGTCGAGGCCGCCGAAACGGTTCTCGCGGGTTACGGGGTCGCGGTCGGCGAGCACGTAGCCGATCTCGCAGGCGCGGATGCCGGCTTCGAGGTAGAGCTCGCAGGTGAGCGTCTGGGCCGGGAACTCCTCTTTCGGGATGTTGGTCAAAACCTTGTCGGCATCCACGAAGATGGCGTGGCCACCGGCAGGACGCTGGTAAGGAATGCCGTACTCATCGAGCTTGGCGGCAAGGTACTGTACCTGTTTGATACGGGTCTCCACCATGTCGAAGTCGCAGTTTTCCTTCAAACCCACTGCCAGCGCGTCCATGTCGCGGCCGTTCATACCGCCGTAGGTCAGGAAGCCCTCGAAGGGGATGCAGAACAACTTGGCACCTTCGTACCAATCCTCTTTCTTGGTGGCGATGAAACCGCCCATGTTCACGAGGCCGTCCTTCTTGGCGCTCATGGTCATGCTGTCGGCATAGCTGAACATCTCCTTCACAATCTCGCGGATGGTCTTGTTCTCATAACCTTTCTCGCGGGTCTTGATGAAGTAGGCGTTCTCCACGAAGCGGGCAGAGTCGATGTTGACGGGCACGCCGTACTTGTGGCACAGCTCGCAGGTCTCGCGGATGTTCTGCATGCTAACGGGCTGTCCACCAACGGTGTTGTTGGTAACGGTGAGCACCATGAAAGGCACATTGCCCTGATTCTCCTTCAAAACTTTTTCCAACTTGTCGAGGCCGACATTCCCCTTGAAGGGAACCTCCAGCTGGGTGTCTTTCGCCTCGTCGCAGGTCACGTCGATGGCGAAGGCCTTGCGGCTTTCGATGTGGCCCTTGGTGGTGTCGAAGTGGGCGTTTCCGGGGACAATCATACCGGGTTTCACGAGGTAAGAGAAGAGCACGTTCTCAGCGGCACGGCCCTGGTGCGTCGGGATGACGAAGGGGAAACCGGTGAGTTCGGTGATGGTGTCCTTCATGTGGTAAAAGCTGCGTGCACCGCCGTAGCTCTCATCGCCCATCATCATGGCACTCCACTGACGGTCGCTCATGGCGCCGGTACCGGAGTCGGTGAGAAGGTCGATATAAACATAATCAGATTTCAACATGAAAATGTTGTTGTGGGCTTCTTCCAGCCATTTTTCGCGTTCTTCGCGGGTGGATTTGCGGATGGGTTCAACCATCTTGATTTTCCACGCTTCTGCAAAAGGAATTTCCATAATGGTATTATTTATTAATGATTGATTATCTTCCTAAATGGGCTTTTCTGATGGAAATACACCTGGGGCAGTTTCCGCATACCACCACATGTTCTCCAGCCGTCATGCTCTTGATTTTCTTTCCATTTTTGTCATACACCTCCCATGTTCCGCTACATATCCCATTGGTGAATTTTCCAGAAAGTTTCAGTTGCCCATTTTCAAAATAGACCTTGTAAACTCCCTGTTTCAAGCCATTTTCGTAGTGAGTCACCGATGCCAGTCTGCCATTTTCATGATACTCTTTCACCTCTCCCTCCAACTTTCCATCCTTATAGAAAGAGGAAACCCACAGGTTCCTGTTTTCGCGGTAAACCAGCTCCTCCCCTACCTGTACGCCATTGACATAGGTAGCTTTTGACCAAAGCTGCCCGTTGGGATAATAGGACATGCACTCGCCATTGCGCAGACTGTCTTTCACATTTTCTACAATAAACACCTTGCCCTGGCTATAGGAGACCCTGCAATTGGACTTGTCTGTCGGCTGACCGCCGGCGTCCAATTCCTGAATATAGAAAACGCTGTCCACATTGAAAATAAGGTTGGTATCAGCAGACAGCACACGGGGAGCATCCTTGTACGGATCACCGTGGAGATATTCATCCGTCTGTCCACCGGTTTCATTGGTGACTTCCACCTGTGGGGTGGAGTCATGCTTGCAGCCGGAAGACAAAAGCAGGCAAAGGATCAAAAAGGAAAGCGGGATATGCTTCATGGGACTTAATTATTTCTCCTTCACATCTTTATCTAACTCATAAATCACATTTTTGGTGATTTCCCTGCTGGGATCCACTTGGAGAAGTGTGGGGTTATCGTGCGAGTAGGTGATGACATACGAGGCATTCGGAGCATCTTGACCCTGTTTGTTGACCTGGTCCACCACCACGCGGAGGCGGTCCAGAAGTTTGTTGGTGAGGTCTGCCTGTTTTTGAGCGAGGTTTTCCAGAGCCTGCTGGTAGTCTTTCTGGATCTGGTCGCTGCGCTTGTTCAGGTCCTCATAGGCATACTGGGCCTGTTGTTCCGTGAGGATATTGGACTGAATGTTTTTCTGGAACTGGGCGGCGTCGGCTTCCAGTTTGGCCTGACGCTGCTCAAAATCCTGCTTCAATTTGTCTGCCTCGTCCTCCAGCACTTTCATTTCCTGCTTGAAGTACTTGCACTCGTAAACTGAATCCAGATTGACATACAGCACGTTTCCGTTACCCGGGGCAGTGTTCACCTGCATGGCAGGGGCGGACGGCGTTTCAGAAGCGGATTTTTTACCGCCCGTAAAATGGAGCACATACAGCACAATGACTGCCACAAGAAGCACGCCGAGTGCCACCAGTTGGAAAATCCGTCCGTTGTCGTGCCGTTGGGGAGCGGGTTCATCAGGAGCGACAACTTCAGCTGCAGGGATTTCCGGCTGAGAAGGAGCCACAAACTCCTCTCTCGGCTGGCTTTCGCTGTTTTTCATTTCTTCATTCTCATTCATAACAGTATATCATTTTCATTTACAAAACATTATTGACTAAACGATGCCCACTTTGCACGTTTCGGAAAAATCGTGCAAAATTACACTTTTTTTTGAATAAAAAAAATGCGATTGCCGTACAGAAGCATTGACAAAAAAAATGTACTTTTGCGCCGCGAAAATCAAAAAAACAACATAAACCACAAAGCAATGAAAAGAATTTTAATCGTTGGAGCTTCCGGACAGATTGGTTCCGAACTGACTCCTGCTTTCCGTAAGATTTACGGCAGTGACAATGTCGTTGCCAGCGACCTGATCTATCCTCTCCGCCCCGAACTGGCCGATGCCGGCCCGTCAGTGAAGATTGATGCCACCAAGGCGCAGGACATCGCCGACGCTGTCAAGAAATTCAATATCGACACCATTTTCAACCTGGCGGCCATCCTGTCTGCCAAGGCGGAACTCAACCCGATGCTGGGTTGGAACGTCGGTATCGGCGCGCTGCTCAACTGTCTGGAAGTGGCCCGCGAATACAACACGGCGGTCTTCACCCCCAGCTCCATCGGCGCTTTCGGCCCGGAAACCCCGCACGACGGCACCCCGCAAGACACCATCCAGCGCCCCAAGACCATCTACGGCGTCACCAAAGTGACGGGCGAGCTGCTGAGCGACTACTACCACAAACGTTTTGGCGTGGACACCCGCTCGGTGCGTTTCCCCGGCATCATCTCCAACGTGACCCTCCCCGGCGGCGGCACCACCGACTATGCCGTTGAAATCTACTACGCCGCCATCAAGGAAGGCAAGTTCACCTGCCCGCTGAAAGAAGGCACCCTCATGGACATGATGTACATGCCCGATGCCATCCATGCCATCTGCCAGCTGATGGAAGCCGACCCGTCCAAACTCATCCACCGCAACTCTTTCAACATCACTGCCATGAGCTTCGGACCGGAAACCATCTATGCCGAAATCAAAAAACACATTCCCGACTTTACCATGACCTACGACGTGGATCCTCTCAAACAGGGTATCGCCGACAGCTGGCCCAACTACATGGACGACAGCGCGGCCCGCAGCGAGTGGAACTGGAAACCCGAATACGACCTCCAGTCCATGACCGTGGACATGCTCAAAGTTTTGAAGGAAAGATTCAACAAATAAACCGAATCAACACCCAAAACGCCCGGCATCCTCATGGAACCGGGCGTTTTTTTTGAAAAAAAAGCGCTCTAATGAGCGCCTTTTGTAAGAATGGAAGGATTAGTTTCCACGTTCTTTATCTTTCACCTTGATCAGCTGTTTTTTAAGAGCCTCCACCGCATTGTCGGTGGCCTCTTCAAATGTTTTGGCGGTCTTGTCTGCCATGACATCGTTTCCACGGATTTTGATACGGATTTCCGCGGTTTTGTTTTCCGGCTTGTCGGTGTTTTCAAGTTTCAGAGTCACCTCTACGCCGAGGATGCCGTCATGCATCTTGCTCAGTTTCTCAATCTTTTCAGTAATGAAAGCCTCTAGTTTTTGATCTGCCTTGAAATGCAGAGAAGAAATGTTGATGTTCATAAAACCTCCTTTTTTATGCCCTGGGATGGGCTTGGTTATAAATGTTTTTCAATTTTTCAATGGAGTTATGGGTATACACCTGGGTGGCGGCCAAAGACGAATGGCCCAGAATCTCCTTGATGGCATTGATATCCGCGCCATTGTTGAGCATCTGGGTGGCGAAAGTGTGCCGCAAAACGTGCGGACTTCGCTTGTCTATCGTGGTCACCATGTCCAAATATTTTCGTACAATCCTATAAACGGCTTTTGCATAGATTTTGTTTCCGTTTGGAGCGACAAAGATAAAACTTTTTTCAGAAACCGAAGGATATTTCTCTTCAAATTCATTTAAATAGTTCTCAATCAATCCTTTTACACGTGGACTGAAGGGGATGATACGTTCCTTATTGCGTTTTCCCAGCACTTTCAACTGGCAGTCGTACAGGTTGACATCGCATTTGCGCAGACCGACAAGTTCAGAAAGTCGCATTCCGGTGACATAGAACAGCTCCATGATCAGGCGATCGCGGTGGCCCTCGAAAGTGTCCTCAAAAAGCTCATCCCGGAAGAGGCGATCCATGTCGGCGGCCTCCACAAACTGCGGGAGACGTTTGGCAATTTTGGGGGCCACGATAGCCTCCATCGGATTGACGGAGAGGTGGGCCTGTTTGGAGTGGTAGCGGTAAAAAGCTCGCAACGCACTGACCTTCCGCCCGATGCTGCGTGCAGTAATCTGGTCTTCCATCAGCTGCACCATCCAAGTGCGGATTTCAAGAGACGTAGCCGACAGCAGGCTGGTGCCGGGGTATTGTTCCTCCATGAAACCGCAAAACTGTTCCAAGTCGCGCCGGTAAGCCTCCAGCGTGTGTACAGAATAACGCTTTTCAAACTTCAGGTAACTGAGAAAAGCCGCAACATCAGGATGGTTTTCCATACTCACTTACATTCTGGTTACTTCAGAAATTCCAGCGGTTCATTTTTCCGGATTTCTTCAAAAAACTTATCCAGGAACAGCTCCAGATGAGCGGAGAGCTCCACCACACGCTGGCGCCACACCTCTATCGTGACATCCAGATTGTCGGACACGATTTTATAGGAGACATATTTTTTGCCATAGAACGAAGCCACGGAATAGAGGGCCGAGGATTCCATATCAAAGCAATCCGCCTTGTGCATCATCTGCTGCAAAAAGTCGTCAGTATAAACCGACTTTGAGACGAAGCTGTCGGAGGAGAAGAGCACTGCGGGGGAGACGGGTTGCGGCGGTGTTGCGGGCAGGGTATCCAATTTCATGGAAAAGTCAGTAAAGTCGGTGCCGGACGACACGATCTCACTGACAGACAGGATGGTACCCACGGGAAGGTGATGAGCGCCCACAGTACCCACATTCAGTGTGATAAAATCCTCATGGCGGTGGCGGTCAAAAAAAGCGAGTGCGGCGCGGGTAGCGTTCTCCCTGCCGATGCCCGTGAAATTCACCATTTCGCGCAAGCCTCCCACTTCCTCAGGGACAGCTGAAAACAATGCTAATTTCATAATACAAATTTAAATCTGCGCAAAAATACACGTAATTTATGGAAATACATCGCGTCCTGCGAAAATGTTGGCACATTTCATTGTTGAAAACTCGCCAATGTTGCACGAAAAATTTCAGGAAGTCGCAGAAAGCTCCACCCTCGGGTTTATTACGTATATAGCAAGAACAGATGTTGTGAATCGCTTTCAAAGTTTGCGCAAGCCGAATGCAAACGAGCTTGCTTGATTTGCTGAGGTGCAGCCAAACTTATCCAAAATTTTGTATTTTTGCCCGCTTCAAAAACCGTAATTGCTTGTGATCTTGCCTGTAACAGTTGTGAATCGCTTTCAAAATTTTGTATTTTTGCCCGCTTCAAAAACTACAAATTTTGAATATCCCAATCCTGACGGTTGTGAATCGCTTTCAAAATTTTGTATTTTTGCCCGCTTCAAAAACCCTTTTAGACGTCTTCCCAAACGCAACAAGTTGTGAATCGCTTTCAAAATTTTGTATTTTTGCCCGCTTCAAAAACCGTGGAAACAGATGTCACTCCGCTTACATGTTGTGAATCGCTTTCAAAATTTTGTATTTTTGCCCGCTTCAAAAACATCTCGTAGTTAGCACCCTCGCCGTTCATAGTTGTGAATCGCTTTCAAAATTTTGTATTTTTGCCCGCTTCAAAAACTGCCGCGTTACGTGGTCTTGACACTTTTTCGTTGTGAATCGCTTTCAAAATTTTGTATTTTTGCCCGCTTCAAAAACAGAGAAGACTTGGTTTGGTGCTCAGCAGCGGTTGTGAATCGCTTTCAAAATTTTGTATTTTTGCCCGCTTCAAAAACAAGACGGCTAGGTACGAAAAAAAAGTGTAAGTTGTGAATCGCTTTCAAAATTTTGTATTTTTGCCCGCTTCAAAAACAAAGCCGCGCATTTACGCTGTTGATCGGCAGTTGTGAATCGCTTTCAAAATTTTGTATTTTTGCCCGCTTCAAAAACAGACATTGTGCGACAAACTGAAAATCAACAGATTATCGCACAATGTCTTAAAAAAAAAACATGGTTTTATTTTTCGCTAAAATCAAAGAGAAGGACATTTTCTTCGTTCTATTGCACATTCCACATCACAAAATCATGCAATAAAATTTCAAAAAAGTTCCAATTGCACAGATGGCGATGGCAACGGCGAGGCCTTTTTCCCGTAGAACAACTCTATACTGCCGAATTGCTTGTCGGTGATGCACAAAATGCCCACAGAACCGTAGGCCGGCAACGATTTTTTCACCCGCTGTATGTGCACCTCAGCATTTTCCGCGCTGGGACAATGCCTTGTGTAGATGGAAAACTGGAACATATTAAAACCATCTTTCAATAGCTTTTTTCTGAATTCGGCATAATTCTTCCGATCCTTCTTGGTTTCAGTTGGCAGATCGAAAAACACCAGAATCCACATGATACGGTATTCGCTAAATCGTTCCAATGCTTATATTTTGGGGTAAACGATCTTCTTTGATTGTCCGGAATAGCACTTGAACAATGAGGCTGCTGTTGTTCCCACAGCCACCATGAGGGGACTGCGGTGTTCCTGTATGGTCACGTCGCAAACAGGGAGTTGTAGCAGTGCTGACTTGATGGTTTTAGACAGTTCTTTTTCTTCTGGGAAATCTCTCATCAGCTTAATGACATACGCATCCACGTATGGACGGTAGGGCTCCATGATGTCGTCAGCAAGACAATAAGCGTTGTACCGGTTCCTGTGATGAATGCCGAAGGTGGGAAGCAGTCCACTTGCTACGAGTGCACGTGCCACAAGTGCGCGTAGAATGGCATATCCATAATTGAGCAGGTTATTGGGATAGTCTCCATCACGGTTGCGCGTAAAATCCGGGAGGTCGGAAAACAGGTTTGACCAATAATGCGCAGCAGCCACAGCTTCTATATTGGTGCTGTCGCCACTTTTCACACTTTGAGCCAGACGATGCAGTCTTTCGGATACCTCTCCTGTTCGCGAACTCAATACCGCGGCCTGGTTTTCTATCTTGCGAATGACAGTCTGCTGCCAAAGCTGTTTTTTGAGAGGAAGCGAAGCGTTGATTTGGATATTGAACCGCTCCTCTTGCAGCGTATTACCTTCCAGTGGAAGAAGTAATCCACTGGGCATCCTACGGCTGTCGCACGTGATAACTGCACAATTATTTTCCAGCAATTTTTCCATCAGGGCTTGGGTGATGGTAATCTGTTTGTGATCCAATATCACTACGCCCACATCCTCAATGGGAATCGTTGTGGTGTTCTGCTGTTTGAAAGTGTCGGGCAGGGTGTCGTTTTTCTCTACTTCCGGATATTTCAGCACCAGCTGGTCGTTTTTGAGCGACAGATAGGAGGGGTTACCGAAATAGAGGGTTCGTTTAATCATTTTCTATGGATTTGGGTTGTTTGGAAGCAGGAAGGAAGTTATTGGGAGTGGAGATGCTTCTTCCGAGTTCCTTTTCCGCTTGTCTGCGGGCCGATCCCGCCACTCCCCCACCACGGCGGGCTATCTTTTTGCTTTCAGTAAAGGTTTCTGGATTCTCTTTTTGCGAGATTTCAGTGGTAACGCGCTCTCCCAACATGGTGAAAATCAGCTCCAAATCATCCATATGGTCGCGCAGGTTCTGGTTTTTCTTTGTCAATCCCTTGAAATCCTTGTATTCCGAGGGTGTCATTCCAAAGGTGGCTTTAGAGATTTCAGCAGTAAGGATAGCGTAATCCTGTTCGGAGGTGATGCCACTACGTTTCCACTCATCGGTCAGATTCTGGCGGATGGCGATTCCACGCAGGCGTTTGTCAATCCAGTCTTTCGGGTAGCCTTTCTTCTCATAAAGTTCTTTCATCCTTTCTTGTGCCAGTTCGGGGTTCTCGATTTCCTGCAATCGCTCGTACCCCACTTGTGCCAGCCATTGTTTGAAAGGTTCAGCTTTGGGGGAGGGAATGGACTGGATGATACGGAAAAGTCCTTTGGCATTGGCTGTCTGTACTTTTCGACGTTTCCCGTCAAGGGCAATCATTTCAAGGGGGGTACAAATTGTACCCCAGTTGGAGTTCAGTCCTTCGTCGCGAGAACGCAATCTTTTGATATATTGTTTCGGATCGCTG
>JAFZWE010000043.1 GCA_017617445.1 Bacteroidales bacterium | reverse complement strand
GCGGCTGCGCCGCCCTCTCACCCCCAATTAATGATTATTATGTCCCCCCACCATTCCGCCAGCTGGCGCTGCATTGTTGATTCCGCTGCTCATTCCGTTTGCGGCGGGCTGGCTTGGCTCCACTCCGTTTCGCCCGCTTGCCTGCCTCTCACTCCATTCGCCTTTTCCCTTAGCTTTGCGATAGATGAATGCCTATGAGAAAACTAAGGGACAAGCACCAGGCGGAGCCCCAGATCGTCGCGGCGGTAGCTGGGGTTGTAGTTGCTGCGAGACGAAACGCGGCAGCACCACGCAAGGCTGAACCAGCCGCCGCCACGAACCACGCGGTACGAGCCCGAAGAAGCACCCTTGGGATTGGTCTGCGCATCGCTGCTGTAGTCTCCGTACCAGTCGCTGCACCACTCCCACACGTTGCCGCTCATGTCGTACAAGCCCAACTCGTTCGCCGCCTTCGTTTTCACAGGGTGCGTCTCGATGCCGCTGTTGTCACGATACCATGCCACATCATCCAGGTTGTTGCTTCCAGCATACTTGCATCCCTGGCTTTTGGTTCCGCCTCTTGCTGCATACTCCCACTGTGCCTCCGTCGGCAGCGCGAAATGCCAGCCAGCGGGGAGTTGCCCGCCCAACTGCTTGTTCAACTTCCCGACAAACTCCTGGCAATCGTCCCAGCTCACTTTCTCCACCGGCCTGTCATCACTTTTCCCGAACCACTTCTTGAACCTGCTTGGATTGTTACCCATCACCGCCTTCCAAAGTGCCTGTGTCACCACAGTCTCTCCAATATAAAATGAGCTCAGTTTCACGCGATGCGCCGGTTTCTCATCATCACAACATTCATCTCCCTGTTCATCGGTGCCTCCCATCATAAAAGTGCCGCCCTCCACAGCCACCATCTTGAACATCACCCCATCCACCGTGAACGTCTTATCCTGTAACACGATGCTCTCTAATGCCATTTGGGTACTCTCAGAATCCATGGAATTTCCCTTAAAGGGACTCTCCGGGCAAGTCCCCATATTCAAAACTGTAGTCTCTGAAGGGGGAATACCAGAAACTCCTGTACCAAACGCCCTCAGTACAGGCCGCTCCTCCGGCCTCTTCGCCAGATAGGGCCGCAGGAATGTCTGCCATACAGAAGGAACACCGATCAAATCCAACGAGGTTTCCACTATGTTCTTACGGATTTCATAGTCGTCGGTGCTACCCATGTCGTACGGGGCACTCCCGCTCAACAGGTGCACAAACGTCACCGCCAGCGAGTAGAGGTCGGTCTTGTGGTCGATATGCTTGCTGTCGCGCACCTGCTCGGGGCTCATGTACATGAGGGTGCCCATCATCGCACCCGTGGCGGTGGAAGTGATGCTGTCCCTCACCTTGGCGATTCCGAAATCAAGCAGCTTCACGTTGCCTCTGGCATCCACAAAGATGTTCGACGGCTTGATGTCGCGGTGCACCACCCCCTGTTCATGGGTGTAGTTGAGTGCATCGGCCAGCTGGTCCCACCATGTGCGGAGTTGCTCATCGGAAAAACGCTCGCCATGTTTCATGCGGGAACTGAGGTCTTCGCCCTCCAAGTACTCCATCACCATGCAGGGGCGGCCATCCACCTCATCGTAGTCATACACCTGCCGGATGTTCGGATGGCTGAGCTTCACCGTAACCTCCGCCTCTGTCTTGAAACGTCGCACCACATCGGAATCCGAGCAGAATTTCGGCAACAGGAACTTCACCGCCGCCGGCTTATGAATCTTGTTCTCGGCATACCACACTTCCGCCATTCCTCCTTGTCCGAGCGGACGCAAAAGCGTGTATCCACATACTTTTTTACCTTGCATACCTATTGATTTGAAGTTGCAAAAATATAAAAAAAAATCAAACCAAAACTATAGTAACCGGCTGCTCAGAAGCCGCGTTGCGGGCGACCAGCAGTGGAGATCACCTCCCCGCGCGGGCGGATGTTCTGCGCTGGCTTGGCAGCAGCCGAAGGTTTGGCTGTGGATGTTGCCGGACGAGAAGAGCTCCCGCTGTGGCTCCCGCCCCCTCCCCCACCCGTAGCAGGCTTGGCAGCCGTCGGAACTGCCGGCTTGGCCTGCGGATAGGCAGCACCTCCCCCTCCCCGCTTGTAACCCGTGAGCGAATGCACCCTCGTGATACCCGATGAAAGGTTATGCCCACCCGTGGTGAGCATGTCATTGTAAGTCACAATCACCGAAGGAGTTTTCAAATACCGGGCAGAGGAGTTGGCCAGACTTCCCACATAGTAGTTCTTCACGTCGTTGAGATCCACACCCACAATGGAAAGGTGATTCTTGCCGATGGTTCGCATCAAATGGTTGAGCTTGCGAGCCCGCGACCAGAGCTGCTGAGTCACTCCACCCGCCGCCTGCATCCCACGCGGGTAAGAAAGAAAACGGGCCAACTTCGTGTACTCCTCTTCTCCCAAACCGGACAACATGGACCTTACCGATGCCAGATCCGACCGCAGCTGGTTGCGCACCTGCTTTCCCATGCGCTCATAAATATCGCGCTTCTGATCTTCAGTATATTTGAAATTATACTGGTTTTCAATTCGTTTGATATCCCTTCCCACAAAATCACGCTGATACTCCGCATACGTGCATGAGGAGATGGTATCCGCCAAATAATCCAACTGCTGATCCGTCAGGTTTTTGAAAAAATCCATCAAATTCCGGGTGGGACGATACAGCAGATACGGCTTGTTGGCAGGGAATGCCTCTCCCACATCTCCCGAATAGGTCACACCATTATCCATAAACAGTTGGTATAAAGCAGTATATTGGACTACACGTGCCAAATCGGTATTTCCCAACGTGGCAAAATAGTTGTATGCTTGGTTTTCATATCGGTAGCCCACGGAGACGCTCCGTTCCGGGGAATTGAAATAGGACACGGGCAATGAACCCGTGCGATTGAGCGTATAAATGGTGAAGCCTTCGTCCATATCAATGGCATACATGGCATTCCAGGTATTCCAGTTATAAACCAACTCATTCAATCCCAGCTTCTTGAACAAGGGTCGGTCGAACGGAAAACGGGGAGGAGACGGATAACGGTAGTAGGCTTCCTGGATGGTACCGTTTTCGGACCAGTCTTTCAAAAGCACATCGGTGATGGTCATCAGGTGGCCGAACTCTGTATTTTCCAGTTCACGGCTCAGGTAAGTGGGGCACCAGTCGCGACCGCTTTTCATTTTGCCGGCCATGAAATCGTTGACATCCAGGCTTTGGGAAAGCTCTTTTTCGGTGACGGAGGCCAGTAGCAGAACGGTCTCCACATTCAGCGGAGGCAGCACGTGCAGCGGGGCCTGCCGCTCACGCCCCACTACCACCAAAGTGGAAGAGTCGGCCAACGCGCCCAAGATCAGGTCTGCATCCAATGCAAACTGGCGGATGGCCCCCAGCTGTTCCGAAAGGTCATGGTGCTTGGCGATGGCCCACGCCACGAACCCCGGTGTACGGCTGAAAAACACTCCTGTAAGGGAATCGGCAAACATCTGCTCCACCGTCACACTGCGCGAGGTGTCCGGCCAACGCACAAATTCCTCATCGTTTTCCATGAACCAGTCATTGAACTCGTAAAGCGTGATCTGGTAGTCAATATTCTCCTCCGTGAAATACTGACGTGGATTTTCCACCGGCAACGGCATAGTGTTCGGCTTGTAATCAGACAGATACAGTGCTGCCGAGAGGTCTTTCACCAGATGGTCCACATTTTCCACAGTGGCATTGGCCAGCAGAATCACCAAATCGGTGATATGTCCGTCATAGCCTACAGGATGATTTTTTGATTCCACACTATGGGTGAACTTACTGAAAATCTGCTTAATGGTATCCGCGTTGAAATATGGTGGCGGTTCTGAAACCAGCAGCATACAGCTTCCGTCCTCAAAAAGGGCCTTGCCGATGGTTTGAAAATGAAAACGGTAATTCGCACGGAAATCGGCATAGAGGGTGGCCTTTTGTTGAAAGGCCTGGGTGCCTGACAGTTCCACGTTTTGATTGGGGATGTACTCCCCCTGGGGCACAGAGGTAAGCGAGCCGAACAGCCGGAACTCCTCAATTCCACTGTTTTTCCAGCATCCCCATACCAGCAACACCCCTACGGCCAACGCCCCCAGGGTTTGGACTATCCAATATCTCGCCTTCATCTGCATGGCCACAAAAAGCCTCCCCTCTCATAGGGAGGGGAGGAATGTTAAAAAAAAGACTACACCAGGTTCATGGCAAAATCGAACGTACTGCCCGGTTGGATTTCCCGTACCTCACGTCCGTTTTTGAGCACAATCATCTCCCGTTTTTTATTGTACGGGTTCTTTTCATACTCCCGCAGGGTGATCCTGTCATTCTCCACCCACAGTGCCGTGGCCTCACGCAGTCCCACCACCGTGATTTCCGGATTCACGCACAGGAACTCCTCAATGCGGTCCTGACGGGATTCGCCCGCATGAGTCAAGGCGTCGTTGACCGCTTCGGGATAGGCGTCAATGTAGTGCGGGTTGATTTGGAACGGAACGAAATCAAAGCAATCGAAGCTGGTGGGCATGATGATGGGCATGTCGTTGGTGGTGCGGAGCGTGGGGCAAGCCACATTGCTGCCGGCGCTCCATCCCATGTAGGGAGTCCCCTCCAGCACCTTGCGACGCACCGGTTCAATCAGTTTGTTGCGGTGCAGCTCATAAACCAGATGGAAAGTGTTGCCGCCACTCACCATGATGGCATCGCTCTCATTCACCAGTTTCACCGGATCGGCCACTGAATGGGTGGAAACAATGTCCGCCTCCAAGCCGAAATTCTTGAAACAACCCTTCACCTTTTCCGTGGCGGCGTTGTAGCTGGCCTCCAGCGTTTCGCCGTTGCGCACTACTGCATACGGGAAAAAGGCGATCTTTTTTTTGTCGGCGGTACCCAGGAATTCCTGAATCAAAGGCATGCACCAGCCCAAATAAGTCTCTTTGTAATTTGTTGAATTGCTGATTAATAAAAGTTTCATATTCTTATGGTTTTAAGTTAATATTCATAATAATATACAGATTGGGAACTGTATTTATAAGTCCCTGATTCATTGTTATATAAAACATCCTCCCTACGACTTACCGGACACTTTCCGACATATTCATACTGAAATTCCTTCACCTCGCACTGTTCGGGTGATGAAGCCGCATAGGAGGTCATTTTCACTATATTGTTTTCACTCCACACGAGACGCATTCCCTCGCCGTTCTCTGCCAAAAACACATCCCACAATCCATGGTAAGGATTTTTCTTATTATCATATTTATATTCAATAACTTGCGGGGTTTGGTTTTCTGTTCCGCTGAAAGTAACCCGCGCTACATTGTTTTTTTCCCATTCCAGCTCCACCTTTGTAAACGCCGTGCCCCTCGTACCGGCTGCCCGCTGTCCGACTTCCATCGATTCCATCAGGCGAACTGGCATCACGGGTTCCAGCATACGCGACACGAACTGAGGCATCTGACTGATATACTCAAATACGTCCATCTCTACCACACGATCTCCCTCTCGAATGAAATCTATGGTCATGCCCAAACGGTCGTGTTCAAAGACATTGATATGGTCCAACACATTGCCAGAATACGTCAGAACCATCTCGCACCCCTCTTCGGTTATTTTGGACAGTCTGTTTTTTTTATCATAAAAGAAATATTGGGAAAAGGCATGTTCATTCCCTTGGAAATGGTCAATCTGCTGGAGCAATTTCCCTTCCCAATACCAGACCTGCTGCAGTTTTTTCCCGGTGCTGTCCCGGTAGGTGACCCACTGATCGGAGACGGCGTCATACCAGCTGGTGGAGGAATCCCACGAATAATACACCCTTTGTATTTTCCCTTTGGGCGAATATTGTCCCTCTTTTTGACAGGAAACAAGAAAAAAACCAATGGTTATCAAACAGATAGCCATTCTATATATTCGGGTCACTTGATTTCCTGATTCAACCATAAGAGCGGCAAAAATACAAATAAATCACGAATTCCGGAAGGGTGCTTCATCCCGGAAAACATGTCCTTTGTCGTCCAGGTGGTAATCGTCAGACAATCCGAAAGCGTGGCGGATATGATCATTGTTGAGGATTTCCCGAGTCGTGCCATAGCGATGCTCGCCATTCCCATGGAGCATGAGGGTGCTGGTGGCATATTGGGACACGAAAGAGAAGTCGTGGAGAATGATGATCACGGTGGCATGTTGTTTTCTGTTCAGTTCCCGGAGCACATCCATCACTTCAAAGCGATAGCCCACATCCAGATTGGAAAGGGGTTCATCGAGGAGCATCACAGGGGTTTGCTGGGCCATGGCGCGGGCGATCATCACACGCTGGCACTCTCCGCCGCTAAGGTGGGAGAGCATACGGTTTGACAAATGGGCCAAACCGGTCTGTTCCAGCACTTCCCGCACCACCTTGACATCCGATTCAGAGGCATCCGTCCAACGGTTCTGATAGGGATTTCGGCCCATCATCACCGTGTCAAAGACGGTGAAATCAAATACCACATCCTGATGTTGCGGCACATAGGAGATCATCTTGGCCATTTCCATCGGAGAGAGGCCTGCGATGTTTTTTCCATTGGTGGAGACCCTTCCCTGCTGTGGTTTCAACAGACCGGCCATCAGCTTCAGCAGGGTGGTTTTTCCCGAACCGTTGGGACCGACGATGGCGCAAAAATCACCTTCCGGCACTGTCAAGTCCAAAGCCGACAGCACAGGCTTTTGGGAGTAGGAGAAGGTGACGTTCTCTAATCTGACCATTTTGAAAAAACATTAAAAAGCTGCGGAACTTATTGCTTATTCCGCAGCCATCACACGGTAAACCGTAAAATTGCCGGCGGAGGGCCGGTTTTCACGGACTATTTTTTGAAATAACGGTTGTACAAGCCTTCGAAGCCTTTGCCGTGGCGGGCCTCATCCTTGGCCATCTCATGAACAGTGTCATGGATGGCGTCGAGGTTCTGCTCTTTGGCAATGCGGGCGATGCGCATCTTGTCTTCGCAAGCGCCGGCCTCTGCGTTCATACGTTTCTCCAGATTGGTTTTAGTGTCCCACACCACATCACCGAGCAGTTCGGCGAACTTGGCGGCGTGTTCAGCTTCTTCCCAAGCATAGCGCTTGAAAGCCTCAGCGATTTCCGGATAGCCTTCGCGGTCGGCCTGGCGACTCATGGCCAGATACATGCCCACCTCGGAGCATTCGCCGTTGAAATGCGAATTAAGATCTCTGATCATAGCTTCGTCGGTGCCTTCCTTGGCGATACCGATCACATGCTCGGTCACAAAATTCAGGGCCTCATCCTCTTTCAGTTCTTTGAACTTGCTCTTCGGAACTTTGCACTGGGGACAGAAATCGGGAGCATCGTCACCTTCATGAACATAACCGCAAACGGTACAGATAAATTTTTTCTTCATAATTGTTTTTTAATGATTAAATGGTTGTTTTACAAAAATTCAAAAACAGTGTTTCATTGCTTTCGCAGGAAGATTCCCACCTCCGGAAAGCGGCGCAAAGATACATTATTTTTAAACAGGAAAGTCGCTCCCCAGAAAAAAAAGAATTACAACTTGCGTGCCAACTGGGGGGCCATCTGATTCTTCCATTCAGTGAACGTGCCCTCTTCTATTTTCTGCCGCGCAGTGGTCACAAGGTCAAGGTAGAAGTGGAGATTGTGCAGGGAGCCGATCATGGGACCGAGAATTTCGTTGGAGGTGTACAGATGGCGCAAGTAGGCGCGGCTGTAAATCCGGTCGGCGGTCAAGGAGCTTTGGGCATCTATGGGGGAAAAATCCTCCTTCCACTTTTCATTCCGCATATTCAGCATGCCTTCCCATGTGAAAATCATGCCGTTGCGGCCGTTGCGCGTGGGCATCACGCAGTCGAACATATCAACCCCCAGGGCGATATTCTCCAAAATGTTGGCCGGGGTGCCCACCCCCATCAGGTAGCGAGGTTTGTCTTTGGGGAGTTGTTCGCAACAGAAGCCGGCCATCTCGTACATCATGTCCACCGGTTCGCCCACGGCGATGCCACCGATGGCGATACCATCGCTGTCCAGCTTCACAATTTCCTCCATGGAACGGCTGCGCAGATCCTTGTACACGCTGCCCTGTACAATAGGGAACAGTGTCTGGTCATGGCCGTACTTGGGCTCCGTTTCCTGATAGTGTTTCCAACAGCGGGCAAGCCATCCGAGGGTGATGTCCAGCGACTTGCGAGCGTACGCGTAATCGCATGGATAGGGCGGGCACTCGTCAAACGCCATCATGATGTCAGACCCTATGGACCGCTGGATATCAATGACTTTCTCCGGACTGAAGAGGTGACGGGAGCCATCGATATGGGACTGGAACCAGACGCCCTGGTCAGGTTTGATTTTTCGGCAACCGCTCAGGGAGAAGACCTGGAAACCGCCGCTGTCGGTCAGGATGGGACGGTCCCAGCCATTGAACTTGTGCAGGCCGCCGGCGGCTTCAATCACCTCCATGCCCGGGCGGAGGTAAAGGTGGTAAGTGTTGCCCAGGATAATCTGCGCCTTCACTTGGTCACGCAAATCATTGATATGAACAGCCTTGACAGACCCCACGGTGCCCACAGGCATGAAAATAGGGGTTTTGATTTCCCCGTGACTGGTACGGATGATTCCCGAGCGTGCTGAGCTGTGCGGGTCATTTTTTTCAACAATAAACTGCATTCTGTTAATATTTTGCCGCAAAAATACATGAAAAGTCCGAATAAAAAAGATACTTTTGCAAATTCTTATTAACTGGCTTATGTCATTGCTAACGCTTTCACCCATTGCACTTATTTGTTTGACAGCCTTTGGGTTTATCGTATTTGTCCTTTTGTTGTACTATTTGGTTTTCTTTGGAAGGTTTGTTTTCCGCAAAGAGAAGAAGCACATCCCGACGGATGATCTGCCTCCGATTTCCGTCATCATCGTGGCGAGGGACGAGTCGCACCACTTGATAGACACACTGCCTGCGCTACTCACCCAGGAATACCCCACTTTTGAGGTGGTGCTGGTGAACGACAAGTCGCGGGATGAGACGCCGCAGATCGCCATTGAGATGAAAAACCGATACCAGCACCTGCACTATGTCAACATGGTGTCTGCCATTTCCAACATTGAGGGGAAGAAATTCCCGTTGGCCATCGGCATACAGGCGGCACAGTATGACACGGTGCTGTTGACCGATGCGAGCGCCATCCCGTCAAGTCCGTACTGGCTGCGACAGATGGGGGCGCATTTTGTGCGCAAGACCAGCGTGGTGTTGGGGCACACCAGCTATGAGTCCAGCAAGGGATTGATGAACCAGATTCTCCACTATGACGCATTGGCCACCTCCATACAAGCCTTCGCCTACGCTATCGCCAAGATGCCCGTCATGGCCGACGGCAGGAATTTAGCCTATTCCAAATCTCTGTTTTTCAAAAACAAACAGAAATTCTTCGCCCATGCCAGACTGCCATTCGGCGAAGACAACATCTTCATCAACGAAGTGGTCAAGCGGGATGCGTGCGATGTGGCCGGTTCTCCTGAAGCAGTGATTTCACAGCAGAAGATCCCCTTCTCCAAGTGGTTCTGGTTCAAGAAATGCAACCGCCTGAGCTTCAGTTTCTACAAATTCACCCCGCGTTTTCTGTTATTCACCTACAACTGGATGTCCTTCCTGTTCTACGTTGCAGCGGCAGTCTGCCTTACGCTGCTCATTCCCACCTGCAACTGGCTGGCCATCGGACTGGCTGCGGCAGCCATCCTGCTCAAAATCGGCATCCAATACCTTGTTTTCGCTAAAGGAGCCAAAAAACTCGCAGAGACCCATGCGGTCCCCCTCCTTTTCCTCCATGATCTCTTCTTCGTCCTCCTGCAACCCTGGATTTTTATTGCATCGAAATTCGAAAGATTAAAATGGATTTAAAAAACTGTCCCTCCGACAAAGCCAAACGCGATGCGCTGCTGGTCAAAGAAGCCCTGGAACACGGCAGCCAGCAGGCCTACTCCGATCTGATGCGCTATTACAGAGACCCACTCTACTTCACATTGCTGAAGATGATGAAGAATCCGTATGATGCGGAAGACCTGACCATCGAGGCTTTCGGCAAAGCCTTCAAGAACCTGGAGAAGTACACCACCGACTACGCCTTCTCCACCTGGCTGTTCAAAATCGCCATCAACAACTGCATTGACTACATGCGGCGCAAGAACAACTCTCCCCAGTGTGTGGACGAGGATTTCGGTGTGTTTGAGGGCATCTGCGACAAGGACGCCCTCGGCAACGGCCCCATGCAGACCCAGGAGGAGTACTACATGCAGAAGGAACGCGCCCGGATGATGCGCTGGGCCGTGGACCAGCTCCGCCCCAAATACCGCACCCTCATCGAGCTCCGCTATTTCCAGGAAATGTCCTACGAAGAGATTTCCAAAGAACTGAACATCAGCATGAACAATGTTAAAATCCAGCTTTTCAGAGCCAAGTACATGCTGTCAGCCATCATGGAAAAGGTAAAATACGCGATATGATTTTCCCTTGGGGCGATGAACGCCGATTCAACTCCTACAAACATTTTCTTCTCAAACGATTCGGAACGCGTGTCCAGAAGCTCACCTTGGATGCCGGTTTCTCTTGTCCCAACCGCGACGGCACCATCGGCACCAGCGGATGCACCTACTGCCTGAATGCCGCCTTCAACCCCTCCTACTGTTCTCCGGCCAAAAGCATCCCCCAGCAACTGGAAGAGGGCATCCTCTTTCACCGCAACCGCTACCGGCGCGCCGGCACCTATTTAGCCTACTTCCAAGCCTTCTCCAACACCCATGCCCCTTTGGAACAGCTCCGCGAAATCTACCAGCCCGCCATAGAACACCCCGAAATCAGCGGCATCGTCATCGGCACACGGCCCGACTGTGTGGATGACGAAAAGCTGGACTACTTCGCCCGACTCGGAGAACAGATGTTCGTCTCCATTGAATACGGCGTGGAATCCTGCCACGACGAAACCCTGCAACACATCCGACGCGGTCACGACCTCGCCTGCGCACAAGATGCCATCGCCCGCACTGTGGAACGGGGCATCCATTGCGCCGCACATTTCATTTACGGACTTCCCGGCGAAACCCCCGACCAGTGGCTGGACGACCTCAACCTCATCAATGCCCTCCCCATCCACGGCATCAAGTTCCACCAACTGCAAATCATCCAAGGGACCCCCATGCAGCAGGAATACACAGAACACCCCGACCGTTTCTTCATTTTCACCCCGGAAAAATACATCCAGTTCATCGTGCGCATCATCGGGAAACTCCGTCCAGACCTGGTAGTGGAACGCTTTGCCGGAGAAGTGCCACCACGCTTCCTGCACATCAACCACTGGGGACTCACCCGCTATGATGTCATTTTGCAGAAAATAGAAAAGGAACTGGAACGTCAGGACTGCTGGCAGGGGAAATATTGGCAAAGCTGAACGCTACTTTTTCTCCCTGCGGTCGTGAAGCCAGAGCTGCAGACTGTTGAACAAATTCTGCCAGACGGAATATGCCGCGGGCACGATGGTGGTCAGCGGATGCAGGTACATACCGGCCATCCAGATGGCCAAAGCAGTGTTGCGCTGGCCCAATCCCTGGCCACCCGACACACGGTCTCCAAAACGCGCACCCATCGCCTTACCCACTGCAAACTGCACCACACACAACAAAAGCGAAACCACCGACAGCCAGAGAATCTGCAGCTCATTCCCCTTTCCACTGACAAAAATAAAATGGATGGTCTGACCTATGGTGATCATCAATGCCATGGCCCACAGATAGAAAGAGACTCCTTTGTAGCGGGCGATCCAGTCATTGGCCTTCGGAAGGAAAAGCTGCATAAGGATGACCAGCACAAAAGGAAGAATCAGTGTGGGGGCGATTTTAGAGAGAATCAGGAGGACAGACTCCCAGAAAGGCATGTCCACATGCTGCCCGATGAACGAAAAGAAAACAGGGGCAGCCAACGCAATGCCGAGGTTTCCCACCATGCTGTAGGTGGTGATGGTGGCACGATCGGCGCCCAGCATGCAGGAGATAACCACCACCGAGGAAGCCACTGGCATCAGCGCACCGATCAGCACTCCCTGTGCCAACAAGCTGTCAAAACGTGCCACTGCCAGGTAGCCGAACAGACTCAGTAAGATCTGGAACAGGAGCATCCACAGGTGCAGTGCGGTAATGCGCAGTTTCCGGATCTCCACCGAACTGAAATTCAAAAGAAGGATGAAGAAGAGCAGGAACGGCACCACGGGCTTAAGCTCCGCCAGCGCCCCATGCAGGCAGAAACCCACGACAATGGCCAACGGGAGAACGAGACTACGGTGCTTTTTCAAAACAGTGCAAACATTAAAAAGGGAGCTGGAAGCGCCCATGAAAACAGGCGGCAAAAGTACAATTTTCCGAGGGATAATTCCACGATGACTTTTCCACTTTTTTTTATAACTTTGCGCATTGCTTTCCAATGGAATGGAATTATCATAATTAACTAATAATCAAAATAATAAATTTATGGAAAAATTAATCATCACCGCTGCCATTTGCGGAGCGGAAGTCACGAAAGAGCAGAATCCCGCAGTTCCCTACACAGTGGAAGAGATCGTACGCGAGGCCAAATCCGCAGTGGATGCCGGCGCAGCCATCGTACACCTGCATGTCCGTTTTGACGACGGCACCCCGACGCAGAGCCGCGAGCGCTTCCAGGAATGCGAGGAGGCCATCTACAAAGTATGCCCTGATGTCATCCTGATTCCCTCCACAGGAGGTGCTGTCGGCATGACTCCCGACGAACGTCTGCAATCCACGGACACCACGCCCATTCCGGAGATGGCCACATTAGACTGCGGCACCTGCAATTTCGGCGACGAGATTTTTGATAACACGATGCCCACGATGCGTGCTTTCGGCAAGCGCATGATTGAGCGGGGTATCAAACCCGAATACGAGTGCTTTGAGATGGGGCATTTGGACACCATCCTGAACATGGCACGCAAGGGACAGGTTCCCGGAGCGCCCATGCAGTTCAATTTCGTACTGGGTGTTCCCGGCTGCACTCCCGCCACCGTGGCCAACCTCTGCTGGCTGGTCAACGCCATTCCTGCGGGAAGCACCTGGACCGTGACCGGTATTGGCCGCCACGCCTTCCCGATGGCTGCCGCAGCCATCGCCATGGGCGGCAACGTGCGCGTGGGTTTTGAGGACAACCTCAACTTGGCCAAAGGTGTGCCTGCCAAGTCCAACGGCGAATTAGTGGCCAAGGTGGTGCGCATCGCCAAGGAACTCGGCCGTGAAGTGGCCACCTCCGACGAAGCCAGAGCAATATTGGGACTGCCTGCCAGAAAAAAATAACGGAATGTCCAAAATAGCCATTATCACAGGGGCTGACGGCGGCATGGGGCAAGAGCACGTGCGCGCCGTGAGCGCCGCAGGATACGAAGTCGTGATGGCCTGCCACCATCCCACCAAAGGGCAGGCCATCTGCGACCGCCTGTGCGAAGAGACGGGCAAACCCATCCGCATGATTCCGCTGGACCTCTCCTCCTTCGCCAGCATCTACCAATTCGTGTCCGTCATCCGGGACAACTACCCCGAAATCCACCTGCTGCTCAACAATGCAGGAACCCTGCTGCACCACGCAGAACAAACCGCCGACGGAGTGGAAAAAACCGTAGGAGTCAACTACCTGGGCCACTACCTGCTCACACGACAGCTCCTTCCTCTCCTCCCCGACGGCGCACGTATCGTGAACATGGTGTCACTCACCATCCGATACGGGAAAATAGACCACGACATCTTTACCCCCGTGGATCAAAAACATTTCAATCGCTTCACATGCTACTCCGACTCCAAACTCGCCCTGCTCTATTTCACATTGGACCTGGCCGATGAGCTGAAAGACAGGAACATCCTGGTCAATTGCGCCGACCCTGGCATCGTGAGCACCAACATCATCCGGCAGGGGAACCCGCTGGTGGACAAGTTGTGCGACTGGTTCTTCCGGCCCATCATCTACCAACCCCACAAAGGGGCTTCCACCATGATTCACCTGGCCCTGTCACCGGAAATCACCACCTCCGGCGGATGCTATGCTCGTAAAAAACAGGTCAAACTCAAGAAAAAAATGGTGGACAATCCCTACCGCCAATCGCTGCGGCAAAAAACAGATGCACTGATTGAACAGATCAACGAGAGGATGTAATCAGAAGCACTAATACAACCAGTCACCGTCATCATATCCATTCTTTTTGTATTTTCTTTTCGAAGGCTTGGAATAATTCGGATTTTTTACAGTCTGGAAGAATGCGGGTATCGATGACAAGCAATTAAAAAATTCACCACTCACTCTAACCCCTTCCCATCTTTTTGATTTTCCATCAATGACAAAAAAAGCACGAGAATAGTACGGGTTTTCATATCCCAATCCCGAAGAGACAATACTCCTGAAAAAGCTGAAACCACTAGCCAAAACAGCAGCATTTTCTGCCCTTTTCACCCATACCGAATCCACTTCCTCCGGGAACTGGGCAACATAGTGAACCAAAACCTCCTTTGAATCGGTAACCAGCGAATATCCATCCCTGAAAGCACAATAATACTCATTTTCAAGAAACGCTTTTGAATCTCCATCCCATTGCATCCATCTTTTGATTGTAATCCACTCCGTCCCCAGGCGGGAGTCCCTTTCCATGGTAAGATATTCCTTGTAACCGCCATACGAATCATCCTCTTCTACAGCAGCGCGAAGTATTTCATCAATCACCGGGGAGGTAACATCCCCCCGATTCTGAACAGAGCTATCCTGAATCATCAGATCTTCAGGATCAACCATTGTTTCCTCAACTATCTCTTCCACATGGTAATTCTCCACCCGCTTTTCCAACAAAGGAAGCAGCTGTTCCAATGTCACCCCTTTCTTCATGATGGAAACGTAGGAACCGTCATATTTTGCACAGCAGTTGGTTTTATACAGATTCCATACATTGGTATCCACTATTTCTTTAAAAACTGTAAAACCATACTCCGAAAAAAACTCATCCTCATCACAGCTTTTCAAAAAAGACGCACGATTCAGAACGAAAAAATCCGCGTCCTTCACGCCATAGCGCAGGATTTCAGTGTCTAACGGAGCTAACCCTTCCATATATGAGGGTTCCGATGCACTCAAGATATCCTCCACATCTCCAAACACGGAAGAGGAATACTCATCATCATCATCATCCTTTCTCAAAACCAATCGTGCGATATGGTTCTCCGCTTTGTATCCCGACATGATGTAATTTTTATCCAGTTGTACCCACGAAACGTCGCCCATATCCGCCACAAAATCCTTATATACACTATACTGCTTCATACCACCGGAACGGAGGTTTTGTTCAAGCAAACGCCCCCATGTAGCCATACAATAGTCAGGAGTAAGTGCCGCATGGATTACCAAACGAAGCAAGGCTATTTCCTTGCCACAAATCAACATACAAGACGGTCGTCCTTTTTCTTCATAAAAGAAATAGGAGTTGTCCTCACATCCCGCAGGTTTTCCGGTGATTTCCTTAAAACCCAGCCGGAGAATCCACTCCCTAAACACACGGACATCATTCAACGGCAAGAGAATGTCATTGAAAAAAATCTCATAATCGTAAATGATTTCATCCAAATCCATACTCATGATTTCCAAATATTCTTCTTGGTTGATGTCACCGTTTTTCAGCATCTGAAGAACTGCCTCACGAAGGTTGTCCGGCGTGTATGGAGCCTGTACGGACACTATGTAGCTACACGTATCAAGTCCGATGGCAGTACCACCACTGGCCGCCCATTGTTCATACAGTTCCCTGGCTACGGGCTTTATCTCCCGAATTGTTTTTTCCCATGAATAGACTTCGACATTAGACTCACCGTTCATCATACGGGGAATCTGCGGGATTTTGAAAGCCGCTACCGTAAGTGCATGATCTGGCACATATTGCAAGGCACGTGTCCGTGCATTCTCCTGGGAAATAGCAGCAAAACACAATCCTATGAACAAAAAAGATAAGGCTATTTTTTTCATTTCAAAAGACAATTAATGAAACAAGAATTAACAAGGATTATAACGGGATGTAAAACAAAATATTTTAGAATGACAAAAAAAGGAGGGGGTGATTCCCCTCCTGCAAATTATTATTCTTGTCCGTGGCAATTCTTGTACTTCTTGCCGCTGCCACACGGGCAGGGGTCATTTCTCCCCACCTTTTTCTCCACGCGGATCGGAGCACTGCCCTTGCCTCCCTGGGTAACCTGGCGGCCTGAGCCGACCTCGTTGCGACCAGTCTGCAACTTCTTGGCATCAGACTCCGGCAGTTTGGCCTCGCGCACCGGTGCCTGCTGCTGCATCTCCGGCAGTGCACTCTTGGTCAGGAAAGAAGCAATTTCACGGTTGATGCGCTTGAGCAAAGCATCAAACAACCCGAAGGACTCCAGTTTGTAAATCAGAAGCGGATCCTTGTGCTCATAAGAGGCATTTTGCACCTCCTGTTTCAAGTCATCCAGATCACGGAGATGTTCTTTCCAGGCATCGTCAATCACTGCCAAGGTAATGCTCTTTTCAATGGACAGACGGATGTCGTAATTCTTTGTTTCATAACATTTTTTCAAGGGGGCTACCACATTCAGCATCTTCTTGCCATCGGTGATGGGCAGGGCGATGTTTAGGAAGCGGTGGCCTTCGCTGAGGTAAACTCGCTCAATGATGGGATAGATTTTCTCGCACAGGCTTTCCATGCGGGCGTTATAGTTCTGCATCACCAAGTCGTAGACCTGTTCAGCCATCTTTTCTGGACGTCCTTCAATGAACTCGTTCTCTTCAAACGGAGAATCGCAACCGCAAATGGTGATCAGATCTTCCGCGAAGCCCACATAATCCTTGGCCTCCCAGTTATCATGTACAATCGTCACGCACACGTCTTCAAAGATCTGAGCAAGGTCAATGGGCAAGCGGTCGCCGAAGAGGGCATTTCTTCTTTTGCGGTAAATGGTGTCGCGCTGGGTGTTCATCACGTCGTCATACTCAAGCAGGCGCTTACGAATGCCGAAGTTGTTCTCTTCCACCTTCTTCTGTGCGCGCTCAATGGACTTGGAAATCATGCTGTGCTGGATCACCTCGCCATCCTGCAGACCCAGGCGGTCCATAATAGAGGCGATGCGGTCGGAGCCGAAGAGGCGCATCAGGTTGTCTTCCAAAGAGACATAGAACTGGGAGCTACCCTTGTCGCCCTGACGTCCGGCACGTCCGCGCAGCTGGCGGTCCACACGGCGGGAGTCGTGGCGTTCCGTACCGATGATAGCCAGACCGCCCTTGTCAGCCACGCCGGGTCCCAGCTTGATATCGGTACCACGGCCAGCCATGTTGGTGGAGATGGTCACTGTACCCGGGCGCCCTGCCTCGGCCACAATGTCCGCCTCCTTCTGGTGCAGTTTGGCATTCAATACGTTATGTTCAATGCGGCGCATTTTCAAAATCTTGGACAACAATTCCGAATCCTCCACGGAGGTGGTACCCACCAATACCGGGCGGCCCTCTTCGTGCAGGGAGATGATCTCATTGACCACCGCTTCATATTTCTCGCGTTTGGTTTTATAAACCTTGTCCTCATAGTCGATACGCTGCACAGGTTTGTTGGTCGGGATCTCCACCACATCGAGCTTGTAGATATTCCAGAACTCGCCGGCCTCGGTGCTTGCCGTACCGGTCATACCGGCCAGTTTTTTGTACATTCTGAAATAGTTCTGCAGCGTGATGGTCGCATACGTCTGGGTGGCAGCCTCCACCTTCACATTCTCCTTGGCTTCAATGGCCTGGTGCATGCCATCGGAATAGCGGCGTCCCTCCATGATACGGCCCGTCTGCTCATCCACAATTTTCACCTTGTTATCTATGATCACATATTCAATATCCTTCTCGAACATGGTGTAGGCTTTCAGCAGTTGCTGTACGGTGTGTGCACGGTCGGAGGCCACGGAGAACTCCCTCAGGATTTCGGCTTTGCGTGCTGCCTTCTCCTTGGGATCCAGGTTTTCCTGCTCCAGCTGGGCCAACTCTGTCCCCACTTCAGGAAGCACAAACAGCTTGGCCTCATCCGCATTGCGGGACACTGCCTCTATACCTTTCTCCATGATGGTCACGCTGTTGAGTTTTTCTTCTATGATGAAATGAAGGCCATATCTTCCGAAGTTGATCTCCTTCACCTCTTCCATCTTTTCAAATTCCTGACTGATGTTTTTCTCCCGGAGGGATTTCAGCATCTCCTCCAGCACACGCTTGGTGTCAAGGGCTTGGCATGACGCGATCTTGCCCTGCAGAGTGGAGGCCATCATATCCCTATAGCTTTCCAACGTATCGGAGGCAGCTTCCTTTCCAAGGCAACGATCTGCAAAAGCGATATTCTTGTAAAGCGTGACGATATTTTCAAACGACTTGGCAAACTTGCCGGCATCCTCTTTCTCAATGGTTTGTGAAAGCTGTTTCTTTGACTCCTGAAGCACCTGTTCACACTCCTTGCGGGCAGACATGACCGACTTGCGGTAATTCTCCTGTTGTTGCTGTTTACCCTCCTCATCAAAGGCGACATACTGTTCGTGAACGAAATTGTATTCCTCCAGTTTTTGATTGATCTTGTGGATTTTCTCATTGAGTTCGTCATCCAGCACCGTCAGGTCATTATCGATAATGAACATATTGCGGTTGTTCTCCGCCATGTAGAAGCTCTCCGTCCGTTGGAGCACATTCTTGATATTGGGTTCACTGAGGAATTTGATGAAGGCTTTGTTTTTGGGGAGTCCTCGGTGGCATCTGAGCAACAGCTGTGCACCCAGCTCTTCGGGTTTGATGTCAGGATTGGAGGTCACCAGGCGGCGGGCTTGCGGCAGGATTTCCGTAATCAGCGCTTTCTGGGCGTTGTACAGTTTTTCCACCACGGGTTTGTAGCGGTCAAACTCCTGCTGGTCGCCGCGCGGGGTGGGACCTGAGATGATCAGCGGCGTACGGGCGTCGTCAATCAACACGGAGTCCACCTCATCCACGATGGCATAGTTGTGGGGGCGTTGCACCAGTTCCGTCAGATTTCGGGCCATATTGTCACGCAAATAGTCAAAGCCGAACTCGTTGTTGGTACCGTATGTGATGTCAGCATCGTAGGCTTTCTTTCTCTCGAGGGTATTGGGTTCGTGCTTGTCGATGCAATCCACGGTAAGTCCGAGAAACTCGTAAAGCAGGCCCATCCACTCGCTGTCGCGCTTGGCCAGGTAGTCGTTCACTGTGACCACATGCACACCTTTACCCGGCAGGGCGTTCAGGTAAACCGGCAGGGTGGCGACAAGGGTTTTACCCTCACCTGTGGCCATCTCAGCGATTTTACCCTGATGCAGCACCGCTCCGCCCATCAGCTGTACATCAAAATGACACATATCCCACTTGATGAGGTTGCCACCGGCCACCCAACTGGTGTGATATATAGCCTTGTCTCCTTCAATGTCAATGCACTCGCGGTAGGCGGCGATGTCGCGGTCCAGCTGCGTGGCGGTCACCTCCACAGTCTCGTTCTCCTTGAAGCGGCGGGCCGTCTCTTTCATCACGGCGAAAGCCTCCGGCAACAGGTCGTCCAACACCTCCTGGGTAACCTTGTAGGCTTCCGTCTCTAAATGTTCCATCTCCTTATACAAAGCCTCCTTCTGGTTCACCGGCATGTCATAATTGGACTCCAACTCCCCTTTAATCTGGGCGATGCGGTCCTCATCCTCCTTGACAGCCTCTCTGATTACCTCACGGAATTCCACGGTCTTGGCGCGCAGCTCGTCATTTGACAGCCGTTGCACCTCTGCATAAGCCACCAGCACACGGTCTTTGATGGGGGTCAACTGTTTTAAATCTCTATCGTATTTTGTACCAAATAGTTTTGCTAAAAAATTTGCCATAAATTTCTAATATTTCATGCTATAAAAAATGGGTGCAAAGTTACAAAATTAATTAAAAAAAGCGGGACTGATTTTCAAAAAAGAGAATGTGGAAATTCTTGTGATTTTCACCTCGCCATAATTCAGAAGTAAGTAATTTTAATTTATACCTGTCAAGCGGCTGTTTTTACTGAAAATATAAGAGAAATCTCCGGTTGTTTATGGACAGCATGCCTTGCATTCAACCACCAAGACATAGTGTCTTTTCACCCGCTCCACTGAGCACAGAACGCCGTTTTGGCTTAACCATGCACCAAACGTGGGCGGACATTGGGTGTGAAAAAAACTACAGGAGTTTTACCGCAGCCAGTTCTTTTCCGACTTTATGGACGGCTGTCTGTTTCTCAGACACATACTAACCTCGCTTATATTGTCGCATCAAAGAGGGGTTCATTTTAGGGATTCCTCACTATTCCACATTCAATACGTAAGCGGTGGAGTCCCCGTCAAGGCAGGCCTTACTCATCGTACACGTTGTTTTATTACGCTTATTAAGGTTATCGCAAAACATATTAACGTCATGAGGCACAGAGTAATACTGCCTATTCCCAACCATTGGCGTCGTGTGGTCAGATTCTTGGGCGGTTGGTTTACAGAGGCATACCATGCGTTCAAATGAAAGTATTCCTCTGGTGAAATATTGGAGCATGTATCTTTTGCGAACATTTTTATCTCATTGGAATCATCAAAAATCACATAGTAGCGTCGCTGGTCTTTGGCAAGAAACTCTGCGACAACACACGTATCATTGAAACCGTACGAAACCACCGAATCCACAACAATGTCGGCATAATGGTTGTACACGCATCCCTTTCCTAAAACTGAAAATCCATCCTCATCCCACAATTCAACGTAGTTGCCACAGGGATTGCCAAAACTACTGAATCTGACCGCTCCATTGATCGGGATGACACATCCATTAATCGGTTCATACCTATCAAATCTGTTAATTCCGTAGTAATACAGCCTTTTGTCAATCTGAAAATAACTATGTAAACAACACACTGTTGCTGCCATCAGCAATATTGTCAGTGCGACAAGTGTGGAAAGCTGTTTTTTCATGATAGCGGGATTTAAGTTATAAATGAAGCCAATGGTTATCTTACAACGCTTTCACTATAAAATTATTATATGTTTTCAAAGAAGCTAATTTGTTTACTACTAGGATTCCGCCAGCCAGTCGGCTGGCGGAATGGTGCACGATGCTGGATGTTTCATGGAGGATTCATCAACTGTCCGCAAGAAAAAAGTCCACGGGAATTTCCCGTGGACTTTTGTATAGTGCTTTGAAATAGCCTGTTATTTGAATGACTTCTCGCAGAGGCCGTCGCCGCTGAGGAGCAGACGGTCCATATAGGCCGGAACCTCTCTGCCCATGTACTTGTCCACATAGATCTTGGCGAGGTACTGGCCCAGCATGAAGCCATGGCCCTGCAAGCCCACCAACAAGCCGTGGTCCGGATCGATGATGTAGCGCGGCTCAGTGTAGTAACCTGCCCAGAAGGCCTGGAAGCTGACCGCACCCAGCTGCGGAATCCACTCGCGGAACATCTCGGAGCAGATCTCGAGGAAGTCTTGTGCGTTGTATTTCAGGTTCTTGCCCGCTTCGGCAGAGTCGGTGCCGGGCGATGCACAACCGATGATCTGGCCCGTCTCCTTGAACTGCTGTCCGTAAACGGCGGAGAAGCCTTTGTAACGGCGGCGGTCGATGAGCATGTCCAGACATTCGCCATCCTTACCCAACATCGGCAGACGGCCGGTGATAAAGGCTTGGTGCTTGATGGGATACAAGCCCGTTTCAATGCCCAGCTGTTTGGCGAACTTGGCGGCCTGGTAGCCCAGCGAGTTGACGAAGTGTTCGCAGTGGTACTCCACATACTCTTTGTCGTGGGTGTAAACCAACGCCATGAAGCCCTTGGCTGTGCGCTGAACCTCTACCAGACGGCAGTCTTCGAGCAGCACACCGCCCTTCTCGCAGGCGAGCTGGCGGATGTAGTCGATGACCTTGCCGGGCGTGGCCTGCCAGCAGTTGTTGGTGACGCAGGCGGCGCTGTAGGTGTCGAGTTTCGGGTTGAAGTAGGGTGAAATCTCTTTCTGGAAGTCCTTGCGGTCCACCATGTAGCCGTCCGACCAGCCGAGGGAGGCCTCCAAGGATTTGTAGGTGGCTTCGTCGTGGGCGAAACCGACATAGCGGATGGGGTAGTAACCCACGTCGGTCTTGCTCTGCAACTCTCTGAAAATGTCTTGGTTGTGGTTGGCGATGTCGGCGATTTCGGGAACCGAGAAAGCGGGACGGCCGCCACCGATGCAGCGCCATGAGGAACCGCGTTCGGCATTGCACAGCACGGTCTTCTTGCCGCTTTCGGCAAAGTAGCGGAACAGGCCGCTGCCGGCGATACCGCCGCCTGCCACAAACACGTCGCATTCCACCTTGCGGGTGGCTTTCTTCACGTCGGTGATGAACTCCTTCGGCAGGTCGTTGGGTTGCATCTCGTTGATGGTAAG
>JAFZWE010000042.1 GCA_017617445.1 Bacteroidales bacterium | reverse complement strand
TTCTTTGGACCGGTTTTCGTGCTTGAGTATGGTAAAGGGGAGCGCAAGCTGAAGGTTGAAATTTCCAATCGTCAATTTGACAACCATTACGAAATCAAGAACTTGATGGGCATTGAAATGAGGGTCTTGGTGAAGCCGGATATGTTTGCCCATAAACTTTGCGCCTTGCTTGACCGGAACGAAGTCACTGGACGCGATGTGTTTGATTGTTGGTTTTTCCTGAACCAGCGAACCCCTGTGAATGCGAATATTGTGGAGAGCAGAATGGGTGTGACCCTGCAAGAACATCTTCAGCACTGCATTGACACGTTGGAACGGATAAGTGACAAAACTGTGATGAACGGATTGGGCGAGCTCACGGATGGTGAAACAAAACGGTTCGCTAAAACCAAACTCCGCAAGGAGACGATTTCCCTTCTGAACTTCTTTAAGGCATATCCCATCATCACCTAAACTCAATGACGTGCGCACCATTCCGCGAAACACACTGCGGTGACATTTTGTTTTTACTTTAAAATCAACGCCTTATGACCACTAACAACGACACTATCAACTATCAGACCCAGGATCTCCTTGACGTGGTGGCAGACTACACCTTCGCCCTCGACACCCTCGACAACTACGATTATGAACGGCTGACTATCGGCAGAACCACCAAAGAGGAGCATTTTCATGCCACCTACGAGAATGCCATGCAGGAAATCGGCCGGTTGCGCGACAAGTTCGGCGGTTCCACACTGTTCGGGCACGAGAAGGACGGCTCTTTCAAAAGCAGCATCGGGCAGATTTACCAGACGTTTGACGGTATCGAGTTGTATCCCAGTGTGGAGGAGAAGGCAGCGATGCTGCTCTACTTGGTCACGAAAAACCACTCGTTCAGCGACGGCAACAAGCGCATCGCCGCCACGCTGTTCCTGTGGTTTCTCAACAACAACCGTATTCTCTACAATCCCGACGGCTCGAAACGCATTGCCGACGGCACCCTCGTGGCGCTCACGTTGATGATTGCGGAGAGCCGTCCCGAAGAGAAGGATGTGATGGTGAAGGTGGTGGTGAATCTGATCGGCAGGGAAACGGAAAACTGAAAATGGAAAGGTGGGGATTCCGCCAGCTCCTTGCGTCGCTGGCGGAATGGCGTAAGGATTTAGGAAAAACAAGGTTTTCGTCCCGCGAAAAACGCGGAGTTCGTGAAAGAAATATTGACCTAGGGATTTACAACCGTTCCAGCCAGTGCGAGAAGAAAACGTCGTTGACCGTATATTCAGTACGTTGAAGGGTGGTTTCGGCATTCAACAGTCCCTTTTCACACAAGGAGTCAGTTTGTTTGCGGGCGGTTGAGGGTGTCCCAATCTTGTATTTTCGTAAAAATTCCGCTGACGTGATTTGTGTCACACTGCCCTCTTTGGCGACGGCAATCATAAAATTCCATTGTTTCTCGGTCAGCATCTGGCGATATTGGAGGTACACCGCCTCCCCTTGCTGTAGCAACTGGGCGCAGGCTTTTTTTACATCATCCAATCCAATATCAGTGGCACCGTTGTCATAAATCGTATGACAAAGTTGCTGGGTGTAAAAAGTATGCCGGCGAGTCCATTCAAGTATAAAATCCGCTGCTTCGGATTGGAGGTTGCGATTTTTTTTATTGAAAAGATTGGTAATAAATGCTTTGTATTTCTCTAATGGGATTTTATCAAGGGTAAGGAAGGCGGTGCTGGAGTAAAAAGGTTTGCGTGCGTTGGCAAAAATATCGGCCATAATATGTTTTTTACTGCCGCAAAAGATGAAGGTTATGTTTTTTGTCTGTTGTATATAGGTACGCAATAGTGCCTCCATATTCTGTTCCGGGTATTCACGAATTTGCTGAAACTCGTCAATAGCCATCACGATGGGTGTGTTTTGGCTGTCCAAAAACTCGAACAAGCCACGCAGGGTGTACTCTTTTTCGTGGGTGGTCTGGTAGGAGATTTGCAGTTGGGGCTCGCCCGTGATGGGGTCAAATGAAATTTGCGGACGAAGAGCTTTGATGAAAATCATGAGTTTGTCCAATATGGAACTTTTGGGACGAAAAGCCCGCATAGCCGCTTCTGCCATCATCTTGATGAAATCGTCCAAGCTTTGGGAGGCGAAAATATCCATATAGATGGTTTGGATATCGGGATGAGTGGCCGACAGTTCGTCAAACAGCCGCAGAATCAATCCGGTTTTGCCGATGCGTCTTTGGGAGATAAGGGTAGTATCGATGTGCCCCGTGACGTTGCGAAGTAGCTGTTGGAGTTCTTCCTCGCGGTCGCAGAACAATTCCATTGTTTCATACGATTTGATAATGAATGGGTTATCCATAATGGTTTGTTTTAAAGCGGCTGCAAAAATACACAAATTCCCTAAATTACACAAAAGGTGTAATACAAAAAGTGTAAAATTTGTAACGTATTAGGAATCAAATACAAAAATTTATTTCAGCAGGTTTCAACTGGCAATGTACAGAATCTGCCTACTTCTCCTTCGTCTTGAACCCAATTCCTCCGTCTTTCTTCCCCTCGATTTTCTCGTAACGGCAAAGCTCCTCAATGCCGGCAAGGTCGGGACGGACGCCGTTGAGCACCTCCTCCATCATCACCTTGCGGACAATGTTGTCGATTTCGCCGCCGGAGAAGTCGAACTTAGAGGCCAGTTTGCCACAATCCTCTTCGCTCAGCCACTCCAGTTTGGTGTGCCAGATGGACTTCTTCGCCTCCACCGTCGGCTGGCCGAACCTGATCTTGAACAGGAAGCGCCGCGCAAAGGCACTGTCGAGGTTGTCGATCATGTTGGTGGTGGCAATCATGATGCCGTCGAGCTTCTCCATCTCTTCCAAGATGATGTTCTGGATGGCATTCTCGGTTTGCGCCACGCTGGACGAACCGCTGGTATTGCTGATATTCTGGCGGTTGCTGAACAAAGCGTCGGCTTCGTTGAAGAGCAGAATCGGTTTCAGCTTCTCTTTTTCGCACATCTTCTGGTAATCGGTGAAAATGCGCTTCACCAGCTTCTGGCTTTCGCCATACCAGCAGGTCTTGGCCGCACTGATGTCCACATGGCAGATGGCCCGTCCCGTGGCCTTGGCGATCTGCATCGCCGTCTCGGTCTTGCCGGTGCCGGGCAGTCCGTGGAACAGAGCGATTACTCCCTTCGGGAGCGCGTTGTCGGCCATGCGCTTCTGCAGCTGGGCAAATTTCCCTTCCTCCAAATTCTGGCGGAAAAGATTCAGCTGGCGTTCCAATTCCGCATCGTAAAACATCGGCTTCTCCGCAATTTTGTCAGGATAGATTAACTTCTGATTTTTCCTTTTGGAACTGTCAAAAAGTTCAAAGTCATCCTCCAGAAAAATTTTCTTCCCCTTCTCTGTAAGGCTGATGTGGGTGTCGGAAAACATCGTATCGGGAAGCAGTTCAATGTACTCCAGCTTTTGCAGAATGTGCTTTTCGTCTTTTAATTCCTTGGCGATGCGGAAGCGGATGCTTGGATTGTCATACATGTCTTTCAACGTACAGCTGAGACCGCTCTCGCCGCCTGAAAGGAAATCGTCGCAAATTTCATACAACAAGGTTCTTTCCGAAGGGTCAATATTCAGTTTCTGAATGTTTTGTACAAATTTCAGGTCTTCATGCTGCTGCTCCAAAAAGGCAGTTTTCTCAAAGAGTACTCTTGTCTTGAACTCGTCATTGCTGCGACTTTCAATCAAATCTGAAACTTCCCTTACGAATTTGTAACGGTCGTAATTGGCATCCACCAAATCGCTTTTCCTGAATGCTTTTCCCTCCAAAATCACTTCCATCAAGCTCGGGTTGAGGTCGTATTCGGAAGAACGATGGCTTCTTGAGGGAATAAAATAGCGCTCCTTCACCAATCGGTCAAATTCTTTTTTCAACGGGAGCATTGCCATGCTCTTTACATCGAAGAAACGGCGCATATCACTCCAATCGAATGAATTGTCCTGCAGCTGCTGGTTGAATGCGGCAGAGAACAGCAGCGTCTGCTCAAGGGTGATGCCAAAATGGGAGGCCACCATTTTCACACGCTTCAGCACATCTTTAATTTCAATTTGAGTAAATTCTGGCTCGGATTCACCGAAACGATGACGGCTCTCTCGCATGATGGCGGGATCCAAGGGTGCCAGCACCCCCGGAACGATGGCATTGATAAGTTTACTACCGGAGTTTTCCATTCTCAAAGAAAGGAAACTCAATGTCTGCAACATGTCTTCTTTTTGTTTTTTCATAATTGATGATTTTTTTAACGATGCAAAATTAGTCTACAGGTATGACAAAACGTGTCATAGTTCAATATGACATGTTTTGTCATAGAAAAAGCCTATATTTGCCGCATGAAAATTTAAAACGATGAGCAAGCAATTATTATCCCGCTACGTGTGGTTGGTGGATACCATCTATCAGGCTGGTTCCGCAGGCATTACTTTCCATGATTTGGCTGAAAAATGGAAAGACGATGAACTCCTGTCAAAGGGGGCTGAGTACAACTGGCGCACCTTTATGCGCCACAGGAACGATGTGTGGGAGCTTTTCGGGGTGGAGATCGACTGCCACAAGAGCACCAACTCGTATTATATTGTGGAACGCGGCAGCCTCACCGACACGTCGGCGTTCCGGCGGTGGCTGCTGGAAACGCTGACGGTCAACAACCATATCAACGAGAGCGCGCAGCTGAAAGACCGCATCCTGCTCGAGCCGAACCCGTCGGGCGGGGAGTTCCTTTCCATCATCCTCGAGGCCATGCGCGACAACTGCACCATCATGTTCGATTACCACCCGTTCTGGATGGAGGGGAGGGTGTCGCACTATTTCAATGTGGAGCCCTACGCGCTGAAGGTGTTCAAACGCCGCTGGTACCTGTTGGGCAAATATGGGAAAGAAAAGTTGAAGGTTTACGCGTTGGACCGCATGCAGAATGTTGACATCGAATTCAACCATTTTGAGATGCCGAAGGATTTCTGTGCAGAGGAGTTCTTCTCCACTTGCTTCGGCATTATTGTGAGCGATGAAGAGCCGCAGCCCATCAAGCTGAAAGTCGCGGAACAGCAGGCGCATTACTTGCGCACATTGCCGCTCCACCACTCGCAAAAGGAGGTGGAGAGCACCGATCAATACTCGGTATTTACCTATTTCTTACGTACCACCTTCGACTTCCGCCAGGAGCTGCTGACCATGGGCGACCGTGTGGAGGTGATGGAGCCTCAATCGTTGCGCAAGGAGATGGCGAGCATCGGACGGGCCATGGCGAAAGCGCATGCGGGAAAATCAAATGCATAGGGGAAACCTGATCGGCTTACACAGATTTCCAGAACCTTGAAGTGATATCAACGGGTTTTCCGTCCAGATTGCGGTACAACCGTTGGTTCGTGTTACGGCATTTCAGTCCGCCGTATTCGGGCTGGTAAGGGCCGGTTTTCACATAGTCAAAGGAGGGGAAAGTTTCTGGGAACTGTTTTTTTCCAGAATACCATGCCACCTTCAACGCGGATTTGCGGCGCACATAGCCAGCAAGCCGGGCCACTTCCTTGGGGGTGGCGTCACCGCCCATGAAACAGAAGCAAGTGATCTGCCGGCCGTATTTGGTGAGCAGTTGGTCAATTTCATTTTCGTCCAAGTTCATGCCGATGTCATGATGCAAATGTGGGCTGTGGCAGCCTTTGCATCCATTGGGGCAGTTGGTGATGTTCACTGCCAGCGTCACCTCGTCGGGGATTTCTTGAAAGACAATGTCAAAATTGTAATACTTCATATCAGTGGTCAGCTTATAGGGGTCAGGTGTCAGATTTTTTTAATGGGATATATTGAATCTTGATTTTTTATGGTCATTATAATTTTCCCTATTTCGGACAAAAGGGATAAAATTGATCGTATTTCGTTTTCTTTTAAATAATTAACCCTAACAATAATATTAATTGGGTTTCCCGTTCACAAACAAAGCCAGCTGCAATGTATAAAAACTGAAGATATTCTTTTTAGAATTTCTGCCAAAACCCTCTGCTATAATTACATACTGCCATAATATCTGCGACTGGCCTCCTCCTGCCGTGCCTGCGAGAAGCTGCTGACGCGCTTCATGTAGCCAATGACGCGGGTGAGGTAGTCCACATTTTTGCTATGGCACTCAGGACATTCGTGCAGGTAGCGTTTGTCAATGTGGCCGCATTCGTTACATACAGTATTGGGGATGTTGAAAGTGAAATAGTTGCACCCCTCTTGGGCAGCCACACGCAGCAATTGGCGGTATTGCGCTTGGGAAAGGTGTTCCTCCAGGTTGGCGTGCAGGGCAGAGCCACCGGTGAGATGAGCGATGTAGCGCGCCCCATGCAGACGGAACTTGTCGATGAGGTTGAGGGATTCATCCTCCACTTTATAGAAGTAACTGTTGTAACACTCGCGCGGCACCTCGTAGCCATCCTCGCGGTCCCACTTGGCATGTTTCACCCCTACATTTTCCGCAGGAATCATCTCGCAGTTGAACATGAGTTCCTGGGTGCGATACTGGTGGTTGTAACGCTCCACCAAACCGAGAATTTCCTCTACAAAATGCTGATACTTTGGATTATCGTTGATGGGAATATCCAAATATTCGGCAGCTTCAACTAATCCGTTGACACCGATGGTGAGGTATTGGCGGTTGATGGCAATGTAGCCGGCATCGAACAATGGGAGCATTCCTTTCTGCTGGAGATATTTGAGATTCTCATTGTAGGCAGTCTGCACTTTGTGCATCAGGTCAATCACCTCGCCCACGAACTGAAGGTGCGGGATATTGTTGCGATACTCGTATTGGATGCAGCGGTTGAGGTTGATGGTAAGCACGCTCTTGGAGCCGGTGGACACGCCGCCCGCGCCGAGGGTGTAGCTGAAACCATTGTCCTGAATCTCGTTGCGCAGACGGCAGCAGCTGCTCAATGAGTCGGCGTTGTCGCTCACATAGGTGAAGAAGGAGTGCCCGGCAGCGTACATTTCCGCAGTAAAGTCTGCATATTCGTCGTCCATCATGTCGCCGTCCTTCGACAGCAGTGCCATGGTTTCCACGGGGAAGGTGAGCACAGAGCGGGTGCGCTCTTTGTTGAACCAGCGCATGAACCGTTTCTGTAGCCAACTCAGGGAATCCCAGATGGGCTTGGTGCCGTCGGGGAAGACGAACTCACCGAACAGACTCTCAAAATAATATTTGTCATAGTAAGCCACATTCCAGAACACCGACTGAAAATTGCGGGCTCCCGTGGGCTGGTTGATGGAATAGACCACCTGCTCAAAACAGTCGGTGATCACCTTGTCGATGGAACGCTGCTTCACCGACAAATCCACAACTTTGTCGGCCTCCTGATAGTAGTTGTCACCATACTCCTTACGGATGAAGTAGTCCATGTACATCAGGAACTCGGGGGTGGCGCAGGCGCCGCTCAACATGCTGGACACCATGAACACCATGTTGACGAATCCGCCGCAGTAAGATTTCAGGTTGGTGGGGGCGGAGGCGTTGCCGCCGATGCTCTTGGTACCGCCCAACAGCCATGGATACATGGTGATGCTGGCGCAATAGTTGGCGATGCTGGTTTCATCATTCTTGTAAATAAAATGATGATTGAGAAGATACAAGTACTTGTCCGACAACTCCTTGCCGTACATATCACGAATTTTGTCGCACAACAACCTGCGGTTGAGACGGATAAAATTAGACTTGGGCAACTCGCCGATGAGAGTGGCGATGTTCTTGCGCTCCACATTGGCATTGGCATCGTACTTGCTGCCAGTGGCGGCGTTGGAGGCGTTGCAGTAGTTGATCAAAAAATCCAGCTTCTCCTTCACTTCACGGTCTTCATAGTGGTGCTGGCGATAGAGGATGTACGATTTAGCCACTTCATAATAACGCTCCGCCATCAGGGCCACCTCCACCTGGTTCTGGATCTCCTCCACGGAAATGCCATCACGGATCTTCAGGCGACTCATGATGTCAATCAAGGCCTCCTGGGTGGCAAAATTATCCACCGAAAGAAACGCCTTGGAAATGGCATTCTTGATTTTGTCAGCGGAAAAAGGCTCTCTCTTTCCGTTTCGTTTAATAATGTACAAATCCTCCATAAATATTACGGTATCAATTGGTTATGGTTTTTAAAAATTCGGGAGGGCAGAGTTTCGCGATTCTCTTCTCGTTTGCTCTTGGTCCCGAAAGCACGAACAACAACGTTCAGGCAGGTCTTCTGGCTTGTTCCCATTTTCACCGTCTTCCCACCTAAAATGGCAGTGACATGGGGGTGAAAATGCTTTTGCGAAACTTACAGCTACGGGCATAGCCGTTGATTCTCACAACGTTCCCTGTTGGTCTTTTCAGAACCTGAACGCCGGCAAAGATAGTCTTTCATTTTGGAATAAAAATCAATGTAAAAAAAACTTACAAACATTTTTTTCAACACTGAAATTTTTAGGCATTGTTTTAACAAACCTATTGATTATCAAAACAATATAACTATACCTTTCGTTTATTCGTGATGATAGGGTTCCCCCTTGAGAATGGTCATGGCCCGGTAGAGTTGTTCGGCAAAAATGAGGCGGGTGAGGATGTGTGGAAAGGTCATTTGGGAGAGGGAGATTTTGCCATTTCCCCGCCGGTAGATCTCCTCAGAAAAGCCGTAAGCCCCGCCGATGAGAAAAACCAGATTTTTGGTACCCCGAAGCATCTGCTGTTGCATGAAACGGGCAAAGTCAACTGAACGCATCTCTTTGCCGTTTTCATCTAAAAGTATCACAAAATCAGTTTGTTCCAATTTTTTCAAGAAAAGGATGCCCTCCTGTTTTTTCTGTTCTTCTGCACCGGCTTTGGTGTTTTTGAGATAGGGAATAGCCTCCGTTTCAAAGGGGATATAATGTTTGATTTTAGCGGTGTAGGCGGCTACTGCAGGGGTCAATTCCGCAGAATCCTCTTTTCCAATGTAGATGAGTTTCACTTTCATGGCGGCAAAAATAACTTTTTTTCTATAAAAAACTGCTATTTTTGCACTTCAAATTTTGGGGATCATGATGGATGATGAAATACTGAAACATCTGGGCTATCCGTCGCCAGAATTGGCCGACAGCTGGACGCTTGCGCTTGTCCAGCGTGCCAAGGAGGAGCTTTCACAGGTGGCCGCCTTCCGTGCGGTAAGCATGTTCTGCGACCGGCTTCCCATCGCGCTGGACCATCACCGCGCCTACAGTGAATTTCTCACCGGCAGCAGTGGCGTGCTGCTCATTGCCGCCACACTCGGTGCCCAAGTGGATCGCCACTTGCGACGGCTGCAAGTGGAAGACACGGCTTATGCTGTGGTATTCAACGCCGCCGCCGGCGTGTGGCTGGAACAAGAAACCGACACCTACCAACACTCCCTCCCCTACAAAGAATTGGGATTCCGCTTTGGGCCGGGCTATGCCGGAACCCCGCTCTCCGACAACCGTGTCATTGCCGGTTTGCTGCGTGCCGACCGCATCGGGATCACTTTTCTGGATTCCGGACTGATGGTACCCTCCAAATCAATGGTCGGCATGGTGAAGGTGGGAGGCGACAGGAAGAGATCCTGCGACAATTGCGCCGCCCGCCCCAACTGCCGCTATCGCGCCAACGGGCAACGCTGCTATGGGTGATGTTCCGCAAACGACGAGAACCTGCCATGAGGCCAAAATACTTCTTTCCCAAAAAATCAAATTCTATAGTGAGTCTTCACAACCCCTGCATCACTTGCCGACCTTCACCTCGTCGGTCATGACCCACGTTCCCGCGCAGGTGGCAGGATGCCACTTGGGCAAACGCTCCACCGGCTGCGCCTCGATACGGATGTACTTCACATTGCGCCCGGATATTTTGTGGCGCAATAGGCAAACCCGCGGCTTTTCGTTCTCCTGCAACGTCGGGTCGAAGGGCAAGGCCACCTCCTCCGGCTGACTGTACCGCTTGCCGTCGGTGGAGTATGACACCGTAACTCTCTTCGGCAAAAACACCCACTGCGCCGGATGGTGCGCGAAACTCAAGGTGACGGTTGGCGAATCGTAAGCGTAATCAACTACTTCATACTGAATGATCATGGTGCTCCCCCATTTGCCTATCCAGCCTTCATGAAAATTGGCCAGATTTCCGATCTTCCCATCCAACAGTATCTCGTCCTCATCGCGATCGTAAGGCACACTTGGCTTGCTTTTCAACCTGATTTTCTCAATGATAGGCGCAACGTCTATAATAGGTTCCACTTGAGGGTAGAAAAAGTCAAGATGTTTGGATTTGTCCACCACTAAATCGTTGAAGAAAATATTCTCGCCCACCTGCAGGTGCAAATCAAAATGAAATTCCCTTCGTTGGTTGTTTTTCACCAAATCGCGGTCGGCAATCCCCGGACCGCAGGTGGCCGTACCCACCCCCGCTTGCTCAAGGTCAATGTTAAGAGTATAATAATCAGTAGGTTGCAATTCGTTGATATGCCGTGCCTGCTCGATGTTCTCATCCGAATAGGGATAGATGCTGAACTGCAAGTTGCCAGCGAACCACCACCAGTTTGCATTGGTGAGGGAGAGCATCCGCTTACGGTTTTCGTTGAACAGCGACACATAACGGATTCCCATGCGGTTGCCCGCCGCCTGCGGATGCACGTAGCCATGGAACAGGTCGTCGGTCGGAGCTACGTAATGTCCTACAAATCCGCACGCCTGCCGGTCGGGATAGGTCTCCTGCGCATCGCCCACCCACTCGGTGGTGACCAACTCTTTCGACACCTTCATCTGAGCCCCAATCTTGGGGAACGAAGGCACCCACTTCTTCGGGTAAATGGTGTACATGATCAGAATATCCCCGCTGCGTTGGATCAAATAGTCCTCTACATCCGTTAAAACCAGCTCTTTGTTTTCATTGTAGGCAAGCCTTTTTACCTTGATTTGCACATCAGAAGGACCGTAATGCATCCCCTGCCAAATATCGACGTCTTGATGCTGGATGTTCTGATAAACCTGAACATCTTCCACCTTCCAGGTAAGGTTGTCCAGCCCGATTCTGCGCCAGAGCAGCTCGCCATGCCCGTCCACGCGGTCGTTGTCGGTGGGCGGCCGCCAGAAGTTAAGCCGCGGGCCTTCCACCACCACGGGCTGGCCGTCCTTCTCGATGGAGGTGATGACGCCCTGCACCGTGTCGAATACGATGAGGGTAGTACCGATGGTGATGTTCAAATTCTCAGCCACTTGTTGAATTTGAACGGTATCGTCAATGAGGTTAAAATCAGGAGTGCCTCCCTTCCGAACCGGCACGGGCAGTTTGAACTGTTCGTAGGCCGTAACATTGGCATATTGTTGGAGATCCTGACTCTTGGGAGTCAGGATAAACTCCAGCATCACATCCTGACCGGGCGGCACAGAATCCAGCTTTTTTATCTCCTCCATAATTCTCTCAGGCAAGGTGAAATAGCCCGTGTCGTGCGGGGCAAGGTCGATGGGGATGCTCACCAAAGGATCGTGAAGCGGCAAAGCCAGGAAATTGTCAGGATGGACGGGTAGGGTGTGCGCAACATCCTGCCGCAGCATGCACGACAGGTCATATTCGTTCAAGTTGCTGAAATCGAAGCGGTTGATGATGCGATATTCTCCCTTCTTCCAATCCACCGCCTCAATCTTGATGGGCTGGTATACTTTCTTCACTTCGGCGAGCTGCGGGTGCGGTTTCCGGTCGGGGTCCACCAAGCCGTTGATGCAGAAGTTGCCGTCGGAGGGCACATTCTCCCCGAAATCGCCGCCGTAAGCATAGAACTCGTTGTCCTGTGCATCCTTCGTCAGCAGACCCTGGTCCGCCCAGTCCCAGATACAGCCGCCCTGCAGCTGCGGGTACTTGTAGATGGTGTCCCAGTAGTTCTGGAGGCCGCCACAGCTGTTGCCCATGGCGTATGCGTACTCACACATGATGAACGGACGGGGTTGCGGTTGGCGGGCATAGTTGGCGAGGTCGGCGGCCGTGGGGTACATGATGGCCACGATGTCGGTGTTGCGGTCGTAGAGGGCGCGTTCGTACTGCACGGGGCGGCTGCTGTCATAATACTTCAGCCAGTTGTAGGCGGCCTCGTAGCACACCCCGTTGCCCGACTCGTTGCCCAGCGACCAGATGATGATGCACGGATGGTTCTTGTCGCGCTGGTACATGTTGCGGGTGCGGGCTACTGTAGCCTCCTTGAAATCAGCGCGTTTCGCCAGCGACGTTTCGCCGTAGCCCTGTGCGTGCGACTCGGCGTTGGCCTCGTCGATGACATACATTCCGTAGTAGTCGCACAGGTTGTAAAACTCGGGGTCGTTGGGGTAGTGACTGGTGCGTACCGTGTTGATATTGTTGGCTTTCATCAGGAGGATGTCCTGCTTCGTGCGCTCTGCGGAAACCACGTGGCCTGTCCGCGGATCGTGCTCGTGGCGGTTCACCCCGCGGATGGTTACCGGCACGCCGTTCACCAAAAGTTGGCCGTTCACGATTTTGATGTTGCGGAAACCGACGTCAACCTCCACCTCGTCAACGGGATTCCCTTTGCTGTCTTCCAAGGTTATCCGCAGAGGATACAAATGGGGATGTTCAGCCGTCCATGTCATCACATTGGGAATCAACATTGATAAATGAACCTTTTCAGCATTTGAAATGTAAGGATCAAAAACGGTGGTTTGTTGCAGAGACGCAAAATTTTGCGTCTCTGCAACACCATCGTCCTCCAATTCCACAGATATATGGAATATTTCGTCCATTCGGTCGAAATCCCAATTTACCACGGTCACCTCCACGTCCAAAATTCCATTCTTATAAGTGGAATCCAAATCGGCAATAATCTTGTAATCAAGGATATGTGTTTTGGGCTGGGTGTATAGCGTGATGCCGCGCTCGATGCCGCTCAGCCGCCAGAAATCCTGGCATTCGAGGTAGGAACCGTCGCTCCATTTGAAGACCTGCAAGGCAATGAGGTTGCGCTCTCCGAAACGCACAAACTGGGTGATGTCGAACTCGGAGTTGGTCTTGGCATCCTCGCTATAGCCCACAAACCGGCCATTTACCCAGAGGTAAAAACAGGATTTTGCTCCGCCGATATTGAGGATAACCTGTTGGTTTTCATAATTTTTGTCAATATTCACCCATTTGCGGTAGCTGCCCACGGCGTTGCCTTTCACGGGCACCTTCGGCAGTTGGCTGTTGTCGAAATCGTTGGTGGTGTTCACATACACGGGTGTGCCGAAGCCATTCAGCTCCCAGTTGCCCGGCACGGGAATCTCACCCCAGCCGCTGTCGTCAAAATCGGTTCGGAAGAAGTCGGTCGGACGCTCATCGGCGTTAGGAACATAATGGAATTTCCACATCCCGTCCAAATTTTCAACAAGCCGTGAATTGTTGACGAAAGAGCGGTCGTTCTGTGGAATATGCGCCCGCGGGTAGAGCTTGTTCACCTCGAACACGGCGGGGTCCTGCCACTCGGTAAAGGTCTGCGCCCCAGCGGTGAGGCTGGCACAGAACAGCAGGAAAGTGAGAAACAGACGGGGGTTCATGGTGGGGTTTTTATTCAAAAGAATCTGAAATATAACGGGACAAAATTACATATTATTTTCTGATTTGCAAAAGTTCACCCCCTCCCCAATTCTCACCTTTCAATTTTCCATTCTCCGTTTTCCATTCCACAAAAAAGGGGCCTCGGTTTGCACCTCAGCCCCATCAAAAAAACAAGGTAATTTTCAATTTAGAAATACAAATCCCGTTCGCCCTTCTTGATACGCTCGATGCGGGCCAGCAGCTCGTCGCGGAACTGCTCGTCCACGTTGCAGAGGTTGTTCTCAATCACCTTCCAGCCCTTGGCAGCCACCTCGGGGGTAGCGTAGTCCACCAAGTACTCGCTGAGCGTGAGGATGGCGTTGGGCGTGCAGTAGCGCTTGATGAAGCCGGGCACGCTGAACTCCATGAAATGCTCACCCGTGCGGCCCAGACGGTAACAAGCCGTGCAGAAGCTGGGGATGTAGTTGCCGTCCAACAGCTCTTCGATGATGTCGCCGAGGTTGCGGTCGTCGCCGATCTTGAACTGCTCGCGGTGCAGGTTCTGGTTCTCCTGCTTGTCGCTGTTCTTCTCGGTCTCTTCGTGATGATATTTGTAGTCACCAATCTGGAGATTGGTACCGCCATCAATCTGCGAAATACCGTACTGGATGGCTTTGGCGCGGAAGTCGGCGTTCTCGCGGGCGGTGAGAATCATGCCGGTGTAGGGCACTGCCAGACGGAAGATGGCGATGATCTTCTCGAAGGTTTCGTCATCCACAAAGTACTTCTTGTCGATGTCCAGACCGGAAGCGTCCTTGATGCGCGGGAAGGAGATGGTGTGCGGACCCACGTTGAAGCAGGCCTCCAAGTGGTTGGTGTGACGAATCATGGCCATCACCTCAAAACGCCAGTCGTACAAACCGAACAGGATACCGAGGCCGTTGTCGTCGATGCCGGCCTGCTGGGCGCGGTCCATGGCGGTGAGGCGCCACTCGTAGTTGCCCTTGATGGTGTTGGCGGGGTGGTACCACGAGTAAGCCTCCGGATGATAGGTCTCCTGGAAAATCTGGTAGGTACCGATGCCGGCCTCTTTCACCGTGCGGAAGCCCTCCACATCGAGCGGGGCGGCGTTGATGTTCACGCGGCGGATGGAGCCGTTGCCCTTGTGCACCGAGTAGGCGAGGCGGGTGGTGTGGGCGATGAATTCAGGCGAGTATTTCGGGGATTCGCCATACACCAAGATGAGGCGTTTCTGACCGTCATCTTCCAGTGCCTCAATGTTATGCACAAACTCCTCATCGGTGAGGGTGGTGCGCACCTGCTCGTGATTGGAGGAGCGGAAACCGCAGTATTTGCAGTTGTTCACGCAGTAGTTGCCCACGTACAGGGGGGCGAACAGCACGATACGGTTGCCATAGATGCGGCGTTTCAGCTCGCGGGCACCCTCCTTGATCTCTTCCACGAGAGCGGGGTCGGTGGTGTTGATGAGCACGGCGGTTTCCTCCAGCGTCAATCGCTCCTTGTTCAGCGATTTCTGAATCAGCGCGCGTACCCGCTCGGGCGTGCTTTTCGTGTTGTTGATGTAATCCCAAATTTCTTCAGGATCGATAAAAGGTTTGCCGATTTCGTCGGGAATCCGACATTTTTCTGGATTGAATTTCATTGGTTGTTTTATTTGTTGATTTGTTTATTTGTTGATTTGTAGGGATGTCATATTATGGCATCCTCACAAAATTTTCAATTTTCCGTTTTCAATTTAGCGACCATCGATTTGGCCTCCACATCGGGCAGGCGGCCCAGTTTGCCGGTGAGGGCGCTGATCTGGTCGGTGGTGCCTTCAATGATGAGGGAGATGAAATGGATGCCTTTGTCGCGCAGGGGCAGTCCCTGGCGGGCCAAAACAAGGTCAGCGAACTCCGAAAGAAGCTCGTTCACTTGGGGAACAATGTCGCGATGGGTGATGAGGATGCTGATGCTTCCGATTCTCTTTTCCATTAGATTTTCCTTTGGATTAGATTGATTATTAATATTTTATAACGATGTTTTGTTTTGGAGAAGAAACATCCGCTCCGCAAGAAAACAACGGTGCAAAAGTACAAAAATAATCATTGGCTCAGGGAAAATATTTTTATTTTGCAAAATATTAATGTATTAATGCGAAATTCTCATTTTTGATTTAAAGATATTGTTTTTTCAAAATGAATTACTATTTTTGCGCCATGATTAACCCCATAATACAAATGCGTATGAAAAAGTGTTTTATTCTTTTCTGCCTGTTGTGTGTTACGATGACCATTCAGGCGCAGATGGTGATTTACACCGACAACTTTGACGGCTATACAGCCGGCCAGCAATTGTGCTCCCAAAACAACGCCCAGTGGACGACATGGAGCAACACCCCCGGTTCCGCAGAAGATGCCTACATTTCCACGGAACAAGCCAGTTCTGGTGCCAATTCATTGAAAATCACTGGAACCAACGACATTATCTACCGTTTTTCCAACCAGACTTCCGGTGTTTTTGACATTGACTTCAACTACTATGTCCCATCAAGCGGCAGTGGTGCCTACTTCAATGTGCAGCACTACTACAACCCTGGAATAGAGTGGGCCTTTGAGTGTTTCCTTTACAGCAGTGGCAGTGGCTACATTACCATCAATGGCAGCAACACCAACTTCAATTACCCGAGCAATACCTGGTTCCCTGTAAAAATCCATGTGGATCTTGACAACAACTCAGCCAGCCTCACGGTCAACGGCACCAGCGTCATCACCTGGACCTTCAGCAACACCTCCGAGGCGGCCAACGGTATCTGCCAGCTCGGCTCTGTTAACTTCTACGCCGGCGCTCCGAACAACGCCACCGGCACCTACTATGTGGATGATTTCGTTTTCACTGAAATCACTGCAGCCAATGACGGTTCTTTCTCCTTCTCTCCGCAAGGTGACATCATTGTTTCAGTAGAAGGGGCCAACAGTTCCCAAGTTTATCCGTTGGAATTGAGCAATACTGGCGGCACACCCGTCAACTACCGCCTTGTGCCCGTCTATGACGTGACCCCAGGTACTGCACAGAATGAAATCACCCTCACCCGCGCCGGTGAAGTGGGCAGCGGCATCCTCTTCAGCAGCACCTTCGCTGCCGCCGCCATCGGTTACACCGCCACCGACCTCATCAACCAAAGTCTTATCGGCTACTCTCTGGACCGCATCGAAGTCTATCTGGAAAACGTTGATCTGATGCTCAATCCCAAAATCCAGATTTACGACATGAACGGCATTTTGGTGGACGGCCCAGGTGAAGTGATTTACGAGCAGGCCTTTTCTCCGGTGGAAGGGCTGAACAGCGTCACTCTCACCACCCCGTATCTGCTTGACGGACGTGACTTGTGGTTCGGCATTTACTATGAGCAGACGGAGGAGACCGCCGCTGCCGAAACCAAGCCTTCCATCGGCTGTGACGATGCCACTTCACCCGACCCGCATGGCAACTGGTGCAAGACCTCTGTGGCTTGGGACCACCTCAACACCCACAACTCCGAACTTTCCTACAATTGGGCCATCACCGGCTATGTGAACGGCACCGCCATCACCCCGTGGATGAGCATCGCACCCACCGCCCAGGGCACCATCGCTGCCAATGGATCCACTACCGCCAACCTCACCCTGAACGCCGGGGAACTGACTACCACACGTACAGGCAAACTCTACCTCTATTCCAATGACCTGAACAATGCCATCACCATCCTCAATGTCTCCGTTACCGCAGTGGGCGTTGGCGTAGATGAAAATGGAGACCTCAAGGTGAGCATCTTCCCCAATCCTGTGAATAATGAATTGAACATCGCCATAGACCATCTCCGCCGGGTGGAAGTGTACGACATGAACGGCCGTCAGGTATGGGACGGTGTGTATTCCGCCAATGAGGTAACGCTGAATGCACACAACTGGCGTCCGGGCACCTATATGGTCAAGGTGACTACAGAAAACGGCTTTGTGCAGGTAGAGAAAATCGTCGTCAAATAGCGTAATCTCCATACTGCATAGATAAAAAAAACGGGGCGGATTTTGAATCTGCCCCGTTTTATTATGGGTTGACTACAACATTTTATTTGCTGTCATCAACGTACCATTTACCGTCTTTTTTGACAGTGCTGATGTTTTTCTCCTCTTCTTCACCATTGCCATACTTGACAGTACCTTTTACAACAGCCTTATCGCCGTTTTCTTCCACATTGGTGATGTTGAAAGAATCAATGCCGCCTTTTTCATCAACGCCCTTGATGGATTTTTCAGCCATGCTTTCCATGGTTTTGTGCGCAAGTTCTATATCTTCTTTGCTCTTGCTCTTGTCATAATAGAAGCAGTCAGCCGCTTTTTTTGCATCCTTTTTCTGGATGGCCTTAAGATAAGCCTTGGCCACGGATTTGGGAGAGGAGTGTGTACACCCGATAGCCAAAACGGCCACCATAATCACGGTTAATCCTAAAATAATTTTTTTCATAATAAAAAAGTTTTGGTGAATAAATGAATGAATGAATTAAAAGGTTGTTTTCAATTTCTTTTTGTTTTGCAGCAAGGGGCTGTTCCAAATATCTTCTGGATAATAGACTGGCCCATCAGAAAAGACAGGGGGAAGATGGTATCGGTCATCCACAAGATCAATGTTCAGGGGAAAATACACCTGTTTGACCAATTCTGTACAATACAGTCTGCTGCTGTCGCTTGTATCATAGTCGTTGTCAAAGAGCACTTTGTGTTGCACCAATTGGTAGGCGTGGCGGGCGGCAGCATCTGCAATGGAGTCCGGACAGTTGACGCGGGCCCGTGCGCCTGCCTGCGCGCGGTCGGGGCGGAAAAACTCACCAATGGGCTCACACTTCAGGTATTCCGGCTTTCCCTTTTCGTTCTCTCCCGGCACAGCATGGATGGCACACCATTGTTTTCCATTGTGCCAGGCCAAGCCAATGTGCGAATATTCCCCATTGCTCATATCACTCACCACATAGCTTTCATATCCCATCCCCATCCTGAAAAGCAGGTCACCATTGCGCAACCCCACCGTATCACAAATCACCCGGCCCTGTTTTTTGTGAGTGCAAGAGGGGATAAAAAGATAAATACCCCCCAGAAAAAAGAGTAGCACAATGTGAATCCGGGACTTTTTCACGGTACGGGCAAGCATATCGGCGGCAAAGATACAATAATTTTTTTAATCAATATGAAAAGGTGACATTTTGTTTTTTACTAATTCTCTCTATTGCGAAAAAATTTTAGGTCCTGGGAATCATAGAAAAGAGGAATGGACTTGCCATTCCTCCTTTGATTTAACGATATGTTGTACAACATGTGACTTATTGCTTGATGATCTTTGCATGAGCGACTACCTTTTCACTGCTCACCATACGCACGTAATAAATTCCAGAAGGCCACTCGCTCAGGTCCAGTTCCAAAAGATGTCCTTCCACGTTTTTCTCCCACAGGCATTTTCCACAAAGGTCAAACACCTGCCACTGTCCGGTAGTGCAAGTGGCGTCCAAACGGAGGATCACCACACCTGTAGTGGGATTGGGGTACACCGCCAGGGCAGACGTTCCATAGTCAGCCACACCCACCTCAGGAGTTGTGCTGAAGCTGCTGGCAGAGGTCCAGTTGCTCACATTGCCATTGCCGCAATCGGCACGCACATACACATCGTAGGCTGTACCCGGAGTGAGGCCTGTGAGCTGGCAGCTGTTGACACCCACCTGCATCTGTGTCCCATTGCCGATGGTAAATCCGGCAGGGCCGTATTCCACGATCCAAGCGGAGGCGCCGTTGGCCTGCCAGTTTACTGCTGCAGTGGTGGTGGTAATGGAGGAAACCGTGACGGAAGTCGGGTCGTCACACTCTTCGCTCATGCCGATACGGATATCATCGATGTAAATGTTGCTGGCGAAACTTTCCAAGTCATCTTCACCCATGGAGAATGGGTCAAAGTTGGTACCCATGTTGTTGATGTCCATCAGTCCGAGGAAGGCAATCTGGTAAGTGGCGCTGGGGTTCGGGAGCGGCAGGCTCTCCAATGACCAAGAGGTGCTGGTGGTACAAGACTGCAGCAGGTTCCAGTTGGCGGTGGGGGAAGTGCGATAATAAACATACAGGGTTTGCGGAATCATCAGCGAAACCTGTCTGCGGTAGAAATTCAACCGCGGGTTGGTGACATTGGAGATGTCAAACACCGGGGAGATGATTTGTGCAGAGCCGTTGCCGAAGTCAGCCATCCCACCGAAAAAGGAGAGGATGTCGGTCATATCGCCGAACACAGAGCTGCTGTACGACAGGCTGGAGAAGCCATTGTTGGCCGAGCTTTGGGAGATTTGCCACTCATCGCTGCCGCTGATGACTTCACCCTGCCAGCAACCCAGGGCATTGTTGTCTTCAAAACCCTCGGTGTAGGCGTTGTTATCATCCACTACAATTACCGGACAACTGGTCAGGAAGGTGACGGGGGCACTCCAATAGGAGGTGTCGTTCGCACCGCAGACCGAACGCACTCTGGCGGTGTATTGGGTAGCGGGAGTAAGATTAGAGACGGTGCAGGGATGCGTATTAGTCAGGGTACGTATGCCATTGCACTCCACTTCCCACTGGTTCTGGGAGGGATCCTGCACCACCCAGTTGATGGAAGCGGATTGTGAAGTGATGTTGGTAGCGGACACATTGGCAGGTTCCATGCAGTCCAATGCTATACGCACAACAATGTCATCAATGCAGCAGGTGGAGGTGGCTGTGGTGCTGGCATCCGTCCAGCAGAAGGCGAGGCGGGCATGGGTGCCAACGGCGGCGGGAAAACTTGACAAGTCCAGCAAGTGATCGGCGCGGCGGTTGGTGGAGTAGTTGTTGGAGGGAATGGAAGTGAGCACGGTAAAGCTGCTCAAATCGTTGATGTCTGCAAAATAGCCGAGGGTCAGCACGCCAGCCGTGTCGGTGGACATGGCCGTGCTGAACATCACCTGCAGCTCATCCAGCGCATTGGAAAATTCCGGCATCACGGCGTAATTGCTGGTGCCTGCCACAGCCAACGGGATGAAACCCATGAACGTGCTGGTTCCCGATGTGATTTCCAGCGCGTTGTTGCCCGCATTCGGGGTGTAGCTGCCGTTGAACACTTTGGGATCATAATTCTCTGTGCTTCCGCTGTACATCATCTCCCAGCAACTCGGCGCTACCCCGGCTTCCGAAATCGTGCCGACAGCGGTATAGCCGCTGAAGTCCTCGCTGTAGGGCTGGCTTTCCGTTACGGTAATCTGGTTGCAGGGGGTGTGGAATGCCACAGGGCCTACCCACCCGGACTGGTTCCCGATGCAGTCGGACTGTACATACACCTCATACTGCGTGTCGGGCGTCAGGTTATTGAGCTGACAGAAAGGATAGGTGTTCTGTACTACAGAGGTGCCATTGCCCAAAGCGAAGCCAGCAGGACCATATTGAATATTCCAGCGAGTTTCCGTTCCCTGCTGCGACCAATATACAGTAGCCATGTCAGAAGCAATGTCGCCCACACTGATCCGTATGGGTTCCAAACAATTAACCTCTGACGAGATGGTGATATCATCCAGGTAAGCACCATTGAAATTGAGGAACTTGTCCACCCCTTTGAAACCGATTTGGCAGGTAGTGAGGTTGAGCGGCAGATAGAGCGAATCGCGGGTAAACTCTGTAACGGAAGTGGTGTAGCTTTCCAACAAGGTCCAGGCCATGTTGGTGTCCGTGCGGTAATAGACATGCACCTCCACGGCAGAAAGGCTTGCGTTCTGCAAATGGGAGAAGGAGAGTTTGACGGCGCCAGTCATGGCGGAGACATCAAACAGGGGGGAGATGAGCATCGTTTCATTGGTGGAGGAGGCGCCACCGAACTTCACGCTTTGCGTGCCGCTGACGGCGTTGGTGGTACTGAGTTCCCAATAACGCGCACCCACGAGCGTGTCTTGGGTCCAGCCAGACAGGTCGGTGCCTTCAAAATCCTCATTAAAAGGGTTCTGGTCATCCAGAACGACGGTTTGCGCGCAGGAACTCCATGCCATCACAAACATCAGCAGGAACGCTGAAAAAAAACGTAAAACAAATTTCATAATTATTAATAAATGGTTTATACTGACAGGGGTTAAAAACGCTGCAAAAATAAAAAATATTCAGGAGAAGCCGTTTTTATTTCATTCAATTTTTTCAAAAAGAAATGAAACCGCGTGTTGCAAAAGCAATTACGCTTCTTCCTCTTGGGAGGCACACAAAGTGTCAGCGACAAGCTTATGGATGTAGGGCAGGGCGGTCAGCAGGCGCATGCCCCAGCCGAAGTGGAAATAGTAGTGGCAGGCGGCGATGGCATTTTCTTTGGCAGCCACGCTTTCGCGGGCGTACAGCATCAAGAAATCCTTCAGGTCGGTGTAGATGTCTGAAAGAAGCTCGGAAAGTGCGATGGGGGCGGAATCTATTTCGCCCTCCGACAGATCCACGGCAGAAAACATGTCGGCATCTCCAAAATAGACCGACAGCCGGCAGCGCATCGTCTCGTACTCCTCCTCTGTCACATACCGCTCATTGGCGGAATCGTCCTCTACCTCAATATTCGGGAAAAGACTCCCCTTCAAATAGAGGGCAGGCAATATTTTTTGCAGAAAAGAGAGCGCCTCGTCCATTTCATAACGGTCCATCTTGTCAATGAACATGCAATATTCGGAGGCGACGGCAATCACCTCGATCACCGTTTTGGATTTGATAATGTCTTCCTTGTCTGTCATAGGGGAAAATAAAAAAGGCCATCTCTGACAAGACGGCCTTGATGGTTATCAAAGGATGACTATTTCTCTTTTTTCTCCATGGAGCAGGTCAGACTGACAATCTGGAGGGAAGTGGTATCAGAGACATTGAGGTACTCACACTCCTTTTTGTCATAAATGTTTCCTGCGTGATACATGATGGAGTCAATGTTGGTGGTGGAAGCTTGGGTGCTGTCCGTCATCGTAGTACTGTCTGCCACCGTAGTGGTGTCCGTGGTGGTCAGATAGGTGACATTCTTTTTGCAGACACATTCCTTGTTGCAGGAAGAAACCATAATGGCTATGCAAGCTACAGCCAAACAAATGCAAACAATTTTCTTCATTTTTCTATGTTTTTGTAATTACTTTTAATTCAAATGACAATCAATGGTACGAACCACACCTTCGCTGTCATTGACAGTCCCATTGTATTCCAGACAATCCTTCTCACTCATTTTCCCCATCTCTTTGTTCAACGTATCCAGTGTGGTGGCAGTGGTCCGAGTGGTTTTGCAGACACATTCCTTTCCACAGGAGCAGATGCAAAAGCCGACAAAAGCCAATAAAACCGTGCTAAAAAAGAATTTTTTCATATTTTTATGCTTATTACACATTGCGGCGGCAAAAATACACAAAATATTTAAAATAAAAGACTTTAAAAAAAGATTTACTTGTTTTCAGAATTCATCACCTCATTGAAGCAGTGTCGGCACAGGGGTTCATAGCTGTCTTTTTCCCCGAGCAGCACCTGTTTGTCGTTGGCCACCAGCCGGTGGGAGAACTGCGCCTGTGCCCCGCACTTGACACAGATGGCATGGGTTTTGGTGACATATTCCGCTATGGCCATCAACTTGGGCATGCAGGTAAACGGCTTTCCCAAATAATCCATGTCCAAACCCGCACAAATAACACGTATTCCATTATCTGCCAACTGGTTACAAACATCAATAATTCCTTCGTCAAAAAACTGCACTTCATCAATCCCCACCACTTCCACCGTTTCCATGTTGACATAAATGAGGATTTCCGCGGAATTGTGCACTGGGGTGGAGACCATGGAAGTGGAATCATGTGAGACCACCTCTTCTTCATCATAGCGTACATCAATGGCGGGTTTGAACAGCTCAATTTTCTGGTGGGCGAAGTTAGCCCGGCGTATCCGGCGGAGCAATTCTTCTGTTTTTCCAGAAAACATGGAGCCGCACACCACTTCTATCCACCCGCGGTTGACACTTCGGTTTACTTTATTTTCGAGGAACATTTCTTGTGTTTTTTATGAAAAAATATTGTACTTTTGGCGCGTTTTTTTGCAGCCTGAAAAGCAGCGCAAATTTATAAAAACTTTAATACCATTACCTTTATTGAAATGAATAATTTTGAACAAAATGCAGAAATCTTCGGGGCACTTGCACAAATCGCTAATAATTTGTCTCTTATGGTCCGTGAAGGCAAGTTGTCCAGCACCTTGGAACGGGATATCCTGCTCCAACAATTGCGTGATGCGTATCTTCAATTGTTGAAACTCAGCCCGGATGCGGAGCCCGTTCAGGACATTGCGGTTTCGGCGCCCGCCGTTCCGGAAATTCCGGAGGAAGAGGCAGACATTGTACCACAAGTGAAAGAGGTCCCCGCAGCGGAAGAGGCTCCGGAAGAGGAAATCCTTCCGGAAGAGCCATGTCCGCCCGCTGCCGAAGAACCGGCAGAAATCCCCGCAGAGGAAGAACCCGCCACAATTGCCCCCCTCTTTACCGAGGAGGAGATGGCGATTGATGAACCGGTCCCGGAAGTGGAGACAAAGGAAGCCCCCGTCGCCGAGCCAGCCACTCCCGCCGTCACAGAACAGCTGTCCGAAGAACCCGAGGCACAGCCGGAAGAGGAAGAAAATGTAGTGGAACCCGAGCCGCAAACCCCTGCTCCGGAGTTGGAAACCCCCGCCGCCCCAGTCTCAGAAACCGCCCGCGAAGCTGCCGCCACACTCCTGAACGGCTCCTCCGATATCCTGGACTTCCTGGGCTCAAAAATCATGACCGAAGAAGAAGCGCTGGATTTCCCAGAAGAACCCGAAACAACCGAGGAAAAGGCACAACCCTCCCACCCCACTCCCGCACCCGCTCCTTCTCCTGCTCCCACTCTCACACATACTCCCACCCCTACCCCCTCCCCCACCAATGCCTACCAAGCCCCGGAGGAAACCATCCTTACAAAACCCACACCCGTACCTTCCCAACCCGCGCCTTCGCTGAATGAACGGCTTGCACAAGAACACAACAATGCTTCAAATTCTGCCCCAAAAGTCACCTCGCTGAACGACCTTCTCAACCAGAAGAAGGAGGACAACTCGCTGGCCACACAGTTCCAGCACGCCCGCATAGAGGATTTATCAAAGGCCATTTCTTTGAATGACAAATTTTTATACATCAAAGAACTCTTCAAAAATGATGGAGAAAAGTTCAGCTTGGCCATTCGCAAACTCAACAGCTGCACCTCCATGGAAGAGGCGTTCGGTGAAATTGAGCTTTTGAAAAAATACTATTTCTGGGACACCACCACACCTGCATACATTTCATTGTGCGACTTGGTGAAAAGAAAGTTCATGTAATATGATGATGTACGACCACTACCCGTCGCCTTGTTACATTATGTTTGAAGAGTCGCTGGAGGCCAACCTCCAGCTGCTTGACCTGGTGCAGAAGGAGGCTGGCGTCTCCATCATCTGCGCATTGAAAGGCTTTGCCTTCTGGCACTCGTTCCCGATGGTGAAACATTACTTGAGCGGAGCCACTGCCAGTTCGCTCAATGAAGCGCGGCTGATTTCAGAAGAGATGGGTTGCGAGGCACATACCTATGCGCCGGTCTATCTGGAAGAGGAGTTCCGCGACCTGATGCTATACAGCAGCCACATCACTTTCAACTCCCTCTCGCAGTGGGCAAAATACCGCAATTCCCTGGCCGATTTCCCCAAGAAAATCAGTGCCGGGCTGCGGGTGAATCCCGAATATTCTGAAATCAAGACCGACCTGTACAACCCGGCCATTCCGGGTTCACGGTTGGGGATCTTGGCTGCCGACATGCCGCCACATCTGCCAGAGGGCATTGAAGGCCTTCATTTTCACACCCTTTGCGAAAACGACAGCTATGCTTTGGAAAACTGTCTCCACGCCTTTGAAGAGCGGTTTGCTCCCTATATCCGGGAGTGCCGCTGGGTCAACCTGGGCGGAGGGCACCTCATCACCCGTGAGGGCTATGACATCCCGCATCTGATCCGGATCCTGAAGGAATTCCGCCAGCGTCACCCCCATCTGGAGGAGGTGATCCTGGAGCCCGGGGAAGCCGTAGGATGGCGCACCGGCGTGCTGACCTCCACGGTGGAGGACATTGTGGAAAATAAAGGAGTGAAAATCGCCATGCTGAACATCTCTTTTGCCTGCCACACGCCCGACTGTCTGGAAATGCCGTACAAACCCGAGGTCATCGGGGCCACCGAACCCGAAGAGAACAGCCGTTTTGTCTATCGTTTGGGCGGCTGCTCCTGTCTGGCCGGCGATTTCATCGGCATGGGCGATTTCGCCTTTCCCGAACCGCTGGAAATCGGCGACCGCATTGTGTTTGAGGACATGATCCACTATACCATGGTGAAGACCACCTTTTTCAACGGGGTGCGCCATCCGGCCATCGGGGTAGTGAAAAAGGATGGCGAATTTGTGTTGTTGTCACAGCCGGATTACCAGGCGTACAAGGCAAAATTGAGTTAGTGGCCTTCTTTAAATCATAGTGATCAGCACATAAATCCAGTGGGCGGCGATACCCGCACACAAACCTCCGATGGTATGGGCCAGGAGTGCTTTGGAAATCAGCTTGCGGAATCCCAGTGAGTCGAGCATGGCGGTATGAGTGCTCAGGAAGCCGCTCCAGCACATGCCCATGGCGGTGAACACAGCAATGGCATTGTTGTCAATGATGCCTTCGGCAATAAAGCGGGGCACCAAACCGATAGCCGCCCCCACTGCGCCCAAAGCCGTAATGGGGAATGAGATGAGCTGTGCATCGGTAAACCCGAACAACCATTCAAAAACCACCTGTATCTTGTCCGCAGCTGCCGAAATGACCGGCACTCCCTCGTAGGCGCTGCCCGTATAGGTGTCATTCGCACCGCTTGGACCAAAAGTCAGCATCATCACGATGGTGGAGATGACCAGCACGCCGGGAATGATGGCCACGCCGATACCAACGCCATCCTTGCCACCATCCAGAATGGAATTCAGAAAACGCATGAACACGCTGCCTTCGCTTTTGAAGGAGATCTGCTGCTCATCGCCGGTGCTGTCCGACACAGGGACATCCAACTCAGGATATGCCTTCAAGGTGAAACGCTGCATCAGGCGGGTGGAAATGATGCTGCCCACCAGCGCACCCACCAGTCCCACCAATGCCCCGCGCCCGTAACCCAGACCTGTCATGAAGGCCATCACCACCAATCCCATGCCGAAAGCGGTCCCGAAATTGGTCAGAGAAACCAGCTGGTATTTCTTGAAATACTGGCTGAAATTTTTGTCCTTGGAGAGGGTAATGATGGCGGGATTGTCGCTGAGGAAGGTCATCACCGCCCCCAAAGCCGCCACGCCGGGCAGGTTATAGAACGGTTTCATCAAAGGACGGAGGATGTTTTCCAACAGTCGCACCACGCCAAACTCCGCCAGCAGTTTGCTGATGGCTCCCATCAGCACACAAATGGCCATGATATAGAACACCGTCTCCAGCAAAAGATGGTAGGCCGTTTCCATAAAAGTGTTCAGCATTTTGGGGAGCGTCATCCGGTAGGCCAGGAACCCGAAAAATCCGAAGAACAGCAGCAGGAAGAGCACCGCTTCCACGGAGCGTTTGCTGGTAAACTTCATCGGTCCTTTGAGTTTGAAAGCTTTTTCCATTTTTTTGAAAAAGCCCTCCACCCATTGTCCGTACACATGGGTTTTCTTTTTGCGTATCTTCATGTTTTACAATATGTTTTTGTTTTTCAAAAGATGAATAAAGTCCAGATTCCAAGTCAGTCCGACATTGGCATTGATGCGGTGCTGCACATGGGGAGGGATGTTCGGATGCAGAATATTCCAGCTGTAGTCGGCGGTGCAGAAATCCCCCACATAGCAGTGAATGCGGATGTTGGGCTGTTTCACCGGACGGTATTCCAAGCCGATGCCGCAATAGCAGTAGCGTTGTCCGGGGAGGGCCAGGCAGTCGCGGATTTCACCTGTGGCCAGCCAGCTTTCAATTTCCTCCGAATCAAAATTCTGTTCCCAGGCGCCCTTGATGAAAAGGGTGATGCCGTTCTTGAAATGGCAGTTGGCTTGTCCCACAATGGAGAAGTCTCTCAGCAGCTGTGAGGTGGAGGTGGCGCGGTGGATCAAATCAAGATAGAGATCCCAGCGGTCGAACGCCACCTGATGGCCCAAAGAGATGAAGTTCATGAATTTTCCCCGTTCGCGCTCAAACATGTTGACGGAATAGAGCAGATTGAAATGGGGGAAGCGGGCGGACCACATCAGGCTATAGCTGAAGAGGGAGTTTTTGAAGAGGGAGCCGGAATGCACGTAGGGGGAAGTGGAGAATTGGGCGCGGAGGGTATGCTTGCCGTCGTTGGAATGGTACGCGGCGGAGGCACCCAACTGGAAACAATAAAAACAATCCCAGTAAAACGAGCTGTAAATCACGTCAATAGGAGGAGCATCATATTCAAATCCGCCCACAGACAAGGCATCCTTGCCCACCCGGAAACTCCAATTCTTGTTGAGTTCGTAATTCAAATACAGAAAATCCGTGTTGTCAAAAAAATGGTAGCTGCCGGCATCTGCGATGATTCTTTGGCGGAAATAGTAGGAAAACCCCTTTCCAAAACGACCGCCCATCTTGAGATTGAAATAGCGGCCATTGAATCCGTATTCATCCAATGTGTCCATGTGATTGTAGTTGAAATCCGCACGGACTTCCAGCATCAAAGTGGTGAATTCATGCCCTGTAGTATCCTGGGCTGTCATTTTTTGCACACCAAAAAACGCAAAAAAGAGGAAAAGGATTATTTTTAAAAAGTTGTTTTTCAATGTATTACAATATTTTAATCCTGTTTAAAAAAAGGATGCAAAATTATATCCTTTTTTCATACAATCAGACAATTCCTTGCAAAATCACAATATTCTGACAAACATCAACAGATGATTTTCTCCAAATAATAAGATTCATTGCATGTTATTTGGTAAATAAGCATTCTCTCTCTTCGTTTTCCGTATGGAGGATGAGGGTTCACATTTTTGCTGTGAAGGGTTAAATAAAGCAATAAGGGATGTATTTTTGCCGCCGAATTATCCAACTAAATATTGCATTTGTAGCTTGATTTCACTTAAAAAAACACAAAAATAAAGATAAACGAGTAAAAACAAGAAAAAAATGACTATTTTTGCAGGTTTAGTACAAAGAAATATGAAAATCAGTTTAAAACCTATTTATTAATCAAAATCAAACAGTTATGAAAAAATTCCTAGCAATTTTTGTGTTGTGTTTTGCTGTTTTTGCGGCAAAAGCACAAGTAACGATCATTCTCGAGGCACATGATGTCTGGGAGGATGGTTCCGGTTATCAGCTCCTGCTGGATGCCGATGCCAATACTTTTGGCACAATCATTCCTGAAACTGGTCCTCTGACCAGTTCGGGTGACGCAGACGCTGCTACGTATGCAGAGTTTGAGTACAAAGTTCCCGTCAATGCCGACGGTGCATTGTCCACTACGAACATGGTGTACGACGGCATAGAGCAGATTACGATTCCCGCTGGAACGTATGACTTCTGTGTCACCAATCCGACCCCTGGTGATCGTATGTGGATTGCCGGTGGTGACAATGGCCGCCAAGACGACTATGTGTTCCAGGATGGTTACACCTATCACTTCACGGTAGCTCGTGAAGGCAGTGGCGATGGCGTCACTATCGAGGTCTCCTGTGATGCTGCTCCCAATGCTCCCACTGACTTCACCGCTGTTCCCGATCCCAACTACGGTCTGTCTGTGGAATTGAGCTGGACCAACCCCACCACTACTTTGGGTGGCACTGCACTGACCGCCATCAACAGCATCGAACTCTATCGTGGCACCACGCTGGTGAACAGCTTTGCCAACCCGACCCCCGGTGCAAGCATAACTTACATAGATAATACGATCCCGCAGCAGGGTGTGTACACTTATCGTGTTTATGCAGTTACTCAAGTGAATGGTTTTGAGGCTTCTGCTACGGCGTATGTCGGACATGTATGCCCCATCACACTGACAATGGAAGACTCCTGGGGCGACGGCTGGAATGGCGCTGCTATTGAGATTTATTCCTCCGACAATACCCTTGTAGGTTCTTACACCCTTGACAACGGCACTTCAGCAGAAGAGGAAATCCCGTTGGTTGTGGGCACTTACACCTTCAATTGGGTAGCCGGTTCGTATGACAGCGAATGCTCTTTCTCCATCACCGACAGCTACGGGCTCCCCATTTATGAGGGCAGCAGCATGTCAGCAGGAACCTTCCTGACCTATGAACAAACCTGCGAGGCTCCTGAATTCTATACCGTCAGCGGTATGGTGACCTCTTCCGTGAACAACGCCCCCATCGCCAACGCACAAGTGGTCGTCAGCGGTCATTTCGGCGGTGTGGTGACCACCGATGCCACCGGTTTCTACAGCAAGGATAGCGTCATCTCCACCTTCCCGTACAGCATAGCTGTTACTGCCGATGGTTTCAACGGCGCAGCTGCTTCATTCAACCACATCAGCGGTGACACTACCATCAATTTCAGTTTGACCGCTCCTACACTGAATGTGACTTACAACGCTCCCATCGAGGTGACCACCACCCAGGGACTGAACGCTCAATATTCCCCCATCACTGTTTCCAATGAAGGCAACGGTGAACTTACATGGGGTACTGGTGTTGAATTCGTCAGAGGCACGAGAAACACCAACGAACCGATGCATTATGCTATCGCTCAGATGCCGAGAGTTAAAGAGGGTGCTCAAGCTAACTTCAGAACGGAAGTCTCTGCCGCAGCTGCCCAGACCATGAATCCCAGCGCAGAATACAGCCCGATGGTCAGCACAATTTCCAACTCCAGCCGCGCCGCTTGGGATCTGCTCTCCAGCTTCGCCACCGGAGCAGCCGGCGAACAGGGTATTGCTACTGACGGAAACTTCATTTACACCAGCTTCTGGAACGCTGCCGGCCAGTTCGGCAAGTATGATTTGGAAGGTAACTTCATTGAGACCTTCACTATTTCTGGTGTCAACGGCATCCGCGACCTGACCTATGATGGCACCTACTTCTATGGCGGTGCGGGTTCCACTACCCTTTATCAGCTTGATCTTGCCAACCAGACCCTGGTTTCCACCATCAGCGCACAAGTCAATATCCGCCACTGCTCATACGATCCTCAAAATGACGGTTTCTGGGTAGGCGATTACACAGACCTTTACCTGATTGACCGTAGCGGTAGCACCTTAGTTACAGGCCCCTCCAATATCAGTTCTGCCTACGGTTCCGCATACGACAACTATTCTGCCGGCGGTCCCTATCTCTGGCTCTTCACCCAGAACTCCTGCCTGTTTGTTCAATATGACATCAACGCTAATACATTGACCAACACCACCGTGGACATCACCACCATTGATGCCAACGTGACCACCGATGCCATCGCCGGCGGTGCCTTCGCTACAGACGCCCTCGTGAGCGGCAAGTTCGTCATCATGACCAACTCACAGCAACAGCCGAACCAAGTCAGCGTATTTGAACTCGCTGATGCCGGTTGGCTCTCCGTCACCCCGGGCAGCGGCAACGTGGCTGCTGGCCAGAGCACAGACATCACCTTGAACTTCAACGGCGATAACCCAGTGGGCGACTACTATGCCAACCTGACCATCACCTCCCGCAATCCGTTCGTGGGTGACACCGTGATCCCCGTTGTGTTCCACATCGTGGTTCCCGACTGCGACGCTCCCACCAACCTCCAGGTAGTTCCCACAGACTACACCTACATGGCTCTAACTTGGGATGCTCCCGGTGATATGGCTGACTTCGTTGAATACAGAATTTATAGAAACGGCAACACCAACAACTACTTCGCTACCACCAACACTTCCTACAATGACACAGTGACTCCTGGCACCTATTGCTACTTCGTCAAAGCTTACTTCAGCGATGGTACCAACCAATGCCTCTCCTTGGCCAGCGATACCGTATGCGAGGAAATGCTGCATGCTCCGTCAATCAACGTGACCCCCGAGACCATGAACTTCATTACTCCTGCCGGCAACGCCTCTGGCGCACAGACCGCCGCTGTTCTGGCTTACACTCTCGAATCTGACATTGCAGTGACCACCAACGCTCCGTTTGAAATCTCCACCGACGGCGCTACCTACAGCACCACCGCCACCATCACAGTGACCGGCAACGAAACCAACGCCACCCTCTATGTGAGACTGGGCGCTTCCGCAGCTGTGGGTACTTATAACGACAATGTTGTGCTGACCAGCGACGGCCTGACAGCCACCATCGTTCTGAACGGCGAGGCTATCGACTGCGGCCAGGCTGCCACCCTCCCCTTCGTTGAAGATTTTGAAGGTGGTGTGTTCCCGCCCGAATGCTGGCGACTGAACTCCACCAACAGCATCACCTGGACCTCCAACGTGAACCAGAATGACAACTCCACCTGGGCATACTGCAATTATGCTGATGATTTCCAGGATGAACAACTCATCACCAAAACCATCGATCTTTCAGGTTCTGTACAGCCCATGCTGACCTTTGAATTTGAAGCCAGCAACACTTACATTACCAGCACTGATCCCGATGAACAATACAACCTCGTGATCTATATCAGCACCGATGGCGGAAACACCTTCGCCTCCACTCCTTTGTATGACATGAGAAACGACCAGAACAATTTCTCCGATTGGTCTATCACCACATCCAACGCAATTGACCTGACTCCGTACGCCGCTGAAAACAACGTACAAATCATGTTCCAATACATCGGCACCTACGGCGCTGAAATGTGGATTGACAACGTTACCATTGAAGACCACAACGGCATCACCGAAGAGAGCACAGAAAACACCGTCCGCGTATTCCCGAATCCTGCTACCAACATGATCAATGTGGAAGCCCAAGGCTTTGAGACATACCAGTTGGTGAACATGCTGGGCCAGACCGTCGCCAGCAACAACCTGGTGAACGGCACCGCTCACATCAATGTTTCCAAGCTCACCAACGGCGTTTACTTTGTACGCCTTATCAATGGTACCTCCGTTGAAACTGTTAAGATTGTGAAGAAATAATCTTCCCATTCAACACTTTTACAATCCCCGTCATTTTATGGCGGGGATTTTTTTATATAAATTCTCTTCTTTTTTCACATAAAACTCCTGACATTTTTTGTACCTTTGCCGCCTCTTATCTTTTCAAGAGAAAAATTATAAATACTTAATAAACATTATAATATGGCAATCAAAGACGATTTCACAACCCGACACAACGGTCCTTCCTGCGAGGAGGCCCAGAAAATGTTACAGACCATCGGCGTCAAATCGATGGACGAACTGATTGAGAAGACGGTGCCCGCGGCCATCCGCCTGCCCCGCCTGCTCGACCTCCCCGAAGGAATGCAGGAGGGCGAGTACCTCAACCTCATCAACGAAAAGATGGCCAAGAACAAAATGTACCGCTCTTTCATCGGTATGGGCCACTACAATACCTACACCCCCGCGGTGATTCTCCGCAACATCTTCGAGAACCCCGGCTGGTACACCGCCTACACCCCCTATCAGGCCGAGATTTCACAGGGCCGTATCGAAGCCCTGCTCAACTACCAGACCATGGTCAGCTCGCTCACGGCCATGCCGCTCGCCAACGCCTCCATGTTGGACGACGCCACCGCCGCCGGCGAGATGATGCTGATGTTCTTCCGCTGCCGCACCCGCGAACAGCAGAAAAATAACGTCCGCAAGTACTTCGTTTCCGAAGGCGTGTTCCCGCACTGCGTGGGTGTGATGCAGACCAACGCCGCTGCCCAGGGTATCGAGCTCGTCATCGGCAAGGCCGACAAAGTAGAACTCGACGAGACCTTCTTCGGTGCGATGATCCAGTACCCGAACTACTGGGGCGGTATCCACGACTTCTCCGCTTTCACCGCCAAGTGCCACGAAAAGCACATCTTCGTGGGCGTCGCTACCGACCTGTACGCCCTCACGCTCCTCACGCCTCCCGGCGAATGGGGCGCCGACTGCGTAACCGGCTCCACCCAGCGTTTCGGTATCCCGATGGGCTTCGGCTCACCGGCCGCCGGTTTCTACGCCTGCACCGAGGAGTTCAAGCGCCAGATGCCCGGCCGTATCATCGGTATCACCGTTGACGCCGAAGGCAACCGCGCCGTGCGTATGGCCCTCCAGATGCGCGAACAGCA
>JAFZWE010000041.1 GCA_017617445.1 Bacteroidales bacterium | reverse complement strand
TTACCGCCACGGTGGATGAGGACCTGCGCCAGACCACGGCCAACAACCACTCTGCTACTCACCTGATACACTTTGCGTTGCGTCAGGTGCTGGGCACGCATGTGGAACAGAAAGGCTCGTTGGTGGCAGCCGACCGTCTCCGTTTCGACTTCTCGCACTTCGCCAAAATGAGTGCCGAGGAGATTCAGCAGGTAGAGAAAATCGTCAACGAGCTGGTACGCAAGAACATGCCGTTGAACGAGCGCCGTGCCATGCCGATTGAGGAGGCGAAGAAGCTGGGGGCAATGGCTTTGTTCGGCGAGAAATACGGCGACAAGGTGCGCGTTATCCAGTTCGGCGACTCCATCGAGTTCTGCGGTGGTACGCATACCTCGGCCACGGGCAATATCGGTTTGGTGAAGATTATCTCCGAGGGCGCAATTGCCGCGGGAGTGCGCCGTATTGAGGCCATCACGGGCAAGTATGCCGAAGAGTATGTCAACGGCTTCATTGCCATCCACGACAACCTGAAAGCACAGCTCAACACCGACAACGTGGAGCAGTCGGTAAGCCGCTTGGCTGCCGAGAATGCTGCCATGAAGAAGGCGTTGGAGGCCTTCAAGCAGGAGCGTATCAGCACGATGGTCAGCCAATTGCAAGGCGATGCGCGCGAGGTGAACGGCAAGAAGGTCATCGCGGCGGTGCTGGAGATGGACGCCGACAGTCTGAAACAGATCGCCTACCAGCTGCGCACCACGGCGGAGAGTCTGCTGGTGGTGTTCGGTACGGTAGAGGGCGGCAAGCCGAACCTCACGGTGGCGTTGTCGGACGACTTGGTGGACAGTGGGTTACAGGCGGGCAAGCTCGTGCGGGAGGCGGCGGCGCTCATCCAGGGAGGTGGCGGCGGACAGCCCTCGTTGGCACAGGCCGGCGGCAAGAACTGCGACGGCATCCGCGCCGCCGTGGACAAAGTGGTGGCCGTGGTAACGGAATAGCTCCCCTACCCTACATATCCAAGTACCGCTGATACAGCACCTGCAGATAGGCCTTTGCGCGCAACAACTCCCGCTGCTTGGTCTCCTCTTCCGCAATGGTACACTCATACAATTGCCCGTTGGATGCATCGTAACTGAACGACCCCTGCGGAGTAATCCATCCCAGCCCCAGTTGGTTCAAAAAAGGCGCAAATTGTTGTGTATAAGGATTAAAAATATCATTACTCCACGAAAAATCACTCGTTTCCATACCCAATTGTTTCAAAAGAGTTAATGGAAGATCCACATAGCTGCACAATTTATCCACCGTGGTTCCGCGCCACTCCTCCTTCAAAGCACCTCCCAGCCAAAGCATAGGAACATGTTGGTAACCTGCAGTGTGATACCCCCATTGCTTATAAGTATCATGACTATGGTCAGCAACCAGGATGAAAAGAGTATTATCCCACCATCCTTCTTTTTTTGCCTTTTCAAAATATTCTCCCAAAGCATAATCTGCATAGCGAGCAGAATTGAGGTATGGCATCTGGGGAAGATCCCAGTCCAGCACCCCACCAGTTTTCGGCACATCATACGGTGAATGGCTGCTGGCTGTAAACACCACAGAGAAAAAAGGTGATTTTGCACCGCGCAAATCAGCCAACTGCCGCGCTAAGGTGAATTCATCGTAATACGATAGTTTTCCCTTGGGCAAATCTGAGGGAAAATCCTTTTCATCCACCAACTTGTCAAACTGCATTCCCATCAAGTAAGCGGTAAGATTTCCGTAGGTCAGGTCTCCTCCAAAGTGAAAGGAGCTCTGGTACTGAGCGGATTTCATTGTTTTGGCCAGGCTTCCCAGCGCATGATATTTCTCAAAATTATCGGTGATGGTGTTGACCGGGATGGGGGGGAATCCACTGATGATGGAGGAAATCCCCTCCTGGGAACGTCTTCCCGCCGCATAAACCTGTGTAAACAGGATTCCCTCCTTTTCCAACTTTCTGAAATTAGGGGTAATACCCGCACGGCCGCCCAAACTTTCAATCAAATCCGCAGACCAGCTCTCCAGGATGATCAAGACCACATTGGGGCGCGTGTTTTTCAGCACACATAAAGAAGTATCCTTTTCCGGAATAAACATCTCGTGTACGATTTTCTCTGCCTCCTCCTGTTTCATAGAAACGTAAAGGTTGGTGCTGTTGGATTTGGCAAATCGTATCGTGCTTTTCAACAAATGCCACTGCGTGTTCACCGCTGCATCATTAAGCAATTGATTCTTTGAAAAATAGGCACTGCTTTGTGAAATCGGAATTCCTGTCAGATGACCGCGCATTGCGATGAAAATCAGCGGAAGACCTGCCACAACAAACACGGCAGAGAGCCAGCGAAGCCGGGGAATTCTCGTCACATCCGGTTTCCCAAACCATTTCAGATACAACCAGAAAAGCCCCCACGAGACAAGGGCCGATCCCAGAAGACCAAAAACCAGCTGGAACCAGGTGGCTGTTCTCAAAACCTCATCCGGCTTCTGCAAATAATACCAGATTTTATAATTGATCTTCGTACTCCACTCCTCATACAAAAAAATGTTACCAAAAGCACTCAGCACCACAATGACAATAACCAGAATTGTATAGCCCTTCAACACCCGTTCCCACCATTTTCCAGCGAACGCAAGCTGCAATGTGGTCAGGATAAAAGGAATAACAAAGAGGTAGCCGGCGGTGGAAAAGTCCAAATGAAGAGCATGGTAATAAACCGAAAATATTTCAACCCATGACGAACGTGCGGCCATGCTGTGATATGTCACCAGAAAAGCAGTTCGTTCAAGAAAAAAAAGCAAAAGAATAAAAAGAAGGTACTTCCCTAAACGCGCCGCATAATCCAAAAGCGAATTTTTCATTGTATTTTAAAATATAAGGAAAGGGCTAAGAGCCTTGCTTTCAGCCAGCTCAGTCATTCGGAAACTCCACCTCCTGCAAACGGTGGAAATCCGAATTTTCGGGGATGGCATAGTATTTCCCATTATTTTCCAAATAGTAACTGTCGCGCACATAAAACACCCGGAGATTCTGAAGTGACAAGCCTTTGATTTTCAAAAAGGCACCCGTCCTTTGGTATGAGATTCTGTTGTTCACATACTCCGTCCACTGTTCTACCTCAAGCTGCGCCAACGGAGGCTGCACGCCAGCCTCAAGGGATTTCACAGGAATGGCACGATAGCCGCAGGCACTTCCTTTTGTCGCATTGTCTTCACCAGCTGCCTCATCCAAAGAGAAATCCACATCTGCCAACAGGCTGTCCCTCATCACAACCGAACTGTCTGCACTGGAAGTAACAAGTGATTTGTATGTGGGAGAGGGAATCTTCCGGCCCACATCAGGACTGTCCCCTTCCTCTATGGTCTCCTCTGTCGGCTGTTCGGCTGCCACAGGGGCGGTCACCAACAGCTGGACAGGGTCGTTCAAGGATTTGTCCACAAAATAAAACACCACAGCAAACACCAAGCCTGCCATCAGTCCGATGGAAAACCCCAGCCAAAAGCGAGACCTTACCTGTTTGTTTTCAGTGTTTTCCATTCCTTGCTACCATTCTGTTTCATATTTCACGCAAGCAGCTGCACGATGGTTGTCGGGACGCACCTCATCACGGATGAAATTCTTCTGAACCGCCACATTTCCCCGATCGTCATATTCGTATTCCGTCCATCCCAGCTCTTTTCCATCCTTTTCAAACAGGGACACCTTCACACACTTTTCCCCGTCATAGTCAAAGGTGGTGCGGCGGTAAGTGTCCAGGTTTTCGTCCTCCTGTTCCACCAACTGTCCATCCTCATCGTAAGTGAAATAGGATTTTGCAATCAGCTTCCCGTTGAAGTTATACATCAGCTCCTTCACCTTGCGTCCCTGTTCATCGTAAGCATAGGCAAAAGTGCGACTGTCATGCTCCTGCGGTTCCTCGCGCAAACGTTGAGCAAGGCGGCCGTTTTCATCGTACTCGTCAATGGTGCGGTACAACACATTCCCATCCTCATCGTACTCAACAGTCTTAATGACATGGCCGGCATCGTCGTGCTCGTATGCCTTTTCCGTACAGGAAAACTCATCCTCATCATAGGCATCCTCACGGATTAGCCGATCCTCCTCATACACATATACTGTAGCGTATTCAGGGGCGCCCTCACCATAGAAACAGCCTTTCCTCAAAATCCTGCCCTCTTCGTCATAAATGAAAATATTGCGCTGGCACAACTCACCAGTTTCATCATACTGCGCCGATGAAACCACACGGCCCTGTGCGTCATACTCGTTCTCCACAGAGCTCTCCATATCACCATCAACATTGAAGTGCTTTTCAATCAGTATTTTACCAGCTTCATTATAGTTGATCTCCGCTTCTGTATATTGCTGTTCGGTGATGTCCTCTTCGCCGAAGCCTGTGCGGAGGAAGTCGGTTTTGATGATGCGGGTGGATTTTGGGAAGGGCATTTTTTATAAAATTAATGGTGAATGATTTACAGCGACGGACCGGCAGCGATGAGCGCTTTGCCCTGCTCGGTGTCGGAAAAATTCTCGAAGTTCTTGATGAAGAAGGAAGCCAGCTGATCTGCGCTCTCCTTGTAGGCTTTCTTGTCGGCCCATGCGTTCTCGGGGTTCAGCAGACTGTCGTCGAGACCGTTGATGTGCTTGGGAACAAACAGGTTGAACGGTTTCACGAGGGTGGTTTCGCAGTCCACGAGTTCGTTGTTGAGGATAGCGGAGATGATGGTGCGGGTATCTTTCAGCGAGAAGCGTTTGCCCACGCCGTAGCCGCCGCCGGTCCAGCCGGTGTTCACGAGGTAAGCCGTGGCGTTGTGCTCGGTGAGCTTCTTGGCCAGCTCCTCGGCGTATTTGGTCGGGTGCAGCATCAGGAAGGCCGCGCCGAAGCAGGACGAGAAGGTGGGTTGCGGGGTGATGATGCCGCGTTCTGTGCCGGCGAGCTTGGCGGTGTAGCCGCTCAGGAAGTAGTACATCGTTTGTTCGCGGTTGAGCACGGAGACGGGCGGCAGCACGCCGAAAGCGTCGGCGGACAGGAAGATGACCTTGCTGGGGTGGGTGCCGCGGGAGACGGGCTTCACGATGTTGTTGATGTGGTAGATGGGGTAGGAGACGCGGGTATTCTCGGTCTTGGCGGCGGAGTCGAAGTCAATGTTGCCTTCGTCGTCGATGACGAGGTTCTCCAGGAGAGCGTCGCGTTTGATGGCGTTGAAGATGTCGGGTTCTTTTTCGGCGCTGAGGTTGATGCACTTGGCGTAGCAGCCGCCCTCGAAGTTGAAGACACCGT
>JAFZWE010000040.1 GCA_017617445.1 Bacteroidales bacterium | reverse complement strand
TGTCGGAACTGACAAATCCGTTGTTCATTGCGTTGCGGGCACCGATGTAGTAGGGTGAAGCAGGGTGCTTCCAGTGCATACGCCACCGCTCGTAGCCGTTACATCCCACCAGACCGCTGAATCCCCCGCCCATCAGCCCATAGCCGCCCTGAACAGTCATGAAAGGCATGGGTTCAGAACAGCCCCTGTGGTTGCCGCCCGAAGTGTGGAAACTGTTGTCGCCAAAGAGAGTATGGGAAATCTCATGCGGCACGACACCCACGGGATTCATAAACCAGTTTCCTGCCCCCACGCATTGTAATGTCCCTTTACCAGAAAAGCCATAACGGATGTTGTGAATGGTAATGTACTTGTCGTCTAGGCCAGGATCGCCATGTCCACTGCCTACTCCAAGTTGTCCATATAATGTACTGATATTCCGTATTATGACTTGGACAAAGAAAAATTCATTTTCATGATAATAATCGTAATACTCTATAGAATCATGTCCATACAATGTACTGAATCCTGAATCATTGATTACATCTATTGCCGTACAAGCGATGCTTTTGTAAAAAAATGTGTCGTAGGTTTGGATAACCCTGCTCTCTTTGACATTCACTACGATAAAATCTCCTGTCAGTTGAAGGGTGTCAAAGGAAGACTCTCCAAACAGTCGGGTAATACAACCATGAGGATGGCCACATACATAAGAGGTATCCATAAAATCAAGTAGGTGGCATGGGATTGTTCCGGGTACATTTACACCTTCGTGAAGAGAATTAGTATCTCGCGGCCATACTGTGTCTTCCACTATGTTGGTGTCAGGATGAACATCATAAATTACATTGACGAAAATATTAAGAATGTGGAATTTACTATCGGAGGATATGCCATTGTTTTTCCCGTCCCAGCTATGGTATGTTTGTGAATATGAAAAAAACAAGGACAGAAGAAGTGAAAGAAAGAGCAGAGACTTTTTCATGCAGCTATTTCTTTATGAATTTAACACTTGATTTTTTGCCGCCAGATATCCAGGTGGCAACATAAGGACCAGACTGGAGTTTTTTTATATTGACAGTCAAGAACTGTGTAGTGGCTGGCTGTGAATACACCACCCTTCCCGCCAAATCCGTGATGTAGAAATTGCCCTGCTGCAAAGGTGTGTTCTTGAACTTGATATTGAGTGTACCATGAACGGGATTGGGGGAAAGGGTAAATAGGGGATTTTCATTTTCCACTACTTTCCCTTGACTTTGCCAGCATCCGGCACGCTCGTCCGACATGAAAACCATCTCCCTATCCTTGTGCACACACAATAGAAATGGGTTTGGCTCCCAGAAGAAACCGACTGCCCCGTTTGTTAAATATGGTCCCCCACAACTACAATCATCCCATCCCAAAGGACCAAAATTGGGGCCGATGCCTTCTATGAACATAATGGACTTCCCGTGGAAATTCTCTCGCCACAAAAAAGGAACAGGTATTTGTTCATATTCATCATAATAGATTCTTTTGAATATAATATTCTTCAAACCATTAATGTAAAATATTGAATCCGCAATAATGGGCACTGGTGTTTCATCAGGAACGTATGCTACATCAAAAGATGGCATCCAAAACGTATCACCCACAGACAGGGACATGTCACAAATGAGCCAGTCTTGACCGTGTTCATAACGGTAGATTCTTCCCTGTGTGGTGTCTTCTCGTATATACATATTTGTTCTGACCCGATAATACATCATGCCATTGATCGAAACGGTATCACTTTTAATAACATATTTATCGTATGACCAACTCATTAACCAGTTGGGGTCATAGTCAGCAGAGTAAGTGATGATATCCCCTGCTATATTGTATTCCGTGATGCTGTCGCCGAAGAACGACTGGTACTGTGCATGGGCGCGCTGGCTGAACCCTCCCGCCACTATCAGCAGCATCAGGAGGAAGAGGGGTTGGAAATTTTTTCTTGTTTTCATGGTTTTTGTTTTATTGTTGATTTGTTGATGCGTTGATTTGTTGATGCGTTGAATTTATTCTAATGATTCAATGCATTTTACTTGATATGGCCAATCAGATAGATCTGCATCGGGATGGCTAATTCCTTTATGTAATAATGAGACTCGTACCATGATTCCATCTCTGTGGTATTTTTGTGGAATATCAGAAGGCTCCACCTCCCATATATCTTCATAAACGACATTGTCTAACAGGATGCTTCCTATGATAAATGCTTCCTCATTTGATACGTAATGAAGTTCGCCTTCTACGCAGAAGGTTCTTTTAGTAGTTTTACAGTTTTTCTGTTTCACACAACTTGTGAATGTTCCTCCCGCCACCAGCATCAGGGCGAGGAGGAAGAGGGGGTGGGAAATTCTTCTTGTTTTCATGGTTTTTGTTTTATTGTTGATTTGTTGATGCGTTGATGCGTTGATTTGTTGATGGGGGAGCTTTCATCTCTTCATCCTTTAATCCTTTCATCTCTTTCCCGCATGCAAAGGTAGTGAATTCTTTACTTTCCGTTCTTGGTTTTCATTTTTTTATCACTTTAAAAGAATACTTTCTACCATCTTTATAAGTAACGACTCCAATGTACATCCCAGCTTGAAATGCAGATATATCTATTGATTCTGATTCAACAAAACGCACTAATTGTTTCCCCGAAATATCAGATAACTCTATCTGTGCTATTTTCTCTGGTGATGGGATCTGGAGGATAAATTTACCACTTGTGGGGTTGGGGAAGGTGCAAAGGTTTTGTTCCGTTTTGTCATCTATTTCCAAAAGACAACTCCAAAAGCGAGGATTTTGGTACAAAACCTCCCCGTTTGCCAAAAAGCAAGTCAGAGTGGACTCTTCACCTAACTCTTCCGTGAGAAGTCTTGCGTTTAGCGGAAACAAAGGACCGTGCATACTGCCGATACCTTCAATCCATTGTTCTTGCAGTACTTCAAAAATGCCGTTGGTTAAAGTGTTGGAGATGAAAACCTTTCGGTATTCACCATTGAACAATAAAATGGAATCAATTCTCTCCACCACCAAAACAGAGTCAAATCCGTATGTGTTGGACAATGGGCGGATGGGGAAGGTGTCACCGACAGACAAGTCAAAATCATATAATATTTTTCTTTCGTCATTTGTGGAAGTAAACTCTACAGTGTCACCGCTCACTTTGACAGCACCACAGTAGATTGCATTTTGAAGAGGATGCTTGGCATACATTTTTGTCCATTGTTCAGCGAAAAGCAGGGTGTCCCCTTGAAGAAAATACTCTGTGGTATCCCCTTGAACATTGAGGAACGAGTACTGGTGCCAATATGCATTTTCTGTGGGGAACTGCGAAGTTTGTGCCTTCGCGCTGAACCCTCCCGCCACTACCAGCAGGGCGAGGAGGAACAGGGGGTGGAATATTTTTCTTGGTTTCATGGTTGGGGTGTTTGGTTGTTGATTTGTTGATGCGTTTATTCGTTGATGCGTTGATTTGTAGGGATGTCATATTATGGCACCCCTACAATCATCCTCACATCATCCCCTCATCTCTTCGTCCTTTCATCTCTTTTTATTACAGATAGTAAATATTCTATTGTATTTCAATAAGATATTGAAAAGATGCTCAATTCCAATCCCAGCACAGTTGAAGGAGGTCGGACCATGGCAGGTGGAGTCGCTCGGCGATTTCCTGGCGGGTGAGTATGCCTTTGTAGCAATAGATGGCATTCAGCAGGGAGGGGTACATGCGGACAGCTTCCCGCAGGTTGCGAGCAAACAGCAGTGGGAAAATCAGGGAGAGCACCAGGTCGCCCAAGGCGGCACTGGCCCGCAGGTTTCCCCCTTGCGCGCCCAGAATGTCCTGCAATAGTTCTTCCCCGACCACATTCTTCACCAGCCGGAGCGAAAGTGCTGTGATTTTTTTCTCGTGCATCACCGCCAACTGCGCAGCGGAAATCTCCCCTGTGGACATGGGAAGAATCACCATTCTGTCGTCACGCAGTTTCAACAGTTCTCCGGGAGAGAGTGGCCGCAAGCAGACCAGAATGTCTGCCTTCCGGATTACCTGCCCCTGTTCATCCTCTATTTCTGCACCCGAATCGGCATAGTCCAGATCGATGAACTCTGCGCCGCTCCCCAATCCGCGCTCCACCATAACCGAAACATGGTTTTCCACCAAAGTCTCTACAGTATAGGGCAATATGACCACGTTTTTCTTGGGGGTCAGCGTATTGCCTTTGAGGATGCCTACGGAAAAAACATGCTGCGCCAAGGCCTGATTCACCTTTTCGCGCTGCGTGTCCAATTCAAAATCCGCTTCCAGCAAAGGGCACATGGGCAATGGTTATTCTGCGATGATCCATCGGTCTCCGTTTTCCTGCACCGAGATGGAGACCTTCACAAATTCCGGCTGCACGAGGGGTTCTATCTTCTCGGTCCATTCAATGAAACAGTAACTGCCGCTGTACAGGTAGTCCTCCACTCCGATTTCGTAGGCTTCTGCCAGACTTTCAATTCGGTAAAAATCAAAATGATAAATGGATTCCCCTGTTTCTGTCAAATACTCGTTGACGATGGCAAAGGTGGGGCTGGAGGTGACATCCTCTACTCCGAGTGTCTGGCAGAGCACCTTGATAAAAGTGGTTTTTCCGGCACCCATTTCGCCATAGAAACAGAATACTCGAGCAGCAGGAAATGCCGACAGCAACTCCTGCGCTGCGCGGTGCAGTTCGGCTTCAGAATGGACAATACTCTTCATAACATCAAAAAAACGGGCAAAGATACAATTAATTTGCAATGTATGCCCAACTTTGACGTTATATATTTTCAAGAATTTCAAAAACAACATCAAACCACACGGATGAACAGCAAAGAAGAAATCGTACAGAACTGGCTGCCCCGCTATACGGGGGTGCCGGTAGAGGAATTCGGACATTATGTCATTCTCACCAATTTCAAAGATTACATCATTCATTTTGCAGAGTTGATGGGTACTGAAATCAAGGGCATGGACCGGCCCATGCAGAGTGCCACCAAGGATGACATCACCATTGTCAACTTCCAGATGGGCAGTCCGATGGCTGCTACTATCATGGACTTGTTGACAGCGGTGAGACCCAAGGCGGTGCTGTTTTTGGGCAAGACGGGCAGCTTGAAAAGCTACATCGGTTTGGGTGAGCTCATCCTGCCCATTGCTGCGATACGGGGAGAAGGAACCTCCAACGACTACTTCCCGCCTGAGGTGCCTGCGCTGCCGGCGTTCAACCTGCAAAAGGCCATCTCCTCCACCATCCGCGACTACGGACGCGAGTATTGGACCGGCACCGTCTATACCACCAACCGCCGCGTCTGGGAACATGACGAGGAGTTCAAGGCCTATCTGCGGAAAATCCGCACCACCGCAGTGGACATGGAGACCGCCACTCTTTTCTCTGTGGGATTCTTTAACCGCATTCCTACCGGTGCCCTGCTGCTCGTCTCCGATCAGCCTATGCTCCCCGATGGCATCAAAACAGAGAAATCAGACAAGATGGTGACTGCCAATTTCGCCCTCCAACACTTGAAAATCGGTATTGATTCACTCCGACAACTCATCAACAAAGGACTTACTGTCAAGCATCTGCGCTTTGACTACTACTAAGACTTTTCCCTCAATACTGTCACCTATTAAATGCAGATAAATAAAAAAGCCCGTCGGAAAACCGGCGGGCTTTGGCTTATTGGGAATACATGGGTTAGTCGGCTACGCAACGAACGGAGTTTCCATCTGAGAAAGGATCACTATAGGTGGTTGGCGCGGTTGAGCTATTCGTCAGATACCGATCGAGCGCAGTGCTTCCGTTTAGGGTACAGGTCCAGAAACTGGCGGCAGACCCAAGGTATCCAGGTTCGGGCTCGACATCCTGGCTAAACATGTATCCTGCAGGAAGCATAGAGAAGCCCGAGGTGTTTTCATCACCTGAAATGTATCCGGGTGAGCATTGGGTGCTACTGCTCATCCAACCTGTGGAAGCGCACAGTGCCTTTGCAATAGCGCCTGTGCTGCCATTACAGCCATACTGGTTTTGTGTTAAGTAGTCGGTTAGTTCTGTCCACTCGGCGCTGCTCGGCACATGCCAACCACGGGGACAGATGCCTTGTACTCCCGAGGGAACTGCATTGGATGAAGAGTCTGTGTTCATCACGGCATACCAGTTGTAAAGCAGACCGTATGTGTCTTTGTTGGTGGAATCGTTGCCCGGAAAGTACCAGACAGGGTTTTGAGACGCCCCATATCCGCGTGCGATGGGAGTGCCGTTAGAATAGGTAGTGGTCTTCAAATTTTCCCGCATCCAGCACTGGTTGCCGATCTGCACCGTATTGTATCGGTTTTGGTCTGCATCGATGACATACGGTTGATTGGGGCAGGGCTGGAGCCCTTCAAAATCAGTGGTGAAACTACCTTCTACACACAATGTCTGTGAATTGTCATACGTCATGCACATCCGCACATAATAGGTAGTGCCATGTGTCAGATTGGAGAGCCAGAAGTAATTCCCTTGGCTTCCTCCATAATATGGGGTGCCTTGAATGAACGGTATCATATTATTGGGGCTGGTACCCACATAGAGCATAAACGACCTGATGGAATGGCCGTTGTCGGAATACTCTGCTGTGAGTGTTGCGCGCGGAGTGGAGATGTTCTGGTAGTTGATTTCAAGGGTAGGGTCAAAGGAGGCCACTCCGTCGCCCTTGATGCAACGCACGGGCATATAGAGGTGGGTAGCCATGGAGGTGAAATCCAATTGTCCGTTGATACAGGTGGCTGCATAGGACATTTCCGCTACCATTGTCTCGTTGTTGAAGTCTGCCGTGGCAAAATAGAAAGCATTGCCAAATTCTGCGTTGCCGGTGGTGTCGTAGGAGGTGTTGGCATAGCTGCCCGGGCGTGCGGAGAAGCCGGTGATGTTGGTATGCTCGCGGCCGTCGGTCCAGAATGCGCTGTTTTCAGTCAAAGCTGCTGCCGCATCGGTACCCATGTTGGCGGCAGTGGCATACAGAGTCTCCCACTCGCTGCGGCTTGGCAGATGCCAGCCCTGCGGGCAAACGCCCTGAATGTCTCCGTTATGGGCATGAGGTGCATTGTTGGTGGCGGCGGCATAGTTGTAGAAGCGTCCGTAGCGGTTGACTGTATAGCCATAACGGTAGTTGGCATCGGGTTCCGCGTATCTGGCCGAATTGTTGCTGTTTTCGGGGTCAATGGCGGTGCCGTCGGCAAACAGGGTGGTGCGGAGGTTCTCCTTCATCCAGCACTGGCTGCCGATTTTTACTGTATTGTAGATGTTACCGTCCATGTCGGTCACGTACTGTGCTTCGGGGCAGGGGCCGGTCACGGGGCCGGTAGGCATCTCGGGCGTGGTGAACTCCATCTGTCCGCTATAGTATGTACCGGTCGAATTGGTGGCGAAGATGCGCACATAGTAGTGCGTGTTCGGTACAAGGTTCTCCAGATGGAAGAGGTGTCCGCCGAGGATGGTGTCGGTGATATAAACGTACTCGTCTGTTGGGAAGGGATCCTGGTTGCTGAGGGCAACACCCCATCGTGTGACTGTGGCTCCGCCGTCGAAAAGCAGCTCGCCGTTCACGTCGGCACTGCTATGGTTCACACTGTCCACGAACACAATCTGGGAAGTAGGAGTGGTGGGCAGACCTGCGCCCTTGATACAACGCACCGTGCCGAAATCGCTATCTGCACCGGATTCGCCGGTGGCGGAAATTTCACTATCTGAGACAAACCATTTGTAAGCACTCGTTGAAGTCTGGAGCAAGGTTCCAGTGGGTGTATAGGAGTTGAAATAAAACTCACCGACCGACAGCAGGCTGAAGCCGCTGGCATCCGTTCCGGGCGTATTCCAGCTTCGGGCGGCTTTCAACAGCGGCAGTGCCGCCTCAGCACCGCCCAAGGTGTTGAACAGGGTCTCATACTCAGCGTAGGAGGGCACGTGCCATCCATCAGGACAAACACCTTGCATATCACCGCTTCCCCAGTTGTAACCGTTCATAACGGTGTGCATCGGGTACAGATAACCATCAGCTGAGCCGCGAAGCTCGAAATAGCGCGGCAGATAGTTGGCGGCATTGGACGTGTTGATGGTTCTACCATTGGCATAATGCGTGGTGCGGAGGTTCTCCTTCATCCAGCATTGGTTGCCAATCTGTACAGTATTATAGACGTTGCCGTCGTAGTCGCTCACGATAGCGGCATCCTGACAAGGCAACCCCATCATGATCGGGGTGGTGAAGCTGATGACAGAGTCGGCATAGACCGTGCCGTTTTCGTTGGTGGCGAAAGCACGGAAGTAGTAGGTGGTGTTGGCTAACAGATTCCTTGCTTGGGCGTAGTAGCGTCCAACGTAATTGACGGTGAAGGTGTGGCTGCTGTCAGCAACGGTGGGTTCTTGGTTGGTGCTGCTCCAACATACGCCGTAGGAGGTGATGGTGGCACCGCCGTCGGTGCAGGTCTCGCCCCACAGGTTGGCCGTGGTGGGGGTTACGTCGTTGACAGCCACGGTCTTGGGCTTTGGCAGCGTAGTGGTACCTTCACCCTTGATGCAGCGTACCAGATTGGCAATTTGCATGAAATGGTTGCCTGAACCATTCCATGTCGTCAAATAATTGATGCCATTCATAGAGAAAACCTCTGAGCTGGAGTAGGGGAACGGGGTTTGTTCTACCATCAGGCCTCCATTCGTAAGACGGGCATACTGTCCATTCCCGCTGAAACCGGTAACATTGGAGCCATTGGCCAAAATCATATCGCGGTAATTCTCGCCCAATAAATTAAACATCTCCTGCCATTCTGCAACGGTGGGCACGTGCCATCCTTGCGGACATATACCTTGCAGATGCTGGGTGCCGTGGTCGTGCGAACCATTGACGATGGCATCTCCGAAATAGTAATAGCCAGTGGAGGTCTGCTGTCCGTAGGTAGTGCCGGGAACATTGTTGTTAGGATAATAGTTGGTGGGCACATTGGATTGGATTGTAAATGTTTGATTTTCATTGTAATAAATGGGATAGCCATCCAGCATTTCGTTAATCGAGGTGAAACTGGATAATCCTGTGCCGTTGGCATAGTGGGTGGTGCGGAGGTCCTCCTTCATCCAGCACTGGTTGCCGATTTGTACGGTATTATAAACGTTGCCGTCGTAGTCGGTCACGGTAGGAGCATCCGGACAGGGCTGTCCCATACGCTCCGGAGTGACCATCGAGAAGACAGCGATACTATAGGCTGTACCTTTGGCGTTGGTGGCGAAGGCGCGTACATAATAGGTGGTGCCGGGTTCGAGGCCGGTGACTTCAATCGACATTGCACCTAAATTTGAGCTATAGCTGGAAAATACCAGACTGTTATCCATCGTGATAGCATTCTCATCCCACGGATTCCAGTTCGGGTCGTTGGGTTCTACAGCGTGTACGCAGACACCTTGGTTGATAATAATGCTACCGCCGTCAGTGTAAGTCTTCCAGTTGACGATGGCTGCAGAATCCACGTAGGGGTGGATCTCAAAGCAGGTGTCGCATTCTCCACGGAGTTCCACAGTGGGTACGGAGAGGGCTCCTTCCCCCTTGAGACATCTTACCAAATGGAAATCGATGTTGAAGGTCTCCGTATGGGTTGCTGTTTCGTAATCGTAATTCCCTTCTGATTCACGATAGATGGAATTGTCAGCCAAATAAATTCCCCATTCATTTAGGTTAATGGAAGATGAAAGATATAAAAGGTTATTGCTGTCCCAATTTTCAAACGACATCGTGTTGCCTGAGAAGCCAGTCGTGTTGGAGCCGGAGGCAAGCAGCTGATCCATCGTGTAGGAAGAGGTCAGCGTCTGCCATTCTTCGATGGAGGGCAGATGCCAACCTTGCGGACAGATACCGCGCAAAGAACTCTCGCTATGTTCCATAGAGCCGTTCAATGCAGCGGCGATGGAGTACATGGTATAGATATTGGTATCGACAGAAAAATGGAAAAGGTGAGGAGTGTGCAAATCCCTGGGTTGCCCTGTTTGGTAATTTGCCATGAAAGGAGCCATGTAGTGGGTGAGGGGAGAGCCATTTGCGTAGTGGGTGGTGCGGAGGTCCTCACGCATCCAGCACTGGTTGCCAATCTGGACGGTATTGTAAACATTGCCGTCATAGTCGGTAACCGTCGGTGCATCCGGACAAGGTGAATTTCCTTGCATGCTCTCTGGTGTAATCAGCGCTAACAGTTCCCCGTTGTTGCGGCCGGCACCATTTTCGGCGTAAGCCCGCATGTAGCAAATAGTAGAAGCTGGATAGTTGGATATTGAATATTGAAAAACTGGTGACGGGAGGGAGTCGGTGGAATAGGTGGTATGCCAATCATTGTTGAGGTTGGAAGAGTCGGCACCCCATTCAAAGCCGATTCTCAGGGTGTCATCGTTGCCATTGGACATCAGATAGCCGGTAAAACGAATCTGGTCGGCGGTTTCGCCCAGCATAATGCTGCGGGTTGCCACGATAGGCGAAATGAGGTAGTCGGACGGCTGTGCATCCTGTCCGTTGTAAATGATAAAGGAAACGGAATCGTTCTCGTTGTGGATGATGACTTCGGTGCCATTTTCCACGGGGCGGGTTTCAATGGTTGGGCTGAAGCCCTGCTCGCCCTGCGGACCTTGTTCACCCTGTTCTCCTTGTTCACCTTGTTCGCCTTGGGGACCTTGCTGGCCTTGCAGAGAGGCGAGGAAGTCGTTTTCAGTTCCTTGGTTGCCCTGTGCAATCCAAATATCGTAGGCGGAAGCGCCGTCCTGACCGTCAGCACCGCGCTCACCCTGGGGGCCTTGTTCGCCCTGTTCGCCTTGTTCGCCTTGTTCGCCCTGCTGTCCTTGCAGCGAGGTGAGAAAGTCGTTTTCAGAGCCTTGGTTGCCTTGTGCAATCCAAATGTCGTAGGCAGATGCGCCATCCTGGCCATCGCCACCGCGCTCACCTTGGGGGCCCTGTTCTCCTTGTTCACCTTGTTCGCCTTGGGGACCTTGCTGGCCTTGCAGAGAGGCGAGGAAGTCGGCTTCAGTGCCTTGGTTGCCTTGTGCAATCCAAATGTCGTAGGCGGAGAGACCATTGGTGCCACCCACTGTCGGGATTTCCACCGTATTACCACCGGAAATGGTCAATGAAGTGCCCGCGATGGTAAGGGTCTGCGGTACACCTTCACCAGGTTCACCCTGCGGACCCTGTTCGCCTTGGGGACCCTGCGGACCTTGCGGACCGGCAGGACCTTGCAGTGCATGGATATACGTTGTGTCGGAGGTCAGCAGCTGGGCCACCTCTTGAGCGGAAGCACCATCCTGTCCAGCAGCACCAGGTTCACCCTGCGGACCCTGCTCGCCCTGCGGACCTTGCGGACCGGCAGGACCTTGCAGTGCATGGATGTACGTTGTGTCGGAGGTCAGCAGCTGGGCCACCTCTTGAGCGGTTGCACCATCCTGTCCAGCAGCACCAGGTTCACCCTGCGGACCCTGCTCGCCCTGCGGACCTTGCGGACCGGCAGGACCTTGCAG
>JAFZWE010000006.1 GCA_017617445.1 Bacteroidales bacterium | reverse complement strand
TAATTCAGCTTTCATAATAGTTAGATTGAATTAGAAATTGTGCGGCAAAGATACATCAAATCCGAAAGTAAAACATCATGCAATAATATGAAATACAAATAGTTGTAAAAGTGGAAGGTTTTTTGCGAAAAGTGGCAGTTTATCATTAAAAAACGGAATTATCTACTTTAGACTTGTAAATTAAAAAAATATTGTATTTTTGCAGCCCATAATCAATTACTTGTCATTCTTCTTTTAACGCTTTTACCTTAAATCCCCATTATTTATTTGATCGAATAGTATCATGTCAGAAATATTTATTAGCTATTCCAGAAAGGACAAAGACAAAGTACAAGCTATTGTAAGTGACATTGAAAAGACAGTGGGGAAGAAATGTTGGGTGGATTTACAGGGAATTGACAGTGCCGAACAATTTGATGACGTGATTGTGGAAGCATTGTCGCAAGCGAAGGTGATGCTTATCATCATGTCGCAACACTCCATGAATTCGAGATTCGTCAAGAAAGAGATTTCCTTTGCACTCAACAAAGGGATTCGTTTGGTACCCGTGATGATTGATAATGCAGAATGGACAGATTGGTTTATCTATCAGTTTGGCGACTTGAACTGCATACAATATACGGACTCCGACCAGCGGGTGATGCTCTTGCGGAATCTGATTCAGTGGTGTTCTGTTGACATAGAGGACATTCGAAAAGAGCAGGAAGAACGAGCGAAAAAAGCGAGAAAAACGATCTCAACAAAACATCGCTGGAAAGTCCCCATCATCATTGGCGGATGCGCCGCACTGATCATCACACTCCTGGTGACTTTTTTTTCAATTCCCCCCAAACCCACTTCCGACAAGGTCATTGTTGACGAGACTCCCACCTCGAAAATTTCCGCAAATTGGGTGACGTCCATGGAAATGAGGATGACATACATCTTGCAGAACAACCCCACAGAGCTGGACTCTCTTCAAACGTTTCATGAATTGGACTCCCTTTTCCAAGCACGATTTGTTGAGGTAAACGAGAAACCACCACTTTACAATTCCTCCTTGTCAGACTTGCGCGAGCAGCGTTTTCATGAGTGGGTGAACAAAGGCGAAAACTGCGTGGACAAGCAGGTGGCTACCGAGTGTTACACTTTCGCCCTGCTCATCAAAGAGGATCCGGAAGTACGACAAAAAATAGAAAAATCACCAATATGAAAAAAACATACACCGTATTGATTGTTCTGCTGTGCATGATGCAAATGATATTGGCGCAAAATCCCTGTGCCACCGCACTAAAGAATGCGCAGACAGATTACAATAATGGGAAATACTCTTCGGCTTTGCAAAAGATTGAAAACGCCGAAACCAATTTGAAATGCAAAGATGCAAGATTGGGAGAACTGAAACAGAAATGCCTGACAGAAATCAATTTCAGCAACAACAAATCCAGTGCTGACTCAAAATTTTCGGCCCAAAATTATGGAGAAGCGCTGAACTTGTACCGAAAGCTTCTTGCCTCTTCTTCCAAACAGAAGAACACCAAAGACATAGAGAAACGCATCCAAGAATGTGAGGAAAAGATAGCGGAGATGGGATATATGACCATTGAACGCATTGAGTTTGCCAATCTGAACAGCAGCAGCAATGTGCTGTCAGACTACGGTTCCCCCATCTACAGCGATGCCGCACGCCTGCTAAAGCCCCGTATCGTGTGCCGCGGCTGCGATGACCAGCGACATGCCGTAAAAATTTCCTACAAAATCATCGGCCCCGATGGGAAACTCTTTTCCGATCCCCTCTTCTCCCCTACGGGCTATACCTTTGCTGTTAATGTTGTGGTAGAACCCTGGGAGACCGGAATCCAAAAAATCAACCTTGAGGCGTGGGGAAGCCCTGTACTCAGCATCTACTCCCCTGGAGATTATGTGTGTGAAATATGGTATGAAGATCACCTCATTTTCAGCCAAAGTTTCTCCATGGAAATCACACCCTTCGGAAACCGCCAATACACTGCGAATGGTGTGGCTTTCAATATGGTAGCCATTCGTGGCAGCCAATTCAAGATGGGAGGCAAATATGGCAACCGGAAAATTGTTCCACACAATGAGAAAAACGAACACATGGTCCGTCTGAGCGACTACTACATAGGGGAAAGCGAAGTGACACAAGCGCTTTGGCACGCCGTGATGAGAACCAACAACTCCTATCATTTGGGCGACAGTCTGCCCGTAAGCAATGTGTCGTGGTACGATGCTGTTGAATTCTGCAACCGTCTGAGCGAATTGACAGGACATACCCCCTACTATGTGATTGTGGACAATCAGCGTGACCCCAACAACAAGAACAGGGAAGACGAAGTGGCCTGCGCCGTGTACGCCAATCCACGCTCCGACGGTTTCCGCCTGCCTACAGAAGCGGAATGGGAATATGCCGCCCGCGGAGGGGAGAAGGGCAGGGGTTATCAGTATAGCGGCACAAACGATCCCGCCGGAGAGTGGTGGAACCTGAGGACAAGCAAAGGCGATCCGCATCCCGTGGCTGACTCACGGCCCAACGAATTGGGGATCTTCGATATGAGCGGAAGCATGAGCGAATGGTGTTACGATTGGTTCGGTCCATACAATGCAAATTCTGTTGAAAATCCAACAGGTGCTGTCAGCGGGAAATACCGTGTGCTGCGCGGTGGCAGTTGGTTCGGGCTTCCTCGCCAAGGACGCGTAAGCCGCAGATCCAGCTCCAATGCCGACTCCTACGGAGAACAAGTCGGATTTCGGATTTCCAAAAACAGATAGCAAACATTTTACATACATTGAGCTTTTTTAGCATGAAAAAAATTATTATCTCATATTCCATAACCTTGGCTTTCATCCTGATTTCAGTGTCAAGCTGTGAGAAATATTATGGCTACGACAAAAAAGAAACACTGAACGACACCACCTGCTGGCATTTTATCAAAACATCTGACAGCACATGGGATTCGATACGAGTAGTGGTGCTCGGCCACCAAGTATGGACAGACCATGACAGAGCAGATGTGGGGGGAGGTAATGCTTGGCCTAAACCATCCATTCAATACTCAAAAATAAACGATCTTGACAGTAAGGCCTTATATCGCTGGCTTAATAAAGAAAAAGACACTGATACAGGTGCTTATTATCACTATATTAACCCAACATATGGATCCATTTTTAATTGGTATTTTTTCATGAACGGAGAAAACTGTGAAAAAGCCCATGGGGTTTGTCCTGAAGGCTTTCATATTCCTTCTGCTTCGGAATGGGACGACTTGGAAGCCTACCTCAAAATCATTCAACCACACCACGCCAAACGAGATGCCATGTCATCTTATATTGAGCAGAGTGGTTCCATCGCCAATGCTCTTGCAACAAATACGGATTCCTGGCGGGCTTCTGACATTCTTGGGACACCAGGGTATGACAAAACCATAAATAACAGCACGTCATTTAATGCAATTCCCGCAGGGACCTTGGTAGTAGACACATCTAATGGCCGACCTATTATGGTTCGAACTGGAGCAGGAAGGGTTGGCATTTATGCCACCAGCACTGAATCCAACGCAGGAAAAGACATGTACTGCACCCGAATATTCTATTATAACAGTCCCTCCATGGGAAGAGGGGCATTGGACAAAAGCCGTTTTGCCCGTGTTCGCTGCATCAAGGATGATAACACTATTAACAAAACAAAAGAATAAGAACCTGAAAATCAGAATATTAAAATCTAAAAATATAGCTTTAATAGTTACCCTAACTACTCTTTCAATACTTCCGACGGAAAGCCCAGTTGTTTGATACTATCTTTGTATGCGGTTGTCTGTCCTCCCGGTATTTCCACTGTATCGCCCAAAAAACGCGGACGATTACCAAAAACAACATCTCCAACAGCCTTCACTTTAGCCACAAGCTCACGCAAGTGATTCTTTACAAACGACTTACGATAATGCACATCGGAAGCATTAAAAGCAATGGCATCAATTCCACTACATCGGGCTATGAAAACCGCCCGTTCATTGTGCCAATACTGCGAGATGACTGTGACCGAATCCTGTCCGAAAACCACTTTGGAACGTATCATGGAATCGTACGTGCGGAAACCGGCATAATCGAGAAAGATGGCTGTATCGGGAACACCCTGCTGAATGAGAGACTGCCTCATCGCTTCAGGCTCGTTGTATCCATGGCGACAATTGTCCCCGCTGATAAGGAAATAGGAGACTTTGTGAAAACGATAAAGACGGGCAGCCGCCTCGATGCGGTTTTGAAAATACTGGTTGGGTGACCCATCCGCCCTATTGGGGGCAGTACCCAGCAACAGACCCACTTTTCGGTATGGAACATCCTGTACATCAGTGTATATACGGCCTTTGGCACTCAATTTTACTACCAGATTGCATCCCACAATCAAAAGCACACATGCCCCCACAACCGCAATCACAATCCGAACAAGCCAGATTCGCCATTGATTGTATGTTTTATTTTTCATAGTGGAAGTACTCACCCCGCAATGCTCCCTAATCCATAGGCCAAGGCCACGCCAAGGTAAGTGCCAATGGCATAGCCAATCAACCCAATTACAATTCCACTGATCAACACTTTCTTGTTGCCCATGGCCCCTACAACGGGCGGTACGAACGGAGGAGAACAAAGCAATGCCACCAGCGCCACACAGAACAGGTCGCCGCTGACCTTGAAAAGCCGGCAGAACAATAGGTGCAGCAGTGTGGCCACCAGTATGATGAATAACAGGAAGCCTCCGATGATGAGGGAGCCCGAATCCAAACTGTTGAGGTCGAACTGCGAAGCCACTACTACACTGAACACGAGAATGAAGAACATGCCCAGCTCAAAAGTCTTTGGGATATTGCGGATTTTGGGAGAGAAAGAGGCAATGATGGAAAGGGTGGTGATGGTGAGGATGATGACCAGCTCATTGAGTTTTCCGGTAATCAGCAGCGACAGCCCTGCGCCCACAGCCAGAAATCCGATGGAGATGGCCAACCCGATGAGTGAACGGAGGAACACACGCCCGCGCAAGAGGTCCCCATACTGCTCCACCCCGTGCTCCAGGCTGTCGGCGTCGGCAGTCCCCACCACCGAGGCTTCGTCTTGAAACGGCAGAATTTTCCGGAAGAGCCGGTAGCCACCGCCCACAATGAACATGATCAGCGGGAAGGTGACGATCATCTCAAAGGCCAGCACCGTGGCAATCGTCGTGGATTCCACATGCAACGCCGCCCCAAGCGCATTGAAATTCATCGTTCCACCCGTGTAAATCCCTGTCATCATCGCCGACACATTGGCAATATCGTTGACACCCGAATGCCGGAAGATGAAAAAGCCACTGACCACTGCTATCAGTACAGCTGCCAACCCGCCACCCAACGCCGCCGCGGTCTTCGGCAGTGACTTGGTCCACAACTTGAAATTACAGTTGAAAAGCATCAGCGGTATGGCTATCGGCACCGCAATGTTCATGATGTTTTTCTGGATATTGAAGCCCAACGTGTCAGGTTCAAAATGGGTGAGTCCAAACAACGCCGGAATGATTCCCACAGCATACGCCAGGATGACAGTACCCGCCGCCTTCGCCCATTTGTAACGGCTGAAAAGCATAATGATAACCAACGGGAATACGATATAACCGACCGTAATAAGCGCTACTTTCATAATCTTTTACATTTTAAAACATATAGCCGATTTTCACATACAGGTTGGCCAAACTGGCATTGTCCTGCTTGCTGAACGGGGCGGCCCAATCCACCGAAAGCACAAAGTTGTCGTTCATGGCCACCTTCAGGCCGATGCCGGCGGAAAGATGGGGACGGTAAATGGCCTTGCGGTCGAAGTTGAAATAGTCGGACAGCTCGTTGAGGTCAAAATCTGGGTCATTGGCTGCAATTGCCTTGCGCAGCGATGACTCGTTGAGGTCGTAGGGTTGCAACACCATGCCGGCATCAAGGAAGGGGGCCAGCCCGATGTAGAAATTCTCCTTTTTGACGTGGAACTTGCACACTTTGAAGCGAAACTCAATGTTGGCAAAGGCGAAACCGTTGGAAAGGATGCGGTTGCGCAGAGGACCGCGCAGGGTGTTGCATCCACCCAGTCCTTCATACAGAACACGTTGTATATATAATGTATTCCAATAGCTGTTCATATAAAAAGGAGAATTTCCCGCAACCGTCAACTGAGTGGCAATACGGTAAGCAAAAGAGATATAATCCTGATAAATAGGAACATAATGGCGGAATGTAAAATTAAAGCGCAAATTATTGAATTCGCGTTGGTCGCCGAATTTCTGGGTATTGAAGGCGGCGGTGTAAGTCAGGAAGGCATCGGCATAGATGCCACGGGTGGGGTTGGTCTGCCGGTCACGGCTATCGTAGGTGATGCCGCCGCGCAGATAGGGGTGCATCCCTCCGTTCTTTTCATTGGCCTGGATCAGTCCCCACTGCACATACTTGTCGTAAAGTCCCGGAATATCGGGCAATTGTTTGGATTCTTTTTTCCCTTTGTTCAACATCGCCACATCCACGGAATTGATGAGGTAGCCGAGGAAACCGATGCCACCGTTCCAATACCAATTTCCTCCGATGGGGCCTTGGATGTCGGCGGCGGCACGGAAAAGATCCCGTTTCATCTTGTAATAGGCGCGGCTGCGGTAGCCCTCTTCAGCTGTGTAATGCTTGGAATCCCGCCATACGTTGTTGAAAACCGAACTGAAGCCATTGTATCCATAGAAATCGCACATCGCATCAGGCAGATAGACAAGGTCAACGGTAAGGCGGTGATTGGGAATGGCATATTTGGAGTCATACGAAAGACGGAAGATGCCATAACGGCGGGTGGTGTAGGCCGCCTCCACATAAATGGAGTGCAAATACTCGGGATAGGTGCTGCCGTCTCCGAAATAGTAGATGTTGGAAAGGGCGCCATACTGGAAACCGAGGTCCGCATCGTAGGCCACGCTGGGCAGAATCCCGAAAGTCCAGCCCGTGCGTTTGCGGTCAGGATCCTTTTCTTTCTTGGGTTTGAGACTGTCCTTTTCCACCGAGAAAATATTCAGTGTATCAGTTTTAATAGCATAAATACTTGTGTTGCAGCAAAAAACAATTGCAAGAATAAGGAATATTGTTTTTTTCATCAAAAAAATGATTTGCGTTTCACATTGAAGTTTCAAGCAGCAAAATTAAACTTTTTTTCAATGAAATTTTACAACGAAAAAAGAATTTCCCACTCTTTGCAAAACGATGGAATGACCATGCCAATCCATTATGCAACAATACGGTACATGGGGCAGCAACTTTCGGAACGGAAGATAGAAGAAGGTTGTTCCACAATCTGTCGCCCGATGAGCAAAAGCGAATTTCCGATTACGAACAGAAATTTGTATTTGCTGTGGCACAGATAGTGAAAACTCAATACCATGGAGAGGTGAAAGGTGGGGAGCCGGCACTGGTGGCAAAGGACAGAATGCGGTTTGCGAATGGAAAAAGAGGACAAATACCAGATTTTTTGATGGGGACAACCTCTTCATCCGATTTCCGTTTATTACAAAATAAAGGTTATTTTTGCACCCAGATAAAATAAATTCTACAGAATTCAGTTAGTATCTGGTTATGAGTGCGTTTATTGATTTTTTCAGTCCAAGGAGATTGCCATTTCACATCATTTTGGCCATTTTGCTGACTTTGTTGTTTTTTTTCATTTTGGGTGTATGGCTCAACCATTATACCCATCATGGCAAAGAGGTGAAAATGCCCAGCTACATGGGAAAGTCATCTGCTGAGCTTTTGGCATCTGGTTCGCAACCTTTTGTCTTTGAGGTGAATGGTATGCCTGTTTTTGATGAGAGCAAGCCGGAGGGAACTGTTATCGCGCAGGATCCGCGCCCCGGAGAAATGGTAAAACATGGACGCAAGGTCAAGATTACCATCACTACGGCGGTTGCCAAAATGATCAAGATGCCGCAGCTTTCCGGCGATATATCCTTGCGTCATGCCAAACACATTCTGGAGGATTCCGGTTTGCAGCTTGGTACTGTGGTGGAGGTGGAGAGCGACCATCAGGTCGGCTTGGTGATTGGTCAGTACCGAGAGGCTACGGGGTTGCCCATCAAGGCCGGTACTGAAATCAGACAGGGTGAGAAAATCAAGCTGGAGGTGGGCGTGACCCCCAGGACGCCGACGGATAATGGAGAAGGGGGAGACTTGGAAGAAGATGTGGAGGTGGATCCCACGGAAATCTCTTTGTGATTTTATTTTGAATTATAAAATAATAAATCGGTATGAACCCATTTGTTCGAAAACTCTCTTTGATTCTTGTGTTTCTGTGTGTACTAACAAGTCTGTGTGCACAGGAGGTGCTTACTGGTGTGGTGGAGAACCGGTATGTGGCCCGAGAGGCCTCCCGCCCGCAACCCGCCCGCAGCCGTGCTGCCCTGCACCTTCCCTTTGTGGACGATTTCTCCAACTATAGCGGCTATCCGGCTGCTTCCCTTTGGCAGGATAATTATGCATATATCAACCGCACTTTCGCTCTCCGTCCGCCCACCCTCGGCGTGGCCACCCTTGACGCCCTTGACGAACACGGAAAAGTTTACGTTAACGCCGATGCCCAGGGCTTCCGCGCTGACGCCCTGACCTCACTCCCCATCCGCCTGGACTATAACTTCACCCTCAATCGCGCCATGCGTGTGAGCGACTCGCTCTATCTCAGCTTCTATTACCAGCCCGCCGGCGGGTCCCTCAGCGGTCTGGAATGGGAACGAGTCGGCAATCGTCCCGAATCTCGCGACTCCCTGGTTCTTGAATTTGGCTATGCTACCGGCAATATCATTTTTGTGGGCTACGAGTACTGCGATTATGTGATTCCGGAAGGGGACGCCCATGTGGCCGGCGACACTCTCGTCAACCCCTACATGGCGAACAGCTACTACATCTTTGACTCCCCAGTGTTCCCCGGTGATGTCATCAGCCTCCCCTGCGACTCCATCATGGGGGAAGAAACTGTCTGGGAGCATGTGTGGAGCACCCCGGGAGAACTGCTTGACGACTGGCTGGAGGAGAATCCGCTCAACTACTTCAAACAGGTGATGATCCCCATCACGGATGATCGGTGGCTGATTAACAATTTCCAGTTCCGCTTTAGGAATCTTGCCAGTTTGGAGGATAACCATATTGTGGGCTGGGCCAGCAATGTGGACCAATGGCACATTGATTATGTGCGCCTGGATGTGAATCGTAATGCCAATGATCTTTATCCCAGTGACTTGGCTTTTGTTATGCCGACGACATCCATTTTGAAGAACTATTCGGCTATGCCATGGTCGCAGTATGAGGATAGTGAACTGATTGATGCCTTTGACAATGTGCTCTCCAACTTGTCTTCCAGCATCAAGAACAGCGACTATACCTATACGGTGAAAAAGAACAACACCGTGTTGGGCAGCTATACTCCCAACAATTCAAATGCGGAACCCTACTATAATCACGGGCTGCATGATGATCCGGTCCATACCCATCCTCCGTTCAATGTCACTACTCTGGGGATGGATGCCGCTGACAGTGCCATCATTACGGTCACCCATATCTTTCAGGAGGTGGGCTCCAGCGACCAGCGCCGTTGCAATGACACCTGTGTGCATGTCCAGCGGTTCTCCAATTATTTCGCGTATGATGACGGAAGTGCGGAAGCAGGCTACTCACTTCTCTCTCCCTTGACATACCCCGAAGCCTATTTCGCCATGAAATTCACGGTCAACCGCCCCGACACCTTGCGTGCAGTGCAAATGTGGTTCAATTCCGTGCAGGAGGATGCCAACCTCGCTCCTTTTACCCTGATGGTGTGGAGTGATCGTGACGGAGAACCCGGGGATGTGCTGTACGAAAATGAGAACTGCCTGGCCAAACACGGAAACCAATATGAGGATTTTGTAAATTACTATCTTGACGATGAGGCAGTGGAAGTGACAGGGTCATTCTATGTGGGCTTCTTCCAGAACCATACGGTGCAATTGAATCTTGGTTTTGATCAGAATACGGATTCTCATGGCAAGTGGTTGTATAAGACCTCTACCCTTTGGCAAACCTCCTTCCTGAAAGGCACCCCGATGGTGCGTGCGGTTGTCGGCAAGCCGATTGACCACTCCAGTGTGGAAGAGCAGGTCTCGGAAGGCTTTTCAGTGTTCCCGAATCCCGCCACGGATGTGTTGCATCTCGTGCTTCCGGAACAGGGTAACGGGTATCGTTCGTACAGGGTGCTCGATATGCTCGGTCGGGTGGTGATGGAAGGTAACAGGATTGATTCTTGTTTATCAATCAGTCAGTTGCGACCGGGACTCTATCTTTTGCAGTTGTCAGGAGACCGTGGAGAAACGGTAACATGCAAATTTCTTCGCAAATAATGCATTTTTTTTGTGAAAAAGAGCAAATGAGGTAAAAAAATGCACTCATAGTTAAAAAAAAATAAAAACAGGTGCCTTATATCAAAAAAAATCATATTTTTGCGCCGTTTTTCTAATTAAAACCAAAAACCATTATGAACGAACAAGAAAACAATGTGAGTTTCTTCAGATTTGAAGACTTGCGCATCTATGCTAAAGCACTCGATTATATCAACTGGGTGCATTCCGTCACTCCTAATTTCCCGGAAAACTGTCGCTGCACTGTTGCAGAGGCTTTTGTGAAATCTGCCCAGGCGATTGCTTTGAACATCTCTGAGGGATCTGCCCGTAACAAAGCCCAGTTCATCTATTATTTGAAAATGGCTAAAAGTTCTGTGAGAGAATGTGTTGTCTATACAGAAATCGCCTCCAAGCAGGGCGCGATGAATGATGAGGATCGCGAATATTCAAGAAACCAGCTCATGGAGCTGACCAAGATGATCGGATCCCTGGTCTCCTCCCTCCAAAAAACCACTCCTCGCGTTGAGGATGAAGTGGAGGATGAGATGCCCAATATGATGATTTAATGCAGAATTTTGCATCTTATGGCGCCAAAATCACTTTTGGCGCCTTTTTGTTTTAATCCTGTCCTGTCCAGTTAAGGCATCTTATGGAAGAGAAAAAGTCGAAAAGAAGTAAAAAGTTTTTGGAACAACCCCAATATCCCGGGGGGCGCAAGGCCTTGGATGAGTTTATCAAAGTTCATCTGCAGTATCCTGAAGATGCCATGAAACAGCATCTGGAAGGTGTGGTTACTGTAGCCTACCAGGTGAACGATGAGGGTGAGGTGGAAAATGTCGCGGTGATAAAGGGCTTGAGCCCCTCCTGCAATGACGAAGCTGTGCGTCTGGTGCGTATGCTGAAATATGGCAAGGCGCATAACCGGGGTTACCGCCTCAAATCCAATTGCAAACTGCATATTCATTTCAAACTGGCCCCCCAGCCGCTTGCCCCAACCATACAGTTTACGTTGACTCCCGCCCGCACCACTCCCAAAAGAACTCCCAAACGCCAGACTTCATACTCCTATTCGATCTCCATCAACCAGTAATTGCCATGCACATCTCCACACGTGGTATCGTTCTTCATAAAACCAAGTATTCTGAAACCAGCATCATTGCCAACGTTTTTACCCGCTCCTCCGGCATGCAGAGTTTCATAGTTAAAGGAGCGTATGCCAAATGTAAGCGTAGCACTTTGGCTCTGCTGGAAAATCTCTCCATCGTGGATCTGACTTTTGATGACAATGGCCGCGATGTGAAATATTTGCATGACATATCCCTTCACTATTCCTATCAGCTGTTGCCGTTTGACATGGTGAGGAGAGCGTTGTCAATCTTTTATAATGAAATGATTTATAAAATATTAAGGGAATATCAGGCAGATGCTCAGCTGTATGATTTTGTGGAGAGTTCATTGCTGCAACTGGATGCTCCGGATACGGTTCTGACGGATGTGCACCTTCATTTTTTGGTGGATTTGTCAAAAATCATGGGTTTTGCTCCCGTGGATAATTACTCGGAGATGCGGCGTTTCTTCTCTGTGGATGAGTCGTGTTTTGTGCATGAATATTTTGACTATCCGACATTTCTGGCGGAGGAGGCTTCCCAATACCTTTGCCAATTGATGCGTGGGGAGCAGGTTTCCCCGCTGCCGGTGAAGCAGGTGCGTTCCGAACTGCTGGAAGGATTGATCCGCTATTTTGAGGCGCACAACGAACAAATCCACCGCATAGAATCGGTGGAAATCTTGTCACGTATCCTGTCCTGAATCTTTATCTTTGCAGGTCCCGGATGGTTTTCACAGGGTGGAAAGTGGTGAGGGGCACCTCCATGAACACGGTGATCCATCGGGCCATCGCTCCGTTCCAGAGCCCAGGCAGTTCCATGGCTTTCAATGGGCGGCCTTCGTAAGATTTGGAGGAGATGAAGCCGGTTTCGTCATCCACATAGTCGGGCAGGAAGAATTTGCCCCCATTGTGACGGCGGAAACTGCACACCATATCCACGGGGTTGAAATGGGTGGAGTTTTGCATAATGCTTTTTTGCTCTGCATTTTGCTGGTTGATTTGCGAGGATTCAACAATTTGCAGGGAGGTCACTCCGCGTGAATCTTTCACCCAGTAGGGGCCTCCGCCCGGCTCGCCTTCGTTTTTCACCATTCCACATACTCGCAAAGGTCTGTCTAATTTTTGGATAAGCATCTCTTCGGTAATCCCATACTCATTCAAGGATATCATGAGTTCCTCTTCTGCGAACTTTCGGATTTCACTCAGCTTTTCTGCGCTGCAACTGCCCGCTTTGAGTGTGTCCAGGGCGGCAAATAGCTTTTCCTGCAGGCTCAATAACTGCGCTGCCAGCATCTTTTTGTAGGTGATGGTGTCACCTAAATTTTCCTCACTGAACACATTGTCAATGTTTTTAACAAAAATCACATCGGCTTCCAAATCGTTGATGTTGCGAATAAGGGCGCCATGGCCTCCGGGACGGAACAGCAATTGCCCCTGATGGTCACGGAAAGGACGGTTGTCTTCCGTGGCTGCCAAAGTATCGGTGGAGGGCGCTTGGGTAGAGAATTCCACCCGATATTTCATATTTAGTTTTTTCTCATATTTTTCTTGCACATTTTCAAGTAGTTGCTTGAATAAAGGCAGGTGTTGGGGCGATACGGTGAAATGAATCCGGCAGGTGCCGTCCGCTTCCTTACTGTAATTGGCGGCCTCTACAAGATGCTCTTCCAATGCGGTGCGGCAGCCGTCTTCGTAACGGTGGAATTGAAGCACAGCCTTGGGTTTTGCTCCATAGTTTAATCCTTTGTCTGTCAGTAAATAAGAGAGGATGAGCTTGTAATTGTCATTTTCTATTTCTGTATCCAATGAAAGGTGGTCCTGCAACATGGCTTTTTTGAGGTCATCATAGAGCGCGTAGTTGGGCAGACTGTGAATCAGTTCTTTGGCCTTGTCGGGAATCTGTTCTGCGGGTTCTTCCAGAAAGGAGAATGCCTCTTTGAACATGCGGGAGGCTGCTCCGGAAGCGGGCACGAACTTGAGCAGTTTTTTCCCGGCGGTCAGGTTATCGTATTGCTGGATGAGAGTTTCGCGTGCTGTATCGTCCAGCCGCACGATGCCGTCACCAACGGTGGCAGCGCGTTGCAGATTCGCAAACGGGAAACCGGTGGTGAAAAAATGGAACTGGTGCTCCACCTCTTCGGGGGAGTTGCCTCTTTTTTTCAGAAATTCAATGTCTTCAGGGGTGAACAGTTGCGTTTTCATGCTTGTTTTTTTGTGCAAAAATAATTTTTAAAGATTTCCCAAATGACAATGCCGCCAGCGATGGAGACATTGAGCGAGTGTTTGGTTCCGTTTTGCGGGATTTCCAGGGCACCGTCGCAGAGGGGGAGCACATCATCATCCACGCCAAACACTTCGTTGCCCAGTACGACAGCCACCTTGCTGCCTTCCGCGGGCACAAAAGTGTGAAGTGGAGTGGAAGTGTCCACCTGCTCTACAGCTAATATGGTATATCCTTTTGATTTTAAATTGATTAATGCGTCTTTTGTGGTGGGAAAGTGTTCCCAGTCAACGGATTCGGTAGCTCCCAGTGCTGTTTTGGAGATCTCTTTGTGAGGGGGACACGCTGTAATGCCGCAAAGCAGCAGTCGCTCCACGGAAAAGGCATCGCAGGTGCGGAAGAGGGAGCCTACGTTGTACATGCTGCGCACATTGTCCAGCACGACCACCAGCGGAAGTTTTTCCTGCTGTTTGAATTCTTCCGTGCTGACACGGTTCAGCTCGTCCATTGAGAGTTTCTTCATGCGCTTTTTGTTGGGGGTTATTGTCGTCCGGTGCTGCCGAAACCACCGCCACCACGGTCGCTCTCTTCCAGATGGTCGGCGGCTTCCCATACCACGGTTTCATGCCGGCTAACAATCATTTGGGCGATGCGGTCACCGGAATTAATGGTAAAAGGCTCTGTGGACAGATTGATAATCAGTACTTTGATTTCTCCACGGTAGTCTGCGTCAATGGTGCCGGGGGTGTTGGGGATGCTGATGCCATGTTTGCTGGCCAGTCCGCTGCGGGGTCTGATTTGGGCTTCATAGCCGGCAGGAAGTTCAATATAGAGGCCGGTGGGAATGAGTTCTCTTTGCATCGGTTGCAGTACGATGGGGGAGGGGAGGTCGGCGCGCAAGTCCATGCCGGCGGAAAATGCAGTGGCATATTCAGGCAGCGGGTTGGAAGATTTGTTGATGATTTTGCAGGTGAGGGTTCCCATACGTTCATTTTTATTTTAACATGTCCAGCCAGCTTTCATCGGCGGGGTTGTCGCGGAAATGCAGAATGGCCATTCTTTGTTTTTCTGTAATATAATTCTCATTGACAGCTACTTCCACTAATTCATCCAGGTGGGTGAGTGAGAAGTTGACGGTGTGGGTATTTTCAAATTTCTGTGTGGCTGCGGCCATGCCGTAGGTGAAAATGCTGACAACACCCAGCACCTCGCCGTTGGCTTCACGCAACGCGTCCACCACTTCCAGGCAGCTGCCGCCGGTGGAAATCAGGTCCTCAATGACCACCACTTTAGTGCCGGCATCCATCCTGCCTTCAATGCGGTTGGTGCGGCCATGGTCTTTCGCTGAGGAGCGTACATATCCCATCGGGAGCCCCAGCTGGGTGGCAGTGATAGCGGCATGGGCAATGCCCGCAGTGGAGGTGCCCATCAGCATCTCGCATTCCGGAAAATGCGAGGTGACACTCTCTGCTAAAGATTTTTCCACAATCTCTCGTGCTTCCGGCGAAGAGAGAATCAGTCGGTTGTCGCAATAAATGGGGCTTTTGATGCCGCTTGCCCACGTGAACGGCTGTTCCGGACGGAGAAATACCGCCCCGATTTTTAAAAGTTGTGTTGCAATATTTTTCATTGTCGCTTTTTTCAAAAACGTTGCAAACATACGAATTTAGCACTAAATTTGCAACGGGAGTTTTAAAGTTATTTTTTAAATTAAATAATTGGTAATGAAAAAGATAAATAATATCAAATGGGGAATATCCCTTTGGATTCCACTTTTTTCGGTATGGAGTTTGTGTGCGCAGAGTGTTTCTGTGGAGGAGGCTTCCGCGATAGCAGACGCTTTTTTCACCTCCCAGGGGAAGAGCCTTTCCCGTTGTGCTTATGTGAAGAAAGAAGCGCAAGACACCCTGTTTTATGTTTTCAATGCCACTGACGGCTACGTTGTCGTGGCTGGTGACCGTCGCGCACCGTCGGTGCTGGCCTTCTCGGAGGAAGCGCCGTTGGATATGGCGCAGATCTCTCCTGCTGCCCAGATGTGGCTGGACCACTATGCGAGCCAAATCGCTGAATTCAAGCAGAGAGGGGAACGTGCTGTCTGGCAGCAAAAAGCACCGGTTTCCCGCGATGGCATTGTGGTGGCTCCGCTCGTTGCCTCCCGCTGGGGACAGGGTAAAAACTATAATTACGAATGTCCCAGGGACTTGAACGGGCCTGGCGGGCGCGTGGTCACCGGTTGTGTGGCCACTGCAATGGCACAGCTGATCTATTATTTCCGTTTCCCTGAAACAGGCATCGGCTCCTACGCTTATACGGATTCCACTTACGGCGTGCAGTCTGCGGATTATGAACATACCACTTATCACTATGAGGAGATGTGCGACCGTCCCACAGTCGTCAATCCGGCTATCGCCCGTTTGATGCACCATTGCGGTGTGGGGGTGGATATGGTGTATGGGCCCAACGGTTCGGGAATGTACAACCACAGTGCAGCGCATGTGCTGAAAACCTATTTCAAGTTCTCCCCTGAAACACAGTATGTGTTCCGCGACAGCACCCAGCTGGATTGGGATAGCCTGATTGTTACGCACTTGGAACAGGAGATCCCGCTGTATTATGCCGGCTGGAGTGTCCCCAACATCAATGGACATGGTTTCATCTGCGATGGCTATCAGTGGCGGGACAGCAGCTACTATTACCATTTTAATTTTGGTTGGGATGGGAGTAGTGATGGCTATTTTTATACGGATGCACTGAATGCGGGAGGAGGCCATTTCAATTTAGCTCAGGAACTGATCATCCATGCGGTTCCGGATACGGTGAATTATCCGCAGCCTGCGGTTCAGCCTCTGACTGACAGTGTTTTATTTACCTGTGCAGAAGGCTCTTTCTGTGGCGGGACGCCCCGCGCTACCCCCGCCGGCATGGATGTGGTATGGACCATCCGGCCCGATGTGCAAAACCTGCTCTCCATCCGTCTGGATCTGAATTATGTCCTGCCCGATGGTGATTCTCTGTGGATTAGCTGTGATAATCCCGCCATCTCGCCGCAAACAGTGACCGGTGACACCGGTATATTGAATATCAATTGGGAGTGCGGGGAGGTGATGGTCCATTACCTTACCTCTTCTTCCACGGAACAACAGGGATTGCGGGGCAGCTTTAATGCCATGCAGCCGGAATATTGCTTGGATTATCAGCGTTTTAACCATGCCACCGGCACCATCTCCGATGGAAGTGGCGAGGATGACTATAACTCGTTGACTTATTGCTGCTACTATCTTTTCATCAACCGACCGTACATTGCTTTGCACTTCACTCATTTTGACTTGGAGGAGGGACATGATTTCCTCTATGTGTTGGATGGTATGGGCAGCGGCACTCAGCTGGCCGCTTACACGGGAACCCTCCCCGACACGACCGTCTGTTTTGAGAAAAGACGACTGTATCTCGTTTTTGAAACGGATGCGACAAACAACGCCTCCGGTTTTGACCTGGAGTTTGAAGGGAGAATGTCGGATCTCGGCATGGGAGAGCACGCTGGAGACAGGGTGAGCATTTATCCGAATCCTACATCTGATATTGTTGAAATACAATGTATTGAAAGAATGGATAATGTGATCCTGTATGATCAAAATGGCAGGGTGGTTATGGAAAAATTAGTGAATGACACTTGTGAGCGATTGGATCTTTCCCGCCTCCCTGCGGGTATCTATTACCTGAATATCATGTCTGACGGGAATGCATCATTGAGAAAAATCATTAAAAAATAGTGCCTGATGCCATAAATTATTGTACTTTTGCACCCCAATTTTAAACGAATAAGAATTATGCAAAAAAAGTTATTAATCCTCGTGTGTGTATGCTGTTTCGGCATCGTCACCACGACTAATGCACAAGTTAAGAACATGACAGACAAAGAAAAAGCAAGTTACGCTCTGGGAGCCAACAATGGTGAACAATTCAAAAACCTCGGCCTTGACATTGATGCCAATGTTTTTCTTCAGGGATTGAAGGATGCCATGGCAGGACAGAACAAGTTCTCCACGGATGAAATGCAGGCGGCATTCGGCCTGCTGGACAGCATGGTGAGAGCCAATCAGGATAAAATGTTGAAAGAAGAGAAAGCCGCTGGTGCCGCTTTCCTTGCAAAGAACAAAACCCAGCCGGGCGTGAAGGAAACTCCGTCAGGCCTCCAGTACAAGGTGGTTCGTGAAGGAAATGGCAAGAAACCCAATGCTACCGACAAAGTGAAAGTCCACTATAAAGGAACCCTCCTTGACGGTACCGTTTTTGACTCCTCCTACGATCGCAATGAACCTATCGTTTTCCCCTTGGGCAATGTGATTGCCGGCTGGACCGAAGGACTGCAGCTGATGTCCGAAGGCTCCAAGTATATTCTCTATATCCCTTCTGACCTCGGTTACGGGGATAGAGGAGCCCAAACCATCAAGCCTGGTGCCACGCTGATTTTTGAAGTTGAATTGATTGAGGTCAATCCGGCACAATAATGCTCAAAAAGATAGTTATCCTTATCATGGTATTGCTGCTGGTCGCCTGTGCAGACAGGAAAGACGGCAGCAATACCGTTTTTTATAGCGGCAAGGATTCGTATGGCCGTGACGTGGTCCTTCAAAAGGAACCACAGCGGGTGGTTTCGCTGTCGCCCGCCATCACCGAGATGATGTACCTGTTGGGGGCAGAGGACAAACTGGTGGGAGTCTCCTCATTCTGCACTTTCCCGCCAGAGGTGGAACGCATCCCTAAAGTTGCTGATTTGTTGAATGTCAATCCAGAAAGCGTTTTGACTCTAAATCCAGATCTGATTCTCATTGGCTCGGTGGTCAGCGACAAAACAGTGAAGCAGTTTGAAAAAGCCCAAGTGCCGGTTTTTGCCGTGAAGGAAGAGAGACATTTGGCCGATATGACCCGCATGGTGGAGACCTTGGGTGTTCTGTTGAACAAAAAATCAGAAGCGGATTCCTTGAAAAAAGTTTTTGAGAGCCGGCTGGAACGTTATCAGTCGGAGGTGAAACCGATGGACAAAAAGGTCTATTATGTAGTCGGTTATGGCCTGAGGGATTTTACGGCTGCGGGCAACACATTCATCCATGACATCATCACTCTGGCAGGTGGCAAGAATGTGGGTGCACCCCTCACCAGTTGGGAAATCAGTCGCGAGTACCTCTTTGAGCAGGATCCCGATTATATTTTTATCCGAAAGGAGGATATGGAAAACTTTTGTAAAACGTATCCCTACACGCTGCTCACCGCAGTGAAGGAGAATCGGGTGTATCCTATAGAATCCGGTTGGATAGACATTCTCTCCCCGCGCAATTACGATGCAGTGGAGTATATCAGCAGTGTGATTGCCGGTGAATGATGGAGATCACCGCTGATGCGGTATGAACAGTGAGGGGGATTTCCTAATCAAATTTCAGTTTCTTATGCCCTTTTCAATGCACTGCCACAGTCTTTCAGCTGTATGGTCCCAACTGAAATGGGTGCGTTGCAGGCGTCCCTTGGCGATGAGCTCCTGACGCAGGGACTCATTGGAGGCTAATTGTGCCATGGCTTCAGCGATTTCATCCACGGAAAGCGGGTCCACCAGCAGAGCGGCATCCCCAGCCACTTCGGGCATGGAGGTGACATTGGAGGTGATGACGGCGGTCTCTGCATTGAATGCTTCAACAATGGGGATGCCAAATCCTTCAAATAGGGAAGTGTACACCAATGCCAGCGCGGAAGCGGTGACTTCTGCCAATTCTTTAGACGGGAGATGCCCGATAAAACGGACGTCAGCGGCATGTTTCATGTTCCGGTACACTTCCGCCAAATCATCCTGCATGCCGGCTTGCGAGCCCACAACGACAAACTGTGTGTCGGCACCGCTTTTCTCTTTGTAGATGTCAAAAGCCCGCAGGATATTGGCCAAGTTTTTCCGTTTGTGGATGGCACTTACAAAAAGGAAGTAGTCAAAGCCGTCGGCATAGCGCACTCGGATTGCCCGTTGGCGATCCCGGTCTATCGGGGTGAAACATTCGTTACAGCCGTTATAAACCACATCAATCCGGTCTGTTGGGATTCCGTACAGGTTGTGAATGTCTTTTTGGGAAAATTCAGAAACTGTTGCAATCCGGACGGCTTTGTGTGCAAACTTCGGGAAGTAGCGTGTGCAGTACTTTTGGTATTTCGGCTTGAGCATATCGGGGAAATGCTCAAAATTAAGATCGTGGATGACAGATATTTGAGGGACATTTGTCCGAAGTGAAAGCCAACCGTCGGGGGAAAGGAAAAGGTCGGGCTTGATTTTCCGCAGCACATAGGGAATGGAGTATTCAAAATAGAGGTACCAGAGGTAGGGGTGGCGTGCGGGAGGGAAAGTGAGTACGGGCTTTACATTTTTTGCAAAGATGAATGATTCATCATAGTTGCGGTCAAAGATGAAATAGAAGGTGTGCTCTGGATGGGAGGTCACTATGCGCCGCAGGCTTTCGTGGGTGAACCAACCGATGCCTTCCAGCTTGTCTTTGAGAAGCAGTCTTGTATTGACGGCGATTTTCATTTCTGGCAAATGTCAGTTTTTGATGAGTTTGGTGCAGAAAATCTCTTTGTTGGAACAGAAAACCTTGAGAATGTAAGTTGAGGAGGGCAGCATGGAGATGTTGATTTGACCGTTGGCTTCACGCAGGTTCGCCCGCTTCACCTGACGACCGTTCATGTCGTAAATCTGGCAGGTGTAGTGTTCGGTCATGTCAAATTCGCCGATACTTACGGTGATGCTGTTTCCACTGGGATTGGGGAAGATTTTGATGTGGTTGAGGTTGTTATCGGATGAATTGATTCCCAAAGTGCTGTCACCCAACGCGATTGCGTATTCTCCTGGACAAATGTGCTGGGTGTTCAGGTAACCGGTGCTCAGGGTGCCGGTATGGTCGGAGGGAATTACGTGCCAGTCGTCAGCGGCATCGCGACGGTAGGCCAGTACGATTTCATCCATCCTGTGTCCGTTCAAAAAATCATAGTCAATGGCATTGCTGTTCCCTGCTTTGAAACAGAATCGCAGGGTGGCTTCAGACAACGCCTCTTCGGGAGTGTATGCTATGCGCCAGTAATGGGCGGGATTCAGGGCGGCAATTCCTGTGTTTTCCGATCTTACTGGATCCGGTGCAACCAGGTTGTCCTCCACCCGCATGAACACGGTGTCAGTGATTTGGGAAACGAGTACCTTGAATCGGAGATCATTGGAACTGTTTTGTCCCGTGCCAGTGAGCAGCCAATTCTCGTCCAGCACGGCATCGCCCATCTTTTCATAAAAATCCACCACGGCAAAAGCTGGTTCAAACGGTAGGGTTGCTGTACCTTCTCCATATTCCCCGTCAAAACGGAAATCGCTGACAGTATAATTCTGGTTGTCAAGTGAGAAAAAGGTGAGGTCTATTTTGTTGCTGTTGGCAAACTGGCGGGCGTGCGACAAGCGTTGGCGGACGAAGAAACGGTATTCTCCGGCCACTCCCGTCGGTCGGATGGAGTCAACGGAAAAGTGCAGGAAACCGGGTTGGTGAATCCATCCCTCATAAAAGTCATGCAGGTCTATGCCACTGTCTTGCGAAAGAAAGCTGACCAGCTCTTCTGTGGTGATGTTCCCGTAGGCAAAAGTGTTCAGCATGTTTTTGATGGATGCGAAGAAAATGCTGTCGCCCATATATTTTCTCAGGGTGTGGACGACCAGACCGCCTTTGTCGTATGTGGTTGACCCATAGGTGACTTCCTGGGGAACGGAATCAATAGCCCAATATCCGTCGTCATCTTTATGAGCGTCAATCAGTACCGAGCGGTGCAACTTGAGTATGTTGTTGCGATAGCCATCCTGCTGGAAATTGTCACTGGGATTGAGCGCTTCCGCCACCAGGGCTTCATTATAGCGGGCAAATCCTTCGTTGATCCACATCTCTTCCGCCTGATGGCAGGTGACTAAGTCGCCAAACCACATGTGTGAAAGTTCGTGAGCATAGAGTGATTCGTATGTGGTGGTGCCGCTGATGGCGAAATTGGGATAGGCAATATTGGTGACATGTTCCATGGCGCCGGCATTGAAATTCACGGAGACATAGCCGATCCGGCTCCAGGGATAGGGACCGAAATGCGCTTCGTATGTTCGGATGATGGGTTTGAGATGGAGGAAAGAGCCGGGAATCAGGTTGAAGTAGGAGGGGGGAGTGTAGATATCGATGGGAATCACCCGCTCCAGACCATGTATGGTGTCACTGTAGTGTTCGTATTCGCCAACGGCCACTGAGGTGAGATAGGTGGGAACGGGTTGGTCCAGTCGCCAGGTCCAAAGGATGGTGTTGCTGTCAACACTCATTGTGTCAATGAGATCGCCTCCACAAATGGCCATCTTGTTGGCTTCAGTTTCAATTTCAAACTGGTAGGTGGATTTGTCGGTGAAAAAGTCCAGACAGGGATACCATGCACGTCCGAAGTTGTGGGGCAGGTCGCGGAAGGCCACTCCGATGTTGTAGCAGTATTCCCCAGAGAAATAAAAGCCGCCGAATTGGGCGTCTGTGCCGGGACGGCCGTGGTAATATACCCGGATCAGTGCGGTGTCACCCTGTTGCATCGTGTCTGCCAGTGGGATGTCCAAATGAATCCCGGATTGATAGAAAATGCTGTCTGTCACACCGTTTACCCATACAGAGTCCACAGTCAGACTTTTCAAATCCAGCCGTACAGAGGTCAATTCGTTCACCTTTGCCACGGCAGTTAAATCTGCATATCCGTAAATCTGTCGGTTGGTGAAATCCGTGATGTTCAGGTGGATGTTGTAATGTTCAATATGGAGGCTGTCTGTGCGATCCTGAGCCATCACGGACCAGCCGGATAGGAGCAGGATCAGGGTGAGGAGGATTTTTTTCTTGTTTGAAAATAAATGAAACTGTCTCATTTTAAATTCTTTCCTGACGTTGTTTTAAGATACGACTTCATCGCAGCGGGTGGCTGCGATGGAAGTCGGTTTTTGTGATGATTGGATTGATAATAAACTGTGTTAGAAGGAGTAGCCGATGCCCAGTCCGATAATTTCGCGGAATTGAACCCGGGGACTGTTGTGCATCACTTTGTTCTTGTCCATCCATTCGATGTTGACGGCATCGTAGTACTTGAGGGAGGTGCTGAGGGTGACGTTCAGCACTTTCCAGAACTGGTAGGAGATGGCGAAATCCCAGTCCACGTCAATATTCCCGAATTTCTTGTTGTACGGGGTGAAGAGGGTGAGTGTGGAGAGGATTTTCAGCCCCTTGACGGGCGAGTAGTTGACCCCTGCTTTGAAGGTGGCACCCAGCTCAGCCTTGAAATTCACGGTGTCAGGAACGCCATACTTGGCATGAAGGGTGTGCAGCGTGTCATCATTTCTTTGCAAAACAGTGGTGATACGACCGGCTACCGGGGAGAGGTACACTGTAAAGATGTCGTTCGGTTTCCAGTCGATACCCACAGAAAGGTCGCTGTATGAAGGCGAGAGCCAGTTGTAGGCGTAGGTTTTCACCTCTTGCTTGTCATCACCCATCTTGTAGTCGTAACCATCATGGTAGTGTGACTTGAAGCCGGCCATCACGGTGAGGTACCAAGTTTTATGGAACTCCCAACCGAACTTGGTGCTGAAGACAATCTTGTCGTTGGATTTTCTCCATTTGAAGGCAGTACTCGGGGTCCACATCCAGCCATAATCGCTGTCAAAGGTGGTTTCCCAAGAGATATTGTCCTTCTTGTACGCCAGTTTCAGGTTGCAGGCGAGGATTCCCATACCGTTGTTGTTACCACCGGCAGCCCAGTTCCACTGCATTGTCTCGGAGAGGTTGAATGTGACCAGACCTGTGAGTTTCCAATATTTCTGCCAGTTGGTCAGTACGGGTTCCGCGGTGTCGGCTGCAGCTTCGGCGGCAGCAGCGATGGAGTCAGTCTGTGCTTTGGCCATGGGCAACATGGTGCAAATCAAAAGAATCAAAAGTGATTTTTTCATTATTCTGTTTTTTGGTTAATGGTTGAATTTGTTGTAAGCACGCCACCATCTTTCGGGAATGCGGTCGTCGCAGGCAGTCTGGTAGTCGTTGAGCGAACAGGGCAGATAGTACGTCTGCTGCGTTCCCTTTTCAATGTTGATGACGGGGACTACCACCCACCAGCGCCCGGTTTTTTTGCTACAATAGAAAACCAGTTCCTCAATGGTCTCGGAAACAGTGACGCTGTATTTGGTGTAGCTGTTTTTGTCTTTGAAAAAAATGTCGTTTTTGCGGTTCAGGTAGCCTTCGATGAAATACCAGATGATGTGGCTGATGAGCTGGGAGGTTTGAGTGTTGTAGTCCAACATCGGGTCGTATTCGTAGATGCCGAAGGAGGTGAGTTTGTCGCTCACTCCCGCGTACATGGCCACTTGGCAGATCTCCTCGCCGTAGAATCCGTTGGCGGAGCTGTTGGGGTTGCCGGGGGCCTCGGTCTGGCGGATGGCGGAGATGTCCAGTGACAGCATTTCCGCGTTTCGCACGATGGGCTCCACTTCTGAAACGTCTTGCCGCAACATGCCCACGCGATAACTCTCGAAAAACAGCTTGTCCATCAGTTCAATGGATTCCGGGCTGTTGAGGTAGGTCTGGTAGCCGATGTTGGCGTAATTGAGCAGGTAGTTGGGTTGTTCCAGGATGATTTTGTTCAGGTAGGCATTGGATTTGAGAGGTTCGTCCTCTCTTCCCAGATCAAATCTGGAGTCCACAGATACAATGCTGACCACTTTGTTCAGCAGCTCGTATGCCTTGTAGTTGGCGAAAGCAAGGTCGTTGCTGCCCCCGAGAATGATGGGGGTGATGCCATTGTCAATCAGAAAGGCGAGAGTTTCTGCTAAAATTTGGTAGGTGTCTTCCACCGTCTCACCGGGTTCCAGGTTTCCCAGGTCGATGATGTTGATGTTGTGTTTCCAGCGGTAGAGCCGGTACAGGGAGCGCCGGATTTCGTCCGGGGCGAGTTTGGTGTCCGGGTTGGCCGTGGCGTTGCGCGACTCAGGTACGCCAATGATAGCGATCTGCTTGTCTGTCAAATCAGTATCACCGCCATCCCAGAGCTCAATGTAATGATAAAGAAGATGTGGGTCTTCGATGCCCATGGTAGGCATCAGAGACTCCACATCTACTGGTTTGAGAACCGACTTCAAGTCCATTGCTCTCTTTTATTTGTTGCAGCCGCAGCAGCAGCCTTCGTCGTGAATCGGGTTCTTGATAGCGGCCTGGGCAGCAGCCAGACGTGCCACGGGAACGCGGAACGGGGAGCAGGACACGTAGGTCATGCCGGTCTTGTAGAAGAATTCCACAGAGGCGGGATCTCCACCGTGCTCGCCGCAGACACCGACTTTCAGTTTCGGGTTCTGGAAACGTCCACGCTGTACACCGCACTGTACCAGTTGGCCCACACCTTCCTGGTCAAGGGTCTTGAACGGATCGGCGGGGATGATCTTCTTGGCCACATAGTGGTGGATGATCTCGTTCACGTCGTCGCGGGAGAAACCGAGGGTCATCTGGGTCAGGTCGTTGGTTCCGAAGGAGAAGAACTGGGCCACCTGGGCGATTTCGTCAGCCATGAGGGTGGCACGCGGGATCTCGATCATCGTACCATAGAGGTAGTTGATCTTGACACCGAACTTGGCTTCCACTTCAGCCTGAACACGGTCGGCGATCTCTTTCTGGTGTTTCAGCTCTTTGACATCAATGGTCAGCGGGACCATGATTTCCAGGCGTGGATCCTTGCCTTCTTTCATCAATTCTGCGGTGGCTTCGAAGAGCGCGCGGAACTGGGTTTCGGAAATTTCAGGATAGACGATGCCGAGACGCACGCCGCGGAGCCCCATCATCGGGTTCATCTCGTGGAGGCTGTCGATTCTCTTCTTGATCTCTTCAAAGGTGAGACCGTATTGAGCGGCGGCTTCGCGCTGTTTGTCTTCGGTCTGGGGAACGAATTCATGAAGCGGCGGGTCCATGAGGCGGAAGGTGAGCGGCTTGCCGTCCATCACTTTCAAAGTGCCCTTGGCAGCTTCACGGATGTAGGGTTCAAGTTCATTGAGAGCCGCAACACGTTCGTCTGTTGTGTCAGAAAGGATCATCTTGCGCAATTTCTCCAACGGTTTCTCGCTGTTCTTGCCGTAGAACATGTGTTCGATACGGAACAGACCGATACCTTCGGCACCGAAGTTGACGGCGTTCTGTGCATCTTCCGGAGTGTCGGCATTGGTGCGCACGCCCATCTTGCGGTGCTTGTCCACGTAGGACATGAACTCTTGGAAACGCGGATTCTCAGTGGAGTCAATCATATTGACGCTTTCACCGTAAACATAACCTTTGGCTCCGTTCAGGGCAATGACATCTCCCTCTTTGAACAGTTTGCCGTCAATGCTGACGGTGCGTTTGTCCATGTCAATCTTGAGGGCGTCGCAACCCACGATGCAGCACTTGCCCCAGCCACGGGCCACGAGGGCGGCGTGGGAGGTCATACCGCCACGGGCGGTCAGGATGCCGTCAGCGGAACGCATACCTTCCACATCTTCGGGGTTGGTTTCCTCACGGATGAGCACGTTCTTGATTTTCTTGGCAGTGTATGCCATGGATTTTTCACTGTCCAGGGCAATGACGCCGACAGCGCCGCCAGGACCTGCGGGCAGACCTTTGGCGATGATGTTGTGCTTCTTTTCATCGGCGGCTTCAAGGATGGGGTGCAACAGTTCGTCCATCTGGGCGGGCTGGAGTCTCATCACCACTTCCTTGTCATCAATGCGGCCTTCGTGCAACATGTCCAAAGCCATGTTCAGGGCGGCGATACCGGTGCGTTTGCCCACGCGGCACTGCAGCATGAACAGCTGGCCTTCCTGGATGGTGAACTCAATGTCAAGCATGTCCTTGTAGTTGTCTTCCAGGATAGTGCGGATGTTGCAAAGTTCTTTGTAGGTTTCGGGCATCAGCTCCTGCATGGAGTGAAGGTGCTTGTTCTGCTCGTTCTTGGTGTCATCGTTCAGCGGGTTGGGGGTACGGATACCGGCCACCACGTCTTCGCCCTGTGCGTTGATGAGCCATTCGCCGTAGAACTGGTTCTCGCCAGTGGCGGGGTTGCGGGTGAAGGCGACGCCGGTGGCGGAGTTGTCACCCATGTTGCCGAACACCATGGCCTGCACGTTCACTGCGGTGCCCCAGTCGTCCGGAATGCCTTCAATGCGACGGTAGGCGATAGCCTTCTGTCCGTTCCAGCTCTTGAAAACGGCCTTGATACCGCCTTCCATCTGGGCTTTTGCGTCATCCGGGAATTCGGTGCCGAGTTTCTCCTTGATGGTCTTTTTGAAGGCTTCGGCCAGCTCCAGCAATTCGTCAGCCTGGATGTCAGTGTCGCTCTTGTAACCCTTCTTCTCCTTGTATTCATCCAGCATGTCATCCAAAATCTTGCGGATGCCCTTGCCTTCTACGGGAGCGATGCCTTCGGCTTTCTCCATCACCACGTCAGCGTACATCATGATCAAACGACGGTAGGAGTCATAGACAAAGCGTTTGTTGCCGGTCTTGCTGATCAAGCCGGGGATGGTTTTGGAGCTCAGACCGATGTTGAGCACGGTGTCCATCATGCCGGGCATGGAGGTGCGGGCACCGGAACGGCAGGAAACGAGCAACGGGTTCTCGGGGTCGTCGTATTTTCTGCCCATGATTTTTTCAACGCCTTCCATGGCTTTCCAGACATCGTCCATCAATGTGGCGGGGAGCTGGCAGTTGTTGGCATAGTATGCGGTGCAGCATTCTGTGGTGATAGTCAGACCGGCGGGAACAGGAAGCCCCAGCAGACACATCTCAGCCAGGTTGGCACCTTTGCCTCCCAGAAGATTCTTCATGTCTGCCTTACCTTCAGCGGTTTTTCCGCCAAAAGTGTAAACGTACTTTACATTGCTCATTTTCAATTATTTTTAATGATTATTAAATGTGTTTTAACTTTATTTTTTTGAGGGTGCAAAAGTAATGAAAAATATGTAAACTTCCGCATGGAAAATGCACTTTGTTGGACTGTTTTTTGTGCATTTTCTGTGCAGACTTTTTCACTCTTTCTATAAAGTGATTTTTAGTAGATGTATGGAAATATCTTCCAGCGTTTCAGTTGTTTGAATTCCTCTCCGAAAAACTGGATGTACTGTTCATAGACGGCTTTGGAACGGGGCACGATGTTGGCAAAGCTCCAAAGGAAGAATACAAGGCCCGCCGGTGACCAGCTGAGCACCGCGAAACCAAACCACTCCAGCAGTTCACCGAAAAAGTTGGCCGAGTTGACCTTGTCGAACAGGAATCCCTTCGGAAGGTAGTAGTTGTTGTCCCATTTGTCGGCGCGCAGCTTGCGGATGATGCGGTCGGAATGCATGTTGATGACCATCCCGGCAAAGAAAAGCACCGTTCCGATGATGAACTGAGGGGAATAGAACCAGCTCAGTGTGTACTGGTCCGGAGAGATGAAAAACAACCACCCGCCCTGCATGTAGGCGTTGAACATGTTGAAGAAAATGCCGGAAAAGATGATGGAGAGCGGCATCTTGCTTGTGCCGCGCATCAGTGAGGGAAAGATGAAAGAGCGTTGCAGGTAGTGCAGCTGAAACAGCACGAAGATGGCGGTGGTTACCCAGGGAAACTCTGCCATGCTGAATGGCTGAGAGCGCAGGAGGGCGTGGACGTAGAAGCTGGTCATCAGCAGAAACACGGGCGCCTCCATGAGCACCCATCCCCAATTGCTGCGGATGGACTGCCCCCAGCGGTTGTTGAAGGTCATGCCGTAGGCGGGCGTGATGAATTGCAAAATGATAAAAACCACCACCGCAAGCAGGGTCATGCCACACAGGAAGTAGTTGTAAAATTCACCGAACAGGAAGTCAATCATGGGATTGGTTTATGGGGTTATTTTATGAATTCAGAACCGTTGAACTTTTTGTGCTGAAACAGGTGGTACTCCAAAAGAATGGGTCGCTTCCACACCGCAGCGTAGGCTCCTGTGTGACCGTCTCTCTTGCATTTGATCTTTCCGAACTGCTTGACAACCGCCCAGTGGGCCTTGTACACTGCGGTGAAATCCTTGACGTGCCCCTGGGCAAGAAAAGAGAACGCCGCCACGTTGTCCAGGACTATGCGCGCCAGAAAGGTGGGGAAAAGCCTGCGGCCCGGAAGGTTTTTCAGCAAAAGGAAATGGTTGTTGCGGAAGTTGAGGAAGGTCTTGAAAGAGTTGTTTTTGGGCAGGGTTCCTCCGCCGACATGGTACACAACCGACTGGGGCTGCACCACAATGCGGTAGCCGTGGTTGCGGATGCGCCAGCATAGGTCTATCTCTTCCATGTGGGCGAAAAAGTCGGCATCCAGTCCGCCCAGCTCGCGATATACCCGGCTGCGCACGAAGAGCGCCGCCCCGCTGGCCCAGAAGATGTCAATGGGAGTGTCATACTGCCCTTCATCTTTTTCCACTGTATTGAACACACGGCCCCGACAGAAAGGGTATCCGTATTTGTCTATGAATCCGCCCGCTGCTCCCGCATACTCAAAGCTCTCGCGGTGGTACAGGCTCCGGAGCTTGGGTTGCGCCGCCGCAATGGACGGGTCGCTCTCCATCATCTCAATGACTGATTCTGCCCATCCTTCCGTCACCTCAATGTCGGAATTGAGCAGACAGTAATATTCCGCGTCCACTTTCTCCAATGCAAGATTGTAGCCTTCCGCAAATCCGTAGTTGCGGTCGTTGGACAGGATGCGCACTTGTGGATGGCACTCTTTCAGGAAGGAGATGGAATCGTCGGTGGAGGCATTGTCAGCCACCACTACTTCTGCATATTCCGGCGTGTGCTTGAGCAGCGTGGGCAGGAATTGCTCCAGGAATTTTTTTCCGTTCCAGTTCAATATGACGATGGCCAGCTTCATGGATTTTTTTTGGGCGGCAAAAATACAATTTTTTACAGAACCCGCTTCCTATTTTTGAATCTTGGCGGGGAAATTGCCGGTCTGCTGGAATTGGTATTGGCCGTTCTCGTAATAGATGAAATGTGCGGCCAGCTCGGGATGATGTTCCAGCACTTTCATTGATTTTTCAATGCCGAGCACCATGAAGGCGGTGGCATAGGCGTCAGCACTGGCACAGTCGCCGGCGATGACTGAAACACTCAGCAGGGGGCTTGCTTCGGCGTACCCGGTGGAGGGATTGATGATGTGGGAAACCCTTTGGCCATTGATCTCTTTGTAGTTGCGGTAATTGCCGCTGGTGGCAATGCTTTTCCCCCCCATTTCAAAAATGTAGTCGCTTTCAACCAGTCCGTCGCGTGTTTCGGTGGGAATCTGTATGCCCACACGCCATGCCTGCCCGGAGGATTTTTCCCCATGGGTGCGTACCTCGCCGCCGATATCCACCACATAGTTCTGTATTCCCCGCTGTTCCAGCAGTTCCGCTACTTTGTCCACCGCATATCCTTTTGCTATAGCGTTGAAATCCAATTGTATGCGTGGGTCTGATTTGACCAGATGTCCATTTTCTATGGAGATTTTCTGATAGCCTACCATCTGCCGCAAGGAATCCAGAACCCGCAGGGTGTCGTGGTTTTGTTCGGCTTCTCCCGGACTGAAACCCCAGAAGCGGATCAGCGGTCCGGCTGTGATGTCAAAGGCGCCTTCTGTCTGGCGGCTGGTGTTCAGGGATAACTCCAGCACCCGGATCAGGTCTTCCGGAAGCGGGGAGATCTCCTCGCCCCGGTTGAGCCGCGAGACCACGGAGGCACTGTCAAAAACGGAGAATTCGTCATTGATGGCACAGAGTGCGGCATTGACTTCGCCTTGCAGTGTGGCATTCTCCTTCCCACTATAGGTGACGGTGTAGTATGTTCCGAAAATATAACCTGAAAAACGATGCTCCTCTTGTTTTTTGCAAGAGGAGGCCACCACCAGGAGCATCACAAAATAGAGCCATTTTTTCATCATGGTCGTGGACTATCTCAAATGCAGGTCGTGTCCCATCTTGTCCTGCTTGGTCTTGAGGTAGAAGCGGTTGATTTCATTGGGTTCAATGATGATGGGGACGGTCTCCACGATTTCAATGCCATGGCCGAGGAGGCCGGCGCGCTTGGTGGGGTTGTTGGTGATGAGGCGCACGCGGGTGGCTTTTTGGTCACGCAGAATCTGTGCCCCGATGCCGTAGTCGCGTTCGTCGGCACGGAATCCGAGTTCAAGGTTGGCTTCTACCGTATCGCGGCCCAATTCCTGCAAGTGGTATGCTTTCAGCTTGTTGACCAGTCCGATGCCCCGGCCTTCCTGGCTCATATAAAGTACCATTCCCTTTCCTTCTTTCTCCACCATGCGCATGGAGCGGTGCAGTTGGTCTCCGCAGTCGCATTTGCAGGATCCGAAGATATCTCCTGTCACGCAGGAGGAGTGGACACGCACGAGCACGTCCTCGCCTTCAGCCCATTCTCCTTTTTTGAGCACCAGATGGGTGAGCCCGTTGTTGAGCTGGGTGTAGGCAATCAGGGTGAAGTTTCCCCATTCGGTGGGCAGTTTCACTTCGATTTCTTTTCGGATGAGCGTCTCATTCTTCACTCGGTAGGCAATCAGATCCTGGATGGTGATGATTTTGATGCCATATTGGCGTGCTACCTCCATCAGTTGGGGAAGCCGTGCCATGGTGCCATCGGGATTGATGATTTCAATCAGCGCTCCCACGGGCTGTAGTCCAGCCAGACGGGTGAGATCTACTGCCGCCTCAGTGTGTCCGGCACGTACCAGCACGCCGCCTTCGCGTGCCCGCAGAGGATTGATATGACCCGGCCGACCGAACATCTCCGGTGTGCTGTCAGGCTGTGCCAACGCTTTGATGGTGCTGGCTCTGTCGTACATGGATACCCCTGTGGTACAGCCGTTTCCTAACAAGTCCACCGTCACGGTGAACGGCGTTCCGAGCAGGGATGTGTTGTGGTCCACCTGCATCTCCAACTCCAACTGCTTGCAGCGTTCGGCACTCATGGGCGCACACAGCACCCCGCGTCCATAACTCATCATGAAGTTGACCTTCTCCGGTGTTATCTTTTCAGCGGCAATGATAAAATCACCTTCATTTTCTCTGTCTTCATCGTCCACGACAATGAGGAACTTCCCTTCGCGAAAATCTTCAATCGCTTCTTCAATCGTGTTGAGTTTGAATTCCATTCTTTTCTCTTCTGCTATAATTATATATGTATAAGATCATTCCACTGTCGGAATCTGTCAGTGGTTTTGTGCTGTTCCCGGTACTGTTTTGTAAAAGTGCATTTTGCGGATGCCCCAGTAGTCGTTGCAGGGACCGTCAAAACGGAATCCGATCCGGAAGTCCTGGGTCACATTCTCCAGTCCGGTGTATTTGTTTTCATGGAATTGTCCGTCATCTGCTCTGGTTTCGGGAGTGAGTTCGGTCCAAGTGGAGCCGTTGTCTGTGGTGTAAAAAACCTTGAAACAATAGTTTTGCAGCACTTGTCCGGTTTTGTAGAACATCTCCTCCACGGTGAATTCCGCTCCGCCGACCGTTTGGATGGGGATGATTGGAGATACGAGCCAGTCTTCACATTCGGTGTCAACATTGCGATGGATCATGTAACTGTTGTATTCTTGCCATTGTGTGTTATCGCTGTTGAACTGGCTGTTGACCAGGACGGGATAGATGTCTGTTTTTGCCCCGAAGTCATGTATATCCTCCGTGGTGCAGAGCAGCAACTGGTAGTTTTTTTTTGCTCCGGAAGTATAGACGGAGAGGATGCCGGTGAGATCTCCGATGCCGTCGGGCACTAAGAGTTTGCGGAATTTGGCGTAGTTGGAGGTGTAGGTGATGAGGTTGATGCCTGCAGCGGACAGGCTTTCTCCATTGATGGTCTCAATGGCACGGGAGGTGGTGTGGGTCTCTTCCGCCCACGGCCGACCGATGGCGTCTGCCGCGAAATGGCAGTTCTGGATGCGTACGATTTTGCACACATTGCCGTCATTGATGTCTGCGGGCGAGGTGATGTTGGTAATCATCGGGGTGATGTCCTTCGGCAGACCATCCTTGTGGAGATACAGGTCTAAATAGTTGGCGTCAATCCGGCCCACGGCCCCTTGGTAAATCCATCCGATTTGGTAAACGCCATGGTAATTTCCTACTACAAGCCCTTGGCAATCAATGAATACTGTCTGCCCAACGGGATAGGTGGTTTGCAATCCGGTTCTGTTGATGGGGATTTCCAGCGCGCCGGTGGCATCCTGGACAATCATTTTCTTGTACAGATTGCCCCCCTCGTCGGAGCTGACCACGGTGGCTTTTACGATGAAATGGTCCCCTCTGTGGCAGATGGAGTCCAAGCCTCCTGCCGCTGTGTAAACGTCAATGATGTCCTGTATGGTTCTCAAATCTGATGTGTCCCCGTCATAGTGCGGGATTGCTAATTCGGCTGTTTCCCAATCCTTGTTGCAGGAGCTGAAGAGGAACAGGACGGATAAAATCAGAGCGGAAAATATGGGTGTTCTCATGTCAATTGTGTTTTCGGTTATTGAACTCTGGCATAAAAGTTGATGCCTTTGATTTGCCACCAGGCGCCGTTGCCTCCATTGAACTGGAAGGCGATTCTGAAATTGGGGTTGGAGGTGACTTCGGCGGGAATCACTTCCCCTAAGGTGTAGTCTGTCCAGCCGTCAGTGGGATGCGCCGGGTCATACTGAGTGGTGTATTTGACGGCGCGCACCGCTGTGCCGTCGGTTTCCTGGGAGAGGGTGAAATATACGCCGGTGCGGTTTTGCAGATTGCTGAAGGTGGGGGAAACGAGCCAGCTGTTGATGGGAGAAACGTTGGGGTTGTAAATCTTGAAGCTGTTGTGATTGGTCCAATATCCCCAGCCCTCTTCGTTGACTACGGTCCATCCTCCTGCTCCGATGGAGTTTTCATCGGGAATGAAGGCGGGAAGGCTTTCTGTACGGATGAACTGCACGTCCTCGGCGGAACGCAGATACAGCTGCGGGGTCGCATTATACCGGCCCAGCACGCCGTAGATCACCCCGTCGCCGGAGGGCATGATTTCTTGGGCAAAGTCGGCGTATGAGCTGTTGCGCATCACCAATTCGCTGTGGTCGCTCATCACGATGATGCGGTCGGTGTTTGCATTGGGCTCGCTGAAGGTGGCGATGCCTCCGTTCTTGATGCTGCAGTTCACGATTTTCACCAGATGTCCATAAGTGGCATCCGTGATGTCATCGGCACTGTTGATGATGATGGGCTCGGGTTCCGCCCCGGGAATGCCGTCACGGAAAATATAGAGGTCCTCCTGCGATGAGGAGATGCCCGCCATGGCACCGTCAATCCAGTAGCCGATCTGCACCTCTTTGCGATAGTCGCCGATGACCATGTTGCCGCATTCAACATAAACCCGCTGTCCGATGCGGTATTTGGGGTACAGGGAGGAATCGTCAATCTTGATCTTGATGGCTCCGGTTCCGTCCTGGATGGTCATCCACTTGTAACAGTTGCCGTGCTGGTCGGAGGAGGTGACGATGCCGGTGATGACTGTGCCTGCGGGAATGGAGTCAAAGGAGTCGTATGAGCCGACAGTGTGATACTCCAGCAGTTCTGCGATGGTCATGTTGGCCTGCCCCGCATAATGCAGCTCCGGCGCAATGTCCTTTTCTCGGTTACATGCAACAAAAAGCAATGCTGCCGCGACGGTCAGGAAAAATCTCATTCTGTTCATTTTTGCTATATTTAAAGGTGATCAAAAATGGCTTAGTTAAAGGTGTAATTGATGCCGATGTAGAAGGTGGTGCCCAAGGCGTAGTAGTATTTGTTCGGGAATTTGTTGACGTTGTAGTCGCTGTAGTCAAATCTGCGTTGCTCCCAGGCGGAGGTGACCAGGTTTTTGTTGTTGGTCAGGTTGGTCACGCTGACGTTGAAACCGATGGTGCTGCGTTTCACCTTCCAGGATTTGCCTACTGAGGCATCCAGGGTGAACTGGCCCTTGGTGCGCTCCTGCGCCACGAGTGCCTGGTAGAGCTCGGAGGAGGCGTCCAGCGTCCCGCGGGCATTGGTGGTGCGGCGCTCCGGATTCAAATCCGCATAGATCTTGTCAAAATAGTTGGCGTTGATGTTGACAAACCAGTACTTATAGTTGAATTTCAGTCCGATAGTGGCTGTTACTTGCGGAGAACCGGCCACATGGAAGTTCTTCCAATAGACCGTCTCGGTGTATTCGCTCTGCCCGTTGCCCAGAATGTCATAGCCGTTGTCTGCGGTCATGGTCACATTCGGACGGCTGGTGTAGATGTAATCACCGTAGTTGCCGGCCAGGGCGATGGTGAACATGGAGCCGATGGGGATTTCAATGCCGACCTCTACGCCCATGTTCTGCTTGTCAATGTCTGTCATGGCATAGTTGACGAAACTGCCATAGTCATCATGGTAGAAACTGAACTGGTCAGTGACATCCATGAATTTGGCGTAATAGAACGACAGCCTCATTCTCATAAACGGGTATCGCATGATGTAGGAGAAGTCTGCCGCCAGATCTTTTTCGCTTTTCAGCCCTGCCACATAGTCGTTACGGATGGTCGGGCTGATGAAGGCATCCAGGATGCTGGGGGCAATGGTCTGGAACTGACCGTTGAGGGTGAGGTAGTTGCGCCCGTTGATTTTGTAGGAGATGCCTAATTTGGTCCCGATGTTGGGGAAGATTTTTTTCTCCGAATTGCCGTAGGAGTTGGTGGGGAAACGTCCGTTGCGCATGTAGCCGGTGCGCCACATCTCCGTTACCGACCCGTTCAGGCCGACATGGAAATCGATGTGTTTGAAGTTGAACTTGGCTGTGGCCCAAAGGTTCTGTTTGTAAATGTTGTAGGCGTAATCGTAACCGAATTTGTCGCCCACGCCCAACTCTTTGCCGATGTTGTCCAGGTCATCATACAGTAAATAGGGGTTTTCTGGGGACTCTCCATCAGCATATTTGTCCTCGTTTAACCAATACATACCTCCAAGTAAATCATTGATGGTCTTGAAATTGCGTTGGTGGTAGCCGCGGATATCTACACCGCCCGACAACTTGATGTTGTCGTTGAGATTGGCGACAACTGTGGAGGAGCCGGATATTTGTGCATGGCTGATGACACGGTTTTCTACAATGTACTGGGCCTGTTTTCCTTGGGCGGCGGCCAGCAGGTTGGTCTGGTACATGTTGTCCCAGTTCAGCTGGCGGAAATCCTCATTGGTGAGCCACTGCTGGCGGTAGAACTCCTGCAGTTCGGGATCATCCTGGAAATAGGAGGGAAGGTAGCGGTAGTAGTCGGGCCGGGGATCCGGCACGTTGTTCCAGTTCAGGGAGGTGGTGCTTTGTTTCCCGAAAGATGCTCCCAGATTGGTGGTGATCAGGAGCTTGTTATTCTGTGGGGCGTAGAAGTGGGAGAGCAGGAAGACGGGTTCGTGGGTGGTGCGGATTCTGGCGTTGCGCTTTTTGCCGTTGTACCATCCCCAGTTGGCGTTGTAATAATGGTTGTTGGTGAGTTCATACACCTCTTGTGTGGAGTTGGACTGAAGGCTCTTGGTGACGGGTGCTCCCCATACAGCCAAATTCAGCGCGTGCTCACTGTTGATTCGCTTTTCGGCCGAGAAAAAATAGCAGGCTCCCGTATAGGAACTCCCGTCCACATAGTTGAGTGCGCTGCCGAAGCGTGTGGATGCGGAGGCGGCAAATGCCCAGCCGTTTTTCAACAGTCCGGAGGAATAGGTGAGCATCAGTCGGTTGTTGTAGCTCCGGTTTGACAGCGAGTAGTTGGCATGGATCTGTTTGCGGTAGGAGGAGGCGCGTACAGTGTAGTTGGTGGACCCGCCAATGTCACCGAAGGCAAAGGTCGCCGGGTTCAGGTCCGTGATGCTCTCCGGCCAGCGGAACACGCGGTTCAAGCCACCCCACTGCGAGTATGACGCCCGACCTGTGACCGCGTTCTCCATCTCCAGCCCGTTGATGGCTATCGTCTGGTATTTGGAGTCAATGCCGCGGTTTTTGAAATAGGCGATCCCAAAGGTGTACGAGGTGTTGCTGCTGTAGATGTCTTTGGAGGAGTGCAGCAGTCCCGGAATGTTTCCGCCGGTGTTGGCGTTCTCATCGTCCAGATTTTCGCTGTCGAAGGTGGCATTCCCGGCATTTCCCTGTAGGTTGGCAGTGCTGTCGCCATAAGAATTGTCTATTTGTGAAGTCGCTTTCCCACAAATAAATATGAAAAACAGGAGAAAAAGTGAGACTTTCTTCATAAGGTGTGTTTTGGTTAAAATTTCAAGCGGCAAAGTTACATTATTTTCGCGGATTCCGAAGGACTTTCTTTTGCTTTTTTCATTCGCGGTCAAAGAAGTTTTTTCTACTATTGCAGAATGAGTTTCTGCGACACGGTGCGTCCGTCGTGATAAATTCCTTGGATGATGTAGATTCCCGGTCGTGCGCCTGCAAGAGAAATCTGTGTTTCTCCGCTTTCATCGGCAGAAATGGTGACGAGCTGCTGGCCGATCAGTGTGTACAAACGGATTTCGGAAAGTCCCTCGCCACAGACGGTGACTGTCTCGTGTGCCGGGTTGGGGCGCAGGTTGAAAGTTTCGGGTTCCAAGGATGCCTGTATCCCTGTTTCGCTGATGATGTGCAATGTCAGGGTGAAAACGCTGTCGCAGTCATCCTCCTGCGCCACTACTCTTTCATAGGTGCTGGTGAATTCGTTCATGTCCCCGCTCAGCTGTGTCTGGCTGGGGGTGAGATGGAAGCCGTAGCGGTCGTAGCTTCGTCCGGAGACCACGGTGTCTGTGTAATATATCCCGTGGCGGCATTTTTCTCCCGCAATGCAGAAATTGTCAAAGCTGGCACGCCCCGTTCCGCTGATGGCCCCGTACATTTTGATCATGAAGAAGATGGAATCGGTGTTGTTGAGCTCGCTGATGTCGGAGAGGTTGAAGTACTGTAGGTCAAAATTGTCGCTGAGGGTGTCTGTGTTGAAATTGTCCTCCTTGAACAGGATGTAGGAGGTGGAGTCTCCTGTGGTGCTGTAGTAGTATTTGTAGTACCTGCAGGAGCTGGAGGTGAAACTGCGGGCGAAGGAGAGGCTGATGTTCTCAAACAGCAGGGTGCTGGCGCGAAGGGTGAAGTACAGCGCGGTGTCGCACTCGTGGGCGCCGGAACCAGTGTGCTGCTTGAAGCTGACGGCTCTGCCGGCATTTTGCGGAACCCGTGGGTCCCCGACACGGCTGCCACTCCGGGTGACGATGTGTTGGGGCAGGTAATCTTCGGAAAACTGCATGACGGAAAAGAGCGTGTCCCCATAGTTGGCCGGGATGACCGGCATGAGGTCGTAGTCCTGGGTTTCGTCAAATGTCCAGGCGGCCAGGGTGCGCTGGCGGCTGTTGACACCATAAACGAAATGGAAGGTGGTGCTGCGGCTGAACCACCCGTTGAGTGCGGGCATCCCTGCCACGTTGCAATAGTAACCGATGCCGGGAGTGAGTCCGCTGCTGTCCAGGTTCAGTACCACAGTGAAAGGATCTATCACCTCCACCGAGGCGGGATGAAGGGCGTAAAGCATGTTGGTGCTTCGCACAATGGCATAGTTTTCCGTGTTCCCGAGGGGCTCCTCTTCCATCGGCGTGTTGAAGGTGATGACCAGAGAGTGGAGGTTTTCCACCTCAAAGTGGTAGATTTCAGGAAGTGTGTATTCCACGGGTGTCCCGGCAAAAGTGTCAGTGATGCCGCCCCAGATCAGGTCCACCAGTTCGGGATGGTCCACGTAGGGGTTGCGGTTGCCTTGGAGACGGTACACTGCGTTGTTGCGCAGACTGTCGCGCTCATCCACGGGGTCGGCATGATGCCACTCAATGAGCATGGCCACGGCCCAGGGCTTGAGCCCCACTCCACTGGCGTCGCATGTGCTCATGGGGGCGTTGTCCCCATTGAAACTGGTCTCGTGCATGTAGCGTGTGGCCATGTAGAAGATGGTTCTTGCGATGTCGCCGCGCGCTTCCATCACGGGCTCATACACCGTGCCCGAATAGTGCTCGTCGTCGGCAGTGCCGACAAAGTAACCGCCCGTCCCTTTCCGGGAACCGTTGCTGAAAGTCATGATGTTGGAGGCCGCATGGTCCACAATGCCGAAGGCATAGTTGCTTCGGAGGTTGTTGATGCAGTCTGCCGGATAGAGGTTGTGCATGTCGCTGGCTTGCATCGTTCCGGCACAGGCAGTGTTGCCCCCCATCCAGTTGCGGCAGAAGATGTGCTCTTGCTCCCAATAGGCACATTCGGTCATGGGACCTTCCGGCACACTGTGCTGCATGTCGTAATACAGATTGCTGCAGTTCCGGTAAATGTCATACACTGTGGAATCTTCCAGTGAGTTGGGATCTGTGGTCAAAAAGGTGAAAAAGGGAATGCTGCCGTAAGTGATGGGGCTTCCATAACCGTTGGTCATGAAGTGATGCCCGTCCGTGAGAATGTCACAAAGGACCTCTTTCAACTCCTGTCCGCTCTTTCCGATGGCACGGGAATAATATCCTTCCGGAATCTGTGCTATGGCGAAAAATCCTAACATGCAGAATCCAATGGTGGAAAGTAATTTTTTCTTCATTGTATGTATTTTTAGCGATGCAAAAGTAGTACTATTTTTGTGAAAAATGTCTTTTTTTTGAGGAGAAAATGCCATTTTTTTATTCATTTAAAATTCAAAAAAATCGTGTACTTTTGCAACACCTAATCCCAAGTGAATTTTGTCTTTCTTTTTTAGAGGATGAATGGGGAGTTTTGGTTTTGAAAATATTGATAATCATTAAATTATAAAATAAAACAATCTTAAAAAACAAGTTTATGAATTACGATGTGATAGTTATCGGGAGTGGTCCCGGAGGTTATGTGGCTGCGATTCGCGCCAGCCAGTTGGGTATGAAGACGGCTGTGGTTGAAGGCGGTGAACTGGGCGGTATTTGTCTCAATTGGGGATGTATTCCCACGAAAGCGCTGCTGAAATCGGCACAAGTGTATAATTATATGAAACATGCTGAGAATTATGGTGTTGTGCTGGACACTCCCGCCAAGCCGGATTTTGAAGCTATGGTCAAACGCAGCCGTACCGTAGCTGAAACCATGAGCAAAGGGGTGCAGTTCTTATTGAAAAAGAACAATGTGGATGTCATTGAGGGATTTGCCTCCCTCACGCCGGACCGCAAGGTGAAGGTGGATCTCTCTGATGGTTCTGTGGGAACTTATGAGGCGGAGCACATCATCCTGGCAACGGGGGCGCGTTCCAAGGAACTTCCTCACATCAAGCAGGATGGCGAGAAAATTATCGGCTATCGCATGGCGCTTACTCTGCCCAAGCTTCCCGAATCCATGGTGGTGATGGGCTCCGGCGCCATCGGCAGTGAATTTGCCCATTTCTATTCCACACTCGGTACTAAAGTGACCATCGTGGAGTTCCTGCCCAATCTGGTTCCTGTAGAGGACGAGGAGATTTCCAAACAGCTGGAACGTGCTTTCCGCAAGAATGGCGTGAAGGTGATGACCTCCTCTTCCGTGGAAAGCGTGGACACTACCGGCGAAAAATGCAAGGTGACAGTGAAAGATGCAAAAGAGAAAATTACTGAAATAGAGTGTGATGTGGTGCTTTCTGCTGTCGGCGTGGTGACTAACCTGGAAGGACTTGGTCTGGACAAGCTTGGCATTGAGGTGGAACGTGGCAAAGTGGTGGTGGATGAGTTCTACCGCACGAAATGCAAGGGCGTTTACGCCATCGGAGATATCGTGCCCGGCCCCGCCCTCGCGCACGTGGCTTCCCACGAAGCACTGGTGTGCGTGGAGAAAATCGCCGGCCTGGATCCCATTCCGGTGGACTATGGAAACATCCCCGGTTGTACCTATACCACTCCGGAAATCGCCTCCGTGGGCTTGACGGAAAAGAAAGCCTTGGAGGCAGGTTACGAGCTGCGCATCGGCAAGTTCCCTTTCACCGCCTCAGGCAAGGCCACCGCTTCCGGCAACCGCGATGGCATGATCAAGATCATCTTTGACAAGAAAACTGACGAGATTCTGGGTTGCCACATGATTGGGGAGAATGTGACGGAAATGGTGTCGGGTATCGTGCTCGCCCGCCAGCAGCATGTGAAAGGCACGGAACTGCTCCGCGCCGTCCATCCGCATCCCACCCTCTCCGAAGCCATCATGGAGGCCACCGCCGCCGCTTACGAGGAGTGCGTACACCTCTAACCTGCCATCAACCATGAAGTTGAAACTGCATTTGTGGGAACTGGACCCGCAAGGGTTCCACCCTGTCATCAAAGCAACACTGTACGGACAGCCCGTCTGGATGTTGGTGGATACAGGCGCCAACCACATTTGCTTCGACCGTACTTTCATTGAGTCTGTTTGCCTGGAAGATGCCGCTGAAATTGCACGGGATGACGTGAATGTGGCCATCGGAGGTGAAATTGACGTGCACATCTCCAAGGTGAACGGACTCAAAATTGGCAACATGCGTTTTCCCGACCTTCTCGCCCGCCTGCTGGACCTCCAACAGGTGAATGAAATGTACGAACAGGTCGGGTTCAAGCCCATCCGGGGTATTCTCGGCGGCGATTTCCTCAAAGGCCATCGGGCAGTGATAGATTATGCCACCCAAACCCTCATCCTACATCGTTAAATTCACCCCCATGCCTGATTCCACCCTTACCGAACACCTCATTTTGGGCATTGACCCTGGGACGAATATCATGGGGTACGCCCTCCTGAAAACCCGTCTCCGCAATAGCGAGATTGTCACGCTGGATGTGCTGAAAATGAATCGCTTGTCAGACCAGTGTTCCAAGTTGAAAGCCATTTATGACGGGGTGACCCAGCTGATAGAACAGTATCATCCTGATATCTTGTCCATTGAGGAGCCGTTCTATGGAAAGAACCCGCAGTCCATGCTGAAATTGGGGCGCGCACAGGGGGTGGCTATCGGGGCGTGCCTTCATGCGGGGATGGAGGTTTTTGAGTACACGCCCCGCCGCATCAAACAGTCTATTACGGGTAAGGGCAGCGCATCCAAGGAACAGGTGGCGGCCATGCTGCACCACATGTATGATTTTTCTTCAGAAAGTCCCTATCTGGATGCCACGGATGCGCTGGCGGCGGCGGTATGTCACCACCTGCAATGCCGGTTGGATTTTGGCAAGGGCAAGGCCAACAGCTGGGCGGCTTTCTTGAGCCAGAATCAAGACAGAATTATTCGGTAGTCTCAGGCTCTCTGCTTTTTAATAGTTTGTGAACCATGAAAATCAGCCCTGCACACAGGGAGAGGGACAGGAGTGCGACGGGAAGTTGCGCCGACAGGGATGTCTCTTGGGGGAGGGTGATTCCAGACTGGCTGATGAAGAATTGCAGTAGGATGCTGATGGCATTGTGCAGCAGATGGGCGAGGATGGGAAGCCATAGGGATTGGCTCCACCAGAACAGATAGCCCAGGTAAGCTCCCAATAGCCAGCGAGCGAAAAATCCTCCGAATTGCAGGTGTATCGCGCTGAAAATGAAAGCTGTGGACCAAATGGCCACATGCGCATTCCCGAACCATCTTTGAAACAACTGTTGCAGGGTGCCTCGGAAAAAAAACTCCTCGCATAATGCTGGCAATACTGCACACAGGAAAAGGTTCAGCAGCAGGATGGCAACGGAGGTATCGTTTAACATGGTTTCCAGCACCAGAGTGGAGGCTTGCTCGTGTTTGGTCATCCACTGCTCTACGGCAGCCCAGGAGTCGGGCAGGTGAATCATCCCGTTGAGCGTGACGAGAAGGCCGATGACAGGCAACAGGGCAAAGGAGAGCAGGAGAATCAGTGCCACAACGGCCGGTTGGTGGATGCTGCGGCAGGCCAGGTTGAAGGAGAACCATTTCCGTTCAAGCAGAAAGGCAAAAAGCAATGCCGGAACAAGAAATGTTCCGACGGCATTGAAGAACTGGACAAAACGATAGAAGGAGGCCGTAGGTGCTTCCAGAATGTCATTCCCGTAAATTATCCGTGCCGCGATTCCGCTTGTCGCGCTGAAGAGAATCATGCAGAAAAGGGTGAGAAAAAACAGTACCACCAGTTGCACCCAGTAGGGCTTTCCGGAAAGGAACGGCTGGGACGGGAACAGAAATGTGTTTTTTTTATCGCTCATAAATTAAAAAAACAGTCCGACGGTTTTTGGCACGCCCCTCGGGAGTGGTGTTGGGGGCTACGGGACGGCTTTCCCCATACCCTTTATAGCGGATGCGGTTTTTGGAGATGCCTTTTTCAATCAAGTAGTTGTAAACCGACTGCGCACGTCTGTCCGACAAAATCAGGTTGTCGTTGTCATTGCCGATATCGTCGGTATGCCCTTGGATTTCCGCTTTGACAGCGGGGTTGTGCTCAAGGAAATCTGCAAAAAGGTCAATCAGACGTTTGGATTCGTCGGTCAGGGTGTAGGAGTTGGTGGCAAAAAAGATGTCGTGCAGGTCGCACACTTTGCCCACCTCAATGCGTTTGACTTCCGCGTCGGAGGTGACGATTTTTTGGGTTTCCGGACCCACATTGACCATTTTGGTATCGTAGGCGTACCCCTCCTGTTTGATGTTCACAATCAGATTCTGCGTTTTTTGGGTGTCCACCTGGGTGGCCATGGCATAATGGCCGGTATGTTCGTTGACGGTGGTGGTGGCGATGATGTTGGATTCCTCGTCGCGGAGTTCCACCACGGCATTCACCTTCTCATGGTCATCGGAGGTGACGTTGCCCTTGATCAGCATCATACTTTTGGGGCGTGCTGCCTCGTAAAGTTCAAAACTGTAGATGTTCCAGCACCGTGTGTCAATGTTGTTGGAGGAGAAGTAGGCAGTGGCGCCGTCAAGGCTGACGAAAAAGTCCACATCGTCGTTTTCAGAGTTGATGGGGTAGCCGATATTGACGGGAGTGTTCCATTTCCCGTTGTCAGACAGTTTGGAGTAGTAGATGTCCATGCCGCCGATGCCGCCATGTCCTGAGGAGGAGAAGTAGAGGGTTTTGCTGTCGGTATGCAGGAAGGGGGAGCGTTCGTTGCCTTTGGTGTTGATGGTAGGCCCGAGGTTGACGGGGGATTGCCAGTTGCCGTTGGCATCGCGCTCGGTGAGCCAGATGTCGGAGCCGCCATACCCGCCGGGGCGGTCGGAGGCAAAGAACAGGAATTTTCCGTCGGAGCTGAGTGATGGCTGTGACTCCCAGGAGTCTGCACGGTTGACTTTTTCGCTCAGTGAACGCGGGTCCGACCAGTCCTCTCCGTCAAAAGTGGAGTAATAGAGATCGTAGTTGGGGTAAACCACCTCTTGACCTCTTTCATCTTTGAGACGGACTTCATGCAGCATGGAGAAGATGAGCAGGTCGTTGGCTAAGTTGATGGTGGGGCTGCCCTCTCCCATGGATTCGTTGAAAGGGTAGGGGAGCGGCTGCCCGGGCCCGAAATTCCCGAAGTTGTCTTTGGCGCTGAACGAGAAGAACTCGCGGTCGGTGGTTTCCGTCCCGAAGGCGGTCTGCTTGCGGTAGGGCTGGCGCCGGGTGAAGTAGAAGTATTCGGCATCGGGGGAAATGGTGGCGAGGTATTCGTCATGGGAGGTGCTGATGCCCGGCACGGGATGCGGGTCAAAGGGGACAGGGTTGTTGAGCAGAACGGCAAAACGTTTGGCGTTTTTGATGATGGCCTCTGCAAACTCCAGGTCATCCATGTTTTTCACCAAATCCGGATTGTCCATCAGCACCTGTGCATGTTTGATGGCCTGGTTGAAATCCTCGATTTGGTAGGCCATGCGGGCGGCATACAGATGAACGATGATTCTGTGGTGGGGACAAACGGCGTACATGCGGTCGGCTGCCTGGATGACTTCAACGGCATCTTGCTTTCTTTCAATTACATAATCGTTTAGTTGGATGGGTAGATAGTAACTGAGTGCGAGGTAGTAGTTGGCTTCCAGATGCTCGGGGTATTCCTCCAGAATATCTCTGTAAATGGCATTGGCCTCTGATTTTTTGCCTGATTTCTGTAAATCCCTGGCTTTTTTGAACTCCTTTTCAATGTTTTTGGGAAAGGTTTGAGCGCAAGGGTCCTCGTCTTCCTCTTGGGCAGCAACAGGAACCCAAAGGGCGGCGAGCAAAAAGCAGAGCAGAAGAGTGAACCGTTTCACAATGTTTTTTTTATCGGGTGATGGTATGGAATAATTCTTCAATGGAATTGTTTTTGATTCCGCGTTTGGCGGCTTCACTTCGAAGGGTGTCCAGGGACGCGTCAGCCACGATTTTTCCCCGGTTGATGATGATGGCGCGGCTGCACATGGCTTCCACCTCCTGCATGATGTGGGTGGAGAGCAGCACGGTTTTTGACTGTCCGCAGCCGCGGATGAGGTTGCGGATGTCCACCAGCTGGTTGGGGTCCAGACCGGTGGTGGGCTCGTCCAGAATCAACACCTCGGGGTCTGAAATCAAAGCCTGTGCCAGTCCGACGCGCTGCCGGTAGCCCTTTGACAGCATCCCGATCTTTTTGTGCATTTCCGGTCCCAATCCCGTCTGTTCAATCACATCAGCTACGCGCTTCTGCTTTTTGTCCAAATGGTGCAGACCGGCAATAAAGTTCAAAAATTCAGTGACATACATGTCCACATACAAGGGGTTGGATTCTGACAGGTAGCCGATTTTTTTGCGCAGGGCGAGAGAATCGTTCCAGATGTCCAGTCCACACACGGACACGTCTCCGGTGGTCGGGGGTTGGTAGCAGGTGATGATTTTCATCATGGTGGACTTGCCTGCGCCGTTCGGTCCCAGAAAACCGACGACCTCGCCTTTTTTGACTTCAAAGCTGACATCTTTCAATGCCCACTGTTTGCCGAACTGTTTGGAGACTTCTTTTACAATAATTGACATGTTGAAAAATTTAGCTGCAAAAGTACGTGAATTTCCTGAATAAAAGGAGATGCTTGCGGATTTGTTATTTTATTTTGAACCAATACATGGATTCTCCGAGGGCCGGGACGCCGATATAGCCACGCACTTTCAGCTTGGTGTCGCTCTCGAACTTCATGTAGCACTTGTAGGTTTTCCCGTTCACGGGGTTGTAGATGGTGCCCCCGCTCCATTCGTTTTTTTCGGCATTGTAGGAGAACCCTTTCATCAGCAGGATCTGATCTCCCGGGGTGTCGCGTTTGGCAGGGTCTGGGTTTTTGATGTCCCGTTTGGGAGTGCCATCCTCAAAGTTGGGCTCTTTGAGCCAGATGACCCGCCCGGCGTAGGTGCCGTCCTTGGCTTTGAAAATTCTCACATGACTGTTTTCGGAAGAGCCGGGTGCGGTTACGTCGTACACCCCCAGCACTTTGTCGGCGGCATTTTGCGCCGATACAGTTAAGTTTCCTGCAATCAACAACATGGCAGACAACAGGAAGTAGCGGATTCCTTTTTTCATTGTTGATAAAATTACGGCTGCAAAAATACATCAAAGAATTTAATTAAGTTGTATTTTTGCGCGCTAAAATCATCTCTTATGGCAAAACCCAAAAGTCTCTTTTTCTGTAAGAATTGCGGATACCAGTCCTCGCAGTGGCTGGGGAAATGCCCTTCGTGCAATGAGTGGAACTCCTTTGTGGAGGAGGTGGTGGACCGCGGGGACGGCCCTTCCAAGGGGAAGTCGTCCGTGGCGCCGGCGGTCAGGAGCTTTCCTCGCCGCTTGTCGGAGATCTCCTTGGTGGAGATGCCCCGGATCTCCACGGGTTTCCGCGAGTTTGACAATGTGCTCGGCGGCGGCATTGTGGCAGGCTCCATCATCCTGCTTGGCGGAGAACCCGGCATCGGCAAGTCCACTCTGTTGCTCCAGACCGCCCTCCAGATTCCCGGGAAACGCATCCTCTATATCTCCGGCGAGGAGAGCGAGGCGCAACTCAAGATGCGTGCCGAACGCCTTTTCCCGAACCGCCAGCCTGACAATTTCTTCATCCTGACAGAAACGGACACCCGCGAGATTTTTGAGCATGTCAAGCAGCTCTCTCCCGACCTTCTGGTGGTGGACTCGGTACAGACCTTGCAAAGCCAGCTGCTGGATTCCGCTGCCGGCTCCATTTCGCAGATCCGCGAGTGTGCCGCCGAGTTTCAGCATTACGCCAAATCCTCAGGCGTGCCAGTCTTCCTTATCGGCCATATCACCAAGGACGGCACCCTGGCCGGGCCCAAGATTTTGGAGCATATCGTGGATACGGTGTTGCAGTTTGAGGGCGACCAGCATTATGGCTACCGCATTGTGCGCTGCATCAAGAACCGCTTTGGCTCCACTTCGGAACTGGGTATTTTTGAGATGCAGGGTAACGGTCTGCGGGAGGTGCTGAACCCTTCTGAACTGCTGGTTTCCGCCTCTGAGGAGAACTACAGCGGCAGCGCTATTTCTGTGGTGCTGGAGGGTACCCGCGCCATGATGATTGAAACCCAGGCGCTGGTGAGCAGTGCGGTCTATGGCACCCCGCAGCGGTCGGCTACGGGCTACGACATCCGCCGGCTCAACATGCTGCTGGCTGTGCTGGAAAAACGCTGCCGTTTCAAGCTGGGTGCCAAGGATGTTTTTGTCAACCTCGCCGGCGGTATTCGGGTGGATGACCCCGCCATCAACCTCTCCATCGTCGTTGCCATCCTCTCCTCTGCCGCCGACCTGCCCATTGATGCCAAAACCTGCTTTGCCGGCGAGATGGGCCTCAATGGCGAAATCCGGCCCGTCATCCGGATGGAACAGCGCATTGCCGAAGCTGACAAACTGGGCTTTACCCGGATGTTTCTTTCTAAATACAATATGAAGGGAATCAAACAGGATGGTCTGAACATCAAGTTGATACCGATTACAAAAGTGGAGGTGATTTACAAATATCTGTTTGAATGAGATATTGAAATCTCCCCGTTTCAAATTGGTTAGAAACTGAATTTTATTCTGACAACCCCTCCAATCCGGTGCTTGGCCGCTGGCTTCATGCAGTATTGCATGCTTTGGTATCGGTCGTTGGATGAAGACATACAGTAAACTTCCGGGGCGTTCTCTTTGATGTTGGTATAAATCATTCTGTGATAAACCCCGGCGAGTTCAAGTGACAATGTGTTTCCGAGAAAGAACTGGAGCCCGGCGATCACCATGCCGTACAAAGTGTATTTCAGCTTTTTCGAACCCCAATATGAAAAAAACAAAGGAGGGAAAAATCCTCTTCATAGTACGTTATTTTTTATGATGGTATGATTCTGTTGGTTGTTTCGGTTGAAGTTATGAACAATGGACGGAAAATTTGCCCACGGTTCAGGAGGGTTGGAAATAGGGGAGGGGAATAGCGTCCATTCCATGCTTTTGTGGCGCAAAAACATGAGGTGGTGGCTTCGTATGTTATCATTTTATTGATTAATAACATATTAGTTATTAATAGTTTAATTGGAAATTAACTTTCAATATGAAGTTTTTTTTAATTAAAAATTTGACTGCGCAATATTACAAAAATTACTGTGTCAATGGGCGTGCGACTGTGGAATTTTTAAATACTTATCAACAATGAACAGCGGATGTGGCGATGCCGTGGCATGGCGTGTGGTGGAGAAAACTTCCTATGACCTCCCTCTCTTTCCTAATTAAATTGTATTTTTGCCGCCTGTTTTTGGAATCATGAGAAATTGTGTGTTTTTCTGGTTGTCTGTGTTTGCGCTGCTGCTGTTTTCCGGTTGCGGGAAAAAAAGCGCATCTCCCACGGACACACCGTCGCAGGTGGCGTCCAGCGCCCAACGTAACAGTTTGTCGGATGAGCATTTGCGCGGTCCGGTGATGCGTGTCACAGAGAAGAAATATATGGCCTTTGACATGGAGGGCGTGCTGGATTCCCTCTGTTTTTACGCTACTAACCAGATGGATTATACGCGGTCGGGGTGGCTGAGTTTTTGCGCGCTCACCAATGATGCCGGTGACACGATTTCTGTCCGTAAGGTCACCTTCGATGAGAAGGGGAACCCGATAAAGAACGAGTTGTTCTCCGCTGCGGGACAATGCGACAATTTCTCTGAGTATGAGGTAGATGCACGTGGATTCCGTGTGAAAGAGACCTACCACCAGGGGGACAGCGTGGTGTTCACGCAGAACTGCCGGAATGACGCGAATGGCAATGTGCTGGAGATTTCGGTCACGCAGGGCAGCGAGCAGTACACCATCCACCACACGCTGAATGCAGCGGGACTGCCGGTGTATGTGGAGTGGCGCTCCGCGAATGCTCCCGCCGGCGAGGCCTACATGTCCACCCGGATTGAGTACGACCAGCGAGGGAATGAGATCAATCGGACCACCTTCCTCAACAACCGCCCCGTGGAGAGCAACCATACTCATTTCGATGATCAGGGGCGCCTCTGCAAGGAGGTCTATCACAGCGACATGCCTACCCACACCCTGGACATTGTGTCCAACTACTCTGATTTTGACGCGCAGGGCAACTGGACCAAGCAGACCACTTTCCGCAACGGTCGGATGTATTATGTCATTGAAAGAAAAATTGAATACTATCAATAAATTAACTATCAATAAAAGTGTAAGAAAATGGATTTAAGCAAAATTTTATCAATCACCGGCAAGGGCGGCCTCTTCAAATTGGTCAGCCAGGCCAGAAACAGCTTCATTGTGGAATCTCTTACCGACGGCAAGCGCTTTCCCGCTTTTTCCAGCGACGGCGTGGCCAATCTGGAAAATATCTCCATCTTCACCCAGGGAGACGACGTGTCCCTGGAATCAGTTTTTGTCTCCATTTACAAGAAGGAGAATGGCGGCAAGGTGCAGGTCAGCCTTACAGACAACAACGCCATGAAGGCTTATTTTGCTGAAGTTCTTCCCAATTACGACCGTGAGAGGGTTTATGTCTCCAATATCAAGAAGGTGTTTTCTTGGTACAATATTTTAATTGACCATCAGTTGATAGATTTGGAAGAGAAAAAGAAAGAGGGAGAAACACCTGAACCGGCTCCTGCCGAGTAGGTCTTTTTCCCCAGATGAAAAACGGGGCGCCTCTTTTAAGGTGCCCCGTTTTTTTTGTCATGAAAAAACTTTGAAATTAACAAGTCCCGGCTGAGGGGGCAGTCTCTTTTTTGAACAGCCGTCCCAGTTCGCCGAACCAGAGCACTAACGATGAGAGCCCGGTGATGATGAGGAATTCACCGATGGGCATCGGGGTGCAGTTGAACATGGTGTTGAAGCCGGGGATGTAAAGCATGGCCACTTGTCCAAGGAGGATGACAACGGAAATGAGCAGGAATCCTTCGCATTTGGCAAGGTGCAGTGCGCTGCGCCCGGTTTTGTAGGCGCGGGCATCAAAAAGATACCAGAAATGGGTGAGCACGAACACGTTGAAAAACAGAGTGCCTTCGTAGGGACTCAGTCCGTTGTTGGGTTGCCACTGGATGTGGAGGAGGTCGGCGAGGCTGTTGATTTCCGCGTTTTCAAAAATCAGCAGCAGGATAAGTTGGATGAGGAAGAACAGTCCGCCGATACAGAAGATATTGGTTTTCATTGATTTGTCAAGAATAGAGGCTTTCCGGTCGCGGGGTTTGTCCAGCATCACGCGTTTGGAGGGGGGGAGAGAGGCGAGGGCGATGGCGGCGAAGGTGTCCATGATGAGGTTGACCCACAGCATCTGGGTGACGGTGAGCGGGGATTGGGTGCCGATGAAGGCGCCGACGAGCACGATGAGGCAGGCGGACACGTTGACGGTGAGTTGGAACAGCAGGAATCGTTGGATGTTGCGGTAGAGGGAGCGTCCCCACATGACGGCGTTGGAGATGGTACGCATGGAGTTGTCGAGGATGGTCATGTCGCTGGCTTCTTTGGCCACAGCGGTGCCGTCGCCCATGGAGAGGCCCACGTCGGCGGCGTTCAGGGCGGGGGCGTCGTTGGTGCCATCGCCGGTGACGGCCACCACCATGTCCCGTTTCCGCAGGGCCCGCACAATGCGTTCTTTGTCGTGCGGTCGTGCGCGGGAGATGATCTTGACCTCGGGGATCCTCTCTTTCAGCTCTTCGTCTGAAAGCGCTTCGATTTCCTGTCCGGTCATGATATGGTCGTCGCTGTCCGTGTCTTGCCACAAGCCCACCTGCCGGCCGATTTCCTTGGCGGTGCCGATGGTGTCGCCGGTCACGATTTTGACCTGTATGCCGGCGCTGATGCAATCTTTGATGGCGTCCGGCACCTCTTTGCGGATGGGGTCGGCAATGGAGACGATGCCGAGGTAGGTCAGTTCGGAGGTGGCCAGTTTCCCGTCACGGAAGGGCTCTCCGTTCTCTTCCAGTTCTTTGCAGGCAAAGGCCAGCGTGCGCATGGCGCGCGACTGGTATGCTAAGAGCCGCGAGCTCACGGCCGCCCGCGTGTCTTCGTCGGCAGTGGTCAGGGCAAGCACGATTTCCGGAGCCCCTTTCACATACAGCATCCGTTTTCCCGTGATGGCGGAGGTGGTGACTGTGGCCATGTATTTCAGTTCGGTGGTGAAGGGCAGCCGTTGGGAGATTTCCGCTTTTTCCCGCAGTTCGAGGTAGTTGATTCCCTGGTCGTGCAGCCAGAGCAGCAGGGCGCCTTCTGTGGGGTTGCCGATGGCTTGGGGTTTGTCGGGGTTGCTGGTGTCTAAGTTGGCGGTGGTGTTCGCGGCGATGCACTCCGCTATGCGGCGGGAGGCCATGTCTTCGGTCAGCCGCTGGTCGGCCAGTTGTTCAAAGGCCGTTTCGGACACACGCATCTGGTTCTGTGTCAGGGTGCCGGTTTTGTCGGTGCAGATAACGGAGGTGGCCCCCATGGTTTCGCAGGCGTGCATGGTACGGGGCAATGTGTTCTCCTTCATTAATTTGCGCATGCTGAATGCCAGACTTAGGGTGACGCTCATGGGCAGTCCTTCCGGCACGGAAACCACAATCAGCGTGACGGCGATCATCACTGTGCTCAGCAGGTAGGAGATGAATTGAAACCAGTCGTCGGAGGTAGAGAGACTGGCCTCCCCGGTGATGAAATAGCGGATGATGCGGCCTGCGATGATGAGGGCGGCCACAATATAGCTGGCTTTGGTGATCCATTGCGCCAGGTTTTCTAATTTTTCGGTCAGCGGGGTGGATTCCCCTTCGTTCACTTGTGCGGCTTCAAACACCTTGCCGCTTTCCGTGCGATCGCCCACGCGGATGACGCGTGCGGTGCCGTACCCTTCGCGGATGGTGGTGCCTTTGAGGATGTGGTTGGAGGGGTAGGTGGCCTCGGTGTCAAATTTGGCGGGGTCGGTGGTCTTGCTGGCCTGTGGCTCGCCTGTCAGCGTGGATTCATCCACCATCAGGTTCAACGACTCCAGCAGTTCGCAGTCCGCCGGCACTTCATCCCCGGTCTCCACCAATACGATGTCGCCTACTACAATGTCCTTGCGGGGCACCTGGCAGATGTGGTTGTTGCGGACGACTTTCACCGGCGTCTCGTCATTCACCTCATTCAGGCTTTGGAACGTCTTTTCGTTTCTCCTTTCCAGAAGAAATGCCACCCCGGTGGCCAGTATCAGCGCAACGATGATGCCGATGGGCTCCAAAAAACTGGTGGCATCTTTCCCGCCCCACTCAAACTCATAGATGGCGATGCCCATCGACAATACGAAGGCGGTGATCAGTATCTTGAACAATGCGTCCTTGAAGCCCCCGAAAATTCCAACCATTGCAATCAGCAGGGTGGAGATGAGGACAATGGTGGGCATTACCCAGATTTTGTCGCCCATGCTGGCGGACAGCAGTCCTGCGGCAATCAGGGAGCCCGCAAACAGAATCATCATGGCAATGGAGATCCAGTGGGTGCAGGTCGCCCTGACCTTGTCCCAGAAGGTCTCTTTGACAGGAGGAGTGAGGATGTTGACCCCGTTTTTTTGGCGGCTTTCAATGACTTCGGCATCCGTCAGGCCGGTGTAGTGATGCTTTTGGTTTTCCATTTTTTGTTGTATTATCAATGGTTAGGGCAGTGGGTATGCTCTGTTTGTTTTATTTCAGTTCTTTCACGGCTTTAGGTGTCCAGTGGAGAAGGAAATCCACCACTTTCTTTTCATCATATCCGTTGCCTTCTTCCAAATAGGCTGAGTTCTGGATGTGGATCACCTCTCCTTTTTCGTTCAATATCACAAAAACGGGAAAGCCGAAACGTGCGGGGTTGGCCAGCCGTTTCATGGCTTCGGGGTTCTTGTTGTTTTTGGAGTAGTTGATGTGGATGTAAATGAAATTGTCGTGCATGGCTTGGTTGACGGCGGTGTCGCTCTGCACAAAATCGGCGAAACGGAGGCACCACGGGCACCAGTTGCCTCCCACTTGGCAGAGCACATATTTGCCGGATTGGGCGGCTTGCGCGACGGCTTGGTCGATCTGCTGCATGGCATTGATGTTCTCATCGTAAATTTTGTTCTGGGCACAGGCCGTTGTGACAGCCACCATGACACAAAGCAGGAAGGCGATTTTCTTTGATTTTTCTTTGATCATTTTACTATAATATTAATGTGTGAAATCTTTCCAGAAACGCAAGGGAATCAAACGGGTGATGAGGGCGCAGAAGAATGCCCAGAGGGCGCAGATGGAGAGGGTAGCGAGTACACCTCCGTTGAAATGTTGCGCAAAAATGATGACAGAGGGAATGAGTATGGCTGTGAATGCCAAGCACTTGAGGTAGGGAATATCTTTGAGGGGAAGATTCAGTTGCCGGAAGGCGATCACGGTTTGGATGCCGGCCATGACGGTCTGTGTGCTCAGGCTGGCGATGGCCGCCCCGCAGGCGTGCAGCCGTGGAATCAGGGCGAAGTTGACCGCCAGGTTGACGAGGATGCCCGCCACGGCAGACAGGTTCAGCAGTTTCATGCTGCCATTGGCGGTCAGCAGCGTGCCGAAAATATAGGTGAATGAGATGGGAATGATGCAGGGGATGAGGAAGGAGAATACCGCTGCACTTTCTGCAATGTGCTTGTCGTAAAGAAGTTGCAATACGGGGAGTTTGAATGCCAGCAGGATGACTGCTGATGTGGTGGAGAAGAAAAAGAGCAGGGAGAAGGCGCTTCGCACGATGGGGGAGATTTCCTCGCGCTCTTTCAGCATCTTGGAGAAAAGGGGCAGCAGGATGACCGAAAACAGGTATGCGATCATGACCAAGGCATCCAATAGGCGGAAAGCGGATGCGTAGATTCCTGCTTCAAAGGTGGATATGTCGTTCGGGAGGATGCGCTCAAGCATGACGGAGTCAATGCGGTTGTAGAATGACATCAGCAGGTAGAGCAGTGCGAAGGGGAAGCTTTTCTTCAGAATCATCAGGCAGAAGGCGGGGCGGAAACGAATGTGTTGGAACCGCGCCTTGCTGAACACCACCGCCAGCGCTGCTAATGCAGACAGGCTATAGGCTGCCGTTTGGGCATAAATGAAGTATTCAATTTTGAACTCGCTGTGCAGCAGGTCAGTCCACAGTAGAAGGCCGCAGATGACAATCATGAGCAGGCGGTCCAGCACCGAAAGCACACTGTCGGTTTTGAACATCATCAGGGCCGACACATTGGAGCGGAGATAAAGGATGAAGGCGTTGAGGAACTGGTTGACGGCCATCCAGAAGAGCAGCCGCAGGTGGAGCGCATCGTAGCCGATACACAGGGCCACGGTGAAGGTGAGTGCCAGGTAGAGCGCGCCGAGCAGCAGTTTCAGCGCGATGATTCCCGACAGATGCTTGGAAAGAAGCTGCGGATAGCGGGCGATGTTGCGGTTGTTGAAATTCGTGGTGCCCATGTCCAGCACCACATTGAAGAGGTAGGTGAAGTTGAAAATGGCGAAATAAAGCCCGTACGCGTCAGCCCCCACGCGGTTCTGCACGGCCACGTCCACCCCGAGAATCCAGAACGGCTTGACCAGCAGGTTCAGGAGAATGAGGATGATGATGTTGAAGATGAAGTCGCGTTGTTTCATTTCGGCTGCAAAAATACGCAAAATGAGCCATTAAAAAATATTGTTTTTTTTATGTTTGAAATGGACGGTTTGTGCGAAAAAAATGTAATTTTGCCACCTCAAAAAAAGCATAAAAAACGCATTTATGAGCACTGTTCAAATAGGCGATAGAAAATTCGTCAAATACATTTCCGAAACGCAAATCCGTGAAGCGGTGGACAAGGTCGCCGCACAAGTCAACCAGGAGTACCGGAATGATGTGCCCATCATCCTGGTCGTGTTGAACGGCTCCATCATTTTCGGCGCGGATCTGATGAAAAAACTGGAGTTCCCCTGCCGGTTGAGCTGTGTGAAGCTGAGTTCGTACGAAGGGGTGAAGACCACCTCCACGGTGAAGAATCTCATCGGCCTGTCGGAAAGTCTGGAGGGACAGCGTGTGCTGGTCGTGGAGGATATCATCGACACGGGCACCACTTACGCCCATCTGCTCCCCATGCTGATGCAGGCCGGTGCCAAGGACGTGAAAATCGCCACCCTCACCTTCAAGCCCGACTCCTACAAGAAACCATACCCCATTGATTTTGTGGGGATGGAAATTCCCAACAAGTTCATTGTCGGCTGCGGCATGGACTACAACGGATTTGGCAGGAACCTGCGGGATATCTATCAGGTTGTGGAAGAATAAATCTCTTTTTTATGGAAAAATTCAATGTTGTCATGCTCGGAGCCCCCGGCTCCGGAAAGGGAACGCAGGCCAAAATTCTGGCTCAGGAGTTCCGCTTAGCCCATGTCTCCACCGGCGATTTGTTCAGAAAACAGATCGCCTCAGGCAATGCCCTCGGTCAGGAAGCCAAGTCGTATATTGACCGCGGCGCTTTGTGTCCCGACTCTTTGACGATCAATATGCTGCATGATTTCCTGTCCCATATTTCCGATGTGGAAGGCTTTATCTTGGACGGGGTGCCGCGCACTACCCAGCAGGCTGAAATGCTGGAAGGTTTCGGTACCACCCCGAAACTGCCTGTCCATCTGGTGCTCAATTTGAATGTGGACCAGGAGGAGATTGCCCGGCGCATGATCAAACGGGCTGAGTTGGAGCATCGCAGCGACGACACCCCTGAAATCATCCAGAAGAGAATTGAAAACTATTTTGCGCAAACCAAACCGTTGGAAGAGTACTATGCGGCCCAAGGCGTGCTGCGCCAGATCAATGGCATGGGCTCCGTGGAGGAAATCTCGGCCGTGCTCTGTGAAACTGTCCGCCGGGAGATGCGCAGACGTTAGAATAGGGCTTTCAGCAAATCGTCGGCCGTCGCATTGCAGATGTAACGGCCGATTTCTATTTTTGAGAGCACCTGCCGCAGCTTCTCCTCGTGGTACACCTGCCCGATGAGCGCCTGCTCCAGCTCCGACAAGTCTGCACGGGAAAAGAAGTCGCCGCATATCCGCAATGCTTCAATCCGCCCCTGCCGCACCGACAAACCGACTTCCAGATTTCCCCCTGGCGTGCGGATGGTTTGGCTGAAGTCAAAATGGGGCGAAGTCCCGAAATTCCATTCCCATGTGGCATACTTCTCATCCCGCAGCTTCCGGATCTGCCGGAGGTCTTCCTCGGTGAAATCGTACCGCTCGGCATCGGGATGGCGCTCTGTGACAAATTGCATCACGGCGTCAATGAATTGGCTGACAGTCATGGGGGTGGGGAGGTGCTCGCTGATGTTGGTCACCCGTTTCCTTACGGATTTCACGGCCTTGTCGCTGAATTTGAGCGGGTTGACGTTGAGCGCAGCGGTCAAGTCTGACATTTCGGAGGAGAAAAGCAACGTGCCGTGGTGCAGTATCCTCCCATGGTGGATGCACTGGGCGTTGCCGGAAAACTTCTGCCCGTTGATGGTCAGGTCGTTGCGCCCCTCAAATTGGGCGGGAACCCCCAACTGCTTGAGCACTTGCAGAATGGGAAGGGTGAAACTGCGGAAGTCTCCCTCGCCGCTGCTGTCAATGAACGTGAAGTTCACATTGCCCAAATCATGGAAAACCGCCCCTCCACCCGTCATGCGGCGCACCACCTTGACATGGTTTTCCCGCACAAAATCCATGTTGATCTCAGCGGCGGAATTCTGATATTTCCCTATGATGACCGATTTGTCGTTCCGCCAAAGCATGAATACATCATCAGGGTAATGTGTCAGTACATACTCCTCAGCGGCAAGGTTGAAGTAGGGATCGGTATTGGAATTGAGAATGCATTTCATCTAATTGAATAATAAAAAGTTATGGTTGAAATGATTGTTTTTGATGAACCTTTTTTAATGGCTGCAAAAATAATAAAATCGGACATCGGGAGGAATAATGAAGGATGCTTTTTATAAAGTATTTTAAATGAGTTTGTTATAAAGATAAAGACAAATTCTTTTTTCGGGTAATATTTTGAAAAAAAATGCGTTTATGCCAGCGGAAAAGTTTCTTTGCATCGGAGAAATGAATCCGGAAATTTTAACCCATTTACTAATATCAATCAATTTAAATAAAAGGAAAACATGAAAAAAACGAAAATCGGTATTAATGGATTTGGCCGTATCGGACGTTTGGTGATGCGTGCTTCTGTTGAACATGAGGACTTGGAAGTGGTGGCTATCAATGACCTGCTCCAAGTGGATTATATGGCATATCTGCTGCTCCATGATTCCGTTCATGGGCGTTTCAAGGGCACTGTGACGGTGGAGGATGGCCAGCTGGTAGTGAACGGCCGCCCCATCCGGGTGACCGCTGAAAAAGACCCCGCCAACTTGAAATGGGGTGATGTGGGTGTGGAATATGTGGTGGAATCCACCGGTTTGTTCCTGACTCGCGAGACGGCAGAGAAGCACATCCAGGCCGGCGCCAAGCGTGTGGTGATGTCTGCCCCCTCCAAGGATGACACCCCGATGTTCGTGATGGGGGTCAACAACACCGAATACATGGGACAGGATATCGTTTCCAACGCCTCCTGCACCACCAACTGCCTGGCCCCGCTGGTCAAGGTGATCCATGAGAACTTCGGCATGGTGGAAGGTTTGATGACCACCGTGCACGCCACCACCGCCACACAGAAGATCGTGGACGGCCCGTCTGTCAAGGATTGGCGCGGCGGCCGTGCAGCCAACGGCAATATCATCCCGTCTACCACGGGTGCCGCCAAGGCAGTCACCAAGGTGATCCCCTCCCTGAAAGGCCGCCTGACTGGCATGGCTTTCCGTGTGCCCACTTTGGATGTGTCAGTGGTGGACTTGACCTGCAGTCTGGAACGTGCCACCACGTATGATGAAATCAAGGCCGCCATGAAACGCGCCTCCGAAAACGAACTCAAGGGCGTGCTCGGTTATACCGAGGAATCTGTGGTCTCCTCTGACTTCATCGGCGATCCCCACACCTCCATCTTCGATGCCAATGCGGGAATTATGCTCAATGACCATTTCGTGAAGCTCATCTCCTGGTATGACAACGAATGGGGCTATTCCAACAAGGTGCTGGAACTGATCAGCTACATGGCTCAGCAAAACGACTAACAGGTCGTCAGGCTATGACGCGGGTTAGGAGTTGCGGGCAGGGGCTCTCAACTCCTAACTTTTTATTATAAAGTGTGTTTTTATGAAATTGCCGCTCTCTTTTTATTTGCAAGATGATGTGGTGGCCTTGGCGGAAAACCTGTTGGGCAAGTTTGTTTTCACCCAGATTGGCGGACAGCTGTCTGGTGGGATCATCACGGAAACCGAGGCCTATAACGGCATGGGCGACCGCGCCTCCCACGCTTTCGGCGGCCGGCGCACGAAACGCAACGAGATGATGTATGCTGCGGGCGGGGTGGCCTATGTGTACCTTTGCTATGGAATGCACCACATGCTCAATTTTGTGACCAACGCGCAGGATCTCCCTGACGCTGTCCTGATCCGTGCCCTCTTTCCTACACACGGGGAGGAACTGATGCTCCAACGGTCTGGAAAACGCCAGTCTTCCCCCGCGCTCGGCAAGGGCCCTGGAAAAGTGTGCAAGATACTGGGTATCAATATGGAACAGAATGGGATGCCCTTGGATTCCGATACCCTTTGGGTGGAAGATCGCGGCCTGCAAGTTCCGAGGGATTGCGTGAAGTGCGGACCTCGCATCGGGGTGGATTATGCCGGTCAGGACGCACTGCTTCCGTACCGTTTTTGGGTGGAAGCTGCAGACATTGCCGGGAAATTGCTATTTTTGCCTTCCTGATTGTTTTTGTCAAATAATTGAAATTTAATCAAATATGAAAATTCTTATTGTAGGAGGTGTGGCCGGTGGTGCCACTACTGCGGCCCGATTGCGCCGGATGGACGAAGAGGCCGAAATCATCATTTTTGAAAAAGGGGGCTACATTTCATACGCCAACTGCGGCTTGCCGTACTATATCGGCGGCACCATACAGGAACGCAACAGCCTGATTCTGCAAACCCCGACCACTTTCGGCAACCGCTTCAATGTGGATGTCCGAGTGAATACGGAGGTGGTCTCCATTGACCGTGAACACAAGCAGGTGTGCTGCTTGAACCGCACCACGGGCAAGACGTATTGGGAAAGCTACGACAAGCTGGTGCTGGCACCCGGCACCACGGCAGTGAAGCCGGCTATCCCCGGAATTGACGGCCCTGGCATTTTCACCCTCCGTGATATTCCGGATACAGACGCGATTTTTGAGTACTTGACCCACTTCCCCAGTGGGGCGCGCGCCGTCATCGTTGGCGCCGGATTCATCGGTTTGGAAATGGCCGAAAATCTCCACCGCCGTGGTCTCTCGGTCACATTGGTGGAAAAGGCCGACCATCTGATGTCCTCCGTGGATTGGGAAATAGCAGCGGAGGTGCAGGATGAGATTCGGAAAAATGGTGTGGAATTTTTTGTCAATGAGGGGGTGGTGTGTTTTGAGCCCGATGCGGAGGGAAACAAGGTGCATTTGGAGAGCGGGCGTGTGTTGGAGGCCGATTTCGTGCTGGTGAGTGTGGGAGTGAAACCGCTGGTGACGCTGGCGGAACAGGCAGGTTTGGAGATGGGTGCGTTGGGTGGCATTGCGGTGAACGACTTCATGCAGACGTCAGACCCCGACATTTATGCTGTGGGCGATGCGGTGGAGACACGCAATCCACTGACGGGACGGCCGCAGCTCTGCTTTCTGGCGGGGCCGGCCAACAAGCAGGCACGCTTTTGCGCCAACAACATTGTGGAAGGGAACAAATACGCATATAAAGGTTCCATCGCCACGGCCATCGCCCGCGTGTTTGACCTTTGTGTCGGTCGCACGGGACTTTCGGAGAGCCAGCTGGAGCGCAACGGCATCCCATACCTTACCTCTGTCACCCATACGGGAGACCATGCCGCCTATTATCCGGGAAGTCATCCGGTCACCATCAAGCTGCTCTTCGCACCTGAGGGCGGTCGCCTGTTCGGCGCGGCTGTGGTGGGCAGGGAAGGCGTGGACAAGCGGTTGGATGTGATAGCTGAGGCCATTGCCCATGGGGGCTCTGTTTACGATCTGACGGATTTCGACCATGCCTATGCGCCGCCTTTCTCAGCCCCCAAAGACCCGGTCAGCAATGCCGGCTATGTGGCAGAGAATATCTTGACGGGGAAGGTGCAACCGATCCGGTGGTTTGAACTGAAAGCGATGCTGGAAACAGGAGAACCATCTGATTTTCTGTTGATTGATGTGCGAAGTGCGTTGGAAAACCGTGCAGGAACGATTCCGGGCGCAGTGAACTATCCACTGGACGAGCTCCGGGAATACGCGGAGGACCTGGATCCGGAAACACCGATCGTCGTGTTCTGCGCGATCGGCTTGCGTGGCTATATTGCCTGCCGCATCCTGATGCAGATGGGCTTCTCCCAGGTGCGCAATCTGGCCGGCGGCATCAAAACCTATGCCGTCTGCAACCGTTAGCTTTTTTGACGGGAATTTGATTCGTATAATGGTATTTATTTGTAAGTTTGCCGCTCAATTTTAATCCATATGAAAAAAGTAGTTGTTCTGATTGTTTCTTGCTTTTTGATGGCAGGATTGTATGCTCAAGATTTTGACAAGTATTTTGAAAACAAAACTTTACGAATAGAGTATTTGCACATTGGGGATGCCAATTCCGAGAAGTTTGAACTGCACGAGTACCGTGCCGGCGGGGTGTGGAGCGGCACGCGCATGTATTTGCAGGAGCCCAACCGTTACGGCGACATTCTTGTGGAGGTGTTTGACTCCATCAGCGGGGAACCCATCTTTTCACGCAGCTACTCCAGCCTGTTCAACGAGTACCGCGCCACCGAAAGGGCGTTGAAGGAAACCGGCTCTTTTGAGGAGTGCATCAATGTGCCGTATCCGAAGAAAACCATCCTCTACACATTCACTTCCTTCAACCGGAGAGGGGAGGGGACCGTGCTCTATAAGGGCAGCTACAGCCCGATGCACTCGCCCGCCCGGGAGTTCTCCGATGATTACAGCGTGATGACACTCCACAGAGGGGGCAAGCCGGAAGAGTGTCTGGACATCCTCCTGATTCCCGACGGCTATACCAAGGAGGAATCCGTCAAGATGCAGTCCGACCTCAAACGGTTCAGCAGTTACATCATGGACTGTTCCCCGTACAGGGAAAATGCGGAACGGGTCAACATCCGCGCCATCAAGGGCTATTCCAAAGAGTCGGGCATCACGGATCCGAACAACAACGTGTATCGCAACACCCTGCTGGGCTGCACATACAATGTGACCGATGTGGACCGCTATCTGATGTGTTTGAATGTGTGGAAGATGAATGATATTGCGGATGACGCTCCGTATGATGCCATCATCATCATCACCAACTCCACCAAGTATGGCGGCGGGGGCATCTACAACTTCTATGCCACAGTGTGCAGCGCGGCTCCCGAAGCGAATTTCGTGATTGTGCATGAGATGGGTCATTCCATCGGCGGACTGGCCGATGAATACTACACTTCGGAAGTGGGCGTGACGGATTACTACCCTACGGATGTGGAACCCGTGGAACCCAACCTGACCACGCTTGTGGATTTCGGCTCGAAATGGAAATCCATGCTTGACCCCAATACACCGGTGCCCACACCGGCCACTTCCCACTACAAGGAGACGCTGGGCGTTTATGAGGGCGGCGGCTACCAGGCAGAAGGCGTTTACCGCCCCTGGCAGCATTGCACCATGAAAGAGATTATCTACAACAACTTCTGCCCCGTCTGCACCAAAGTGCTCAACGACATGTTCAACTACTACTCGAACAGAGAGAATTGAGAATTGAGAGTTGAGAATTGAGAGTTGAGAATTGAAAGGTGAAAACTGAGGGGCTGAAAGTCTATTCCTTCACCATCAATTCAGTATTGGCTACCCACAGCACGAAATACGGTTGGGAGGCATCCGCGCGCTTCAGCAACACATAGAACGGACGGTCAAAAATCATCTTTTTGGGCTGTGGGCGCTCTGGAGTATCCTCAATTCCCAAATAGTATTCAATGACTGCCTCACTCTTTACGGCGGCACCGTTCTCATCCAGGTGGAATGCCACCTGCTGCCATGCCTTCCCTATCGTCCAGTCATGCTGGCCGACAGTGAAATGACTACCCAGCAACGAATGGTAAACGGTGCTGATATCAAAGTCGAATTTGGGGATGAGCAACTCATCCTCTCCCACTGAGAACTTGTATTTCCACTTCGAATCCTCCATCTTTTGCTCTTTTCTTCCCTGCTCAATCAACTGGCTCACCTTCTGCTGCATCTCTGAAAAAGTGCTGAAAGCATGGTCGGGCATATAGAGAAGAATTTCGTGCTTCTTATCCTCCGGAATGAGTTTGACCAGAAAATGCCGGTCGTTCTGATAGTAAAGAATCTTGATCTGATCCTGGCACTCACTGCCCCAGTTTCCGGCCTTTCCAAAAGCAGGCACAGTTTTCCCATTGAATTTCAAACGGTTGTCGAAAGTGTTGAATTGCACATCAAAAGGAAGGTTCTTTTCGAAACGGGAGCGGACGACAACGCTGTTGCCCTTGGCAATGCCCTCGGCCATATATTCGCTGGGGCTCAGGGTATTTTTGTGGGAAGTTGACGCATTCAACAGCTGCAGGTCACGGTATTGCAATGGAATGACTATTGGCTCCTGAAAGATTTCCCGCGCCTTGTCCCACGCATAGAGCATGGTGGCGCAATACACGGCATTGCTGTCCTTCGAGATACGATGTTCCATCGTGGGCACCAACACCGTACCCCCGAACTCTGCTGCATTGTCCTCATAGTGGAAAGTATCCTCAGCAACAGTGGATTCCGCTTTCTGAGAGGAGGTACTGGATGGGTCTTCGCCACTCGCACAACTTGCCAGCGCAATTGAGAAGGAAATTCCCAAAGCAATCCCTATAAAACGACTGAAGTTTCTCATATTTAAAATTTTCGGCAAAAATAATAAAAACATCAGACACCTAAAAATTGGGATAAAAAGTGTAAATTTGCAGGTTGAAAATTTTCAATTCATAAAAGGTTGCGCCCGACAAGAATTGAGGACTCTAAAGACAGCAATGATGTTGCCTTGTTTTACACCATAAATAAAGTATATTGCATAAAAAAGCATATTTTTTATGCAATATACTTTATGGATTGAAAAAAAACGTATCTTTGCCGACCCAATAAAGAAACAAAAAATGAAGACGGTTATCCTCAACCAAAAAAAGGAACGCGACAATCTGATGTCGCGTCCTTACCTGATGCGACGAGGCAATCAAGATACAGACCTGTTGCTGGGCAGCCACCTCATCAAATTGATTACCGGACCTCGGCGTGTGGGCAAATCCACGCAGGCTCTGCTGATGTTGCGTAACAAAAACTTTGCCTATTTGAACTTCGACAGTCAGCCGTTGTTGGATGCTTGGGATGCGAACCTGATCATGCGGATGCTGGATGACGTCTATCCAGATTATGAATATATCCTGCTCGACGAAGTGCAGAACCTTGATGTATGGGATTTGTGGGTCAGTGAACTTTACAGGATGGGCAAGAACCTTGTCATCACGGGCAGCAATGCCAAGATGCTCAGCAGCGAGATGGCCACAGCGCTGACAGGCAAGTATCTTCAGGTGGAAATGCTGCCGTTCAGTCTGGAGGAGTTTTTCGACTGGCATCAACTTGACCTGCACAAATTGGAGCCGGAACAGAAAACCGAAGCCGCAATACTGACGGATGATTATATGAGGAATGGCGGCTATCCAGAGGTGGTGGCTACACGTCCATTGACCCGTAGTTATCTTGACACGTTGTTTGACTCCATTGTGTGGAAGGATGTGGCTAAACGGCATCATGTACGTAATGTAACAGACTTGAACAATCTCGCCATGTACCTTGTCTCCAACTTCTGCAATCCAGTCAGTGCCAATGAATTGACGGAGGAGTTAGGCTTCTCAAGCGTCAATACCACCAAGAAGTTCATGGACTATCTGCATGAACCATACCTGTTTTATTATCTGCCCCGTTACAATAGTAAGCTGAAATTGATGAAGAAGGCCCCTCGAAAGGTCTATGTGGTGGATAATGGCTTTGTAGCAGCCAAGTCTTTCGCTTTGAGCGACAATCTCGGACGATTGCTTGAAAACCAGGTGTTCATCGAACTCATACGTCGTGGCTACGATACCGATAAGACGATGTTCTATTATCGTTCGCGTAATGACAAGGAGGTCGATTTCGTCCTACGAAGGGGAACTCAAATTGAGCAGCTCGTTCAGGTTTGTTACGACATAAGCAGCCCCAAAACCGAGAAACGCGAGGTTGACAGTTTGGTCGAGTGTGCCGGAGAGTTGAAATGCAACAACCTTGTCATTGTGACGAACCATGATGAACGTACGATAGAGAAAGATGGTTACCAGATAAGCCTTGTGCCAGTCTCTAAGTTTTAGTAAATGAACCCGATAAAAGTTGCGCCCGACACGGATTGAGGGTCAAAAAACAGCAACAAAATGAACAACACCGGATTATACGACAAATCAGAAGAAGTCAGCAACACTCCTGCTGACCCCATCGAGGCCGAACGGAAATTCCTCGTGGAAATCGTGGGCGAACTGCCCGAATGCCGCGAGTTCGAGATCACCCAAACCTACCTGAAGGAGAAGGACGGGCTGGAGCCGCGCGTCCGCAAGCGAGAAGAGAACGGTCAGACCGTCTATTTCCTGACCACCAAGCGCTTCGTGTCAGTCAACGAGCGCGTGGAAATCGAGCGGGAGATCTCCCAAGCGGAGTATGAGACCCTGCTCGCCGAGGCCAACCCCGCCAAGCGCCCCATCCACAAACGCCGACAATGCTTCGAGTGGGATGGCCGCTACTTGGAATTGGATACCTTCTTAGAACCTCCCCGGCCGCATCACCTGCTCGAAATCGAGCATGTCTCGATGGACGACGAGATCTCCTTCCCGCCGTTCCTGAAGGTTATCAAGGAAGTGACCGACGATCCGGAATGGTACAATGCGAATATTGCAAAAGTCGAGATATAAGGGGTTGCTTTTCAATTCCCTACTTTCAATTCTCAACTTTCAGTTTTCAATTTTCAATTTATAAAAGGTTGCACCCGACACGGATTAAGGGGAAAAAGGATGAAACACACACTTTTATTAGGCATAATTAGTCTATGGACATTTGCTGCAAGTGCACAAACCTATGTGGATTTGGGGCTGCCCAGCGGAACCAAATGGAAAACGGTGAATGAAACTAATCCAAAAGACAAATACAACTTTTTCACATACAAAGAAGCATTGGTAAAATTTGGAGACCAATTGCCAACCTATGAGCAGCTGGTAGAACTTCAGGACAACTGTACATGGACGTGGGATACGATAAAAAAAGGTTGTACAGGGGTTGGTCCTAACGGAGAATCGATATTTCTGCCTGCGGCAGGCGTACGAGAGAACGGCACGGTGTATCTCTTAGACAACTATGCCGAATATTGGTCTCGTACTCCTTGGGAAACTGACAACAATTATTTTTGGGGTCTGCGCTTTTGGTTGCAATCGTACAACGGTGAGCCAATGCTTATGATGAACGGATTGCCAAGGATTAACGGGCTCTCTGTGCGACTTGTAAATAATGACGGCAACACGGACAAAAATGCAAAAAAGAAGTAGCCAAATTACAAAGAATTAGAGAAATTTGGCGAACAAGAAGGCATCCCAGATCTTGCTAACAAAGTTAAGGTTTTTCTCTCTTCTTTTTATAACATGGATGCGAATGAAATCAGAACATCATTATGAAGTATAGGAATGCCTCCAAAAGAAATAGACAGGACGATTCATTTATTAAAAAGTAACAACATCACTAAAGAGGTAATAATAATTGGCCTTTATCGTTGTTAAAATAAAGTCTTATTGTGATGAAAAGAGCAATCTTAATGTTTTTGTTATTCTGCGGACTGACTTTATGGTCAGTGGCACAAAACTTTCCCGTCGTTGTCCAACAACTGAATGATAACCGTTGGTACCATGGATATGTCAAAAACGACGGCTCTGTAGTGACAGAGTGCATATACTACCGGGCCAGACCGTTTTCGGAAGGCTTGGCTGCCGTTAGAGATATTAACGGGATTTGGGGATTCATAGATACCACGGGCAAACAGGTAATCACCATGCCGCGAGAGGTAAGCGAGGTGGGCAATTTCAGCGAAGGATTGTGCTGGTTTCGGGACCGTGACCAAGACTTGGTGGGATTCATTGACCGACAAGGGAAAGTCATCCATACTCCGCAATGGGGCTTTGCCCAAGATTTCAGTGGGGGGCTTGCCGCTGTGGGCACTGCCCAGACATTGGGAAACATGCGCAACATCACAGGACTGACCGGCTACATTGACCATAGCGGCCAACTGGTCATAACCATCGGAGAAACGCATTCGAACCTGGGTTACGAAAGCTTCAACAGTCATCGTGCTGTGATTAACAAATTCGGGAAAGTGACGATTATCGATCAAGCCGGAAACACTATTGTTGAACGCCCTGAATATGAAAATGCGAAGGCTTTCTCGGAAGGACTATGTGCTGTCAGAGTTCGCACCAACTGGCCTTGTGGGAATGAGGAAAACGAGCGTAAATGTATTTCAAAATGGGGATTCATTGACACTGCGGGCAACATGGTCATCAAGCCGCAATATGATGAGTATGGCTCATTTTCCGAAGGCGTATGTGCCATGAACACAGGGGAAGGTTATGCTTTTATTGACCAAACGGGCCAAAACGTCATGGGAAGACTTTTCAAGAAAGCGAAGTCTTTCAGCGAAGGGGTGGCCTATGTTGAGGAAATGGATGGCACAAAAGCATTTATTGACCACTCCGGAAAGACAGTCGTGCCCATACCCGACGGCTTTACCGTAAAAGGCAGCTCCAGCGGCGGCCTGATAGAAATCACCAAGAAGGAAACAAGTGAAGGATTTGAATACAATATCAATATGATGATAAACCACAAGGGAGAAGAGGTGTGGAAATATGACTGGCTGGAGTGGGTCGGATATGGCGAATAGTTGCACGATTGAATTAGAAATTAATATTTTATCTCACTAGTGTCTCTTAATAAATGTTAAAACGAAAATTCCATTTCCAATTGTCCGTCATCCGCGTCCTCTTCCTGCCTATGTTCGAAAAGTTCCCGCAGGTTGTCTTTGACCAAAAGGGAGCTTCCAAGGATGCGCATGACC
>JAFZWE010000019.1 GCA_017617445.1 Bacteroidales bacterium | reverse complement strand
CCGGGTTGTTGATGGTCAGGTGCAAGGTCACCGTGCTGTCCGCACCATGGATGTCGGTGAAGTTCTGTACATAGTCGCCGGAAACGGTGTAGGTCTGCTCGTTCCATGTGTAGGACTCGCAAGCCGTGGCGGCGAACTCGTTCTCAGAGGCCTGATAGATGGTCAGGTACAAGGTATCCACCTGCGTACAGCCATTGGCGTCAGCATGCTCGTAGGTGAAGACACCGCTTTCGGTGTAGGTTGCAGTGGTGGCATCCACATGATTCCACGTGTAGGTTTCGACAGCAGAAGCAGTGGTGGCCACGTTGGTGGCGTGGTTGATGGTCAAGTTGAGCGTCACGATACTGTCGCAACCTGCCGCGTTGGTCAGCGTGAAGGTGGCGGTGCTGTTGCTCTCCGTGTAGGTCACACCGTCGATCCACTCGTAGCTGTCGCAAGCCGCCTGCTCGTCAACACCTGTAGTGCTGTAGTTGATGGTCAGGTGCAGCGTATCCACCTGCGTACAGCCATTAGCGTCAGCGTGCTCATAAGTGTAGTCACCGCTCTCAGTATAGTCCTGTGTGGTGGCATCCACATGGGTCCATGTGTAGGTGTCGCAAGCGGTTTCTGTCATGGCCGTATGAACCGGAGTGTTGACGGTGAGGGTCATGGTCACCACAGAGTCACAGCCATTGGCAGCCGTCAGGATGGCATCTTGTGTGCCGGCTTCGTTGAATAGCACACCATTCCAAGTGAGCGGCAATTCAGAAGCGCAGACAGTTCTTGTGTCGGTAGTAGCAATGTTGCATTCCTGTACCACAAAATTATCCATATAGGTTGGTGCACAATACTGACTCTCGCCGCGCAGAATAATGAAGGTTGTTCCGCTGTTGTTGATAGGCAGCTTATAGGTGTACCAACCTCTCTCCGCTTCAGCAGGAATATTTGCGCTGCTCACCTGATAGTGACGCGGGATGAAGCCCAATTCGGTAGCGCCTTCAATCTCGCCATCCGTGCTGGCAAATACTCGAATACCCTCTTCCTGATAAGGATAGTCTTGGTAGGTGTCACTGGAGCGGTACACATCTAAGAAGAAGTAGTAGTCATCCGTTGGGATGTCCATTTCAGGAAGCATCAGTTTGGTCAACGTGCCAGCGGCCATATCAGGCAATTTCAACTGGTGAGTGCTGTTGGTACCATTGTAACTTGTGCACACACGGAACAAATAGCCAGTTCCCTCTCCAATATGCTCGTTCACCCAGCATGGGTCACTGAGATTAATACCGTTATTGTCGGCGGCAAACCTTTCAAAGTTTTCACGCCACGGGAAAGTGCTGATCACACCGCACTGTGTCGTAAATCTGTAAGAATATGACGGTTCACTTGCATCAATATCAGAGCAGTTAGCCACTACATAGAAATCGTAGGTGGTGTTTTGATTCAGACCTGTCAGCGTATAGGGGTTTTCGGTCACGCCGGTCACCTCAGTATAGTTATCTTCGCTGCTTTCCTTCCAATAAATAGTCCACTCGGATTCACCGCTGTTAGCCGTCCAGCTCAAATCGGCCGAATAAATGTCGGGCGTAGCACCCAGAGCGGTAGGTACTGCGCATGAAGGAATTTCCTTTACCGTAACATCGTCCAGATAGATGAAGGCATCACCGGTGCCATAGTTGGAGGTTCCTTTGAAAACGATCACCACGTTCTGTCCGGAGTATGTACTGAGGTCAATGGGGTCATGCCATGTCCACTCAGGCATATCCGTAAGACCCGTAACAAGTGCCGTTTCATGAGTGAAACCGCCATCGGTGGAAATATAGACAGAGAAGTCGCCACCAGTAGGATTCTTGTACCAGAAAGTCAGCTCCATAGGCGTATCCGGAAGTGTAAGCGGAACAGTCTTCAGGAAGCTGGTGCAGTTATTGGGATTTACATAGGAATCGAAACGCACGCATTTCGAACCATCGTGGCTGGTGCCATTGGTGGCACCATTGCCTGAAGTGGCGATAACATACGACCACATGTAGGCATTCGAAACAGTCGTTCCCTCATTGTTGTTCCAGCAGTCTGGGATGGAGTTTTCCTCGGTAAGTTCGTTGAAGTTTTCCGTCCACGGGAAATCCGAAATACCATCGCAAAGCGTGGTAAAGTTCACTTGGTTGCTCCATTCACTCTGGTCACTGCCACTACAATATGCACGCACTCTGGCAATGTAGGTGGTATTCAATGCAAGTCCGTCTAAGATGAAAGGATTGGCATCCGCATCCACAAGGTTTTCTTCGTCATCGTTGAGCATAATCTGCCAAGCAGTGGCGGATCCGTTCTCCGTCCAATTCAGTTCTATACTATGATTGGTAATAGTACCAGTAGTAAGTTCTGTGGGTGACGGGCAAGTCTCGAGGGTGGTGAAACGTATGGTATCACTCCATTCACTTTCTGAACCAATGCCGCACAATCCCTGCACTCTCACCTCATATTCAGTTTCGGGCTCAAGACCGGCAAGGGTGGTGGAGTTTGAGGGGGCATCCATCGTCAGCCATTCGCCAGCAGGGACTCTGTTGCCGATAGCGATGTCATCAATGTAGAGGTAAAAGTTGCATCCTGTAGTTGTGTATTGGATGGACACATACTTGGTGCCCGCCGGAATTGCCTCATGGAACAGCTGCCATTCCATTGCAGCCACATGGTCTTCTCCAAAAGCGAAACTAGCAGGATCATTGTCAGTATTTGAATAACCCACCTTGAATGTTTCTGTAAGAGAATGGTCTTTCTTATAATAGAATTCAATAACACCATCGGTGATGCCTGTCAATTCATTATTGTTGATGAGATGTTCCTCGTAAGTAGTATAACTGTTATAGGAAGAGAATCTGAAACCGTATTCACCTCCGTGAACATCGATATCTGTACGGCCTATTTTGCTTTCATTTCCCAAACTGTAGTTCACCACCGTCCAATTGTTTTCAAAAGCAGAAGATATTTCAAAGTTTTCTGAAAGCTGAACATCTATGGACTCTGCAGTTCTGTAGTTCACCACATAGCTGTCGCTACCCACATTGCCAGTCCATTCCACATCGGCGGAATTAGCGGTTATGTTGGTAATACCAGACTGTTCAAGAACCGGAACCGGGCAGTCGTACAAAGTCAGGTACAAAGTCACCACACTGTCGCAGCCTGCCGCATTGGTCAGCGTATAGGTCGGAGCGTCGGTGCTTTCAGTGTAGGTGTTGCCGTCAATCCAAGTGTAGCTGCCATACGCGGTCACTTCGTCGATACCGGTGTTTGCGTGGTTGATGGTCAGGTGCAGCGTCACCACACTGTCGCAGCCTGCCGCATTGGTCAGCGTGTAGGTCGGCGTGTTGGTGCTCTCAGTGTAGGTCACACCGTCAATCCATTCGTAGCTTTCACAAGCCGTCACCTCGTCGATGCCGGTAGTGGGATAATTCACTGTGAGGATCATGGTCACTACAGAGTCGCAGCCGTTGGCGGCCGTCAACACAAGATTCCGTGTACCTGCTTCATCGAACACCTCATCATCCCATGTGTAGGGCAGCTCTGCCTCACAGATAACTCTTTCTTCCGTACTCGTAATATTGCATTCCTGAACAACCAAGTTATCAATAAAGTTACCATTCCCACACTGGTCTTCACCACGCAGGATAATATAAGTAGTACCTGTATTACTGATAGGCAGTCTGTAAGTGTACCAGCCCGCTGTTTCTTCAGCAGGAATCACAGCATTACCCTCTTCATAATGACGTGGGATGAAGGCCAGTTCGGTGGCACCTTCAATCTCCCCATCAACACTTGCATAAACCCTTATACCATCATTCTGATAGGTAGCGCAACTGTGCCAATTTTCATGGCGGTACACATCAAGGAAGAAATAATAGTTATCCGTCGGGATATCCATTTCAGGGAGCACCAACTTGGTTATCATGCCATCTTCAGCATAATACGACAGCTTTTGAGTGCTGTTGCCGGCTACATTTGTGGATTCAATAGTGAACAGCGAAGTGAAGAACATCGGCATGTAGATACCGGCAATAGGTTCGTTCTTCCAGCAGGGATTGGTGAGTGAACGATTATAAGCATCGAAATCAACACCTTCGACAAACCCTTCAAAATCCTCACTCCATGGGAATGTGGTAACTGCGTCGCATCGAGTGGTGAATTCGTACGTGCCTGACGGCTCGCTTACCTCCCAATCGGAGCAATTGGCGACGACATAATACGTGTAAACAGTGCCGTCATTCAGACCTGTCAGCGTATATGGGTTGTCGGTCACACCGGCCACCTCGGTATAGTCGCTCTCATTGCTTTCCTTCCAATAAAGAGTCCACTCGGTCTCGCCGCTGTTAGCTGTCCAGCTCAGTTCAGCCGAGTGCTCGGAGGGAGCAGCACTCAAAGCAGTAGGAACACGGCAGGAAGGAATTTCCCTCACCGTGACATCGTCCAGATAGATGCAGACATCATCGTCTTCGACGGAAGCTCCCTCGAAGACGATGACCACCTCCTGTCCAGCATATGCACTGAGATCGATGGGATCACTTGGGCTCCAGTCAGACTTATGCGCAAGGTCAGTAGCAAGGGCCGTCTCGTGCGTGTAGCCACCGTCTGTGGAGATATAGACAGACAAATCCCCCACTGATTTCTTGTACCAGAAAATCAACTCCATCGGCGTTTCGGGCAAGCTTAACGGGATCGTCTTCAGGAAGTTGGAATTAAGATCTCTGGCACCAAGGAAGCGAATACAATTCGAACCATCGTGGCTGGTGCCACCAGTGTTACCGATGCCTGGAATATCGTTGTAGCACCACTTGAATACTGTGGAGGGGAGATTCGTACTCTCGTCGTTGTTCCAACAATCGGGGATGGAGTATCTCAAGGCAAGGTCATTGAAATTTTCCGTCCATGGGAAGGAGGTGACCGCATCGCAGGGGGTGTGGAAGACTACCTCATTGCTCCATTGGCTCTGGTCGCTGACACCACAATATGCGCGCACCTTGGCTCTATAAGTGGTATTGGGCGTAAGTCCCTCAATGGTGAAGGGATTCGCATCCGCAGTGACAAGATTGGCCCCATCATTGTCGAGCATAATCTGCCAAGAAGTGGCAGAGCCGTTCTCTGTCCAACTCAGCGCCGCCGTTTGGCGTGTTGTCATACCCACTGCAAGATCTGTAGGCTTCTGACAAGACAACGGAGTAGTGAAGCTCACCGTGTCGCTCCATTCGCTCTCTGCACCACCGGCACACACACCCTGCACTCTCACCTCATATTCGGCTTCGGATTCAAGGCCGGAGAGGGTGACGGGGCTTGAAACAGCAGTTACTTCCTGCCATTCACCGTCAGGAACCGTAGCTCCAATATACACATTGTCAATGTGCAATGTATTGTAAGCATTGTTGATGGTGGATTCTACATAAAAAGCAACATAAACGGTTTGTCCAACATAGCTGTCGATATCCATGCTGACATTCTCACCAGTAGCGGTATTGGCGATATCATTGAAAACGTATGGGGAACCACTGTTGTTCCACTCACGCAAGGTGGTCCATGTGTTCATGTTATCGTTCGAGAGCAATACCATGAACTTGTCGTCAGTTCCTCTTAAATCTGTATGGTTGACACCATCCATCAGAGCCAAATCGAAACTCAAACTGGCATCGTCTGCAATCGTAATAGCGGGAGTCACCAGCCAATGTTGGAAATCATCATAAATTACGGTCTTGGCATGCCTATCAAACGAATTATAGGAATCTGTTGAAAGTTCGAAGGAATTACGGGGACTTACAAATAGTTCGGCTGTGTTGCCTTCCAGCAAGCCTTGATAGACTCTCCAACCGTCAGGCCAACCTGCAGAAAAATCTTCCGTGATGCCATCAAAGTGGGCTTTCTTTCTGTAGTTAACCACATAACTGTCGTTCTCCATGTTTCCAGTCCATTCCACATCAACGGTATGGGGGGTGATGTTCGTAACATTGGCAGTTTCCAGGACTGGCAGCGGGCATTCGCTGAGGGTCAGGTGCAGCGTCACCACACTGTCACAGCCATTGGCATTGCCGCCCACGATGGTGTAGACCGGCTCATCGGTGCTTTCGTCGTAGATGTTGCCATCAATCCACGTATAGCTGTTGCCGTAAGCCGTCACCTCGTCCACACCGTAGGTCTTGTGGTTGATGGTCAGGTGCAGCGTCACCACACTGTCGCAACCGGCTACGTTGGTCAGCGTGTGGGTCGGCGTATTGGTACTCTCGGTGTAGGTGTTGCCGTCAATCCAAGTATAGCTGTCGCATGCCGTCACCTCGTCGATGCCGTAGGTGATCGGATTCACCGTGAGGGTCATGGTCACCACGGAGTCGCAGCCGTTGGCGGCGGTCAGGACGGCATCCTGCGTGCCGGCCGTGTTGAACACCACATCATTCCAAGTGTAGGGCAGTTCAGTCTCGCAGACCGTCCTTGCATCCGTAGTGGCGGGAATATTGCATTCCTGAACCATGAAATTATCCATAGCGGTTCCGTCGTTGTACTGGCTCTCGCCGCGCAGAATGATGTAAGTTGTACCGGCATTGCCAATCGGCATTTTGTAGGTGTACCAGCCCGCTTCTTCCTCGGCGGGGATATTACTGCCTTCCACTGACCAATGGCGCGGGATGAAGGCCAACTCGGTGGCACCGGCAATTTCGCCGTCGGTGCTTGCATAAACCCGTATACCTTCACCCTCATACAAATCATTGCCACTCCAAATGACATTATTACGGTACACATCGATGAAGAAATAGTAGTCATCCGTCGGGATATCCATTTCAGGAAGCACCAGCTTGGTCATCGTACCAGCTTCCATATCAGGCAGCAGCAACTGGTGCGTGCTGTTGCCATTATTATCTGTAAACACCCTGAACAGGTTGTAGTCGTCTCCACTGATATGTTCGTTCATCCAACAGTTATCAGCCAAGTCAATATCGACGGTAAATGCCTCAAAGTCCTCGCTCCACGGGAAGGAGGTGATGGCGTCGCACTTAGTGGTGAATTCCACTTCTTCGCTCCAGTCGCTCTGGAAGGATGTGCTGAAGAAGGCACGCACTCTGGCGGTATAGGTAGTATTGGCGGATAAGCCGGTGACCGTAAACGGGTTGGCATCGGCCTCAATGAGATGTTCGTCATCATCGTTGAGCATGATCTGCCAAGCATGCTCGGTACCAGCGGCCGTCCAGCTCAAATCAGCGGTGTTTTTGGTGATATGGCTGGCCGCGAGGTTGGTGGGAGCAGGACAATAGAATGAGACATTCACATCGTCAACATACCAGCCATGACCATCGTGTCCCTCATACTTGAAAGCGAGGCGGATGGTCTGTCCTTTATAGGCGGTAAGATCAATGGTGTCCCCTACCCATTCTTCCTCATCAGGGGCTATACCCCAAAGTTCAGTCTCTCCGCCATCCAGCAGCACGACGGAATTCCGTCCGCCATCCTGTGTATAATCATTATATGACCAGAAAGTGAGTTTTGCCAGCGTGGCGGCATCGTGGTCATCCTCAATAGTGAGTTCTGGCATAACCAGATAGACATCACCATAATAGTCACTGAAAGCAGAAGATGAACCAGAATAATGATAGCCATTGTCATCTGTCCAACTTTCTGACCCCACATTAATGGTGTCCCAGCAGGCAGGCGGGAAGGCACCCTCGAAACCTTCAGTGAAAGGATGTTCCCAATCCACCACGACATCCCCGCATTTGATCTGGACATTGTCCAGGAAGATAGCGCCGTCACCATAATTGGCATTCGCAAAGAACTGCAGGATGACCGTCTGACCGGCATAATCGGCCAAAGAAATTTCAGCAGGAGTAAATTCTCCCGGATTGACGTAATCGGTACCATCTTGCGAATAAGTCCCCAGTTCCGTGAATGTTTCCCCATAATCAGTTGAAACCTTTACGATAAAATCGCCGCAGGTGGCCTTGTTGGCATAATCGAAAGCGAGAATATAGGGCACTTCAGCCGGAAGGTTAACCATCGGGGAGTTGATGAGTGCTGTACCACTCATAGCATAGAAGTTATTCATACGGAGCATCTTGTTGCCGCTATATTCATATACTCCCCAAATGTATTGCGGATAATCACCCAGCGAAGCGGATGTGGAACTGGAGTTGTCCCAACAAGCAGGGATGGCTTTAACGGCAAAGACCTCAAAATCCTCACTCCATGGCAAATCGGTGATGGGATTGCACTGGGTGGCAAAGAACAGACTATGGCTCCATGGACTCACGCCATCCACACCGCAATCGCCCTGCACCATGACTTCGTATCGGGTCGCGCTGTTCAAACTGCTAAGTGCGGTTGGATTTCCAGCATCATTGACGGTCTGCCATTCGCCGGCAGGCTGCAGTTCATAAATGGTGATGTCATCGACATAAAGCCGGTATGCATAAACCGCAGTATAATTGATAGCGAAATACTTGGCATCTTCAGGCATGTTTTCTGAGAAAGTTCGCCAATCGTAATCGGGGGCGATCTCTTCTCCCCATGTAAATTCAGCAATATCATTCGTAGTGGTGGAATAACCCACGCGGAAGACATCTTCTTCGTTTTCGGATGACTTATAGGCAAATTCCAGTCTGCCCGGAGTGGCTATTTCCGGTGAGATGAGATACTGATCGAAGTTGCCCGATGGATCGCCGTAATAGGATGAGAATCTGAAACCGTGACTGCCTGTCTGACTTGCATCGCCACTGGCAAAAAGTCCAAGTTCGTCAGTGTTATCGCTATAACTGCCGAGGTCTGCGACTGTCCATACCGCCTCAAGGGCCGCTTCATCAGCATAACCCTCAAAGCTTTCGGAGAAGAGTTGTGTGGAGGTGGGGACAGTCGCCTCACGGTATCTTACCGTATAGCTTTCGTGGGTGCCGGTCCATGTCAGATCGGCCGAATTATCTGTGACATGGCTGACTGCCAGATCGGCAGGTGCCGGGCAGGTGAATCCCACTTTGATGTCGTCAAGGTACCAGCCGTGGGCATTAAAGCCTTCATACTTAAAGGCAATCTTGATGGTCTGTCCCTTATAAGCAGTGAGGTCCAAAATGCTCTCTACCCATTCATTCGATACTGATGCAGGGGACCAAAGTTCTACAGTCTCATTGTTGTCATTATCCAAAAGCACCACTGCATTCCTGCCCAAATAATAATAATTGTAGTAACTATTATATGACCAGAAAGAGAGTTTTACTTTTGTATCGTCATTACCGTCATCCTCGATTTCAAGTTCGGGCAATACCAAATAGGTGTCGCCAAAGAAGTAGCTATAAGCACCGGTTGAACCTGATTCAGTATGGTTTTGGTATCCGTCCATCCAGTTGCCACCAGCTGCCGCAATGACACGCACGCAGGCGGGCGGGAAATTAGGTTCCTCAAAATCCTGGACATAGGGCTGACCCACCCTGACGGGGATGGCTTCGCAGCTCGTAATGACGTTCACCACATCGCTCCATGCGCTTTGGTCATCCACAGCACAGTATGCGCGTACTTTGACGGTGTATTCAGTGGAGGCCGTGAGACCTTCAATGGTGAAAGGATTGCTGTTGGCTTCAATGAGGTTTTCCTCATCGCCGTCGAGGCAGATCTGCCAAGCGGTGGCCGTTCCGTTTTCAGTCCAGCGGAGTGTGGCCGTATTGGCAGTAGTGCTTCCCGCCTCCAATTCGGTGGGTTTGAAACAGCTGGGAGCCTCGTCAATGGTAATATTATCCACAAAAATAGTACCATAGCCATATGTGGGTGCTGCACAGAACTGCAAGATCACCGATTCACCCGCATAATCTGCCAATGAGATAAAAGCTTCTTTGAATTCGCCCGGAACATCCTCAGAATATCCGTCATGCGCACTGTATGATTGCAGTTCTGTGAATGTCAATCCATTATCCGTCGAAATCTTCACGACAAACGGGTCACAGGAGGCACGATGGGCATAGTTGAAAGAAAGGGCATACACTCCCATTGAAGGCAGGTTAATGACCGGTGTGTTGATCAATGCTGTACCCGGATATACTTCATAGTTATACATGTACATCATCTGGTTGTCCCCATCGTCATAAACGCCCCAAATATATTCAGGATCGGTGCCAAGGGTGGGAGAAGTCGAGGCGGAGTTATCCCAGCATTCCGGAACGGTGTTTTCAGCCATATCCTCGAAGTCCACCGTCCACGGGAAGCTGGTGACGTTGCAGGACAGGGTGGTGAAGTTCACGACGGCGCTTTCGTTGCTTTCCGCACCGCCATCACAGAAGCCCTTCACCTTCACCACGTAGGGGGTTCCGGGCTCAAGATCCATAAGGGTGGTGGAAGCTGAAGCGACACTGACCGTCTGCCATGCGCCGACGGGGACAATAGTGCTGACAATCACATTGTCGATATGCAGATCATTGTCGGCGTTGTATTCGGTGGATTCTCCATAGAAAGCAATGTGTACACTTTGTCCGGCATAACTGTTCAAATCAATGGACACATTCTCACCTACTGCTGAGCAGGGAATATTGTTATAAACGTATTCTGATCCGCTGTTGTTCCATTCGCGCAGGATGGTCCATGTGGCCTCGTCGTCGGTGGTGACCAATACGACAAACCTGTCGTCTGTTCCCGTGGTTGCAGGAGCACCCAATGTGCCATCGTATGCGGTCAGTGCAATATCGAAGGTCAATATACTGCCGTTTTCCACGTCAATGGCCGGGGTGATGAGCCAGGCCTTTTTTGATGACCCATAAATATTGTTTATTGCATGATCGTCGAATACTCCATTGGCAGTGCCGAAACTCCATTGGGAAGTGGATCCCAATTCAGTTCCATTCATCACGTCTTCCAGCAGGCCGGACTTGCTTTCCCAGCCGGAAGGAATTGAAGTGCTGAACTCCTCAGAAATGAGCGAATTGACAGTGGCTGGGGCATAGCTGACCTCATAGCTGTCGTTCTCGGCGAACCCGTGCCATGCCACATTGGCGGAAGTGGCCATGATGTGGGTAATATCCTCTGTGGTAATAACCGGCACAGGGCAGGCATTTGCGGTGGTGAAATTCACCTCGTTGCTCCACTCACTCACACCCTCGCCGCCACAATTGCTGCGCACTTTCACAGAAAAGTCGAGTCCGGCAACCAGTCCGGTCAACGTGTAGAATACCGTGTCATTCACAATGGTGACTTCTGTTTCTCCAGCGCTCACCGACACTTCCGGCATGCCACTGACATAGATGTCCCAATCGCTGGCGGTACCCTTCTCCATCCAATATAGGTCCACATATCTGGGGCCGGGGATGCCGGCGGTGAGTTCGATGGGCGTCATACAGGCAACGTCGGTGGTGAAAGTGGAGTGTGACCATGTGCTGATGCCATCCGATCCGCAGTCGGACTGCACCTCGAACTCGTAGTCGGTTTCGGGCTCAAGTCCGCTGGCAATGTCCAGACTGTTGGTGGAGACGGTGGCCTCAACCCAAGGATCACTCGTAGGGACAGTGATGTTGATATCATCTATATTGATCGTGAACTCGTTGGTGCAATCGAAGTGACGGATGGCCACGTAGCCGGTCTGTCCGGCATAGTCACTCAGGTCAACGGAGTAGTACCCCCATGTATTTTCGGTTGCACTGTAATCTTCAACCATGGTCCATTCCTGAATGGTGGTAAAGTCGGCGGCATTGGTGTTGCCCGTTGTGGACACGGCCACACCGAAATGCTCAGCAGGATAGCTTTTATCCTGTGCTTGTGCATAGAAGCTGATGGAACCACCGAGCATCACCTGCGGGGAAACGAGGTAGTTGTCGGGGGTCAATTCTACCGCGGTGTAGTTAGAATAAGAGGCAGAAACGATAAAATCAACAGAATTGTCATATCCCAAACCAGTAAGATCCGCACTTGTCAGATGATACACTCCGGGAGTTTCCGAGGCGAGAATCCAAGTGTATCCGTCGCCGTCGGCATCAATGGTGGTCCATTCGCCGAGACCGCTGTCAAAGTCTTGGCCAACACCGCTGCAAGGACGATAACGCACGTTGTAGCTACTGGCCGAGCCCGTCCAACCGAGGCTGGCGGTATGGCCGGTGATGTCGGTGGCGGCCAAACCAGCGGGAGTGGGGCACACCTCCAACGTGGTGAAAACCACCGTATTGCTCCACTGGCTCTCGTCACCGCCGCCACAGTCGAGTTGCACGCGGGCATAGTAGGTCGTTTCCGGGTCAAGGCCATCAAGGATGCCCACAATGGAATCGTTCGGATACGATGTCGTTATTACACCATAGAGATAGGAAGACGAGAAATCCGACAATTCAGAGTACTGAATCCACCATGTGCCAGACCCGTGGTTAAGGTTGAACCAGCTCAACTCCACCTCACGGGAGCCCAACGAATTGACAGCGAAGTGGGTTGGCTTGGGACATGTGGGGGGGGTACAATCCTGAGTAAAGGTTGCCACAACACCTGACCCGAGAGCGCAGCCACTACCACATCCCTCATGCTCAGTGATGACCTCACCGTTGTTGTCTGTAATTGTCCACCCATTCTCAGTCGGAAAAGAGCCACTCGCATCATAAACAAAATCAATGTCGCGTCCATTACAAACCGAAAGAGTGAATGTCTCCTCACTGGTAGAAGTAGGGAGTGTATATGTCCCAAGTACCACGTCCGTCAAGGCATCCACCACATTCATCTTATTTCCGTTCCAACCATCACCATAGGAGTCGGTAAGAACGATGGTGATTTCGCACTGGTCTTCAGGCATACACAAATCCGTGGTGAAGGTGACGCCACTGGTCCAGTTGCTGAACTCACCGCCGCCGCAATCGGCCTGCACTTTCACTTCGTAGGTGGTGGCAAGGTCGAGTCCGGTCAAGGTGTAGGGATTCTCGGTGATGGAAGTCACTCCCCCATTCACTTCAAGATTGAAAGCGGTGGCTGCAGACGACCAGCTTACCGTGGCGGTGGTGCCACCCGTGTAGTTGACGACGAGGTTAGTGGGTTGGAGGCAGGCGGGAGGCTCACCATAGCTGAAGGTAGTCTTGGGGATGAAGTCGCGTTGTGTAGCAGTCACAGCATCAAGGCTTGTGCTGCTGTAGCCTTGCACGCAAGCACCAGTGACATCTTCACCTGTGAAGGAACAGCTCTTGTAGTTACCCTTTACGGTTTGATACACACCTATGAGCAGGTTTCCGCCACTGTAGAAATACGGTGTGGTGAACTCCACCAACAAAGTGGATGAGGTCGCATCTAATGTGCCTTCGTAAACAACAGTGGCGCCTTCAGTGCCTTGGTAGGCTGAGATTTCGGTAAATCCCACTTCTTTCATAAAGATTTGGAAGGTGCCGGTCCACGCTTCCGCTGCGGGAGAACTCAGATACCAAGTCATGTCGGAGATGACTTTTCCATTCATGTCGGCCAGTTCAGTGGCAGGCATGATATACTCGCATTTCAGGTAGGCATCGGCCCAGAGACCATTGACAGGAACATAACTGTTCGTACTTTCTCCGTCATGCACAGTCAATGTCTGTGCGTTTGCGCTGCTCCATGAGAGGCAGAGTGCCAAGGTGAGCACAAGAAAAGAATAAAAATGTTTCATAGTTGTATAATTTGATTAATAATTCCAAATATTTTTATTTAGTTTTATATATAAAAAATTAGCTGTCAAGTGTTTAAATAGAAAGCACAAAACACACTTAACGGTGACAAATATAAACAAAAGATTGTTAATATGTGTCAATTTTTTATCAACAAAACAAGGACTTTATCAACAGTCACGGTGGCGGAAGGAAGGATTCCCGTGTGGTGAAAAAGTGGGCGAGATTGCATATCTCTGCGCTGCCGCGGGCGGCCTTGCAAACAAAAAGGGCCTTTGCTGCGCAAGGCCTCCTTTTCGTCCGTCTTCATCCTTGTGAACGCAAGCGCAATGGCGAGATTGGATATCTCTGCGCTGCCGCGGGCGGCCGTGCAAACAAAAGGCCTTTGCTACGCAAGGCCTCCTAATTGTTCGCCGTCAGCAAGCGAGATTGCATATCTCTGCGCTGCCGCGGGCGGCCTTGCAAACAAAAAAGGCCTCTGCTACGCAAGGCCTCCTTTTCGTCCGTCTTCATCCTTGTGAACGCAAGCGTTCACCGGATTCCGACGAACGAAAAAAGGCGACACTTTTCGTGTCGCCTTTTTGTTTGCGGAGAGGGCGAGATTCGAACTCGCGGTAGGATTACTCCTACGTCAGTTTAGCAAACTGGTGGTTTAAGCCACTCACCCACCTCTCCGGGTCTCATGCTTAACCTTAAATGAGGCTGCAAAAATACGACTTTTTTCAATGCAAACCCATCTTCCAGATTATTTTTTTCAAAATTAATAATCAATTGAAAATTAGTCTATTATAACAAATTCAAAACCTTATCCCTTTCATCCGCCATCTTTCCAACGGAAAAATGTTGTAACTTTGCTGCCGAAAAACCGCCCGATATGAACAACAGCACCTCCAGCCATAGCCACCCCGACACCCTTCGCGTCACCCTTGTGCAGAACTCCATCCAATGGCACAACGTGCAGCACAATCTCGACACCATCAGCGAGATGCTGCGCGACGCCGCCCCCGAAGAGCTCATCGTGCTGCCCGAAAACTTCGCCACCGGCTTCATCGTGGACAACCAGTTGTCGGACCATGCCGCAACCATTCTGGCATGGATGCGCGAGCTGGCCGCCACCCGCCAAGCAGCCGTCACCGGAACCATGGCCGTACACGAACCCACCGGCTGGTACAACCGGCTCTTTTTCATCTCTCCCGACGGGACCGAACACACCTACGACAAACGGCACCTCTTCCCCACCAGTCCCGAGCCCGAACTGTTCCGGAAAGGCGAGCGGCAGACCGTCATCCCGCTCCACGGCTGGAACATCTGTCCGCAGATCTGCTACGACCTCCGCTTCCCGGTATGGAGCCGCAACGCCGTCACTAACGGGCAGTTCCGCTACGACATCCTGCTGTATGTGGCCAACTGGCCCGCCGCCCGCGCCGACATCTGGAGCACCCTGCTGCGCGCCCGTGCCATCGAAAACCAATGCTATGTGCTGGGCTGCAACTGCGTGGGAACCGACCCGCAAAAACGCGAATATCAAGGTGATACACAAGTCATTGCACCCAATGGAGCCGTACAGGCCATCGCTATGTCCGGAACGCCGCAACTGCTTCAGGGCACCCTCTCGCGCACCCGCCTCGACGCTTGGAGAACACGATTCCCCGTGTCAGAAGACTGGGATTAAAAAAAATTAAATATTTTCTTAATAATTTGTAATATTTAAGAAAAATAGTGTATCTTTGCAGCCTCAATTTGAACTAAAGGAGGCATGATGAAAAGAGCACTGACAGCACTCACATTCATATTGTGCGCCATCATACTGAAGGCGCAGGATACGACTGAACTTGTCATCGGTTTTTACAACGTGGAGAACCTGTTCCACCCCAGCGACGACTCGCTGAAAAACGACGATGCATTCACTCCCACAGGACTTTACCACTGGACTTACGGCAAATACGCCCGCAAGATCAACAATATCGGGAAGGTGCTGCTGGCCCTGAACGGATGGGAGCCGCCCGACATCATGGGGCTGGCGGAGGTGGAGTGCGCGGCGGTGCTGAAGAAGCTCTGCCACGACTCGCCGCTGAAGCAGTACGGCTACCGCTACGTGCACCACGACTCGCCCGACGCGCGCGGGGTGGATGTGGCGCTCCTCTACCGCACCGACCGCATCGCCATCCTGCGGGAACGCGCCGTGCCGGTGATGTTTCCCTTCGACACGGCCTGCCGCAACCGCGACCTGCTGTATGTGGTGGCCCGGCTGCCCAACGGCGACTCAGTACATATTGTTGTCAACCACTGGACCTCCCGCTATGGCGGTTACGCGCCCACCATCCCCAAGCGCAACCACTATGCGCGGGTGGTGCGCGCGCTGGCCGACTCGATACTGGCCCGCGAACCCACCGCCAACATCCTGATTACCGGCGACTTCAACGACTATCCCACCGACGAGAGCATCACCGAGGTGCTGCGCGCCGGCTACTGGGAGAAGGACGACCGAAGCCAGCACACCCTCTTCGACCTCATGTTCCGCTTCGGCGACCTGCCCAACATCGGCACGCACAAGCACGAGGACTTCTGGGGCTGCCTCGACCAGATCATCGTCTCCCCTGCCCTGCTGGATGACAGCGGCACGCACATCATCGGGCAGCAGGCACACATCTTCATGGCCGACTTCATGGTAGAGCCCGACGACAAGTACGGCGGCTACCGCGTGTACCGCACCTACTCGGGTCCGCGCTACATCGGCGGCTATGCCGACCACCTGCCGGTGTTTGTTAAATTGAAAGTTGAAAACTGAGAGTTGAAAGTTAAAAGTTGAGAATTGAGAGTTGAAAGTAAGAATGGGCGATGTAGTGTTGTTAGGTGATATGCGCTGGGCTATTCTTCCATACGCAGAAAAGTGATGGGAACCTGAACAGTGCCGGAGACCACTTCCCCATCGATGGTGGCGGGTGTCCACAGGGGCATGGAGCGGAAGACTTTCTTCAACGCATTTTTCGAAGCAGGGTCGGCTTTGCCTTTCACCTTGACACCACCCACCTTTCCTTTCGTATTCACCCGAAACTCCACAATGACTTCACCGTCAGCCACCAGCTTACAAGCGGTTTCCGGAACGATGAAATTTTCCCGGACGAAACGCTTCATTTCGTCCTCACCGCCCGGAAACAAAGGGACTTTTACATCGCACTTCGACAAATCAGGCTTCTCAGCATCCCCGATGCGTCTCACTGGGCTCTTCTCCGCAAAGTTGAACACTGTAGATGTGGGACGAATATCAATTCCAAAATATTGATTGTATGTAGATGTGCGAGCATACCCTGGTACATGCACCACCGTTACCGCATCCGTGAGTCCCATGGTCGCCGACTGTGTGCTGTCACACGTGGGATCCGTCTGAGCAGTAGCTGACGACATCCCTGCCAGCGACAGTCCCGCCGCCACACCGAGAATGGCCACCTTTTGGGAGAGTTTCCGCCGTTGCGAGATCGCGCGCTCCAGCTGCCGCACCTCCCCTTCGCAGCGGGGACAGGTGCCGGAGCACTCACCTTCGAAGGTGCATTCGGGAATTTCCAAATCAATGCCGTTAGCCGCCGCAATTTCGCGGCGAATCGCTTTCAGGTAACTACATTTGTCCTTGCCATTCATGACGATAGGGGTAAAAAAGATGCGGCAAATATACAAAAAATATTTTTTACTATTTTTGCAAAAAATATTACATGAAAAGAGTCCTCCTTCTATTAGTCTGTAACATACTGACTATCTGTCTATTTTCGCAAAATCAACCCCTCACCACCCTCACCTTGAAAAACGGAATGAACGTGGTGTTGTGCGAAGACCACAGCCAGCCGAAGATTTATGGTGCAGTGTGCGTGCATGTGGGTTCTAAGAACGACCCCGCCGACAATACCGGCATGGCTCACTACCTCGAGCACCTTATGTTCAAAGGAACCGACCGTATCGGCACCCTCGATTGGGATAAAGAGCGAACATGTCTGGATAACATCACCCAGCTGTACGATGAATTGCACGACATCACAGACCCCGCGGAAAGAGAATCTATTCTTTTAAAAATCAACAAATTGAGCAATGAAGCCACCCAATACGCCATCCCGAATGAGGTGGATGTGATTTTGGACAAGATGGGTGGTGAGGGCATCAACGCATTCACCAGCACGGATGTCACCTGCTACCACAACTGCTTTCCTGCCAACCAGTTGGAGAAATGGCTGACGGTTTATACCGAGCGTTTCCGCCATCCTGTTTTCCGCCTGTTTCAGAGCGAGTTAGAGGCTGTGTATGAGGAGTACAACATGTACCACGACAATCCCATCATGGTTTTCATGGAGGACGCATTGGAGCTGGCCGCCGACGGGCATCCTTACGGCCGTCCCACCATCGGCTACCAAGAACACCTCAAGAACCCACAGATCTCGGCCATGCAGAAATTCTTCAACGCCTACTACCATCCCTGCAACATGACCCTCGTGCTCGTGGGTGACTTCAACAGCACGGCCATCCAACCCCTGCTCGACAAAACCATCGGCAACCTGCACAACGAAGCGCCGGGCGTGGACAAAGACCTCGCTTATCGGACTGAACGCATGAACACCAACCTTAACCAAAAAATCGCGCTGTCAGGACAAAAAGTCATCAACCTGAAAGAGACTCCTGTCAAAATGGGTGTTCTCGGTTTCCAGACGGTGGCCGCCAACCATCCCGACGCCCTCTACCTCGATGTTTTGGGCCGATTGCTCAACAACAGCTCCTCCACCGGTCTTGTGGACCAGCTCAACAACGAGAACAAGCTGCTCATGGCCTACAGCTTCAACTACAGCATGGTAGAAGATGGTCTGTTCGCATTCTTCTACGCGCCGAAAATCATCGGGCAGTCGCACGAGCAGGCCGAAGCACTGCTGTTGGCCGCCCTCGACTCGCTGAAGAACGGCCACTTCGGCGACGAGCTTTTCAATGCAGTCAAGATGGAGTATCTTACCGAGTACCTTTCTGGCATGGAATCGATGGAAGACAAGTTCGATGAAATCTTGGGGATGGTAATTAACCAGCAGGACATGGTTTTTTATGAAAAGAAAGAGACCCTGATACGGCAGCTCACCAAACAGAACCTGGTGGAAACCGCCCGCCGCTATTTCACCGACGACTGTCTGATAATACGTTCTAGCATGGGTTTCAAGAAGATGGAGAAACTCGACAAGCCCAACTGGTCGCCTGTGGTGGCGAAAAACACCGACCAGCAGTCCGACTTCGCCAAGCAAATCGCTAAGATGCCGGTCAAAGAGCTGACGGTGCAAGGGCAAAACATAGCCGACAAAGTGCAAGTGTTCGATATCAATAGCGGATTCCCGCTGTATAGTACCGCCAACCCCGTCAACGACATCTTCACCCTCAACATCAGTTACAACTACGGTTACAACGCTGACAAGCGGCTCCCTAATGCCATCAGTTATTTTAACCTACAGGGCACTGAAAATCAACCATTTGGCAAATTACAACTCAAACTCCAGCAGATCGGAGCGTCGATGGATGTTTACTGCACCGCCGACCAAACCATCATATCCATCAGCGGATTTGACCAGGAGTTGAAAGAAATCCTTTTCCTTTGCCAGGAGAAATTGCTGAAGCCCAGCAACGATGAGAGCAAGCTCGCCACGCTCATTGACGAGGAGTCTTCGGCACAGCAGATGCAGAAAAAAGATGCCAGCGCATGGGGAACCGCCCTGTTCCACTACGCCCTGTACGGACAATACTCGCCTGAGATCCACAAGATGACCCTCAAGGAGTTGAAGAAGGTCTCTGGAGAAGAACTGTTAGACGCTTTCAAACAAGCCACCTGTGTAGATGGGCATGTCACCTACGTGGGCAACCATGATGCGAAGGAGGTGGCCGACCTGCTTCAACAGACCTTAATTCAGGAACCCGCAAAGCAAACCAGCGAGTCAAGAATAAAAAAAGAGACCACACGGAAGCTACCCGCGCTGCGTATTTACGACAAGCCCACCATCTTGCTAGTCTCCAACAAGCAGTTCATCCAAAGCAACATCTATTTTTATTTGCAAGCGAAACCTGTACCTGATTTGCGCCAGCGGACGCTATGCATGGCCTACAATGAGTACATGAGCGGCAGTATGGCAGGAGTTATCTTCCAGGAAATCAGAGAGCTGCGTTCGCTCGGCTATTCCGCATACGGTGGGTACAGCTACGACTGGCTGAACCGTCGCCAAGGGATGGTATGGGGCTATTTGGGCACGCAGGCCGACAAGACCGTGGAGGGGTGCGAGGAGATGGCGAAACTGCTGACCCAGTTCCCCGAGAAGCCCGAAAAGTTCGAGAACGCCAAGGAGGCAGCCATGCGCAAGTTGGAGACCTCTACAGTACAGTTCCGCGACCTGCCCGCAAAGGTATGGCAATGGCAGGAGCAGGGCTACAAAGGTGACCCCACGGCAGAGCAGCTCCAGCTGTTGCGCAACATCTCGTTTGATGATGTGAACGCATTTTACAAGACATCGACAGAGCGAGCGAACATGGTCATCACCATTGCGGGCGACAAGAAGCGCATGAATCTGAAGGCATTAGGCGAGAAGTTTGATATCATCGAGGTGAAGCCTGGGGATATCATGAAGTAGAGATGAGATTCTTCGCGTCTTCGACGATGATTAAAATTGGAAATAGATAAAGGGCTGTATCTCTTCCGATTGAAGCTGCAATATGCATTGTATCAATAGGATGAAAGCTATCGCCTTCACAATAAAAGGAGTACGTATGTATAATTCCTCCACTTTATGGAATTGTGAGGACGGAATAGCATGAATAGCGATCATCGCCAGCATCAGAATAACGAATAGCGGACGGGCCTGCACAAAAGCCACAAGCATCGCCCAACTATACCCTCTGCCGCACTGCCGCAACAGCAGCATCGCATCCGAAAAACTGTCCGCACGGAAGAACACCCACAATGCAGAGACCAAAACCAGGGTTAACAACCAGCCTACCATTCGCCCCCATAAATGATGCTCCATCTTGCCACCAGTAATCCGTCGCCAAAGTTTGTCCATCACTAACCCCAAGCCATGCATGCCACCCCAAAACACAAACTTCCAATTGGCGCCATGCCACAATCCACCAATCAACATAGTGACCATCAGGTTCAAATAAGTACGAAAATGGCCTTTCCTATTACCACCTAAAGGAATGTACAGATAGTCACGCAGCCAGGAAGAAAGGCTTATGTGCCAGCGCCTCCAAAAGTCAGTTATCGAAATGGCCTGATAGGGTTTGTTGAAGTTGATCCCCAAGTCAAAACCCATCATCTTCGCCATACCGATGGCCATATCCGTGTAACCGGAAAAATCACAATAAATCTGTATCGTGTAGCCCAATATTGCCATCAATGCCTCCACTCCACTATAACCTGCCGGATTGCCAAAAACCAAGTCGTTATATTGTGCCAAATAGTCTGCCACCGCCTTTTTGAACAGTCCCTGCATAATTAGGAAAAAACCCTTTTCAACTTCTGTCACTTTGATACTCACCGATTTACGAAGTTGAGGAAGGAAATCCTTAGCTCTCACAATCGGTCCGGCCACGAGCTGTGGGAAAAAAGTGATATAAAAGGCATAGTTCCAGAAGCTGGCTTCTTCTTCCAAATCCTTACGATACACATCAATCGCATAGCTCAACAGCTGGAATGAATAAAACGAGATACCGACAGGCAGGAAGATATCAAGCGGATGATACTCATGTTTCATCAGAGCACAGACATTCTCATACGCAAAATTAGCATACTTAAAATATCCTAATATTCCGATTATCAGGAGGATGACAAGAAATAAAATCCATTTTCTTTTCCTATTTTCACGATGATTCATCCATTTGACAAGCCAATAAGTAGCGATCAGGGTTCCCAGCAAAAGAAGGACAAAGATACCGCTTGTCTTATAATAGAAAAAAAGGCTGAAAGCAAAAAGGAAAAGTGTGCGGCTCAATCGGTTACGATAAATCGCAGCATATATTGACAGCACAAAAATGAAGAAAAACATGAATAGGAAGCTGTTGAACATCAACGGGGCTTCCGGATGATAAAGAAAAATTTGCTTTAACAGCTCCATGTTCAGCTTCTTTTAGATGAAAGCAGTACCGTGGGCGGTGCCTTCGAGACAGAGTGATCCGGGATTTCCATCACTACACGATGGGCGGCGTCATGATACAGGTAATGGGCAATACTATCCATCCACATAAATGCCGATGACTTGACAGGATGCGCATTGTCACTTCCGCGCACATACGAAAGGCGTTTGGACTCGAAATAATGCCCCGGCCCCACATTTTCTACAATCATATCATTAATGCCTGTATCCTCTTTCCAGTTCGGGGGACCAATCCAAACATAGGGAAGGTCGCCGATTTCAGCAAGAATATGCTTCACATACACATCCCTTTTATCTTTAATATCCCTGATAAACAGCTCATTGGCACCCAAAACCAATAAAACATAGGTGGGGTGGTACGTTTCGATGAAATGACTCAACGTATCGCATGAGCCATAGATTTCAGTAGAAGAACTGTACCAAATAACCGACTTCATCGAATGTCCATTTTTTGCACAGTAGTCGTTGAGACGCAGCCGCAGATACTCGCCCATAGAGTCTCCTATCAGCAGGAAACGCTGACGCGAAGTGTCAAGCGCACCCAAAAGCTCAAAGAGATCAGCACACTCCACGCTCTGCCCCATTCCACTCGTGTCCGGTTTGGTTATTCTCGCAATGGGTTTCTGATTGTGCTGGCTGACCGGATCATTTCTTTTCACCAAATCCAAAGGGAGTTTCTGTTTTTTCAAGGAGACTGAAAACTGGATATCATCCGGCATCAGGGCATACGATGTAAACAGCACAAAAGCAAGGCATAACAATGCCAGATACTGAAAGTAATTTCTTTTGGGAAGAATATATTTGTACCTTCTTTTCATTTCAAAGGATATTTACGCTGACTAAAAAGCCATCCAATGATACCACATTGTTCAAATGGACGGTTCCAACATGCATGTCCCAAATCATCAAACAATTCCAACGAGACCTGTTCCCCACCACAACTGCGGATCGCCTCGTACATTTGCACACTGCGTGAGGGCATTACCAGCCGGTCCCTCTTACCGTGGAATATTCTAATAGGGACAGATGTGAGTTGCATGGCGAATGAAGGATCTCCGCCACCGCAGATCGGCACTGCCGCTGCCAACAGATTGGGGCGGCGCTGCATCAAATCCCAAACACCAAATCCACCCATCGAAATACCAACCGCATAGATACGACAGGTATCCACCCTATGGGTGGCAATCAAGCTATCTATCAGATACATCAAAGCCGACATTGGATGCGAAGGGGTCGCTTCCATCGTATGTGAAGGCAATGTCCAGTCAGTTTCAGCCCAGCGATATGCAGACCCGCACTGCGGAATTAACATTCTGAAATTGAATTTATCACGAATGGTGTCCTGCATAAAATACCTCACACAATGCCTTAATTGGAGCTGATTATCGTCTCCCCTTTCTCCAGCACCATGCAGAAAAATCACGAGTGGCAATTCCACTTTATCATCCGATGTATCAAAGTTGTAAAGCAAATAGGGCAACGTGTCACCCTGTACCAAAAGCGTATCCCCACGAAACAATAGGCTATCGTCCTGCCCCTTTGATACCGGGCAGAACAACAACATTAACGCGCAAAAACTGCTTAACGCGGTGAGCTTCACTATCCAACAATTTAAGCAATCATACGACAACGCGCCCTCTAATGTTACAAAGTCAGCCACGGACAATCCCGCAGCTGACTTTGATCTGGCAATAAACCAATACCTTCCCGTACTACTTGCCCATGGCAATATTGTAGGTATCGGTAGCGATAACCAGCTCTTCGTTGGTGGCCACCACCACGATTTTCACCTTGGAGTCGGGGGTAGAGATGATGGCATCATCGCCGATGACAGTCTTGTTCTTCTCCTTATCGAGCTTGGCACCGAGGAACTCCAAACCTTCGCAGATGGGTTCTCTCTGGAAGAAGGCGTTCTCGCCGATACCGCCGGTGAACAGGATGACGTCCACACCGCCCATGGCCGCTGCATAAGCACCAATGTATTTCTTCACTCTGTAGGAGAACATGTCGAAAGCATAGGTGGAACGCATATCGCCCGCCTCTTTGCCGGCACGGATGTCGCGCATGTCAACGCCCTTGCCAGAAACGCCCTTCAAACCGCACTCTTTGTTGATGAAAGTGGTGATCTGCTTGAAGTTCATGTTTTCTTTCTCTGCGATATGCAGCATCACGCCGAGGTCGAGGTCGCCGCAGCGGGTACCCATCACGAGGCCTTCCACCGGGGTAAAGCCCATAGAGGTATCCACCGACTTGCCGTCCTTGATGGCGCATATGGAAGCACCGCTACCGAGGTGGCAGCTGATGATTTTGGAGTGGTTGTAGTCCACACCGGCGATTTCAGCGGCGCGGGGACCCACAAACTTGTGGCTGGTGCCGTGGAAACCATAGCGACGGATACGGTCTTCTTCATAATATTTGTAAGGAATGGCATACAGATAAGCGTGCGCCGGCATGGTCTGGTGGAAAGAGGTGTCGAACACGGCCACGTGGGGTACGTTGGGGAGCAGTTTCTTCATGGAGTTGATACCCACGAGGCTGGCGGGGTTGTGAAGCGGAGCAATCTTGCAGAGTTTCTCGATTTCGGCAATCGCCTTGTCGTCAATCAGGCAGCTCTGGGTGAAGTACTCACCGCCATGAGCCACGCGGTGACCCACTGCGCCGATCTCATCAAGAGAGGAGATCACGCCCATCTTGGGGTCAGTCAGTGCGTCCAGCACCAGCTTGATACCGGCAGCGTGATCCGGAATGGGAGTCTGGGTGTAATATTTGTCCTTACCGACCGGCTTGTGGGTGAACTCGCCCATTTCCAAACCGATACGCTCCACCAAACCTTTGGCTTTCAGCTCGGCATTGTTGGCCATGTCAATGAGTTGGTACTTGAGGGAAGAACTTCCGCAGTTGATAACTAAAACTTTCATACTTTTTGTTTTTAATAATTTGATTTATAATTACTTAATAAAATTTTATACTAAAAAAATTCATGCGGCAGTCTTGACACGCGGGTCGAGCCAGCCGTAAATGATATCTACAATCAAGTTAATCACCACAAGGATGATGGAGACATATAAAAGTGCGCCCATTAAAACGGGCAAATCATTTTGGTTCAATGCATTGACAATCACCACGCCCATTCCTTTCCAGTCAAAAATATACTCCACAAAAACGGCGCCGGCCAGAAGAGAGGCCAGCCACCCGGAAATGGCGGTCACCACGGGGTTAAGGGCGTTTTTCAAGGCGTGTTTCAACATAATACGCGAAGGAGCCACCCCCTTGGCCTTTGCTGTACGGATATAATCTTGGGACATGACGTCCAGCACAGAATTTTTGGTCAATTCAATAACGATGGCCAACGGTCTGATACCCAGTGTAATTGCAGGCAGGATAATATTCTTCATATCCACATACACCCCGCGGCCGTAATCATCCACGGAATAAAGGCTGCCAAACATGCTGAGGCCGGTGTAATCCGACAGCAGAAAAGCAAATATCCAAGCCAGAAGGATGGCGACAAAGAAGGAGGGCACTGACATGCCGAGCACAGCCACCAAGAGAGCGGATTTGTCAAACCAAGTACCATGGTAAATGGCGCAGAGCACACCGATAAAAATGCCCACCACAATGCCAAAAATGATAGAAACGATGGCGAGCAGCATGGTTTTTGGGAAGGCTTCGGTAATGATGTCCGCCACGGGCCGGTCTCCATGATAGGAGCGGCGCATGTAGGGAACTTTGAGCACCAGGGCAGACTCCTTAAAGGAGATCATTTTGGTGTAGCGATAGTTTTTGTCATTCAGATAAAAAAAGGAATTCGGGTCAGTCGTTTTATGCCAGGAGACGGGGGACAAATCGTTGAGATAGGCCAGGTATTGCACTGTCACGGGAAGATCCAAGCCCAAAGAGTGTCGGATCGCGGCTTCCGTCTTCTTGTCAGAGTGTTGTCCCATCAGTTCGGCGACAGGGTCAGAGGGAAGGATGGTAAAAAGGAAAAAGACAAGGGTGATCACGCCCCACAGAAGCAAAAAACCATAACCGACACGTTTCAGGATAAACCTCAACATTTCCTTTTAACTACCAATCAACCAATAAGGATTACCAAACCAATTTGAAACCGACGCCATGTACATTCACGATGCGCACATTGGGGTCAAGCTCTTTGAACATACGGCGCAGCTTGGCGATATAAACATCCATGCTGCGGGCGTTGTAGTAGCTGTCGTCTCCCCAGATTTTTTTTAGGGCGAAACCGCGTTCCAGCACGTCATTGTGCTTGTCAAGAAGCATTTGGAGAAGTTCTGTCTCGCGGGTGGTGATCTCTATCTTCTGGTCACCTGCAGTAAGAATCTGTTTGTTGGCATCGAACGAGATGTTTCCGATAGTGGAGGCAACGGGGGTGTTATCTTCCGGCATGGAGCGGCGGAGGACCGTCTGGATGCGAGCCAGCAGCACCTCCATGGAGAACGGTTTAGTGACATAGTCGTCGCCAATGGAGAGCCCCTCAATGATATCCTCCTGCATATTCTTGGCAGTCAAGAAGATAATCGGAATTTTCTTATCCATCTTCCGAATGCTTTTGGCCAAGGTAAATCCATCTTGGATCGGCATCATCACATCCACCAGACAAATATCGAAATCGGAAGAGCAGAACATTTCGTATGCCACTTCGCCGTTGTTGGCATGGGTGACCGCAAAGCCCTTTGCGCTCAAGTAGGTGACGAGAACTTTTCCCAAGTTGACATCATCTTCAGCCAATAAAATTCTACAAGACTTTTCCATAATTAATTATTTTATAGGTAAATAAATAGTAAAACAACTCCCCTTCCCCACTTCGCTTTCCAGTTGTATTCGTCCTCCATGGAGGGTGACGATTTGCTTCACAAAATGCAAGCCGAGTCCATATCCCCTATTGTCATGCACATTGCCCCGAGAGACTCGGAAAAACTCGTCAAAAACATGTTTCTGCTGTTTCTTGCTCATTCCCACCCCATTATCCTTAACGGAGACCAGCAGCATCCCATGTTCCTCTGACGTGATGATTTCTATAACGGGAACTTTGTCACAATATTTCAAACTGTTTTCAATCAAGTTAATGAAAATGCTCTCAATATGCGACTTATCAGCGGCAATAACGGGATGGGGGGCGTTGAAGCGGGTGATGATGCGGCCGCCCAGATTAGAGACTTGGAGCGAGAAATTGCGCACGATACTGTTGAGCTGCGCATGTATGTTCACCGGTTCAATTTGAAGTTTCAATTGTCCTTTTTTGAGCTGTGCAAGCTGAAGGATGTTGGTCACCATTTTCTGCAGCCGCACATTTTCCTCCTTGATCATGTTCAGGAACGACATGACTGTCTGCGGGTCATTATGGATACTTTCATCAGACAGAGCCTCACAAGCCAGCGAAATGGTGGAGAGCGGTGTCTTGAACTCGTGGGTCATGTTGTTGATGAAGTCATTTTTGGCATCGTGGTTATGTTTCTGCTGTCCGATGGAGATGAGCATGATGACCATCAGTACCGCCAAGAGGAAGACAATGATGATGATGGGGACAACGATGTTGGCCATTTTCTTCAGGAAGAAAGTGCGTTCTGATGGAAAATGAAGAATCAGGTAATGAGTGTAAACCTCAGAATTGTTGGTGCGAAGGGCAAAAACATAGTATTGGTCCAGATACTTGTTCATCAAATGATGGGGGTTGAAGACGAATATCTGTTTGGGGAAATTATAGACTCCATACTGGAAATCCAGATTCAAGTTATGGTTGCGAAGATGCTTTTTGATGACATTGGAAAAGAACTCGGGAGGAATTTGGAGCAGGATGGAGTCCGTATAGGCTGAATAATTGGTGGCAATGGTATCTACCACCACCAGATGGGTGCTGTCATCCGTATGGAAGTAGTTGGTGTCCCTGTCCAGCACGATCAGCTGCCCGCGATAGTCCGCGATCACCTCGTTGACGAGGGCATGCGGGACGCCGTTTTTCATCACCATGAGGGTGCGTCCGCCATCAGCGTCCGTGGAGGGGTAAAACATAGTGGAATCCTTGAGGAACTCGGAGTTGATGTGCTTGTTGATTTCCGCAGCCATGTCTCTTCCAGCAGCCAGTACTTCCCCAGTGAACCTGATTTTCTGCGCCTTTTCGGCCTGGATATACAGCTGGACGAACGAGACGAAGAGGTAGGTCACCATGCTCATAAGCAAAATGACCCACACAAGGATGAAGATGCGGCGTTTGCGTCCCATGTGCTGCGTTTTTTTGGAGGGGCAAAAATACACATTTTTTTTCACAACGGCAATGCTCAGGCTGATTTAAGATGAATAAAAATTCAGTGAAAAAAAAGCGATTTATCCACAAAAAACATGTATTTTTGCAGACTTAATTTTGTACGATGGAGAAAAAGAAAATAAAGTGGTCTGAGGTTTTGAAAAAAACGCTCAAACTGTTGTTTTTCCTTGGCATTGGGGTATTTTTCATTTGGATTTCCGTTCGCAAACTCACTCCGGAAGACGTTGGCCATTTGAAAGAGAGCGCCCGGCAGGTCACTCGCGGCTCGGCATGGGTGTTTCTGTTTCTGGCATTCCTGGCCGGTGCTTTTTCCAACTATGTGCGTGCTTTGCGAAACCGCCAGCTGCTTGAGCCCATGGGATACAACACGCGGCGAAGCATGGTTTTTTACTCCGTAATGGTTTGCTATTTAGCAAATTACATTTTTCCACGATTAGGAGAAGTGCTCCGTTGCACATTCCTTCAACGATACGAGAGGGTTCCTTTTGAAAAATCCCTCGGCACTGTGGTGACCGAACGGGCCGTGGACTTCATCATCATGATGCTCATCATCATATCGGCATTTGCCTTGAATACAGGATTGATGGACACGCTTCATGTCGGCGACATGACCCTTCGCGAAAGTCTCCATGCCAAGTTCAGCACCACGGCGGGCAACCGCACCCTGTACATCATACTTGGGGTGGTCATTGTTTTCATCATCGTGGCCGTCCTGACCCGGAAATGGTGGTCCAAGGTGGCTTTCTTCGTCAAAATCAAGAATTTCTTTGTGGGAATCTGGCAAGGTCTCATCTCCATCAAGGATGTGCGCCATCCCTGGCTATTCATCTTCTACTCCCTGTTCATCTGGGTGCTTTGGATTCTGGAGACCGTGTTCTGTTTCCAAGCCTTTGACTTTTTGAACGGTTACACCTTCATCATGATATTCAGCGTCTTTGCCATGGGCAATATCGGATTTTTGATCGGCCCTGGCGGCATCGGCACCTATCCGTTGATTATTGCCGCCATGATTGTACTTTACAGTGGGTCTTCCATGTATGCTCCCGGTTTGGCGGCAGGCTGGATCGGCTGGGGTGTGCAGACCCTGCAGGTGTTGGTACTGGGCACCTTCTCACTCATCGCCACGGCATTTGTCAAAAGGAGGGAATAATGGGAATCGCGGAATTGGAACGTAAAATCATCCCTGCGAGGGCATGGCAGCGGCCCGAAGGCACGGTAGTGTTCACCAACGGATGCTTCGACCTTCTCCACCGCGGGCATGTCACCTATCTGGCACAAGCGCGTGACCTGGGGGATTTCCTTGTCGTCGGGCTGAACAGCGACTCCTCCGTGCGGCGGCTGAAAGGTCCCGGACGCCCCGTCAACCGCGAGGCAGACAGAGCCCTGGTGCTGGCCGCCCTCAGCAGTGTGGACTGTGTCATCCTCTTTGAAGAAGACACCCCCGAACAACTGATCCGCCACATCCGCCCGGACATTCTCGTCAAAGGCGGAGACTACCGCATCTGCGACATCGTCGGCGCGGACTTCGTGACAAGCAACGGCGGCCAGGTGACCACCCTCCCCTTTGTGGAAGGATATTCCACCACCAAAACATTGCAACAACACATTAAACCAAACCTTTTATGATCAAAAAAACTTTTTTATTCCTCGCAATTTCCGCCATATTGGCCACCGGCCAATTACTGGCACAAGACGATGGCCTTGCCATTCCGTCGGATGAATCAGCCACAGCCGGACAGGACCGCGCAAGATTCATCACAGAAGATTATATGATCCCCTCCTACAACCTTTACCAGCAATGCTGGAGTTACGATCATGTGAGAGCCAAATCCCTCGGCTTTTCCTTCACCGCAGAGCAGGAGCTGAAAATCATCCTGGTGGACAACAACACCCCGTTTACCATGCCCTGCAAAAACTACAAGGTCATCTCTGAATACGGGATGCGCAGCGGACGGATGCACACCGGCATTGACCTGAAACAGCGTCTGAACGACACCATCGTCAGCTGTTTTGACGGCGTGGTGCGCATGGCCAAAGTGTATGGAGACTACGGCAACATCGTTGTGGTCAGACACTACAACGGGCTGGAGACCGTGTACGCGCATTTGAATGCCATCACTGTAAAGCCGGACCAAATCATCAAAGCGGGGCAGTGCGTGGGTCTTGCCGGACGCACGGGCCGCGCCTCCACCGAACACCTTCACTTTGAGGTACGTTTCCTCTTCGAGCATTTCAACCCCGCCAAAATGATAGATTTCACCACAGGCAGACTGTGGAGCAACGTGCTTTCTTTGGGCGCTTCCGATGTGGACTCCACTCCCGCAACCCCCGAAGAAAAAGAGGTGGAGAACACCCCCAACACCACTGTCAACAGTTTTCAATCCCAACAGCAGGAAAAAAAACCAACAGTGAAAACCGAGACTGTTCAAAAAAACGAGATGGAAACCCAGGAAAAAACAGAAAGCAAGCCATCCGATGCAAAAGTCCCCACCGCACAGCCCCAGCAAGACAAACAGCCGGTATCGCCCGCTCCCGAATCCGCACAAGCACCGTCTGACAAGGCCGTATATTACACCATCCAGCGGGGAGACACCCTGTACGGCATTGCCAAAAAGCATGGCACTACCGTCCAAAAAATCTGCCAGTTGAACAATATCACAGAAGACACCAAAATCAAAGCGGACGACAAGATCCGTGTCAAATAAAGACGTTTGCCATGAAACGACTGCTGACCGTATTGCTGTTTTTCCTCGGCTCCTGTGCCGCATTCGCCACGCACCAGCGTGCCGGGGAAATCACCTACGAACATGTCAGCGGACTCACCTATCGTTTCACCATCCTGACCTACACCTACACCCCCAGCGCGGCAGACCGCCCGGAACTTGAAATCCTGTGGGGAGACGGAACCTCATCTGTTGTGCCCCGCAACAGCAAGGTCAACATGGCCAATGACATCAGTCGCAACATTTATATCGCGGAGCACACCTTCCCCACCACCGGGACATACGCCGTTTCACTGGAGGACCCCAACCGCAACGATGGCATCATCAACATTCCCAATTCCGTCAACATCCCGTTCTATCTTGAAACCGTGCTGATCATCAATCCCTTTCTGGGAGCGAATTCCTCTCCCCAATTGCTGAATCCCCCCATTGACGACGGATGTCTGCACCACCTGTACTACCACAATCCCGGCGCTTACGATGCCGATGGCGACAGCTTGAGCTACAGTCTGGTCACCTGCCGGGGATATGACGGGGAGGACATTCCCGGATATGCATTGCCCCAAGCCAGCAGCTATATCCGAATTGACCCGCAGACCGGTGACCTGATCTGGGACTCCCCCGTCATGCAGGGCGAATACAACATCGCCATCATGATCAAGGAGTGGCGGCACGGCGTGCTCATCGGCAGTGTTATCCGTGACATGCAGATCACCATTATTCCGTGCAACAACGAGCCACCCACCATCCATACAATAGAAGACACCTGCATCACCGCCGGCGATACATTGCGCTTTGACGTGACCGCCACCGACCCAAATTCCACCTCAGTGGCATTGACCGCGACAAGCGGGATTTTCCAGCTGGCACAACATCACGCCACCTTCACCACAGCCCAAGGCCCGCCTCCGGTCACCGGACACTTCTGGTGGGAGACCTCTTGCGAGCACGTCCAGCTCTCCCCCTACTCCATCCTGTTCAAAGCCGCTGACAATGGGCCACAGGTCAACCTATCCGCTTACAAGACTGTTTTAGTCACTGTGGTGGCACCCCCACCAGAAAACCTGGTAGCCCTTCCCGTAGGCAACACCATACAACTCTCCTGGGATTCACACACCTGCACCAATGTGGCTGGATATGCCATCTACCGCAGAAACGGAAGCTATGAATTTGAGCCAGACCTCTGCGAAACCGGCCTGCCCGGTTACACCGGCTACCGTCTGATTGGCTACTGCAACAACTGGCAAGACTGCCATTTCACGGATGACGGAAGCGGGCTGCCCCTCTACCACGGGACCGAATACTGTTACCGCGTGGTGGCGTTCTTTGACGATGGTTCCGAAAGCTATGTTTCTGACGAAGCCTGCACCCTGTTGCACAACGATGTACCCCGCATCACCCATGTGGATATAGACGAGACCGACAGCGAGAACGGCATCATTCTTTTGAAATGGCTGAAAGCCAGCGAACTGGACACCATACAGTATCCCGGGCCTCACTACGAATACCACCTTTATAGAGGAACATCCCCCAACCCCTACGAAAATGCACTGATTCACACCTCCAACTCCTTGGATGACACAACTTTTACAGATATCCAGCTAAACACACAGGATTTGACCTATTATTACCAAGTGGAACTGTGGGCACAGGTAAACGACAGTATGGTGTTGGCTGGGACTTCTGATATGGCTTCCTCCGTACGGCTTTCCATCACCCCGGCAGACCGCGCACTCCAGCTCCAATGGAACGAACAAGTACCCTGGACCAATGTCAAATACGTCATTTACAGGCAAAATGCCGACCTACACACCTTTGACTCCATTGCCGTAGTCGGAAAAGATACGTTGTCGTATCTGGATCAGAACCTTCAAAACGGGCAGAACTATTGCTATTACGTCAAAGCCTGCGGAAGCTACTTTGCCCCTGACACCATCGCCCCCTTCCACAACCGCTCGCAGCGAAATTGCGCCGTACCCGCAGACCTCACTCCCCCGGAAGTGCCTGCCCTCACGGTCACCACCGACTGCCAAAGCGTGGATTTGAGCTGGTCGTTCTCCTCTGATTCCGCTTACCTGGACATCCACCAATACTATATTTATTACAAACCCACGTATGACGATGACTATGTCATCATTGACTCATTTTACTATGACGAGTCCTGCTATCCCGCCTCCTGCCACCGTCAGCTCTCCGACCTGCCGTTTGTGGTCGGATGTTTCACCATCGCGGCTATCGACACAGCGGGGAATCTGTCTGCCCGCGCTGCAGAAACCTGTTTTGACGGAGAGAACTGCGCCAGTTACCAGCTTCCCAACATCATCACCCCGAACGGAGACGGCTACAACGACGAACTCATCCCCTTCCCTTACGAAAATGTAGCCGGCGTGGAATTTTACCTGTACAACCGCTGGGGCCGGCTGGTCTTCAAAACCACCGATACCGACATTCATTGGGACGGGAAAGACATGTACTCCCACCGAGAATCCTCCGACGGCACCTATTATTATGTGTGCAAAGTGAAATACCATACCCTCACCGGTCTCGCCACCAGAGACCTGAACGGAACAATTACAGTAATTCGCTAAAACTGACAACGAACCATGATACAGATACGGGAAAATGGCGGAAAACAAGAGGTCTTCGATGTGGCACGGAAGAAATGGGTGCCCCTGACAGAAGAGGAAAAAGTACGCCAGTTCCTTATTCACTACCTCATTGAAGAGAAGAAAACACCCCTGTCACACCTGTCCGTGGAAAAGCAAATCACTGTGGACGGAATGACCAAAAGGTATGATTTGGTCGTGTACCACAGTTCAGGCTCTCCGATGCTTGTCATTGAATGCAAAGCGCCACATATCGTTTTGAGCCAAAATGTTGTGGAACAGGTGGGACGTTACAACAAAACCCTGAGGGCTCCCGTCATTGGAGTCAGCAACGGGCAAAACAGTATTTTTTTTCACATAGATTTTGAAACAGAAAAAATACAATATATCGACGGCTGGCCAGACCTGAGCCACTGATAGCCTCCTTTTTTTAAATAGATTGTAAACAAAAAAAATAACAACATGGAAGAAACGATCATTAAAACAGCAAAATCCTGGTTGAGCGATAGTTATGATCAGGAGACCCGAAAGGAAGTCAAAAGATTGATGGAAGAAGACCCCAATGAGCTGACCGAATCCTTTTACCGCACACTGGAGTTCGGGACCGGCGGACTGCGTGGTATCATGGGGGTGGGGCCAAACCGAATGAACAAGTACACTGTGGGAGCGGCCACACAGGGCTTGGCCAATTACCTGAAGAAGAACCTTCCGGGTGCCGATTTGAAAGTGGTAGTGTCGCATGATTCCCGCAACAACAGCCGTTATTTTGCGGAAACCACCGCGCAAGTGATGGCAGCCAATGGCATTCACTGCTATCTGTTTGAATCCCTGAGACCCACACCGGAGCTGTCCTTCGCCGTTCGTCATTTACACTGCCATGCAGGCATCATGGTGACCGCCTCTCACAATCCGAAAGAGTACAACGGCTACAAGGTTTACTGGTCGGACGGCGGGCAAATTGTTCCCCCGCATGACAAAGGCATCATCAATGAAGTGAATGCAGTATCCTCTGTGGATCAGATTTGTTGGAACGGCAATCCGGATAAAATCCAGATTATCAGCCATGAAGTGGATGATGTTTACTTGGATAAAATCGCGGGTCTCGCTTTGAACCCGGAGGCAGTGCGGAAGCACAGCGACCTCAACATAGTATATACGCCACTGCACGGCACGGGCATTACCATGGTGCCTCAAGCATTGGAGAGATTCGGTTTCACCAATGTCACGGTGCTGGAATCCCAGAAAGAGCCTGACGGGGATTTCCCGACGGTAGCCTCCCCCAATCCGGAGGAGCGCAGCGCCATGGAGTTGGCCATGAAAAAAGCGGATGAAATCGGAGCGGACCTGGTACTGGCCACCGACCCTGACGCTGACCGCGTGGGAATTGCCGTGCGTAACAACGATGGAGAGATGGTGCTCCTGAACGGCAACCAGACCGGTTCGCTGCTGGTGAACTACGTGCTTTCACAATGGAGCAAAAACCAACAGCTTACAGGCAAGGAGTTCGTGGTGAAAACCATTGTCACAACAGAATTAGTGAGAAAAATTGCGGAACACTTCCATGTAGAGTGTTTTGATGTGCTGACTGGTTTCAAATATATAGCTGAAAAAATAGAGAACGAACCTGACAAGAAATTCATTGTGGGCGGAGAGGAAAGCTACGGCTACTTGGTCGGGGATTTCGTTCGCGACAAAGATGCCGTTTCCGCCTGCTGCATGATTGCAGAAATGGCTGCCTTCCTCGCTGAAAACGGCAAAACGCTCTTCCAGCAACTTCAAGAACTCTATCTCCAGCACGGACTGTTCCACGAAGAGTTGCTCTCCCTCACCAAAAAAGGGAAATCAGGAGCGGAGGAAATCCAAAAAATGATGGATACATTCAGGAGTTGCCCGCCCCAATACATCAATGGCGACCAGGTGCTGGTCATGAAAGACTATGCCAGCCGCACCAGCACGGATCTGGTAAAAGGGACCGTGACACCAATCCTGCTACCGACATCCAATGTATTGCAGTTCTTCACAGCAGACGGCACCAAAATCACCGTCCGCCCGTCCGGCACAGAACCCAAAATCAAATTCTATTTCGGTGTGAAGGAAAACTTGAGCAATCTCTCAGAACTATCAAAAACTGAAAAAATTGCACACGAAAAAATCATCCAGATACGCCAATCGTTAGACCTTTAACAATCAAATTATATTGTTTCACTTAAAACCAATAAAAATGAAAAAATTTTGCTTTGTAATGATGGCAGTAGTTGCTATCCTATTCAGTGGCTGCAAGCAGCAACTCGCCAAAGAAGAGGTGGAAAAAACATGCACCGAATTTTTCAAAACAATCAAGGAACAAGGCATTGACAAAGCTGCACAGCAATTTGCCGAAGGATACGACAAACTGTCTGATCAGGACAAACAGTTGTTGAAAGATGCCAAGATTTTTGACCCGAACAATGACTTCAAAATTGTCAAGATTGAAGGTGACAAGGTGACAGCTGAAGTATCAGTGAAACCCGCCAACGGAGGCGAAGTAACGGTCAATACGGTTATTTTCCAAGTGATTAAAGTGGACGGCAAAGTTCGCGTCAAAGACATTATTGAACTCGCCAAATCAAAATTTGAAGTGGGTGGCGAGCCGTCAGCAGCCAACACCGATACGGAGAGCGATGATGCTTCTGAAAATACAGCAGATGCAGCTGATGCTGGAGAAGAGGAGATAAGCTGCGAAGCGTAAATCCCTTTCTGTAACAACAAAAAAAGCACTCCGAGGAGTGCTTTTTTTGTACCTTGATGTGTTACAAACTATTCATCCAGGCTGATGGCACCGCAGGGGCAAGCGCCGGCGCAAGCACCACATTCGATGCATTCATCGGGATTAATTTTGTAGATGTCGCCTTCGGAAATAGCTCCGACGGGGCATTCGCCTGCACAAGTACCGCAAGCCACACAGGAATCAGAAATTTTGTAAGCCATAGTTTATATTTTATTGGTTATTTAACGGCGGCAAAATTACTACATTTTTTTACAATTTAGGCACCAAGCAAAAAAATATTTCAACAGACGAAAACTGATATTTTTCAATAAGATAGGCCATTGAAACACCTTTGAAAGTGACTGCAGATGTGCAAGAATCAATTTTTTAATGCGAGTTTGTCATAAAAAAAACGCACTTCGCACAAAACAAAGAAGCCAAACTTGCGTTAAATGAAATTAGTTTATTTATTTTCAAGCCGCATGCCAAAGAGAGCATCTTACATTTTCACAGTGCCAGCCTTCATTCTGGCGGTATTGTGTTGGGGAAGTTGCAATAAAATCAAGCCCGCAAAGCACACCGTTAGCCCCATTCCGGTTGAAGTCACCATCATTTCTGAATCCGGAGATGCCGCTGTCCAGAATTATGTCGGGACCATCCATGCGGCCTCCTCCTCTGCGTTGAGTTTTGCGGTACCCGGAAACATCACGGCAGTGCATGTCAAAGAAGGACAGCGGGTGAGCGAGGGACAGTTGCTGGCGGAAATTGACGACAAGAGCTATCAAGACAGCTATGCGGCGGCACAAGCCACCCTTCGGCAGGCGCAAGACGGGTTTGAACGACTGAAACAACTGCACGAGAAAGGCAGCATTACAGAAGTGCAGTGGGTGGAAATTCAGACCAAGCTGGCGCAAGCGCAGTCTTCGGAAGCCTTAGCCAAACGCAATCTGGACAACTGTCGGTTATATGCACCATTTTCAGGAGTGGTGGGCCAAATTGAAGTGGGAACCGGAATGAATGTCATGCCCAGCATCACCGTTTTCACCTTATTGAAAATCAACCATGTAGAAGTTCGGGTACCCATCCCGGAAAATATTATCTCCACCCTTCATTCCGGTCAAGCCGCGAGGGTCACCATTCCAGCTTTGGGAGACCGCATACTGGAGAGCCGCATTGCAGATAAGGGAGTGGTGGCCAATCCCCTGTCTCACAACTATGACGTAAGCATTCCATTGGACAATCCCACGGGAGACCTAATGCCCGGCATGGTATGCAACGTGCGAATCTCACAGAGCGACAGCACCCAGCGCATTGTATTGGACAACCACACCGTCAAGAGTGCTGACGTCAACCGGAAATTTGTATGGGTGGTTCACAACGGCAAGGCAGAGCAGCGCACCGTAACCACCGGCGGGCTGGCTCCCTATGGCATCATCATCACCAGCGGCCTGTCAGAAGGGGATTCAGTCATTACCAAAGGAGATCAAAAAGTAAGCTCAGGAATGGCGGTGCAAGTGCTGCCGTAATCCCGAAAAAAAATGTATTTTCGCGTTTTGTTACAAATAAACTCCAAATAGTTTATTTGTGTAATTATTTATTTGATAATCAAATTATTAAAAAAATCAAAAACATAACATGAAAAAACATTTTACGCACCAAATCATCCTTATTTTTTCAATCCTGATAGGGATGTGTCCTTTATTGTCCAAGGCGCAGACATGGGAAATCACCGATTTTAACAACCTCACGCCGACGGATGTGTTCATGATTGTGGATGTCAACAGCCAAGTGGCCATGCCAAACACAGCGAACACCAACTCTGCCACTGCGGCCATTGCGGTCATCCTGAACAGCGATAATACTGCCGTCATCAGCGATGTGGAAGACAATTTGAAGTGGAACATCAGCGAACCCAACAGTGACGGATACATCTTTTATCCCGACGGGACCACGGAAAGATGGCTGTACTGCACCAACAGCAATAACGGCGTGCGTGTAGGCACAGGGGAAAACAGCCGCTTCACCCTGCACGAAACCAACTGGTTGAAAAACACCGGGACCAACCGATACGTCGGTGTATATGTCACCAACCCCGACTGGAGGTGCTACACCAACACCACCGGGAATATCTCCAACACCCAGATCCGGTTTTTCCGTTTGAGCACCACGCCCTCTACCGTCAGTGCTCCGACATTCACCCCCGGGACAGGCACCTACTACAACCCCCTGACCGTCACGCTGGCCAGCACCACCGAAGGGGCTGAGATCCGTTATACCACCGATGGCACTGAGCCGAACGGCACTTCTGCCCTGTACTCCTCTCCCCTGACCATCTCCGGAACCACCACACTCAAAGCCATCGCCTGCACATCAACCGACACCAGCCATGTCGCCACCGCCACCTACACCTTTCCTGCCATCACAGACGTTAACACCATCAGCGACCTACGCAGTCAAGCTGCTGACAACAGTACGCTGTACCGTCTGACCGGCAGCGCCATCGTCACCTTGACAGCCAGCAACCGCAACCACAAATACCTGCAGGACGCAACCGCCGGAATCCTGATTGACGACCAGCCCGGCCACATCACCACCCCATACGTTGCCGGCGACGAAATCACCGGTATCATCGGGACCCTGACCATCTACAACAACCTCCTGGAATTCCAACCCGTCACAGACCCGGGAGATCCCGTTTCTTCAGGAAACAGCGTATCCCCCATCATCCTCACCCTTGACGAAATCAGCACCACGTATGAAGCCATGCTCGTCACTGTGGAAAACGTCACCATCCAGGCAAACGTGGACACATTTGAATACAACAAGTTCTACAACTTGAACGAGCAAAGCACCGTGAAAGTGGGAGCCAAATACATTGAGAGTGACCTGATTGGAATGGACATCCCCGTCCTGCCGCAAAACATCACCGGCGTCATCTACACCTATAATTCCACCTTTGACATCATTCCGCGCAACAGCAATGACGTCACGCCTGCCTCAAGCGACTGCATGGAGCTGCCCACACTGAATCCGGTCACTACGGATTTGGCGGACCGTGCACTGAACCTGCACAGCTCCGTCGCCGCAACAGGCGATTTCAATTGCACAGTGGTGGATTATGGTTTTGTCTACAGCCTGACGAACCCCTCTCCTGAAATCAGCGGGGAGGGTTGCACCCAGATATCATTGGGAAACTCCATCGGCACAAATGAAGAGTTCGTCCACGCGCTGGACGTCCTTGGCTTTGAGCCCTATTACATCTGTGCCTACGCCACCAACAATGTCGGCACCGCCTATAGCGAAGTGACGACCGCCTACCCTGCCGAACCCGAAACCTACAACGTTTATTATAATGTCGCCAACATCAGCCACTACGGAGACACTCCGGACACATACACCGAAGGTCAACCCGCCCTCACGCTCCAGACGCTGACTGATTGCCCAGGAGGGGACTTCATCGGCTGGAGCACAAGCCCCATCCCCACATCCACAGATGTAGCTCCGGAAGTTTTCACCACCCTTGTACCCACCCAGGACACTGAACTGTACGCTGTCTTTGCTACAGGTGACATCACCGCTGATTCCATCCGAATCACTCGCGAATCCTTCACTGGGGAAAGCACCTCATACGGAACAGACGACGCCTGGAGCGCAGTTTCTGCCCAAGGCACCACCATCGACGGCTGGTTTGACCTCTACTGTCCCACCAACGACAGAATGCAAACCAACTCCAACTCCGCCAACTCCATGCCCTACAACGAGACGGAGTTGCCGGGCAGCATTACCGAGATTCGGCTCACTGGCGGTGCAAGAGGAACAGCACGTACCTGGACCCCCTACGTCAGCACCACACCGCTAAACAAAGACAACTATTCTGAAGATGGCATCAGTCTGGGCGGACAGACCGCAGTTGACAACACAGCCAGCACCCAGTGGGAGGTTCCCGCCGACGCGGGCTATCGCTACTTTTACCTTGACATGACCGGCGGCGCCGCATACCTCTCTGAAATTCTAATCACCTACCAAGAAGGCAACCTGCACTACACCTCATTCCCCAGCGACACCATCTCCGTCACCCAAGCCATCTGCGAAGGACAAACCTTCCAATCCGATTTCTTCAACGAAAGCGAAGCTGGCGATTACGAGTACATGGAACAAAACGGCTATTGCACCACCTACCATCTCCTGCATCTGGATGTGAATGCCCCTGACACCACCCACATCTATGTGGACACCTGTGGCAGTTTTACATACGAGCAGACAGACTACACCACATCAACCGAATTTACCGTCATCACCCCGGCGGAAAGCACCTACGGCTGCGACAGCGTCACAATTTACCACATCAATATCCGCGACACCTACGAAATTCATCTGGACACCACTGTTTGTGATGTTTTCCAATGGGAAGGAGAAGAATACCATGAAACCCAACTCATCAGCAACACCCTGACTGCCGCCAACGGATGCGACAGTGTGGTTTATATTAACCTTACAGTAAACCAGAGCGTTTTGGAGGAACTTTATGATACTGTCTGCGCCGCTCCTTACTCATGGACCTGGCGCAGTTACAACATGGAATGCTACACCTCCGGAGACTACACACTTTCAGGTTTCACAGCTGAAAATTGCACAGAGACTGCCATTCTGCACCTGACCATCGGCACTCCCAATGACACAGCCATTCACGCAGCCATCTGCTCAGGGGACGTCTATACGGAAAACGGATTCAACGTTTCAGAAGAAGGCACTTACAGCATTACCCATACCAACGCCCAGGGCTGTGACTCCGTGGTCACTCTGTACCTCACCATCCTCCAACCCGCCACCTACGAATTCAGCGACTCACAATGTGAGAGCTACACATGGAACGAACAGATTTACGACCAATCCGGAGATTACACACAGACCTTCATCGCCGCCAATGGCTGTGACTCCATCGTCACCCTGCACCTCATCATTCACCAGCCGGTCTCCACAGAAATCCATGCTCAAATTTGCGACGGCGAAAGCTATCAGTCTTATAATTTCAACGAAACAGAACAAGGTACCTATTATCAGCACCTCACCACTGAAAACTTCTGCGACAGCACCGTGATTCTATATCTCACCGTTGGAAATGAAGCTGTTACGCATATTTCCGACCAAACTTGCGAAGGCACTGCCTACACCAACAACGGCTTCCAAATTGACAATCCCGCCGTCGGCACCACCGAATACCAACGTGTCATCGAACGCCCCGGAACATGCGACAGCATTGTCAACCTTACCCTCACCGTGCATCCCGTCGTTAACAATGAATTCAGCGACTCCGGCTGCGAAAGCTACACTTGGAACGACCAGGTTTACAACCAATCCAACGACTACACCCAGACCTTCACTGCTGCCAACGGCTGTGACTCAGTGGTCACGCTGCACCTCACCATTCTCCAGCCCGCCACCTACGAATTCAGCGACTCTGGCTGCGAAAGCTACACTTGGAACGACCAGGTTTACAACCAATCCGATGACTACACCCAGACCTTCACCGCCAGCAACGGCTGCGACTCCGTGGTCACGCTGCACCTCACCATCCTCCAGCCCGTCACCTACGAATTCAGCGACTCCGGCTGCGAAAGCTACACTTGGAACGACCAGGTTTACAACCAATCCAACGACTACACCCAGACCTTCACCGCTGCCAACGGCTGCGACTCCGTGGTCACGCTGCACAT
>JAFZWE010000039.1 GCA_017617445.1 Bacteroidales bacterium | reverse complement strand
TGTCGGACTACAGAATCATTCCGACTTACTCCGTCAACCTGCTTGACTTTGAGTTGCCGCAGATGGCGGAAAACAGCGAATGTTTCCACTCGTTTTTCATCAAGGACGAAAAAATCGCACCCTGACCAACAAAGTGGGCCTTTTCTACATTAATTTATGTAATTTTGCAGCGCAGCAGCCGGAGGTGACGGAGGAGATGCGCAGCTGGATGAGCCTTCTCAAGAACATGCAGGCGATGAACGAGGAGGACTACCGCAAGCAGGAGGGCATCTTCCGGGAGCTGATGGACGAATGCAGAATTGAAAAATTAGATACCATGGAAAAAGAGAACTACGAAAAGAGCATTTTGGAGTACGAGGACGTGCGTGAGGCCGTCGAATATGCCAAGGAACTCTCCTTCGCCGAGGGGGTGGAGAAAGGAATGAAGAAGGGAATGGCCCAAGGGGTTCGGAATGGGTTGCTGCAAGCTGCCGCCAATCTATTGAAAATGGGAATTTCCATTGCCGATGTGGTAAAGGCGACAGGCCTCAACGAGGAAGAGGTGCGGGAATTGAAAGCTGAAAACTGAACATCGCGCATTCCACCTACTGACAAAGACACGACCTCTCAACGAAGCACCATAATTTGTCCGTACACCTACAGCGTGCGAATTCTCTGCGTGGTTGCCGCTACGCTACCGTTCACTGCCCCCCCCTAACGGGGTGCGGCATTAAGGGAAACGTCCAACATAGATGTAGGGCTGTCATAATATGGCAGCCCTACAAACGCATGATTTGTTCGGGGAAGAAATATTAACATGAAAGATAGTAGGAGATTCCGCCGCTTCGCTGCGCGATCGGCGGAATAGCGAAAAAAATTATCAACAAAATACCAACAGCTGGAAATAGCCGTTTGGGTGCTGTTTTTGCGTGAAAAACGGCCACAAATGGAAGGAAAAACGCGATTTTTGCCGATAAAATCGCAGCGACAGGACGCGCGCTGTCACTACTTGAAAATGACGTGCGGGATGTTGTATCTTTGCAGACAATATATTTGCAAAGATGAATACAGGAGAAATTATTTTGTATCAGCCCGATAGCACTGTGCAGCTGGAGGTGCGTTTGGAGCAGGAAACCGTGTGGCTTTCGCAGGTGCAGATGGCGCAACTGTTTGGCTGCTCAACTGACAATATTGGACTTCATCTAAAGAACATCTATGATGAGGGCGAAATTGAAATGGTGGCAACTGCCGAGGATTTCTCGGTAGTTCGTTTAGAGGGGAACAGGATGGTTCACAGGAAAGTCCGTCACTATAATTTGGATGCCATTTTATCAGTGGGCTATAGGGTCAGTTCCCGTAATGCCACCAAATTCCGACAATGGGCCACCCAAACGCTGAAGAGCTATCTGCTACACGGATATGCTGTGACACAGCGCATTGAACGGCTGGAGCAAAAGGTGGAGGAACACGACCAACAGATCGGCTTCTTCGTGCATGCCTCGCTGCCACCCGTAGAAGGTGTATTCTACGACGGACAGATATTTGATGCCTACGTATTTGCTTCCAACCTCATCAAATCTGCAAAAACATCCATTGTGCTGATTGACAACTACGCAGATGACAGTGTATTGACACAGCTGACAAAGCGTGGGCAGGGCGTTTCTGCAATCATTGGAGTGAGTCGTCTAACCGATGCCTTCCGGCTGGATGTGGAGCGCCACAACAAACAATACCCGCCGGTGGAGGTACGGGAAACCCCAGCAGTACACGACCGCTTTCTGCTGATTGACGGCACCCGGCTGTACACCTTCGGAGCCTCATTCAAAGACTTGGGTAAGAAACTGTTTTGCTTCAGCTTGATGGAGAATCCTGCGGTGGTGGCAGCGGTGCGGCAATTGGTGGAATAAGCGGCGACAGTCCGTTAGGACTGCCAGCCTTGTTAGCGCAGGATTTTGCGCGATGAAGGATCTCAGGCTGTAGGCTTGCGGGCAGTAGAATGAATAAACCGAAAAAAGGGCCGCCACGATGCGACGGCCCGTACATACGTCAGGATTTTTGGCACATCAATCGGTTTATTCGTCAATAAAATTGGCAGAATATATGAAATATTCGTCAATAAAATTGGAGATATGCTATCTCAATTCATTAAAAAACAGTATTTTTGCAGCATACACAAATAGCATGGCCAAGCACGCAGGCAAGGAGACGGAACGCATACGGATGGTCTGGAAAAGCATCCCCGCACAACTGTCGAAGGAAAACAAGAAGTTCATCTATGGGGCGGTGAAAAGCGGAGGGCGCGCCCGTGAGTTGGAAAACGCCATCCAATGGCTTGTTGACGCAGGGCTGGTATATATAATTCACCGCTGCAAAGAACCTCAACAACCCTTGAACTTCTATGAGGATTTTAATGCCTTCAAACTCTATCTGCTTGATGTAGGACTGCTGGGGGCTTTATCGAAAGCCTCGCCCAATCAAATGCTGGTCAGTAACAACGTGTTTGAGGAGTTCAAAGGTGCATTTACTGAGAACTACGTTCTCCAGCAGTTAGTTACAATGGGGGACTTGGACATATATTATTTCAGCAAAGACAATTCCAAGGTTGAGATAGATTTCTTGGTGCAGACGGATAGGAGAATTATACCGATAGAGGTGAAGGCAGAGGAAAATGTAAAGGGCAAGTCCTTCTCGCAGTTCGTGAAAACCGACCATGCCGACAAGCATCTCAAGGGACTGCGTGGTTCGATGAAACCCTATGTTGACCAAGGATGGATGGAAAACGTTCCTCTATACAGTATCCTTGCTTTTATCAACAAAGAGGAAGGGAACGCATACTGTTAGGTGATACTTTTACTGGCCATAAGGCTGGCGGTATTTCAGCGGTTTGCAGGGACTCACGGCCGTGCGCCTTTATCCCTGTCACGACATCGTCCATCCCCCTACCAACAAAAAAGGGCCGCCACTATGCAACGGCCCATCACAAATGTCTTTCGCACAAGGTGGGATAACATGCCTTTTCGTGCCCTGGAAGAGATTCCCGAGGAGGCCGTGAATAATTAGCACCAATCAATCTGCAGCTTTATCAGCGGGAGGATTGTGGATTGTATTATCTTGTTGGGTTCACGGCAGACCAGCCCGACAAAGAAATTGTTTGGGGTCTTTCCCTGAATTTCGTGATCTTCAATGATGGGTTTCAATGCATCGATAGCCCGTGGATCTGCATCTTCAATATAGAAAACCACTAAGAACTTTTGATTTGGGTGGTCGAAAATAGGGTCAGCCCATGCAACATGATAACTTGCGCAGGGCGCACCTGATACATTTACAATCACACGAGTACCTATCAAATCGGGATTGATGTTGCATAATTGTACAGGAATCACTTGGTAACCCAAAAGCTCGGCAGATACTATGAGTTCATCTCCGGGATCGCCCATTATCAGGAAATCAATGCCTGATCTTAAACAAATATCCAAATCCTTAAGACATTTGGGGGCTTTTGCTAAATTTTTTTTTGAAAATAGTGCCATAACAAATTTATTGAGACCTTCTATGTTACTAATTTTCTGCCATACCTTCAGCCGTTTGCGAAGGCCATTAAACAAATGACTGAAAATATGACAAAGGAACTTTTTGTGTTCACATTTTCGTCTGTGACAATGGTTTGCCAAAATTTATTTCATCGTTTTTCTTAATCGTTTAAGATTTGTAAGCCAATCAGTGGGTAGTACAGTATGGTTACCTTGGATATTCAGCGGATAGGCGAAGTTCTGCTGACATAGTTCTCCCTTTTCTATCTTCTTAGCAGCCTCTTCATTTACCGTAGTATCCCATTGCCAATAACATTTATTTATGCAATCATTCACAATTTCTGAAGCACGTTTCCCATTTCTGACATCATGTGCCAAAATAGCACGCAATGTTCTGCGCAGTGTGGAGCTACTAAACGGCCCTTTGACGTGTTGCCTGATACGTTTCCCTAAATCTCCGCTCATGCCAAAATACAATGCCACGTATACTATTCTATCAATTTTCATTTCTTGCAGCTTAAAATGTTGGGGAAGTTTTAGATTGCTTAATACTTCAAATATTTGTTTCACTAAATCCTCTGGAAACCACCACCGATATACACCAGGCTTTGAATCAATACATGTGAGGGAATTTTGTTCTATCTGTTGTCTTAGTTGGGTGCTAGAAATAATGTTGTTCTGTGGCATAGGATGTACTGTACCTGAACTTTGACTGCACGGATTTGTTTTCTTCTTTGCCATAAATTTCTCTATTTTGACAGTTTAATAAACAATTTTCAGTTTTCAATTCTCCATTTTCAGTTTCAAAAGGAAGTGGGCTGCCCGATATGATTTCATGTGATAAGGCACGCTCCCGCATCCCGTGGGATTGCAGGACTCTGGCATACGGAGGAAAATGGCTTGTTGGTTTTCAAAAATCGTTTTTCTAAAAAATTTCGACCGCTTCGCGGTAAGTGAGTCCGCCTGCGCTTGCGCGCTGGGCGGGATTTTTAAGGTAACTTTCTCCCCCCGCTCCTTACGTTGCAAGGGGAAAAAGTTAGACTGTTTTTTTTTAGACACTTCGTGTCTTTTCCTCCTTCTTGCTCGGCAAAGCTCAAACAAGTTTGGCTTTGTGCTCGCCTCGTGCGTCGGTTAATCGCGCAAACACCGGACCGAATAACCGTAGGTCTTACTGCCGTTGCCGCGGTAGACGTAGGCGGTACTGTAGCTCAAGCGGCATAGCCACGCGTTGGAGCTGTCGTACTCGGCAGCGCTCCAAAAGTAGGCGTTGATGCCGAATCTGTAGTAGCTGCCGTCGTAGGCGCCGGCAGGCAGCGCACTGAAGCCGGTGGAGTTGTTCTGGCTGGGCGTGTTGCCTACGCAACAGGTACCGGTGCTGCTGCTCCAACCCGTGGTGCCCGCCAATGCCTTGGCAATGTAGGTGTTGTCGCTTCCGCACACGTACTGGCTCTGGCTACTTACATAGTCAGTTAGCTGAGTAAATTCTGCATCGCTCGGTACATGCCACCCTGTGGGGCAGATACCCTGCACTCCGCTGGGGTTGGCGGAAGAGGAGGATGAGTTGCGCATCACCGCCTTCCAGTTGTACAGCAAACCATAAGTGGGTTTGTTGGTAGCATCGTTGTTGGGATAGTACCAGTAGGCCGTGGTGGTGGAAGTGCTGCTCCCCTGCGAAATGGAGGTGCCGTCGGCATACTTCGTTGTGCGCAGGTTCTCCTTCATCCAACACTGGCTGCCTATCAGCACCGTGTTGTAGGTGTTGCCGTCGCGGTCGGTGAGGGTAGCAGCGTCCGGACAGGGTTGTCCGTCCTGGCCCGTGGCAGATTCTTCTGTGGTGAAACTAACCTCATTTCCGTATGCCGTACCCACGCTATTGGTGGCGTATGCCCGCACATAGTAGGTGGTATTGGCTGTCAGTCCCGTGAGGCTGCTTGTGAAACTACCCGTACCGTTGCCGTCGGTGGTGTGGCTGTCGGCGATTGTAGGATTCGGAGCAGTGCTCCAACAAACACCTCTTGCCGTAACGGTTGCCCCACCGTCAGAGATTACGTTGCCGCCGGAGGTAGCGGTTGCAGCAGTGATGTTTGTAACAGAGCTAGTGGTAACTGTAGGATAATCAGGTGTGACGACTTGCGCTTCTTCGCTATACGCTGTCCCTAACTCGTTGGTAGCATAGGCTCGAATATAGTAGTTGGTGGCTATCTCCAAGTTGGTCAATGTGTCATTAAACGCTCCTATACCCTCTCCATTCACTGTGTGGCTGTCTTCTAAAGTGGGATTGTGGGATGTGCTCCAGCACACACCGCGTTCGGTTACTGCTGAACAATTTTCGGTTAACACTTCTGCCTGTGTCGCTATATTCAATCCATTGTATATGTTGGCAGAAGAAAGTACTACATCAGGAACAGTTGGTGGCAATGTAGTCACACTATACACCTCCCCATACGCTGTACCCACGCTATTGGTGGCATACGCCCGCACGTAGTAGATGGTGCCGCAGGAAAGTCCATTCACATTGCTGATGAAATCTCCCGTTCCATCACCATCGGTGGTGTAACTATCAGCAATGGTAGGATTTGACTCGATACTCCAGCAGATGCCACGGGCGGTAACTTCTGCACCACCATCATTAGTTACATCGCCACCGCAAGTGAAGGTGGTGGCTGTAATATCAGTGGCTGTAGCTGTGGTTACGGTCGGCAGAATCGGTTGGGTTGTGAAACTCAACTCCACACCGTATACCGTGCCCACACCGTTGGTGGCGTATGCCCGTACATAGTAGGTGGTGGCATAATTTAATCCAGACAATTGGCTGGTAAAATCTCCCAAACCGCTGCCGTCTGTGGTGTGGCTGTCGGCAATGGTCGGATTTTGTTCTGTGCTCCAGCATATGCCACGGGCGGTTACCTCGCTGCAGCCATCGTAAGGAACCTCGCCGCTGCATACGGCTGTGTTGTCAGTAATGCTTGACACATTGCTTGTAACAACCTGTGCCAGTTCTTGTGTGGTGGTCACGCTATACTCCTCGCCATACGCCGTGCCCACGCTGTTGGTGGCGTACGCCCGCACATAGTAGGTGGTGCCGCACTCCAAGCCCGTAACATTGGATGTAAAACTGCCCAAGCCGCCACTTTGGGTGGTGTGGCTGTCGGCAATGGTGGGAGCGCCGGTGGTGTTCCAGCAAATGCCGCGAGCGGTCAGACTGTTGCTGTTCAGCACAAGCACATCGCCGCCAGAAGTGAATGTGGTGGCGGAAATATTAGAAGGTTCGGCAGTGGTGACCACCGGCAAAGTGTCGTTGGTGTGGAAGGACTTGTTGGCACCATAGCTCACCCCCACCGCATTCTTGGCGTATGCGCGGGTGTAGTAGGTGGTGGCAGCCGCCAACCCGTTTAAGGTGGCATCGAAAGTCCCCAAGCCGTCGCCGGCCTCCACCCGTGGGCTGCTGCTGTACGTGGGATTTGGGGCGGTGCCGTAGCAGAACCCTCTCTCCGTCACATTGGCATTGTTGTCGGCAGTCACCTCACCGTGCAGCATGGCGGCAGTGGCGGCAACATTGGTGGCACCATTGGTCACCACCTCCGGGCGGGCCACGTCGAATTTCAACGGGATGGTCTCGCTGCCGTTCTGCGCCTTCTCCACCGTCTCGCTTTCTATTTCCACATCATCCACCACGGCATAACCGGTGTAACGCATCCTGTCGCCATTGTGGAACGGGTAATGGCCGTCGCCGCGGGTGTTGGATTTCAATTGTAGAGACGATGTGCACATCGTCTCTACGGATCCAACATATTCAATACCGTCCCCACCGCCATTACCCGCATTCACCATTTTCACGGAAACCGTCCGGCCGTTTTGGCGGGCGGTCAATACGTAGGTGCCGGGGGCGGACAGGGTAAGGCGGAATTGGTGCGTGCCTGATTGCGGACGGACGCTGTGCGTGCCTGATTGCGGACGCACGCAGTGCGTCTACAATATGGCCGTTCATATCCGCAATTTCCATCGTCACATCACCCGCATACGGGGTGCACAATATCACATCGGTGGCGCCGTCGAACGGGTTGGGGTTGTTCTGCATCTGCAGAGATGCAAAATTTTGCATCTCTGCAACACCAACGGTGCCATTCACATACAGCACCAGCGTGGTGTCGGGATATTCGATGATCTGGTGCCACAATTGGTCGAGGTCGTACACCGACACGCTGCTCAGCCGCACGTAGTCGTTGCCCGTGCGGTCTCTGCCCACAAAGGTGAGGGTGGTCTGGGCCAACAGCGTCACGGTCATCACCATAAAGGTCAATATGCTCAATATTTTTTTCATAATTCCTCTTGTTAAATCCATGAATTATTTTTGTTCGTCCATCGCCAAACGGAAGCCCACTGCGAAGGACTGTGTGTTGGGCTGTATGCTGTTGCGCTGTGTCACGCGCGAGAAGGCGGCCTCGTAGGAGAAGCTGCCGCCGCGCACCACACGCCGCTGTCCGCTGTTGGGACCCTGTGGGTTGGTCTGTGCTTCGGCGGAATAGGCACCGTACCAGTCGCTGCACCACTCCCACACGTTGCCGCTCATGTCGTACACTCCCAACTCGTTGGGTTGCAGGCTTCCTACAGGGTGCAGACGGTTGCCGGCATTTCCTTGGTGCCACACCACCGCATCGGCGTCATCGCTTCCGCTGTAGAGGGTGCCGTGCGAACTTTTGCCGCCGCGTGCCGCATACTCCCACTCCGCTTCGGTGGGTAGACGGAGGTTGAGTTCGCCGAGTCGGTTCACCTTGTCAAGGAACTGTTTCACATCGTTCGCGTTGAGGTTCGTGGCGGGATAGTTATCGCCAACCCCGTAGTTCTCGTTCCATGTAACGTTCTGTCCCATAATTGCCCGCCATTGCTTCTGCGTAATGGTGAACTTGGCAATACGGTAGCTGGAGAGGGTCACGGCATGCACGGGCTGCTCGTCGTCGTTGGCGAATTCGCTGTCCGAACCCATTTGGAATGTACCGCCCTCCACACGTACCAAGGAAGCGGCAACCTCTCGGATGGCCTCCTGCTGTTCCTCCGTCACCTGCTCATCCCAATGGATCAATATACCGTCAATATTCTCCAAATAGGTCAAATCCTTATTCTCGTACCGATAGTCTCCCTCCGTGTACAGAGGGTCTTTGTCGCAGCCTGCTGCCACCAGCAGTAGGGCCGCCAATAACATTGTTATCTTTTTTGTTTTCATATTTTTAAGACTCAAGTCCAACATCCAATAATAATCGCATCTCGCATAATCGCATCACCGTTTATTTGGAAGGAAGAAGCCTATGCCAAGTTTGCCTTCCAATCGGCTCAGGGGTTTTATTTCGCTGTGGTTGAAGTCGCAAGTGGTATAGACCGCTTCGGCGGAGATGGCCACCCCTTTGAAATGGAGCATGATGCCGAGGGAGGCGTCCACACCATAGTAGGTGCGCTTGGGCAGATTGTACCAGCCCGTCTCCGTTTCGAGGGTGAGGGCACGGTAGCCGAAGCCCGCACCAATATGGATAGAGAGCGGCTGACATGGCCGAACTACCAATCCGGCCAATGCTGAGAACTTGGTGGCTCTCTGCTTGCCTGTCAGTACGTAGTATTTATTCTCTTCCAGAGGGTTGAATGCACCCTTGAAGTGAAAGTTGGTCATCGCACTGAAGTACCAGCCGAGCACCTTCACCTGTCCTACCTTGAACCCATAGGAGAACTGCGGGATAGGCGATATGGCAGTGTTCACCGTAAAGAAGGTGTTCCACGGCAGGGCGTTGATGGAGTCGCGGCGGTGCTGTGCCCTGCGTTGCTGCTCCTCCTGACGATTTCGCCTATCCTCCGTCAATTGTTGCTGTTCGGCAGATTTCTCAGCGTTTATCCGATTCTGCCTCGCCTTTTTCTCCTCAACTATCCGATCCTGTTCTGCTTTTTTCTCTGCGGCAATGCGATCCTGTTCTGCTTGTTTGGCAGCGGTCTCGGCAGCCTTTTCGGCGGCAATACGATCCTGTTCCGCCTTTTTCTCGGCGGCGATGCGCTCCTGCTCCGCCTGTTTGGCAGCGGCCTCGGCAGCCTTTTCGGCGGCAATACGATCCTGTTCCGCCTTTTTCTCCTCAACTATCCGATCCTGTTCTGCTTTTTTCTCTGCGGCAATGCGATCCTGTTCTGCTTGTTTGGCAGCATCAGCAGCGGCCTTTTCAGCCGCAATACGCTCCTGCTCGGCCTGCTGTGCTGCGGCTGCGGCACGTGCCTCACGGTCATCGTCCATGGCAAGGCGGAAGCCGGTCATGTAGTCCTTGCCTCCTTGATACAAACTCTTGCGGGATGCCACACGGCACTGCCGTCCGATGGCGGCATAGCAGCCGCCGCGTACAATGCGGGCGGTTCCCTTCTTGGCACCCGTCGGATTGGTCTGCTTGTCGGAGGGGTACTGCCCGTAGTAGTCGCTGCACCACTCCCACACGTTGCCGCTCATGTCGTACAGCCCGAGTTCGTTGGGCTGCCTTGTGCCCCATTGTGGGTGGAGTTCTCCGCATTGGAGGAACACCAGGCCACCGTCTCCAGCTCGGAGCCGCCGGCGAACATGGTCTGACGGCTCTGCTGGCCGCCCCTTGCGGCATACTCCCACTCCGCCTCGGTGGGCAGACGGTAGTTCTTGCCGGTTTTGGCATTCAGCCGCTGCAAGAAAATCTGCACGTCGTCCCATGTCACGTTCTCCACAGGCAGACTGTCGCCCTTGAAGCGGGAGGGGTTGTTGCCCATCACCTGTTTCCAGAGGGCTTGTGTCACTTCATATTTGGCGATGGCGAAGCCCGTAAGCTGCACCTCCTGCGACGGTTTCTCGTCGCTGGCGCAGTCGCTTCCCTGCTCGAAGGTGCAGCCCATGGTGAAGCTGCCGCCCGCCACGAACACCATCTCCGGTTCCTGAATCCCCTGCGCCGCAGCCGTTCCCATCCACAGGAACAGGCTCAAAATGGCAGCGGCAAGGCACCGGGGAGTGCGCCTTGCCGCCTTGGTATGTTTCCGCTGAATCATAGTTTCTGAAATCTTCTCGGTTCAACTTATTTCTTCTTGAACAAAATTGGGGCATCTTCCTTCGGTGCCTGCGTGGTGGTGGGCAGGATGATGTACTCGCCCTTGGCGTTCTTGGAAATCTCATACAGCGTGTTGTTCAGCATCACGAGGTTCGGAGCGTCCTTGCGGCCTTCGCCCGTCACGATGCTCTCCAGCTTGTTTTCTTTGAAAATCAGGAAGGCCGTCTCTTCTTTTCCCTTATAGACTTCCTGACCGGCACTTTCGCTACCACGTTCGTTGATGAGCTTGGCGGAGAACTTGCGTTCCACAATCTTGTACTTATAGACATAAATGTCGTAACCGTCGGCCTGCTTGCTCAGCAAATTGTAAGGCTCGCATCCGAGGGTGGAGACCACCGTCTCGTACGAGTTGCCGGTTTGTACCTGGTACAGGCGGTCGCTGGAGGTGAATTTGGCAAACTGTGCTGTTGTGTTGCAGCCTGCGAACAGTATGGCTACCACTGCGGCAGCAAGGAAAAGCATGGATTTTTTCATAATGTTTCGGTTTTGGTTATTGATAATTGATTTTGGATAATTTTCTTTTTCTGCAAAATTACAACCTTCATTCTCAAGTTGTTAGGTTCTTTTTTGGTTCTTTTCAGCATTTATTCTGTATTGTCTCTATGAAAGAAAAAAAATAACCGCGAACTTTCTGCTCGAGACTGAGGTTCGGGAAAACCTATTACCACAAACAAGAAAGCCCACGGCTAAAATCCGTGAGCGTTTCTGCTTCCTTTTGTGGTAATACATTGAAATTTCCCGATTTCAGTCTCACAAAGAAAAGCTAAAACGCCTCTTAATGTAATTTCTCTATCTTCTTACTGGTTCTTTTTTGGTTCTAATTAATTTATTAATAAATATTTATAGACAAAATACATACATATTCATCATGATGCAAATATACAACAAAAACTGAAAAATGAATGGAAAGATGGGGGTGTCATGTATTTTCCGCAAATTTCGCGTACTTTTGCACTCTCAATTTATCCACATGAAAACCAAACGCATCTTTATCGGCATTTTCGGGCGAAGGAACCAAGGCAAAAGCTCGCTTATCAATGCCTTAGCTGGGCAGGAACTCGCCATCGTGTCTGATACCCCGGGCACCACCACCGACCCTGTGAAAAAAAGCATTGAAATCTTCGGCATCGGGCCTGCCGTACTGGTGGACACCGCCGGCATTGACGACGACGAGACCGACATTGGAAGACAACGCGTGCGCAAATCCCTTGACACCCTCTCCACTATAGATGCCGCTATTCTGGTGCTATCCCACAACCAGTTCGGCGACCAAGAGGAAAAACTCATCCACCTCTTCCAACAATACGAGCTCCCCTTCGTGTTGGTCCACAACAAAAGCGACAAGGAAGCCCTGCTCCCCGCTGTCAGAGAGAAAATGGAAACGGTGGGGGCACCCATCATTGAATGCAGCTCGCACGAGAAAACCGGTTTGAAACCACTTATCCAGACCCTCACCCGCATCATCCCGAAATCTGCCTACCAACCAGACACCCTGCTGGGCGACCTGGTAAGCCCCGGCGACACCGTGGTGCTGGTGATGCCGCAAGACAGCGAAGCGCCAGAGGGCCGGCTGATCCTGCCGCAGGTGCAGGTCATCCGCGACCTGCTGGACCACCAAGCCGTGGCCATCTCCCTCCAACCCGAGCAGCTGCCAGGATTCCTCCAACAACACCACCCCAAATTTGTCGTTACCGACAGCCAGGTGTTCGCCACCGTATCCGGATGCGTGCCGCCGGAAATCCCCCTCACCAGTTTCAGCATTGTGCTGGCACGTGCCAAAGGCCATTTCAACCTCTTTCTGGAAGGCACCACCCACCTCAGCCAACTCCAAGACGGTGACCGCATCCTGATGATGGAATCCTGTACACACGTCACCTCCTGCGAAGACATCGGCCGGCACAAAATACCCACATTGCTCCAAAAAGTCACTGGCAAAAAACTGCAATTTGACTTTGTCTCCGCCCTGTCACCCCTGCCAGACGACCTGAACCCCTACGCCATGGGCATCCAGTGCGGCGGCTGCATGGTGACCCAAAAGCAACTGCACAACCGGGTGGCCCAACTTTCCCGACAAGGCATCCCCGTCAGTAACTACGGCATGACCATCGCCTACCTGACCGGCATCTTTGACCGCGTGACGGCAATTTTTAAAAATTAACGGAAACTTCTACAGACAGGAAACATCCATCCAGTGGATTTGAAAACCACTGCGCTCCATCTTGCGGAACCATGTCATCTGACGTTTGGAAAACTGGTGTATCGCCGTATTCAACTTCGCAAACATGGTCTCCCGATCCATCTTTCCCTGCAAATACAAAGTAACATATTTATACTCAAGACCATAACGAATAAGCTGATCTTCAGAGGCTCCCTGTTGGATGATGCGTTGCACCTCCTCAACCATTCCCTCATCCAAACGCTGCCGGAGTCGGCGGGTAATCTTCTGCCGAATCATTTCCCTATCACCAGTCAGCCCAATGATGAGGGAGGGCACCGCCCGCACCGAGTTTTTCCATTCAGGGTGCTGCTGATAATAAAGTTCAATCTCCACCGCTTTGAGCAACCGATGCCGCTCGCATGTATCTGTATGATTATGAAGAGGATGAAAAGATGCCAGCAGCTCCGTCAGCTCCTCATCGCTTTTGGTTTCCAACTCGGCCCGGACTTGCGCATCCGGCTCAATGGGAGAAAGTCTGTACCCCCCCAGCACAGCTTCCAAATACATGCCGCTGCCACCGCAAAGCACCACTTCCCTCCCCTTTCTGCGAATTTCGTCTATGGCGCGATAGGCAGCTTGTTGGAACTGGGCCACATTATACTCCTCTCCAGGCTGGGCCACATCCAAAAGATGACACTCAATTTTTTGATTGTCTATGTAATAATCTGACAAATCCTTTCCCGTTCCGATATCCATCCCACGATACACCTGTCTGGAGTCCGCACTGATGATTTCGGCATTGAAATCCCGTGCCAGGCGCACAGCCAGCCTTGTCTTACCTGTAGCGGTAGGTCCCAACACCGTCACGATCCATCCGTCCGGCTTGTTGCGGACCAGTTCGCAAACCTCATGGTATGATGTCAACATGGCACTCATTTCTATACTTCACAAACATGTCAATAGTGGAACAAGCTGCCTCCGACGAATTCGCGGAGAATGGAGCTGGTCGGGATATTGTCCTCTGGAATCGTCTTGAAATAAGAGAGGAATTTCAGCAGGCGGCGAGCCTCAGCATACTCCGGTTCTGTTTCGGGAACCTCGCGCAGCAAGGGAACGGCATACGGCTTCAAGAAGCCCAATTCAAAGATGAGGGCCGAATTAACCATCACATCCGCATTTTCCTGATAGGGGAAGATGTTCCTGGCCTCCCCGTTGCGAACACTCTGCCAGCGCCGCAAGGTTTCAAGCGCGGAATAGCCTCGATATTTATGGTCCCTTACGATTCTGCGGATCAAACGGTTGTCTGTAGTCGGAATGGGATTCTGAGAATCGATGGAGACAGAAGTGAGGGCAGACACAAAAATCTTGTATTTTTGATCGTCCGGGATGGCAGAGGTAAGTTTAGGATTCAGGCAATGGATCCCCTCTATCACCAGAATTGAGTTGGCTTTCATCTGCACTTTCTTTCCCAGCCAGAGTTTCTTTCCCTGCTGGAAATCAAAAGTGGGCAACTCCACCTCCTTTCCCTCCATGAGTTGCAGGAGTGTGTTGTTGAACAGTTGGAGATCTATGGCTTCCAAAGCCTCAAAATCCTTTTCCCCCTTCTCATCCAACGGGGTTTCTTCCCGCTCTACAAAAAAGTCATCCACAGAAACCTGGACGGGATGGTAGCCTTGTATGGCCAATTGCACGGAAATACGCTTGCAGCTGGTGGTCTTTCCCGAACTGGATGGGCCACTGATGAGCACCATCTTCACACTCTGTCGCTGGCGTATCTCCCTGGCGATGTCTGCGAAACGATTCTCCTGGAAAGCCTCGTTCACACTGATGATCTCCCCGATCTCGCCGGCGACAATCTTTTCGTTCAGGTTGTAAACATAGGGCACTCCCAGCCATTGGACTGCTTCCTTGTAATATTTGTACGCAGTGAAAAGCTTCGGGGAGCGACGGGTGTTTTGCAAGGAAGTGGGATGTTTGCGGGAAGGACTTTTCAGCAGCAAACCGCTCTCATATCGCTCAATGTCAAAGAGCGTCAAATAACCCGTGGATGGCACCAAAAATCCATAATAATAGTTGATTTTGTCACCCAAAGCATAGATTGTGGTGTAAATTCTTTTCCGATAGCGGAAAAGACGTTCTTTTTCTTCCATACCGTGCCGAGCATATTCCGACAAGGCCTCTGCCGTGGGGAGCTCCATCCGCCTGAATGGCAGATTTTCCTTTACCAGATCGAACATCCGTTGCCGGAGTTTACCGACCAACACATCATCTATCGGCTGGTCACAACCATCCAACGCGCAATACTTGCCACCCGAAATGGAGTGCAGAATCCGAAGATGAACTTGAGGGAGCACATCGCTCACCACCTTGAACAACATGAAAAACAGAGAACGCATGTACATGTCATTCCCGTATTCCGAGGTGATGTCGAAAAAATTGATGACACACGGCCTGTAAATGCGGTACGACATATCCCTCACCTTGTTGTTGACCAGAGCACCGAGGATGGGATAGTCAAGTTTCACATTTTCGGCGACGGCAATCTCCTTCAAGGAGGTACCGAACGCATAATCTCTGTTTTGCTGGCTGTTCTTGCAAAAAACTGTAATCATCGGATGGAAATTTTATGACAAAGCTTGATTCACTTTCTGGGAACTCTTGAGGATGGCATCGTACTCCTCAGGCGTGATATCCTGGAAGAAATAGTGGACGGGGTTCACCCGCTGTCCGTCTTTGATCACCTCATAATGGAGATGGGCACCGAGGGAGAGTCCCGTATTCCCCACAAAGCCGATCACCTGCCCGCGCACCACCTTTTCGCCCGGCTTGACATTTTTCTTGGAGAGATGAGCGTACAGGGTCTGGTAGGAATAGCCATGGTCAATGATGACGACGGTGCCGTAGCCAGAGCCGGCGTTCTTTCGGGAAACCACCCCGTCGGCGGTTGCATAGACGGGGGTGCCTTTCGCGGCGGAGATGTCAATGCCCGTATGGGGACGCAACACCTTGAGAATCGGGTGGTAACGGTAGCCAAAACCGGAAGAGACCTCGTAAATGTTGGGCAACGGTCGGATGGCCGGGATGCAGCGAAGCATCTCCTTCTTCTTATTCACCAGATCCGAAATCGTATCAAAAGAGCGCGACTGCACAGAAAGGGCCACGCACAACTTGTCTGCCTTGTGCTGGATTTCGCTCAACAGAGCAGCGGCATCCGGCGAGTTGATATTCTCGTAGCCGCTTTTCTGAACCAAAAAGGGATAGCGCTCGGACATCGGGACAGGGTCGCTTTCAAAAATGGAACGGTAAATGTGGTCATCCCTCTCCTGCATGTCACGGGCCACCAGCGTCAGCTGGTCAATGCGCTTGTCCATCTTTTTAATCTGCTCCTTCAACTCGTTGTTCTCCCGCCTGAGCATCAACTCCTTGGGGGAGTCAATCAGGTAAAAAGATATCCAGATGATGATAACGGAAAACGAGAGCGCCGTGGCCATGAACCAAGCCACTCGTTTCAGGACATCCTTCCACGAGAACTGTTTTTTCTCAAAAGAGAGCGTTTTAGGGTTAAAATAATAGATGTTTTGTGGCATACTACTTCAATCTAAGATTCCTCCCCTTTTTCAACTGCGAAGACGGGGAAAGTCCATTCATGTCACACAATTTCTTGAGACGGATCCCGCATTTTTGGGAAATATACCAAAGAGTTTCCGTATTCTCCACCGTATAAACAGGACGTTCCCCACAGGGTCTTTTCCTTTCTATGTAAACCACCTGACCCACCTTCAACTTGGCGGGGCCACTCACATCATTGAAACTCTTCAAATTCTTCTCTGACACTTGCACATCGGCAGCAATTTTGGAATAGGTGTCGCCTGGCTCGGCCAACACAAAAAGCACTTTGTTGAGGGTGTACACTTGGCGTTCCGTAAACGGGTAGTCTTTCAGTTCTTTGCAATTCCTGGGGTCCAGGGCGAACACGCTCTGCGCGGTGGGCGGGTCATCCACAATGGCTACCTCTGATGCAGGGTCGGCCTGGGGAGCATTGTTTTGGGGAGCTTGGGGTTGTGCCGGCTGGGATTGAGGTTGTGCGACAGGTTGGGGCTTCGGAGCAGGTTGAGGTTGAGGTTGAGGTTTGGTTTGTGGCTTCGGTTGAGCCTGCGACTGGCTTTGGGGTTGTGCGGCGGGTTGGGGCTTCGGAGCAGGTTGAGGTTGAGGTTTGGTTTGTGGCTTCGGTTGAGCCTGTGACTGGCTTTTGGATTGTGCGGCGGGTTGCGGTTTGGGTGCAGGCTGCGGTTGGGCTTGTGGCTGCGACTGTGGTTTCGGGGCAGGCTGTGATTTTCCGCCGTCGTCTGAGGAGTGATGCTTTGCAGCCTGGGATTTCACTGGCTTGGGTTTCCGGTTCTTGTTGTTTTTGGGGGCCTTATTGACCGGCTCCGGTCCCTTTTCCACAGCTGCCGGCTGCTGGCTGACCGCGGCTGGTGCCGAGGGCTGTACCGTGGAGACTGCCGTACCCTTAACGAACGGCTCCTCACTCAGGAGTTCGGGGTGAACATCAGGATAGTTCGCAAAATAGCCGCTTTCCAGACGTTGCTGGTAGAACGTGTCCAGACGGGCTATGTGGAACCTTTCAATCAAACTGATCAGGCGGTTGGCATATTCAGGGTTGGTGGCATAGCCGGCAGCCTTGAGCCCGCGCGCCCAACCCGGATAGTCCATCACATCCAGCGAAAAGAGCGAGGCATAGCGCTGGCGGGTTTTCAGGAAGTTGGAATGGTCATTAAAGGATTCCTCCACACTTGTATATTTGCGGAAACATTCTTGCAACTCGTCGTCGTCAATCAGAATGGTGTCTCCTTCCCAACCCTTGTGGCACTTGATGCCGAAATGGTTGTTGCCATCCACAGCGAGATGGCTTTTTCCACAGGCACTTTCAAAAATCCCTTGGGCAATGGTAATGCTGGCCGGAATTTTATATTCATACATTTTATTGATAGCCAATTCTTTGTAGGTTTCAATATACATCAAAATGTCCTGTTCAGTATATTGGGCGAAAGCAACACCGGTGCGGCTGACCAGCAGGACGACAAGAATAAAATTTCGGATTATTTTCATTTCAATCAAAAAAGGATACAAATGGCGCGCAAAGGTATATTTTTTTAAGCCGATATCATGCTCATTTTCCACATTTTGACTAACAATGCAACGTTGATACTTTCCCTCCTTCCCAAATTTGCCCTCCCCCTGTGAGAATTGACAATATTTGCGTATTTTTGCCACCGTTTTTTTTGAGAAAATCATTCATACAAAACATCATTATGGCAAATAACGAAGAACTTTTCAAATCTATCATTTCCCACGCGAAAGAGTACGGCTACATCTTTCCCTCCAGCGAGATTTACGACGGTCTGAGTGCCGTGTATGACTATGGCCAGTACGGCGTGGAGCTGAAAAACAACATCAAACAATACTGGTGGAAAGCGATGGTGCAGTACCACGAAAACATCGTGGGCATCGACAGTGCCATCTTCATGCACCCCACCATCTGGAAGGCTTCGGGCCACGTGGACGCCTTCAACGACCCGCTGATTGACAACAAGGACTCCAAAAAGCGTTACCGCGCCGACGTGCTCATTGAAGACCACATCCAAAAGATTGAGGATAAGATTAATAAAGAGGTGGAGAAGGCGAAAAAGCGCTTTGAGAATTTCGACGAAGCGCTGTTCCGCCAGACCAATCCCCGCGTGGTGGAGAACCAGAAAAAGATTGACGACATCACCGCCAAATATGCAGATCTGATGCAGCGCAACGACCTCGCCGGCCTGAAGCAGCTGATCATCGACCTTGAGATTGCCTGTCCCATTTCGGGCACCCGCAACTGGACCGACGTGCGGCAGTTCAACCTGATGTTCTCCACGCAGATGGGCTCTGTGGCGGAAGGTGCCGACACCATTTATCTGCGTCCCGAGACGGCGCAGGGCATCTTTGTCAATTTCCTGAATGTGCAGAAGACCGGCCGCATGAAGGTGCCGTTCGGCATCGCACAGATCGGCAAAGCGTTCCGCAACGAGATTGTGGCGCGCCAGTTCATCTTCCGTATGCGCGAGTTCGAGCAGATGGAGATGCAGTTCTTCGTGCGTCCGGGCGAGGAGCTGAAATGGTTCGAGTATTGGAAAGCCGAGCGCATGAAATGGCACCAGGCCTTGGGCATCGCTCCGGAAAATTACCGCTTCCACGACCATGAGAAGTTGGCGCACTATGCCAACGCGGCCACCGACATTGAGTTCAAGTTTCCCTTCGGTTTCAAGGAGTTGGAGGGCATTCACTCGCGCACCAACTACGACCTGAGCCGCCACGAGGAGTTCTCAGGCAAGAAGCTGCGCTATTTCGACCCAGAAACCAACGAGAGCTACGTGCCTTACGTGGTGGAGACCTCCATCGGTGTGGACCGTATGTTCCTGGCGGTGTTCAGCAACGCCTATTGCGAGGAGAAATTGGAAGACGGTTCCACCCGCGTGGTGTTGCGCCTGCCCGCCATGCTCGCCCCCATCAAAGCGGCGGTGCTGCCGTTGGTGAAGAAAGACGGCATGCCCGAGAAAGCCCGCGAGATCATGGACATCCTGAAACCGCACTTCCTTTGCCAATACGACGAAAAAGACGCCATCGGCCGCCGTTACCGCCGGCAGGATGCCATCGGCACGCCCTTCTGCATCACGGTGGACAACCAGACGCTGGAGGACAACACCGTTACGGTGCGCGAGCGCGACACCATGCAGCAGTACCGCGTGTCAGTGGACCAGCTGACCGGCACCCTGATTGGGAAAATGTAATTGACCTGTTTAACCCGAAACACGATGGCGTTTTCCCAATCCATTATCCCACAACTAAAACCACTTTCCTACGAGAAAGTGGTTTTGGCTATTTTCTTTCCCCTGTTATTTTTCACTCCTGCCATCCACATCACATGTCTCCCTTTCTATTTTGACATCAGCGATTTTCTATTGCTGCTGATTGTCCCCGCCATCATCAAAAACCGCTGGTGGCGCACTCATCTCAAACCCATGGCCATCTTTGGGGTTGCCACATCCTATATCTTTCTGACCATACTCATCAACCGGCAAGCATCCACGCTCAACAACTATTTTGAAATTTACGACCTTCTCAAGTTACTTTTGCTGTTCATCTTTTTTGCAGAAATGAGGCGGCAGACAGACATCATGCCTGTACTGAATGCCTGTTTCATCGGGTTGGTATGTTTCAACATTTTCCATTTTTACAATCTCTTTGACTTCAACACACGGGTCATGCCTCTCTATTGCGGGCACAACTCCGTGCACTTGCAGTATTTTGGCTATAATTCACTGGGAATGCCGGCCACCAAGCGGGCCTTGGGCATATTGGGCAATCCCAACAACAATGCCATCCTGTTTTTGTTTTTCATCATCCTGTATGCCCCGCACAAAGAGTGGAAAAGGCTGCACCAGGTCTTTTTCTTCCTTGCGCTGACGGTATTTCTGTGCTGCCAGTCGCGCACAGGCCTTGTGGCGCTGGCCGCCCTGCTCATTGCGAACTACCTGTTCGCCGGAATCTCATGGAAAAAAGTGGTGATCCAGGCGTCCTGCATTGCCGCATTCTCATGGGTGGTGCTGAACTTTTCAGAAATTCTGCTGTTCCTGCACATCCCGCTTCCCACCCGTCCCATGAACTACTCCCTTTCCCTACTGGACGGAAGCGCCCTGCGCAGCAATTCATGGGAAGAGCGGAAAAACATCTGGCAGCAGCTTCTCTCCATGGTGAAAGAACATCCCATTTTCGGGTACGGCCCCAACAAGAATTATTTTTACGAAAACCACATTTATGCTGAGAATGAATACATTCTAATGCTTTGGCGTTATGGCATTATCGGCGTGCTCATGTACATCGCCCTTTATCTTTATCCAGTATGGAAAAGCTTCTCACAACTGAAGAACTCCATTGACGCCCGACGCATTCTCATGATTGCCATCGTTTTTGCGGTCACAGCACTCACCAATACGCCTTTCTCCTCCGTCAAGCTCTCCATCCTCCTGATATTCGTATATTCCCTATATTCATCATCCACAAACGTTTCATCCGAAACCCTCCCACAATCATGAACTGGCTCAAAAAAACATACGCAAAATTGCGCCGAATGCTGAAAAGAGACAAGGCCATCCCCCGGATGATCGGGGGGTACAAGCGCCATGACGGCACTTTCCTGCCACTCACACGCATGGGGAACACCACCTTCATCGACCATCCCGAAAATTTGCACATTGAGGACAATGTTTACATCGGACACTACAACTTTCTGGAAGCCAGCCAGGGGATGACCATCCGCGAGGGCGTCCAGATTACCAATTTTTGCAATCTCACCACACACTCCAGCCACATCTCCATCCGGCTGTACGGGAAACACTACCCTGAATATGCCACCCATGAGGGGTACCAGACCGGGAGCATCGAAATCGGCCCTTACACCTTTGTCGGACCGCACAGCACCCTCATGCCTGGCACACGCATCGGAAAAGGATGCATCGTACAGGCCTACAGCTTTGTCAAGGGAGAATTCCCTGATTTCTCCATCATCGGAGGACAACCGGCTGTGGTCAAAGGGTCAACTTTGGAGACAGACCAGAAATATCTATCTGAAAACAAGGAAATCAGCGAATTCTATCACGAATGGGCAGATTAAGCAAACGTTTCGGTTCATCGGATTTCGTAAAAAATGTCTTTACCATTTTTACGGGGAATGTCATTGCGCAAGCCATTCCCTTCCTGATGGAGCCGATACTGGCCCGCATCTACTCGCCCGACGACTTTGCCATATTGGCTGTCTATCTGGCTGTGGCCAACCTGTTTTCCATCATTGCCACCGGTCGTTATGAGCTGGCGGTCATGCTGCCCAAAGAGGACCGGAAATCAGCCAATATCCTCGGAATTTCCATCCTCATCTCATTTGCCATCAGCCTGCTGTCTCTCATCATCATCCTTTTGTTCAACCGATATATCTGCACCATCCTCCAATGTCCGGAGGTATCCAAATACCTGTATCTGGTACCGCTTTCCGTGCTTTCCGTAGGTTGGTATCAGACATTCAATTATTGGAATTCAAGAAAAAAGAGATTCCGCAATGTGACCTATGCCAAGACCTCCCAAAGCGTGCTTTATGCCGGGTCGGCCACTGGACTGGGATATGCCGGCATGGTTCCCTCTGGACTGGTGTTTTCCCAAATCATCGGACAGTTTTTCGGGTTGTTCCCCATGCTTTTCAGCTTTCTGAAACACGACCGGCAGCTGGTAAAAGAGATCAACCGGCAGGAGATGAAATCCGCGGCGGTGGAATATCAGGATTTTCCGAAAATCAACTCTCTACATGCCTTTTGTGACATTTTGAAGCAGAGTGGTGAAGTCTTCCTGCTCTCCTACTTTTACGTAAAAGAGAAAGTGGGCCTTCATTCCCGGACGTTGCGCCTGCTGTTTGCTCCATCCTCCATCATCGGCTCGGCCATAGGGCAGGTTTTTTACCAAAAAGCCTCCGTTTGCTACCAGGAAGGGGAGGATTTGCAAAAACTTGTAAAAAAAGTGATTGGTGCCCTGGCACTGATTGCGATTCCTGCTTTTGCCGTTATCGCTTTGTGGGGTGACGACCTGTTCGCTTGGTTTCTCGGCGAGCCCTGGCGGCAGGCGGGTGAATACGGGCAACTCCTGACCCCTTGGCTTTTCCTCAACTTCATCACCAGTCCGGTTTCCCAAATCCCTCTCATCGTGCATCGCCAGGGAACAGCCTTCACATTCAGTCTGGCCGGACACTCCCTCTACCTTATTGCCATTGTCATCGGCGGCTTGTATCAAAACATCCAATTGGGATTTATTGTATTAAGCTGTCTTCAAACCATTTATTACACCATCCTCATTCTTTGGCTAATCAAAATATCTGGAATCAAAAAATGAGCAGAAAATTGCTTTTAGTCGGCTCCGCAAGCGTACACACCTACAATTTCCTAAAGCTTGTAAAATCCTTTTTTGACGAAATCATTCTGGTGACGCCAACGGAAACCGATTTCACGGATGAGAAGGTAGCCCGCAAATATGTGGTCAACACCTCTCTCCGCCATCCGCTCAGGTATTTCGGTGCCATGCGCCAGTTCCGACAGATTTTGCGCCAAGAGCGTCCCGACGTCATCCACGTACAGCAGATGGTCACCTACGATTACCTGTTGCTCAAGGCCAATCGTAAAACCCGAATCCCAGTAGTGAGCACCGCCTGGGGCAGCGACATTCTCATCAATCCGAAAAAAGGCTGGATTTACGCACGTATGGTACGCTATTGCATTGAAAATTCAGACCATCTGACCGCAGATGCCCATTTTATCGCTGAAGAGATGCAGAAAATGACGCACAAGAGCCTACAGGTCACCGTGGCCAATTTCGGGATCGATCTTCCGGAAACGCTCCCTGAGGCAAAGGAAAACATCGTCTATTCCAACCGTTTGCACAACAAGCTGTATCGCATTGATGAGGTCATACGGGCTTTTGCGCGTTTTGCACAAACCGCATCCGGCCAGGGGTGGACCTTGGTGATCGGCGCCACTGGAAGCGAGACGGATGCTTTGAGGAAATTGGTGGAGGAGTTACATCTCCAAAACAGCGTGCAATTTGTCGGCTGGGTGGACAAAGCCGTGAACCAGCAGTGGTATTCCCGTGCCAAAATCTGGATTTCGCTGCCGGAGAGCGATGCCACGGCCATCAGCCTACTGGAAGCCATGAGCAATGGCTGTATTCCTGTAGTCACAGACCTGCCCGCCACCCGCGAGTGGATCACAGACCAGGACAATGGATTGTTGGTGCGTGACGTGGAACATTTCCAACTGTCGGATGCCCTGGCCTTGGATTACCTGCATCTCTCTTCTCACAACCGAACTTTGATTGAGCGAGAGGCCACTAAACAAGCTAATAGTTTGAAATTCATAGAAATATACAAAAGTTTGTTATGAAAAGAATCTGCCATATCACCACCGTTCACCCGCGCTATGACGTGCGCATCTTCCACAAGGAGTGCCGCTCATTGGCCGCGGCTTACGAAGTTCATCTGATTGTGGCTGATGGCCGGGGCGATGAAACGGTGGAGGGCGTTCACATTCACGACATCGGGAAACCTGCCGGACGGAGAGAGCGGATGTTCCGGTTTGCAAAACGAGCATACCGAACAGCCATAGAAACGGATGCCACCATATATCACTTCCATGATTCGGAACTTTTGCCCACAGGGAAGAAATTAGCCCGGAAAGGGCACATCGTAATTTACGACAGTCATGAGGACCTTCCCCGCCAGATTCTAACCAAACCCTGGATTCCCAAAGCCCTCCGAAAAATCGTGTCGGCATTGGCAGAACAGATTGAAAATCACCATGTAAAAAAAATGACAGCGGTCGTTGCAGCAACGCCACACATCCAAAGTCGTTTTCAAAAAGTGACCTCCAAGACCGTAGCATGCGTTTGTAACTACCCCATCCTTGACGAAATCACCGCCAATGGCGACTGGAACTCCAAAACGGACGCCGTCTGTTATGTGGGAGGCATTTTCAAGGAGAGGGGCATCCGGGAAATGATACAAGCTGTGGATCTTTCCGGAACGACACTGAAATTGGCAGGAAAATTCTCACCGGATTCACTACAAGCCGAAATACAAAAGGAGAAAGGCTGGGAGCGAGTGGATTACCGGGGATTCATCGGTCGCAAAGAGATCAACCAGTTGCTGGCGGAATCAATGGCAGGTCTGCTGCTGCTCCATCCCCTCCCCAGCTACGTGGACTCCCTGCCCATCAAGCTGTTTGAGTATATGGCTGCGGGTATTCCCGTCATTTGCTCAGATTTTCCGTTATGGCGAGACATTGTGGAGGGAGCCCATTGCGGGATATGCGTCAACCCGTTTGACACCGATGCTACCGCCCGGGCCATACGCCAAATCGCCGACCAGCCTTCCTTGGCCGCGGAAATGGGGGCCAACGGACGCAAAGCCGCAGTGGAAAAATACAGCTGGGATTCACAGGCTGAAATACTGATTCACCTATACCAAATTTTACTAAACCATTGACAATGAAAACCGTATCCATCGTCATTCCCTGTCGGGACGAAGCCCATTACATTGGAGCCTGCTTGGACTCCCTCATTGCCACCACCTATCCCAAAGAGGCACTGTCGGTATATGTCTGTGACGGAATGAGCCAGGACATGACCCGCAATATTGTGAAAGAATATGAGAAAAAACATCCGTTCATCCATTTGCTGAACAACCCGCAGCGTACCACACCCTATGCACTGAATATCGGCATCCGCGCCGACAACAGCGATGTGGCCATCATCTTGGGTGCGCACAGCACTGTTGCCCCTGACTTTATTGAACGGAATTGTGAAGCTCTCTTCTCCGATGATTCCATCGGGTGTGCCGGTGGCACCCTCACCAACATCTATGAAAATGAAATCTCCCAAATCATCGGCTATGCCATGTCGCAACCTTTTGGCGTAGGCAACGCCCATTTCCGCACTGGAACCAAAACCGGTTTTGTGGACACGGTCGCCTTTGGCAGCTACAAACGGGAGGTATTTGACAAAGTGGGCTACTTTGACGAACAACTCACCCGCAATCAGGACGATGAGTTCAACTTCCGGCTGAAGAAAGCCGGCTACCAAATCCTGTTAGACCCTTCCATCCGGTCCAACTATGTAGTGCGAGCCTCCTTCTCCAAACTTTTCCGGCAATATTTCCAGTATGGTTATTGGAAGGTTTTCGTAAACCAAAAACACAAAATCATCACCAGCATACGGCAGCTTGTTCCTTGTTTGTTTGTGCTTTTTCTTGTCACAGCATGCATCACGCCCATCCTTCCCGTTTTTGGATTTTTCTACGCCGCCATACTTTTCCTATACCTTATCATTGCCCTGATGTATGCTATCCAGTCCAGCCTCTCCCCCAGCAGATGGGCCAGCATCATTCTGGCATTCATTATCTTACATGTCAGTTATGGCAGCGGTTACTGGGCAGGAATTTGGGATTTTCTTATTTGCAGAAAAAAACCCAATTACGACAAATCCAGTCGTTAAACGCATCACTTCACGGGGAATCTTCTCCTTACAATTCGCAGAACACTTCCTTGTACCAAGGTGCGTACTCGCGCCAGAAGGTGCTGTTGTGCCACAACAGGATGAAGTCTCCTTCCACTGTCTCGCACGTCTGTTTGAGTTCCCGCAGCCGGCGCAGTGCCTCCTCTCTTGAGACATGACGATAACGGAAAAATGTGGTGTCCATGGCTATCAGCGGATGTTCTATCACTTCTGTGGGGGCATCCTTTTCCCAATCGTACAAGGGATAGGGGTGGCATGTCCCGCAACGGAAGCCCTCGCGCTCCGCAAACCCCAGCGTATAGTCATCCGAAAGCCCGGCCACCTGCCAAGCGGCGAGTGTCTCACGCGGAGTAAAACACAAGTAATGCTGTCGGTTCGTGGTGATTTCACGTCCCGCGGCAGCCTCCAACCTGCTCCGCTCCTCCGATAGCTGTTGACCATCGCCCGCCGACCGGATACTGCCATGCAGTGCAATTTCAGCTCCCTCTGAATGCAAATGCCGCACAATGCCACCGCACAGTTCCGAAGTGATGTCGTAAGTGACATCGGTTTCTCCTGCACAAAGTGATTTGAAAAAGAAGATGGATTGGCGCCCGCGCGCCATGTCCTGTCGCAGCAGCTCCCCGCACGCCAGCACATAGGGGTCCATAGCGGGATCCTGATGGGAAACCCGCCACTGGCGGAACGACTGTCTGAACAACGAGCAACTCCTGTATTTCAACATATCAGCGGCCAGCGTGTGCATGCTTTTATACCATCCGCCAAAACGGAAAAGCAAATCCACATCATGGGTACTGACACACCGGGGAGGCCGAGGACACACTTCCCATTGCGGGAAAGCCGCACACACCTCGTGCCGCAACCAAAGGGCATATTCATCCGCCAATGGAAAATCCACCAGCCCATAGCGGTCAGACAGACTCCCGGAAAAAAGGAAACGCCCATGTTCATCTCGAGATGCCCCGGGCAGGTCTTCCTCCTTCCGCGACATCAGCAAGAAAGGAAGGGTTACCAAATCATACGCACAAAACAGATCTTCACCCTGCTTTTCCAGTCCGTTGCCTTCTGATGGGCGCACCCTGAAAAAAGGCACATGGTGGCCTGATTTTGAAAGAAGCGAACCATATTCCATCCTGCCGGTCTGCAACTTCCCAACCTCCTCCTGTGAAAGCATTGGCAGATGAACATGGAATGACTCAACATGGATTACCGCCTCCTTATGTGCCACTTCCACCTCAGCCTTCATGTCAGGGAAAGCCACCTTTGCCAAATGCTGCACCGTATATTGTACCGCATTCCAGCTCAAAACGGAATGTAGCATGCCTGACATCATTACGGTTGATAATAATTTCGTTGTTTAACCGTCCTTTGCGGGACGGGCTTGTCCGGATTTCTCCCATTTACACTACTGATGAACAGCCATTTGCCATTATCCGGAACAAAACCCTGATTCATACTGGACTCTCCCACATTGAACGCAGGTATGTTTCCCATCGAATCATCCAAAGGAGCCAGAAAATCAAAAATGATCATATCTGAAGTGTGCGTCTCATAAATCACACTGTGGGTTTTGGGGTCACGGCGGCCGGTACCCACATTATAGGAGTGGGTTTCGTATTTCAAGGAAAAAACAGAATTTTTAGCGTATTCAAAAATGATACGGTATGCTTTCTCCGGGTATTTCTTGAAAACATTGGCCCCGAAAACTGGAGACATATCTGATTTGAAAGAGAGTACTTCAATTATTTTTTGGTTTGTAAACATATCATTCCCGTTGAAACCCAACAAAGTGTAATAAGTCTTGTTTTTGGTTTTCAATGGAATAAGTTTATAATAGACTGCACCATACCATTTGTTATGGTTGCCGATGCAGGTCCGCGGGTAGTCAATCGTGTACCGTTTGTCATACAAAGGATACAGTACATATTTTTTTCTTCCCTCATTATAAACATGGACAAAACCGAAATTCTCCACCGAGTAATCGTCCTTGGGCACAAACCATGTGAAGATCTTGAACAGTTTGTCCGGTGAGGTCAGCACGGAGAAGTTGCGGGTGGAATCCCAGTTGAACTTGAAAGCGTTTTTTTCATTCAGCACCTGTTCAAGAAGGTTCATGAAATCCTCGTTAAGGCCATATCGTTCCACCTCGGTCGGGGCCATCATCATCTCCTCGCTCAGGCGGTTCAAGGAATCCTCCCAGAAGGCAAAATCAAACCCCTTCTGTCCGAAGACTGACATAACCGCAAGCAAGAGACCCGTAACGATGATTCTTTTCATTTTCGTGAAATGATGTTTAAACGGGAATCGGCATCCAAATAGTATATTTTGGAGGCATTGCACACCGCGGCTGCCGCCGATTGCCCTAAATCGCCCACGATTCCAGCCTGGTGGAGAAGAAAGTCATAGTAGCACAAAACATTGTCTTTCAGGTAAAAAACAATTGTCCCCGTCACTTGTACAGGTCGTTTGGAGAGGAAAGGCAGGGTAGTGATATGTGTTCCGAAGGCGTCAAAAATGAGGATCCCCGTAGCCGGGTCATTCAGCACCAGCCTTTTTTCCTGCACAGACAACAGTTGGATAGGATTGAGCCGTTGTTCTGTGAGGGGATTCTTTCCCAATTCCTTCAGAAAGAAGTCAACATTGATCAGTTCCTGATTGATGAAATCGTAGAGCCAGAGGGTGTTGTCGGTAGAATAGGCAACGAGGGAGATATTGTGATAATGGCAGGAGAAGAGGTCCAGTTGCTGAGTAAGCGGGGCCAGCTTGTCGTTGAGAAAGATGATTTTCCCACTTTCCTTAAAGAAAAGCATGATTTTCATCGGGTCATCCACATCTAACGAGGTAATCTCGCCAGAGAGGGGTGCGACGTACTTATACAGCAACTGTCCGTTGCCGTCCAGCTTATACAGTGACGGTCCGCTGGTGACATAGACATTGCCCTGGGTATCCAGAGTGATTTTTTTTCCAAAGATATCAGTAGGGATGGTTTCCTGCGCGTTCACTGGCGGGAGTGCGGAAACGAAAAGCGAAAACAGCAGGAACAGGAGCATCGCTTTTTTCATGGCACAGGGTTTATTCACCAAAAATCTGCTTCAAAGCGGCAGTCAGGGCTTCACCGCGCAATCCCTTGGCAATGATATGGCCTTCCCTGTCCAGGAGGAAAGTGGAGGGAATAGAGCTCACACCATACAATTTAGCGGCAGCCGAACCCCACCCTTTCAGGTCGCTGACGTGGTTGGGCCACACCAGCTGGTCTTTGGCGATGGCTGCTTTCCAGCTCTCAGCCTTATTGTCCAAAGAGACGCTGAATACTTCAAAGCCCTTGTCATGGTATTTGGCATACATGGAAACCACATGGGGATTCTCCTTCCGGCAGGGGCCGCACCAGGAGGCCCAGAAATCCACCAGCACCACCTTGCCACGCAAATCCGAAAGGCGGCGCACCTTGCCATCGGGATCGGCGAACTCCAACTCAGGGGCAATGCTTCCCTCCGCCGTGCGGAACTGCGGGGTATTGATCTTGTTGTACCGCTCCTCCACAATGGCATTCTGCGGATACTTTTCATGCAAGGCCAACACCACCTCCTGCTGGAGGCCCTTGTCAGTGCTGAAATTGTCCAAAAACATCAGCGCGGAAAGGTCGCTCTTATAGTCCAGCATCAACTGGCGGCAAGCGGACGACAGCTCCGCATTATAATTGTTGAACTGCTGTTGGTAAGTGGAAACCAGCTTCTGCACATGTTCCATAGCCGACTTGTCAATTTTTGAGCCGAGACCTTTGAGAATTTCCGTGGTTCCGGAAATATCTTTGCTTTTCTCCGCAGCATTATAGCCATACTGGGCTACCAAAGCGGCAATTCTGTTGCAGAAAGTCTGTTTGGCTTTCGGCTTGTCCAAGCCCCCGTCAAAAAAAAGTTCATCATACCGGTTCACAATGGCATCCGCATCCTTGATATAATTTTCAAAAACCGACTGCACAATCGCGTTGTGTTCATCCAAAGTCTGGTTGTACATAGCGATTTCTGCAAAAAGCTCCTCATACCCAGGAAGATTATTCCACTGGTTCAATTGGTAATTGGGGGCGATATTTTCAATGTGATTCTGGTAAGTGGCATAGTAGTTTCTCATCAGCTTAAGGAACTTCACCGAAGAGACCATATACTCATCCAGATGTTTTTTGTCCACAACGCCCGAATTGACCCAGCGGCCGAGTGCCACCAGAGAGTCATTGTTTTGCAAGGCGGAGAGCACATCGGCATTGGCGTTGTTGGCCGACTGTGTAAACTTGCCGAAGGTGTTCCCCACTGACGAAAGCATGATCTGCGTGGAATTTTTCTGCAGAGCGAGGTTCAGACTGTCCAGATAATGCTGGCGCGACATCAGCTTGTCTGTCATCTTTTTAGTGAAAAGAATGGATTCCGAGCCCGAAACCGAGGGAACTATCCGCAGATTGGAGGCGTCCAACGTCAGCTTGATGTTGTCATTGGGATGGAGACAGAGAATAAAGCTGTTGTTTTCGTCAAAAGAGAGGGCAAAAATACCGTCCTCCTTGAGTGTTGTCTGCATCAGAAAGTGGTTGTCGGTAATTGTCGCAACCGCCAACTGCGGCTGGTTTTTGTCAGCGGCATTTTGCAACTTGGCCTCTGTGAACTTGTTGTTCAGCAAGGTTACATCAATTTTCACATTTTGAGCCCAAAGAACGTTTGTCACCAGCACGGCGACAAACCACAACCATATACTTTTCCGATTCATCATATTATAGGGTTATTGTTATTCCATCATGCACTTTCATTCAAGAAACTGAAGACGGATTGTTCAAATTGTTCTTTTGCATATTCAAGAGTAATGCTCATGGTCTTCTCCTTGCTGTCGGGGAAAGAGTACATGGCATTGGTCATGATTTTCTCAATGATGGCACGCAACCCACGGGCACCAAGCTTCAAATCCACCGCCTTTTGCACGATATAATCAATGGCATCATCGTTGAAAGTCAGCTTGATACCGTCCAGTTCAAACAACTTGACATACTGCTTGACCAGGGCGTTTTTGGGTTCAACCAGGATTTTTCGCAATGCAGCGGCGTCCAAGCTGTTGAGGTAAGTGATGACGGGGAAACGGCCGCAGAGCTCGGGAATCAGGCCGAAGGTCTTGATATCCTGCGCGGAAACATACTGGAGGACATTGTTTTTATCAAAATTCCGGTTTTTGGCATTGAAACCGATGATATTGGTGTTCATGCGTTCGGCGATAATCTTGTCCAGACTGTTGAACGCGCCGGAGGCGATAAAGAGAATGTTTTGCGTATTCACCTGGATGAATTGCTGTTCCGGGTGTTTTCTTCCGCCCTGAGGGGGCACATTCACCTTGGAGCCCTCCAGGAGTTTCAGCAGGGACTGCTGCACGCCCTCGCCGGACACATCCCGCGTGATGGAGGGGTTGTCCGCCCCTTTGCGGGCGATTTTGTCAATCTCGTCAATGAACACAATCCCGCGCTCTGCCTTGGCCACATCGTAGTCGGCGGCCTGTAGCAGTCGGGTCAGGATGCTTTCCACATCCTCGCCCACATAGCCGGCTTCTGTAAATACCGTAGCGTCAGCGATGCAGAACGGAACATCCAGCATCTTCGCTATCGTTTTGGCAATCAATGTTTTTCCAGTACCAGTCTCCCCTACCATGATGATATTGGACTTTTCAATCTCCACATCATCCGTCTGGGTTCCGGCGTACATGATTCTTTTATAGTGATTGTAAACGGCGACAGCAATCACCCTTTTGGCCATATCCTGGCCAATGACATACTGATCCAGTTTCTCCTTTATCTCACTGGGTTTAAGAAGTTTGAGCTTAACCTCCTCCTTTTTCCCCGCCTGTCTGTGGTTATCATGGACCAACTCGGCGGCAGCTTGGACACACAGTTCGCAGATGGCGCCGGACAGACCATAAATCAAAGGGTTGTCGGGAGTGGCTTCCCTGCCGCAAAAATCACAATACTCCTCATGTTTGTTGGGACGCTTGGCCATGGCTGCTATTCGCTTTTTTTCAGTACCTCGTCAATCATGCCATACTCTTTCGCCTCGGAAGCGATCATCCAGTAGTTGCGGTCGCAATCCTTCCACACCTGGTCATAGTCTTTCCCGGTATGGTGCGCAATGATTTCATAGAGTTCCTTTTTCAGTTTCTGGATCTCTTTAGCCTCAATTTCAATGTCGGAGGCTTGACCTTGGGCACCGCCCAGGGGCTGATGGATCATCACGCGGGAGTGAGGAAGCGCATAGCGTTTACCCTTGGCGCCGGCACAGAGCAGCACCGCCCCCATGGAAGCGGCCATGCCCGTACAGATGGTGGACACCTGTGGTTTGATGTACTGCATTGTGTCATAAATGCCCAAACCGGCGTGCACATACCCTCCCGGGGTGTTGAGGTAAATTTGAATATCCCTTTCCTGATCCTGAGACTCCAAAAAAAGCAACTGGGCCTCAATGATGTTGGCCACATCGTCGTCAATCGGCACGCCGAGGAAAATGATGCGATCCTTCATCAAACGGGAAAAGACGTCCAGCTGGGTGATGTTCATCGGACGTTCCTCAATGATGTAGGGAGTGAGGTAGTCATTCACGTATGAAGAGTACTTGTCAACATGCAGACTGGAGATGCCGCGGTGTTTGACAGCATAATTTCTGAAATCGTTCATAAGTTATTCTGCTTTAGGAGTGGTTTTTTTGGTTTTGGGAGCAGCTTTTTTCTTGGGTTTGGCCTCAGCGGCGGGTTCTTCCTCGGCGGGGGCATCCTTCTTGGCGGCTTTTTTCGCGCGGCTTTTCTTCTCCGCCTTTACACCGTCTTCCTTGATCCCATAAAGCTCGCTGGCGAACTCTTCAAAAGTCACCTTCTTGAGCGAAGCCTTCATCTTGGCGGCCAATGCCTTGCCGATCTGGTCATCGAACAACTGGTCATAGATATTCTTCACCGTCTCCTTGTTCTTGAGGGTGTCAGCTACCAAACTCTCCACTCTGTCCTTGACATCATCCGCGTTGAAGTTGGCGAAATAATTGGTCAGGAAGAACTGATGAACGTATGCCTTGATGTCCTCTTCCGTCACCTGGATGTTGTTGTCCTTGGTGATCTTGTTTTCCAGAAGCTGCCATTTGAAAGATTTGGCATAATTATCGTACTCCGCCTCCAATTTTTCTGCAGTCATATCCTTTTGTGCATAAAGAATATACCGTTTCAGGAAATCTTCCGGAAGTTCCACATTGACATGGTCAACCAGCACGCCGATGGCGTCATTCATGAATTTGCGCTGGCTGTGTTGGGTGTATTCGGCTTCAATCTTGGAAGCGGCTTCCTTGCGGAGGTCTTTTTCATTGGTGATTTTTCCATCCGGGAACGCCTTCTTGAAGAAGTCTTCATCCAGAGCAGCCGGCTCAAGATGTCCGATGTATTTGATGGTCATCTCAAAATTGTGAGGCTCGCCAGTCTCGTCCAGATCCTTGGGGGCCTTCAGGAACGCGTTGAGCTTGGACTCATCCGCGAAAATGGTGTTCACGTCCGCCGTGACCACATCCTTCAGTTTCTTGCCGATGAACAATTTCTTGCCCGCCTCGTTCAGGTCATTGCCATAGAAATTGCCATTGTTGTTCTCCCCATATTCCACGGTCACAAAATCTTCCTCGGAAATCACCTCCGGTGAAGAGTACTGGCCATGACGTTTCCGCAAATCCATCACGTATGCGTCAATCTCACTCTCGGAAGCAGTGATTTCATATTTCGTAATCTCCGGAAGCTGGGCATAATCAATTTCAAAAGGCTTTTGGGAAGCCACCTCAAAAGTGAAGACAAACTTTTCAGGATGATCAAAATCAACCACTGTCTTGTCATCCACAGGCATGGGCTCGCCCAACAATTCTATCTTGTTGTCATGTACAAACTTGTTCAGTTCATCATACATCATGCGGTTGATCTCATCGGCAATGAATGATTTCTCATACATTCTGCGAATCATCGGCATGGGTGCATTACCCGGACGGAAACCGGGCACCTGGGCAGTACGACGTTGCTTTTTCAATGCAGCTTCCACATTTGCCGCATAATCTTCCTTGCAAATCTCAATGCTCACAATCTGGATTTGCTCACTTCTTTTTTCGTTTTGGATGTTCATTTATCGCTTATTTATATGTTTAAAATTTGAGGGTGCAAAGTTACACCAATTTCCCAAAAGAAACACACCACGTTTGAAAATTGTTCATTTACAGAAAATTTTGTCATAAAAATTCAAAAAAATCGTTCACCACTCCTTTTTTTCCCACCCTTCCATCGCATTTCCTTCCCCGTCTCTTATATAAATATGTACCCTCTTTTTTTTCTTTTCAAAATCACCTGAAATCAATATAGATTAACATTTATTAATAATTTTATTTTATTGTTTTATAGTTATTTAATTTATAAAAATGAAAAAAGTTACACCCATATACATATTATTTCAAACAATAGATGTACTTTTGCGCCCGATTTTAAAAACAAAAAAAATGAAGAGAAATTTTACCTTGATAACGTTGTTCATGAGTATGATTTTTGCGCTTCACGCGCAAGTGCAAGAGATATATGTCAGTCCCCAAGGGGATGACAATGCCGACGGAAGTGCGCTGACACCGGTACGGACACTGTCGCACGCGTTGCAAATTTCGGGTGATGACGGGACCATTATCCGCATGTCATCCGGAAATTACAATGAAGCGGGACCGCTGGAATTGCGCAGCAACCTGACCATAGAAGGTGGCTTTGACGGCAGCTGGCAGCCAGACAGTGTGGGGACGCACATCACCGTGCAGCACATTGAGTATGTGGGCGACTACAGTCAGAAGATCGGCTTGCGTTCCGACAATGACACCAATTGGACATTGCGGAGGCTGTCGCTGGCTGTCCTGTCCGCCACGGAGGCGGAACGGTCGTCATCGGGCAAAGGTGCGACAGTTTACGCGCTATACATTGCGGGCAATTCTTCTGGCAACAAGCTGGAGGAGTGTCATTTGGAATCCGGAAATGGAGGTGACGGGCTGGCCGGTCAGTCTGGTACTGCCGGCTCCTCCGGCAGCAATGGAACCTCTGGAGGCGACGGTGGTTTGTCGCCAGTCACCAACAGTGGGGACGAGGAAGGCACGGGCGGCAGCGGTGCTGGCAGTGGTTTGCGTGGCGGCGGTGCCGGCGGCGATGGTGGCGAAGGCGGTGAAGGATTCGGCTATTCAGGAGATGCCGGCAGCCGGGGGGTGACAGGAGGCAACGGCAGCGGCGGTGCTGGCGGCAGCGGCGGCAGCAGTGTATCTGCGGGCCACAACGGCCAGAACGGCTCAATGGGTTCCACGGGACCCAACGGCACACTGACGGAGGCGCATCCCACCTACACCTGGACAGAGTACTTCATCCCTGCCGACCGGGGCAATAACGGCAGCGACGGCTTCGGTGGCGGCGGTGGCGGTGGCGGCAGCGGCGG
>JAFZWE010000038.1 GCA_017617445.1 Bacteroidales bacterium | reverse complement strand
GATGTTGCCGACGTGAGCATCGTTGTTGGCGGAGATGGTAGCCACCTGGGCGATCTTCTCGTTGTTGTCGCCGATGGTGCTGGACATCTTCTTGAGTTCAGCCACGACAGCGGCAACGGCAGCGTCGATACCGCGTTTGAGGTCCATCGGGTTGGCGCCGGCGGTCACGTTCTTGAGGCCGGTGTTGAAGATGGCCTGTGCGAGCACGGTGGCGGTGGTGGTACCGTCGCCAGCCTGGTCGTTGGTCTTGGAGGCCACTTCCTTCACCATCTGCGCACCCATGTTCTCGATGGGCTCGCTGAGTTCGATTTCTTTTGCCACGGTCACACCGTCCTTGGTGATGTGCGGAGCACCGAACTTCTTGTCAATAATCACATTACGACCTTTGGGACCGAGGGTCACTTTCACTGCATTTGCCAATGCGTCCACGCCTTTTTTCAAACCGTCGCGGGCTTCCCAATCATAAACAATATTTTTTGCCATTTCTTTCTATTTTTTTAAGGTATTAATTTCCAGTTTTTCAATTTTCAATTTAAAGAGTAGCGTAAATGTCGCTTTCTTTCATGATGAGGTATTTTTTGCCATCAATGGAGATTTCCGTTCCGGAATATTTGCCGTAGAGCACGGTGTCGCCCTTCTTCACGGTCATGGGCTCGTCTTTTTTGCCGGGGCCCACTGCGATGACAGTACCCTTTTGTGGTTTTTCTTTTGCGGTATCGGGGATGATGATGCCGCCAGCGGTTTTCTGTTCGGCTTCGGCAGGTTCTACAACAACTCTGTCTGCCAATGGTTTCAATTTAATTGCCATAATGATTGTATTTTAAGGTTTAACATTTGATTTTTTATTTCTGTTTTCGGCTAGCATAACAATTGAAGTCGTTCTTTGTTCAAATAAAAAGTAAAAAAATGCAGGTATTTTATCGGGTCCAGTTTTTGAGGTTTTGTGCGATGATATCCGCGCGTTTTTCAAAGGCCTGCCGAGTAGCAAAGGCGACGTGCGGTGTGACGATGACATTGGGAAGGTGTGCCAGTTCGTAATCGGCGGGAATGGGCGGTTCCATGTCAAAGACGTCGATGCCTGCGCCGGCGATCTGGTGGTTTTGGAGGGCATTTACCAGTGCGGAGGTGTCCACCACTCCGCCACGGGCGGTGTTGATAAGCAACGCGTCGGGTTTCATCAGGGCCAGTTCGGAGGTGCCGATGAGTCCCCGGGTGCTTTCATTCAACGGGGTGTGCAGAGAAACGATGTCGCAGGTGCGAAGGAGGGTCTCTTTGTCCACTAATGTCACGCCGGGGCAGGGGCGGGGAGTGCGGGTGTGGGCATACACTTGGCAGCCGAAGGCATTGGCGATGGCAGCCACCCGTTGTCCGATGGCTCCCAGACCGATGATGCCGAAACGCTTGCCTTCCAGCTCAAAGCCCACCAGCCCGTTTTTGGTACCTTCCGTCCGGCAGGCCCGGTCGCAGGCGGGGATGTTGCGGGCCAGCGAAAGCACGAGCCCGAACACAAGGTCGGCCACGGCCACGGTGGAATATCCAGCGCAGTTCTTGACCTCAATGCCCCTCTCCGCGCAAAAGTCCAGATCAATATGGTCCATGCCGGTGAAGGCCACGCAGATTTTCTTCAGACCAGGGCATTGTTCAATGACATTCCTGCGGAAGGGGATGTTGGAGAGCACCACGATGTCGGCGCCGCGGCTCCGTTCCACCAGCGAGGCCTCGTCTTCGCGTCGGTCATCGTAGGCCACCAGCGTGTGCGAATCGCCAATTTGTCCGGATATCTTCCCCAACAGGGCTTCCTTTGAGATTCCTAATGGTTCTAAAATGTGGATATTCATTATGTTGCGTTTTTTCAAAAAGGGTGGCAAAGATATAAAATTGTTGTGAATGTCCGACTTTTTTTCTGTATTTCGTAACAAAAAACCTGCTCTTTCGTAGGGGCAGGGTACATTTTTTGCTTTTGTACCGCTTTTTTGCAAAAAAAAATATTATTTTTGCGGCCTGATTTTGATTATTAATAAAAATGATATGAAAATGAAGAAGTTTGTGTTTGCTTGTTACGTTTTGGTAGCCACTGCGTTGCTCTTGTGCTTCACCCAGTGCAAGAAGGAACCCGTTTGTGACATGGTGCTGCATGTCCATAAAACTGTCACGGGACTTGACACCGCAGATGCCTTGCACCATTGTTTTGTGCAGGTGGGATTGGAAGACAATTACGCCGATTTTGCAAAGGCGGAAGGATATACAGACCAAAACGGTGTTTTCACACACACTTTCAAATATGAAGCACTGCTTGATATTTCTGCCGTATATGACTCCACATACTATGTGTACAATTATGATGAAAACCATGAGGTTACGGATAGTACGTTGGTGCGCGACTACTTTGTCGGCAGCGGTCGGGTGAAGCTTGAGCCCGGTGAAACCGTTGAGCAGTACATTTTGGTAACTAGCGCACAATAGTTTTGCGTCACCACCCGATTGTTCACCTGATACTTTTCCTTTTGGCTACCACCGCATTGGTGGTGTGCCTTTTTATTCATCGCTCCCCACGGGCGATAGTTCCTCCTAAGCCCATTCAATATGTTGAAAACAAAACAAATACACTGAATGTTTTGCTTTTCTGCCATCCTTCAGACTACTTTGTTTATCGTGGCAAGACCATCGGCTTCCAGTATGAACTGTTGCAGCTTATGGCAGATTCACTCGGAAAAGAGCTGAACATCACTTTTTCTAATAGTCCGGATGAGGTCAAATCCCATTTTTTTACAAGCGATTATGATATCATCTCTTTTGATTTGGAGCCGGACCAGCCGGGAAAGGAATTGCTGTGTCTCTCGGAAGTGCATTCCACCACACATCCTGTGCTGATGCGACATGCCAAAGACCCGCGTGACAGTGTGGTTTTCGTTTACGAACCCTATGGATTCCCGGGGGTCTGTGTGCGCGATTCATTTCCTGAGGGCCATCAGTGGCAAATCGTCCCCCATGATTCACTTAACGCCGAAGAATTGGTAGAGCTGCTTCAGTCGGATAGCATCCGCTACATGGTCACCGATTATGCCACTGCCATCATGTTGGATCCATTTTACAGCAATCTACACATTGTCAAGCAGGTGGGACCGGAATATGAACGCCGCTGGATACTGAATCCCGCCAATGTGAGCAAGAACGACAGCATTAACCAATGGCTTGTGAATTACAAACAGACAGTGGAGTACGCCAAGATGTGCGACAAATATTTCCATCCGCATTCCAAGTATGTGCGCAATGCCGCCCGTGAGAAACGGAAGGGAAGAATCTCCTCTTATGATGCCGTGATCAAGAGATATGCCACCCAAAAGAATATTGATTGGCGTTTTGTCTGTGCCATCATCTATCAGGAATCCAAATTCATGGTGGACCTGGTGGGGACAGGAGGCAGTTTCGGTATCATGCAGCTGATGCCGTGGACTGCGGAACGTTATGGTGTGGATGAAGATTCTCCGGTAGAGGCGCAGATATATGCGGGAGTCTGCCTGTTGGCCTCTTTGCAGAAGCGTTTCGCTGATGTGGAGGAACAGGATGACCGCCTCGCCATGGTGGCCGCTGCCTATAATGCTGGGTCAGGACATCTTGTGGACGCCAGAAAATTGTGTGAGAAGTACGGCGGCGACCCCAACTCTTGGGCGGAGGTGTCGCAATATCTGATACTTAAGAAAGACAGACAATATTATACCGACCCGGTGGTGACTTGTGGTTACTACCCTGGCAAGCATTCCGTGGATTATTCAGAAAGAGCCATGAGCCTTTATCATGGCTACAAGATGAGTCTGCCCCATTAGGCTTTCCCCTTTTCCTCTTCCTGCCGTTTCTTGATGATTTCCGCCTGCTTGTCGGCGGGCATGGGCATGTATTGGTAGAACTCCATGGAGTAGTTGGCACGACCGGAGGTGATGTTGCGCAACGCAGTGGCATAGCCGAACATCTCCATCAGCGGGATGAAGCCATCTAACTTCTGGGACCCCTTGCGGAATCGGCGCATGTTCTCGATGCGGCCGCGACGCTTGTTCAAATCGCGGGTTACATTGCCGATGAAGTCGTCAGGAGTGTTCACCTCCACTTTCATCACCGGCTCCATTACGATGGGATCCGCTTTTTTGAAACCCTGCTTGAAGCATTGTGCGGCACAGACTTGGAAGGCCATGTCGGAGGAGTCCACTGGGTGGAAGCTGCCGTCCACAAGGACACATTTTACATCCACGACGGGATAGCCGGCAACGGGACTTTTGGCCATCGCTTTCAGTAATCCCTTCTGGATGGAGGGCATGAACTCTTTGGGAATCACACCGCCCTTGGTCATGTCGATGAACTCAAAACCCTTGCCGGGATTGGGCTCAAAACGGATGACCGTGTGCGCGAACTGTCCCTTGCCACCGCTCTGTTTCACATGGCGGTAGTTGCTCTCGGAAGCGGAAGTGATGGTCTCGCGGAATGATACAGAAGGCGCACCGACTGTGATGGGCACCTTGAACTCGTCACGCAGCCGCTCCACCAGGATCTCCAAGTGCAGTTCTCCCATGCCGGCGATGATGGTCTCTTCAGTCTCTTCGTCAAAATGGGAATGGAAGGAGGGGTCCTCGTTGGTCAGCTTGGCCAGGGCCTCGCCCAAACGGTTGCGGTTCTTTTTGTCTTCCAGGTTGACTTTCATCTCAATGACTGCCGGGGGAACGGAGATGGATTCCAGCAGGATGGGCTGGTTCTCGTCGCAGAGCGTGTCCCCGGTGCGGGTGTATTTCATGCCGACCAGCGCCACGATTTCCCCAGGGCCGGCCTCCGTGATTTCCTGGCGTTCCTTGGCCTTGATTCGGAAAATACGCCCCACGCGCTCGCTCTTGTCCTTGTTTGCATTTAAAACACTCATGCCGCTCGTGAGCTTGCCGCTGAAGATACGGATGAAGGTCTGCTGGCCCACGTAGGGGTCGTTGATGAGTTTGAAAGCGAGGGCTGAGAAGGGCTCGTTGGCAGACGGATGCCGTTGGAAGGTCTTCTCCTCGTCGTCGGGATCATGGGCGATGACAGCGCCCAAGTCGGTCGGGGAGGGGAGGTAGTCGATGATGGCGTCCAAGAGCAGCTGGATGCCTTTGTTCTTGTAGGCAGCCCCGCACAGTACCGGGGTGACCAACAGTTTGAGGGTGGCCTCACGGATGGCTCTCCGGAGCAGGGGCTCTTCCACCTCTTTCTCCTCCAGATACAGGTCCGCGATTTCATCGTTGTAGTCGGCCAGCTTCTCAATCATGTTGTGGCGTGCGGCACGGGCCTGCTCCAGCATCTCTGCGGGAATCTCGCCCACAATGCGCTCCTTCTCCTTGAAGGTGACCGCTTGCATGGTGACCAGATCTATCATGCCTTGGAAAGTGCTTTCGGCCCCGATGGGCAGATGGATCGGCATGGCGTTGGCTCCCAGGTATTTGTTCATCTGTGCAACCACTTCGCTGAAATCAGCTCCCACACGGTCCATCTTGTTGACGAATGCGATGCGCGGCACACGGTATTTGTCGGCCTGGTTCCATACTGTCTCGCTCTGCGGCTCTACACCTCCTACGGCGCAGAAAACCGCCACCATGCCGTCAATGACCCGAAGAGAACGCTCCACCTCAATGGTGAAATCCACGTGCCCTGGAGTATCTATCAAGTTGATTTGGTGCTCTTTCCAGTGCGCTGTGATAGCTGCAGATGCGATGGTAATCCCTCGCTCCTGCTCCTGCTTCATGAAGTCCATCGTGGCTTGCCCGTCATGTGTCTCTCCCAACTTGCGGTTTACGCCGGTGAAAAACAGTATGCGTTCGGAAACAGTGGTCTTTCCCGCATCAATGTGTGCGGCAATGCCGATGTTGCGGAGTTTGGAAATATTGTTGCTCATTGTTTTAAAATATTGATTGTCAGATGTTTTTTATTCTAAAAATCGGTGTGCAAAAGTATGATTTTTTTTTGATTCCGCAATTGCCGGAATATGTTGGGATGATTCTTGTGGATGAATTGATTCCGCTTTTTTTGTAAAATCTTGTAGAAAGTCGTGATTCAATCACAAAAAATGTGTATTTTTGCAAACTTTTGTAAATTGGGATTATAAAAAAAACTAATTGTTTTATAATGAATTATAGAAAAGGCTTTAATTGTTTTATGGCGATGTTGTGCATGGTTGTTCTGTTTGGTGGATGTAAAAAGAAGGTTGAACCCGCCGCCGCTCCTGTTAAAAAGAACTTGGTATCGGGCATTTCCAAGGATAATCTGGACACTTCCGCCAATCCTGCAGACGATTTTTACCAGTATGCCTGCGGTGGCTGGATGAAGAACAATCCCCTGCCCGCCGCCTTCTCCCGTTACGGCTCCTTTGACCAGCTGGATGAGGCTACGGAAAAGCAGGTGCACAAGATTATCACCGATGTGGTTTCCAAAAGTAACGCCGCCGGAAGCTTGGAGCAGAAGATTGCAGACCTGTACTCCTGCGGAATGGATTCCTCTGCCATTGAACAACTGGGGGCCGAGCCTATCCGCCCGATGCTTGACAAGATTTTTGGCATCACCCAGCTGGATCAGCTGCCGGAGGTCTTGGCAGAACTCCATACCTATGGCTATAAGCCTCTCTTCGGTTTGGGTTGCATGGCCTCCCCCAACAATAGTTCCATTTATGTCGCCTGGCTCATGCAAAGCGGACTGGGCCTCGGTGAACGCGAATACTACCTCACCCCGAATGCCAAGATCAAGAACGGCTATATCGATATGATGAGGAAAGAATTTGCCTATGCTAATGTGGACGCTGATCCCAATCAGGTTTGGAACTTTGAAACCGCACTCGCCCGTCTTTTCATTGACAAGAATTTGCTCCGCGATCCGGTATATACCAATAATGAAAAGTCCGCGGATGAAGTGGCCGCATTGTTCACCTATTTTGATTTTGCCCAGTATCAGAAAAAGATGCTTCCCAATGGGGTGAAAACCTACAATGTTGTATTGGACGAGTATTTCAAGGGTTTGGATAAATTGTTGAAAAATACAAATTTAAATACTATCAAGTCTTATTTGGCATGGAATGTGATCCGTTCTGCCGCCCCCCATCTCAGCAGTGATTTTGTAGAAGCGGATTTTGAGTTTTTCGGCAAAATTCTTTCCGGTAAAAGCGAAAACCGTGAGCGCTGGCAACGCGTGGTCAAAGTGCTCAATGGCTATCTGGGTGAACCTGTCGGGCAGCTTTACGTGAAGCAGTATTTCCCTCCGGAAGCCAAAGAGCAGATGCTGAGTCTCGTAGGCAACCTCAAGGCCGCCCTTTCAGACCGTATCAGTAAACTGGACTGGATGTCGGATGCCACCAAGGCTGCGGCTCTGGAAAAATTGGATGCCATCATTGTGAAAATCGGCTATCCCGATAAATGGCGCGATTACAGCCAACTGACGATCACGAAAGAGGGATATTATGCCAATTTAATGAAAGTCAGCAAGTTTGAAACGGAATATGAGCTTTCTTTCATCGGGAAGCCCGTGGATCCCACCCGCTGGTACATGCCTCCGCAGATGGTGAATGCCTACTACGAGCCCACCACCAATGAGATCTGTTTCCCCGCTGCCATCCTGCAGCCTCCGTTCTTTGACATGAACGCCGATCCCGCCGCAAATTACGGCGCCATTGGTGTGGTGATCGGCCACGAGATGACCCACGGCTTTGACGACCAGGGGCGTGGCTATGACAAGATGGGCAATGTCCGCGACTGGTGGACGGAAGAAGACAGCAAACGTTTTGAAGAAAGAGCCCAAGTGTTGGTGGACTATTTCAACAAAATTGAGGTGCTGCCGGGTATTCATGCCGATGGACAGTTCACGCTGGGTGAGAATATCGCCGACAATGGCGGGTTGAACACCTCTTTTGATGCACTTCAGCGCGCCAAGGCGGCCGGTGGCATCCAGGAGGTGATGGACGGCTACACCGCAGAACAACGCTTCTTCCTTGCATACGCCGCGGTGTGGGCCAACAATATCACCGATCAGGAGATTGAACGCCGGGTGCAAGTTGACCCCCACTCCCTTGGGAAATGGCGTGTCAACGGTACTCTCCCCCATATCGATGCATTCATCAAAGCCTTTAATATCAAAGAGGGTGATGCTATGTACCTCGCCCCAGAAAAACGTGCAAGAATTTGGTAAATCATTAATAATTAAATCCTTTTGTTATGAAAAATCTTCAAAAAAATTTAGTTAGAACACTCGCCCTCGTGTTCTTCTTGGGCGGTTCCTTCTCACTGTCAGCCCAAAAAGCAGGCGAAACCGTTAAGGACGTTGACGGTAACGAATATAAAACCGTCGTAATCGGCTCCCAAACCTGGTTCGCAGAAAACTTGAAAACCACCAAGTATGCCAATGGCAACAAAATTGAAAATGTGACCGACAAACAGAGATGGGTGGACTGCAAATCACCTGCCTTCTGCTGGTACGACAACAACGCTTCTAACAAGGACACTTACGGCGGCTTATACAACTGGTATGCCATCAATGCGGGTAATATCTGTCCCAATGGCTGGCATGTGGCTACGGATGCGGATTGGAACACTTTGGAAAACAAGGTGGGTGGCCGTGACAAAGCTGCTCAGGCTTTGAGAGAGAGCGGCACTGACCATTGGAAAGCCGCTGATGGAGATTTCAAGGACAGCTACGGTTTCGGTATGTATGCCGGTGGCTTCCGCAATGCCTACGGCGATTTCACTTGGCAGACTGTTGATGCTGGCTATTGGACCGCTACAGGTAAGACCCCCTCTTACGCTTGGAACCGTACCGCTTATTATTATGACAACCATTTGAACAGACATGAGATTCAGAAATGCTTCGGATACTCTGTCCGTTGCGTGAAGAACTAATACCACTCTGTGGTGTGACATAGGGGCGGGACAGTGTGTTTCCGCCCTTTTTATTTCTGTCTTGTCTGTTATGTTGTTATCGTTTTTCTCTTGAAGGACTTTTTTAAAAGCCGTTTTATAGAAAACGGCCGATAGTACTTTTTTTATTTTTGTGCTTTCAATTTTGATTTTATATGCAGGGTAAAATATTGACTTACACGCTGTTGCGCCGACTTGGCAAGGGCGGTATGGCAGAAGTGTGGTACGCCGAAAACGATATTGAAAAGCCGGCATCGGTGAAAATTCTCAATGCCGACTTGGCGATGAATGAAAACGTGGTGGAACGGTTTCGTAACGAGGCGCGGATTATGGTGAAACTCAACCATGCGAACATTCGTCAGGTGTATGACTATGCTTCCTTGGACAACCGTCCGTGCATTGTGATGGAATACTTGGAAGGTGAGGACCTTTCGGCACGCATGAAGCGAGGGGAAAGATTCTCTGACTCGCAACTCCGCCAATGGTGGAACCAGCTGGCTTCCGCCCTGAACTACACACATGCACAGGGCGTGGTACACCGCGACATCAAGCCCTCCAACATTTTCATAGACCGGGAGGGCAATGTGAAGCTGCTGGATTTTGGCATCGCGAAGGTGCGCGACAGCATTACTTCCACCGCCACGGGCGCGACGATGGGCACGCTGATGTACATGAGTCCCGAACAGGCCGATGATGCCAAGCACGTGGACGGGCGCAGCGACATTTACTCATTGGCAGTGAGCTTTGTGAGTCTGATTCAGGGGCACACGCCGTATAACGAACAGACGGAGAGCCAGCGCGCTATCCTCAACCACATTGCGGAGCACCCGTTGGACATGACGGGTGTTCCTGTTGAGTGGCAGAACTTCTTGCGGCCATATCTGGCCAAGAACCCGAAGGAGCGGCCTGCGTTGCGAGCATTTGATGCTGGTGAGGAAACTCGGTTGGTTCCACCCGTGATTTCCGATTCTGTTTCGGAGGAGACCGTAGCAGAAAGCAGTGCCGCTGTTTCCATCTTAAAGGAAGAGGAAACGATGGTGGATGGCGCAACGGAAGCAACGAGTGTGCAGGCCGATGAGAAGACGGTGGCAGAATTCCCTTACACTCAGCCTCAACCTCAGTCTCAACCTCTGCCTCGCAAGCGCAAGGCATGGCCGTGGTTCTTACTGGTATTGGTGGCAGTATTGGTATCAATAATCCTGCAGCCCCGCGGGTGCGGCAATAAATCAAAGGTTCCTCGGCATGAAGTGAATTCTGCAGAGACTGAAATCATTACACCGGCAGTGGATATGGCGGATCAAATGGTAGATGAAATGGAACAGAATGTGGCCCCGGAGGGTTATGTGGATTTGGGTTTGAGTGTGTACTGGAAAGAGAAAAATGAATGGAATCCTTCGGACGACCACGGCTTCTACACTTACGATGATGCAAAGAAAAAGTTCGGAAAGAGTTTGCCCACCAAGGCGCAGCTGGAGGAGTTGGTCGATAAGTGTACTTGGACGTGGAGCGATAGCAAAAAGGGTTACGATGTCAAAGGCCCCAACGGGAACTCCATTTTTCTGCCCGCTGCGGGCGAGCGCGCTTGCATTGATGATAGAGTATACAATGTCGGAAACGGTGGCAACTATTGGTCGTCCACGCCCAGCGATTCAGAGCACGTGTGGTACCTTTACTTCGGTCCGGCCCGCTACTACGTGTATTTCCGTGGCAGCCATTGTCTCGGGTACTCCGTGCGGCTCGTCCAAGGTAAATGATTGCGCGCGCAAGTGCGCAATCAAAAGACATTGAAATATGGGTAGGTGATGCCTCGCACCATTCTGCCGCTTGCGCAGTGAGCGGCGAAACCTCCATCCATAACCATATTGCTGGTTGAATTTCGTTACACATAGCGATTTTGTAGGGCTGTCATAATATGGCAGCCCTACAGGCGGAATGGCGCATACAATATATGTATAGGGTTGGAGGGCATCCGCTGTGCGAGCGGCGTAAGCCCCATATTCAGTGATTGCGTTCACACGGCCTTGCCTCGGGTGACAATAGGATTGCCCTTGCAATGCAAGATGTTTTGTTTCAGGTGGGGCAGTATGGAGACGCGAACAGGAAGGATAATATGGAGACGCGATGAATCGCGTCTCTACCTTTCAATTCTCAGTTTTCAATTTTCTCACCTCTTCCTCGCTAAGGCCAGTGGCCTTCATCACGTCAGGAATGGGAAACCCCATTTTCAATAAGTTTTTGGCGGTTTGAAGTATTCCTTTCTCTATCCCTT
>JAFZWE010000037.1 GCA_017617445.1 Bacteroidales bacterium | reverse complement strand
TGGCAAGTCCGCCACATCTACGGGTCTGGTATTGGCCACCGACACCATCCATTACCATATCAGCGAAAGCGCCTTCGCCGCTCCTGAAATGGTGACGGGTGTGGAAGATGCCACTGTAACAGAAGGCCGCCTGTGGCCGAACCCCGCTCGCAACACGCTCTATGTACAGCTGCCTTCCGACAGCCAGTGCGAGACTGTCGTTGTGACGAATGCCGCAGGTCAGACCATCTGTCGCATCGACCGCCCGGTGGACGGCGGCAGCGTGCTTACTGTGAATGTTTCCGGCTGGGCCGAGGGAGTCTACTTCCTCCATGCCGGCACCACCACCCTCAAGTTCGTGGTGGCCCGATAGGAGAGGGGAGAACCCGGTAAAAAGGGTGGACGGTTTGCACCGGCCACCCTTTTTTTGTACCCGATAACAGGGGCTCATTGAAATTAATGGAGCAATTACTTGCTGTTAAATCATGCCATATCCATTGTTGGTCAAGAAGAAAATCTATCAATATAATGTATTGATAACCATTTATGAATCAAAATACTGTGCAAAAAATAAATTCCGCCTGTTTAAGATTCAAAGGAAATAAAAGATTGGAAATTATTTGGCCTTGTCGCGGTAGGAGAGAAGTGCCGCCGTATTCAGTACCACAGCCATGACGGAAAGTACGATGAATTGATGCCGGATGTTCTCAATGGTACTGCCCTTCAGAATGATGGTCTTGAGAGCGGACATGAAGAAGGACATGGGGTTGGCATAATTGATGTATTGTGCCCAGTCGGGCATCCCTTCAATGGGGGTGAACACTCCGCTCAACATGACAAACAGTATGAACAGGAAAAACACGATGAACATAGCTTGCAGCTGATTGTTGGCCATGCTGGAAATGAAGAAGCCCAATCCCAACATTACCAGCAAATATACTGATGTGAGACCTAATAACAGCAGTAAACTGCCTTGGATGGTGATACCGAACATCAACTTCATGATGACCAGCCCCGCTCCGAATTCCACCATGCCGAGAATCCAGAAGGGAATCATTTTGCCTAATAGGAACTGCCATTTCTTGATGGGGGTGACATTGACCTGCTCAATGGTGCCAATCTCTTTTTCCCTTACAATGTTCAATGCAGTGACGTAAGCTCCAATGAGTGTGACCAGAATGATGAGCAGTCCTGGAACAATCAGGTTCTGGTAGTTCATCTGCTCGTTGAACCAATAGACGTGTGTGGTAACCAGTTGGGCTTGTGGGGTATGGGAAAGGACAGATGCCGTCATCTCTTGTGCCTCTCCAGAGGATTCTGCTGTCGTATTCAGTGCCGACAGCGGGACAGCGGACATTTGCAATGCTTGTTCTCCCAAATCCGTGAAATAGTTTCCGAGGACGGTCTGTACGTATTCGCTGCCCAATCCTGCCTTTACGGTGTTGATGGCGTTGGCCGTGATGAGTATTTTGGTCTGTTCTTGACGGACGATAGCGTTTTCAAATTGATCCGGAAATTCAATGATGAAATCGATTTCGTCATTTTTCATCATTTGATCCGCCTCTTGCTTGGAAGCGATGTCCCCGTGGTTGATGAAATAGGGGGAGGCGGAGAATTTGGACTGGATGTCAGCGGTGAGGGTGGACTTGTCGTGGTCAATGAAGGCCACGTGCACATTCTTGATTTCGTAGTCGGCGGTATAGGGGAACAGCAGAAATTCTGCCAGCGGGGCCAACAGCAGGATTTTCCACAACAGCGAGTTTCGGAAAACTTGCAGAAACTCTTTTTTGATCAGTATTAAAATCACTCTCATGGCTATCTCCTCCTGTCTAATCGGGTTAAACTGATGAACATGAGTGCTGAGGCCATGCCGAAGAGAATGAGAACGTATTCCCAGATATCAATGAAAGAGGAACCTTTCAGCATCACATCTTTGATGGCGATGATGAACCATTTGCCAGGGAAAATGTTGGCTAAAAGTTGGAAAAAGTATGGCATGTTGTCAATCGGGAAGAGAAATCCGGAAAGGAGCGCCGTGGGGAGGAACAACCCCATCATGGTGATCATCATTGCGTCCAGCTGGGTTTTGACCAGTGCGGAGATGGCCATGCCGCAGGATGCCGCCGTGAGCATGAAGATGATGCACACGAACAGCAGAAGCCATACACTTCCATTGATCGGCATGTGAAATACCAATACACTGATGACAAGGATGAGAATGGTGGAAATGAAGGAAAGAATCATGTAGGGGATCACTTTCCCGATAATTACGTACACCTTTTTGACGGGTGCAATCAGCAACATCCGCATGGTACCCGTCTCCACTTCCCGTGAAAGGGTGATGGAGGACATCAGTGCTGTGACAATAATCATGATCAGGGTGATGATGCCGGGTACGAACATGTACACACTGTTGGCTTCAGGATTGTAGCGCATCTCGGTACACAGTTCAATGGCGGAAGAGCTGTTGCCATTGTATTCTTCGGTGAAACTATACAGAATTGCCTTTACGTAATTGTTGAGCACGGAAGCGACATTCATGTCCGATACGTCGCTGATAATCTGTATGGTGACAAATCTCTCATTGGTCAGTTGCTCTTCAAAATTTTGGGGGATGATGATGGCCAGCTTGATGTTTTTGTCTTTGAAATCGTGGTTGATGTCCGATTCTGTTTTGGGGTAGGAGACCACCTCGAAGTACCCGGAGGCGGTGATTTTTTCAATGAGGGCTTTGGACTGTGAGTCTGCGGAGAGATCCATGACAGAGATGTTCGCATGGCGGATGTCGGTGCTGATGGTGAACCCGAAAAGAAGTACCAGCATGATGGGGATGGCCAGTACCAGGAACAGGGTGATTTTGTCCCGGAAGATATGGGTGAACTCTTTTTTCAATATTTGCCGCAACTCCTTCATGAGACTATCTTTCTACAAATTTGACAAATACCTGTTCAATGGAGTCCACGCCCATGCGTTCTTTGAGTTCAGAAGGGGTGCCGATGAGTTTGAGTTGGCCATTGGACATGATGGAGATTCTGCCGCAATATTCAGCCTCGTCCATGTAATGGGTAGTTACAAAGATGGTCACTCCTTTGGATGCTGCCGCATAAATCAGGTCCCAGAATTCGCGTCTGACAATGGGATCCACGCCGCTGGTGGGTTCATCCAGAAACACGATTTTCGGTCGGTGGAGTATGGCGGTGGCGAAAGCCAGTTTCTGTTTCCAGCCCAGCGGTATGGAATAGACCAGGGTTTTGGCCTGGTCTTGCAGGTTCAGCATCTCCAGGCTGGATGCAATCCGTTCCTTCAGCTCTTTGCGTGGAATGTTGTAAATAGTGCCGAACATCTGCATGTTCTCAAAGACGGTCAGGTCATCGTAAAGGGAGAACTTTTGGCTCATGTAGCCAATGTTCCGTTTGATCATCTTGTGTTGGGTGGCCAGGTCATATCCTGCGATGGTGGCCTGTCCCGATGTGGGCATCAACAAACTGCACAACATGCGGATGGTTGTGGTTTTTCCAGCCCCGTTGGCTCCAAGAAAACCGAAGATTTCCCCTTTCTTGACCTGAAATGAGATGTGGTCCACTGCTGTGAAACTGCCAAAACACTTGGTGAGTTCCTTTACTTCAATGGAGTAAGGACTTTCAATGGCTTCTGTTTTCCGGAATGGGAGTTTCATGTGGCAGGGAGTTAGTGGTTTTGTGCGTGGCTGTTTTTGACAATTTCTATGAAACAGTCTTCAACACTGGGCGTGATTTGTTGGATATGGCTGAATTGTATTTGGTGCTGGTCAAGGAACTGTTTCAGTTGGGGAAGCAGTTCTTCCAATGGCTGTTCAAGGATGATGTGCATGTGTTCTCCGTAGGGGTAGTAGGTGCATCGGAAAGGGGCGTTTGACAGAAGTTTGTGCAGGCGGAAAATGTCCGGCGTGCGCAGAGACACAAGGGTTCCCCGGAAATCGCTGATGATGGCTTGTGGGGTGTCCATTTTGATAAACTGGCCGTTCTGCAGCAGGGCGATCCTGTCGCAGAGGGTCGCTTCATCCATGTATGGTGTGGAAACGACCACGGTGATTCCCTGTTGCTTGATGGACCTGAGGATCTCCCAGAACTCTTTTCGGGAAACCGGGTCCACGCCGGTCGTAGGCTCGTCCAGAAAAAGGAGGGTGGGTTTGTGAATGAGGGCGCAGCAGAGGGCAAGTTTCTGCTTCATGCCGCCAGACAACTTTCCGGCAGGCCGTTTCTTGAAAGGAAGCAGCTGCTGCCAGATGGGCAGGATGAGTGGCATGTTCTTCTCTATGTCACTCTGGTACATGGTGGCAAAAAAGACCAGGTTCTCCTCCACGGACAGGTCGGGATAAAGGGAGAAAGTGCCTGGCAGATACCCGATGTGCTTGCGGATTTCAAGGTAGTCGGTGCGTACATCATGGTGGAGTACTGTGGCATTCCCCGAATCGGGAAGCAGGAGCGTGGTCAGGATGTTGAAAAGGGTGGATTTGCCTGCCCCGTCGGGACCGACAACGCCAAACACTTCACTTTCATGGACATCAAAGCTGACATCCTGTAGCGCCTTCACTTTGCCGTAGGCTTTGTTCAAATGTGTGACTTCAATCAGGGCCATGGCCATTATTTCTTGAAAATCACATCGCCAGGCATCCCGATTTTAGCACTGCCGTCGTTTTTGAAACGGATCTTGACGGCATACACCATGTTCACCCGCTCTTTTTTGGTCTGAATCATCTTGGGGGTGAATTCAGCTTTTTGTGAAATCCATTGCACCGTTCCTTCGTAGGTTTTTTGCTGGCCGTTTTCCGAATCAATATGGATTTCTGCAGACTGGCCCATTCTTATGGATGACAGCATGTCTTCGCTTACATACACTTTGATGGACATGTTGGTGACATCTGCGATTTTGAACAGGGGCTTCCCCTGGTAGGCAAGCTCGTTGGCTTCAATGAATTTTTTGAGCACGGTGCCTGTGATCGGTGCGGTGATGCGGCATTTCTCAATGCCGTTATTCAGTCGGGCCAGCTGTGAACGCATGGCCTCTACATTTTCCATGATGGCTGCCGACTGTGTGTTGAGTGTGGACTTGGTAGCCGCTATCTGGCTCTTGGTGATGCGGATTTGTGCATCTACATCGTCCAACTGTTTGGTGGTGGCAGCGTTGGCTTCCACCAGTGTAGATACGCGAAGGCGCTCTTTCTCCAGGGTTTGTAGCTGGGCTTCCAGCGTGTTCAACTGTGAGGGAATGTCCGGCCGGGAGGCGATGGCAGAGCGGATGGACGCCTCCAGTTGCTGGCGTTGCAGACAGAGGTCTGAAGTGTCAATGCAGCCCAAAAGGTCGCCTGCTTGGTAGGTGGCACCCTCCTCAACGTTGAATTCTAACAATTTCCCGTTGTTTTCTGCCGAGACGATGATCTCGGTGGCTTCAAAAACGCCGTATGCGTCTGCGGGATTTTTCTCCTTTTTACACGAAATGAAAAGGCATATTACAATGGCAGTGAAGAGAAAAAAGTTTTTTTTGCTTTGTAATTGTACTTTCATACTGTGGGATTATGGTTTTCAATAAATTGATTTTCAATAATATGTATTGCGATTCAATGTTGACATAAAACTTGCAAAGTTAGTAAAAAAATAAAAGGAATCCTGAAAAAATTTTTTTTCTCAGTTTCTTGAAAATTGAAAAAAAGTTGTATTTTTGCAGCCGATTTAGCGGGGTAGAGCAGTGGTAGCTCGTCGGGCTCATAACCCGGAGGTCGCAGGTTCGAGTCCTGCCCCCGCTACAGGGAACGTTGGAAAGTCTTCAGCGTTTTTTTATGCCAAAGAAAAAACGTTCTGTGACAGTCTTTGACATGTTGTAAAAAGGAGGATTTTGCAGCCCCAAAACGGGATATAGTACAGTTGGTAGTATGCTTGCTTTGGGAGCAAGAGGTCGTCAGTTCGAGTCTGGCTATCCCGACCAAAATGCAGGGTTCCGTAGCTCAGCTGGATAGAGCAACTGCCTTCTAAGCAGTAGGTCCCGCGTTCGAATCGCGGCGGAATCACAACAGAAAATGTAAGGGCTTACCCGTCAGGTGGGCCCTTTTATTTTTTTTCAAGTTCCCATGTCTTGGTGAGCAATTCACTCCATTTGGGACATAAGGCTTTGTCAGTAGGAAGATGGAAGACATCTGGTTTAAAGGTAAGGTTTGCCGCGGCTTGCAGAAAGGCCGCACTTTCGGCTATCCCACGGCCAACATGTCGGCTGTGCACCCGCCTTTCCCGTGTTCCAGCGGGGTCTATGCGGCACGTGTGCGCGTGGATCTGCAGGAATATGCCGCTATGCTGTATGTCGGCACCCGCCCCACGTTGTCAATGATTTCGCCGACAGTGGAGATTCATCTGCTGGATTATGCCGGGGATCTGTATGGCATGGAACTGGCCTTCATGGTGGTGGGCAAAGTCCGAGAGGAACGCCGGTTCTCCTCCGAAAAGGAACTTGTCAGCCAGATTTCGGAGGATGAAAAGTGCATCCGCCAAATGTTTTCTTTGGAAAAATAACGTGATTCCCTATCTATACCACCCTTTGGAGGTGTCGTGCACCCATTTCGGTCCCTTTTTGCCGCCGGGTACATATTCCGGATTGGAGATGAATTTCTCGTTGAATGAATAGGTCAGGCGCAGAGTGAGCATGTAGTTGTACTGTTTGCGCAAAATCTCGCCGTTCTGCACCTCTTTGGAGTTGGAGTTCACCTCTTTGATGTCAAAGGGGTTGAAAAGACGGACGCGGAGCGGCACCATGGAATACTGGAATCTAAATCCGAGACGGAGACCTTTGTACAACCGAACCCGTGCATCGGCAACGACACTCCAGTCGTTGCGGTGGTACATGCCAGATCTGACAGTGGTGGTGGTGGTCCATCCGTTTTCAATCTCTTTTGCCCTGACGAGCCGCCCCCAGGCAAAACCGGCTCCGAGAGAGCATCCGGAACGAGGATCTTCATAGTGGAAAACCACAGGAACCTCCACATAGTCAAGCACCAACTTGTACTTGATCTTGTCATTGAACCCCAGGTTGCGGTTCTCATTGTGCCAAATCAGGCTGTGGTTAGGAGAGAGCCCATATACATTGCCGATGGCATTGGCGCGTTCGGCCGACTGATAGGCCCCTTTTTGGCTGTATAACAGCTCGATCGTTCCGAACCAACGGAACTGGTTGTCCAATGGGAGCGACACCGACATGCCGGCATTCACTCCGAATTTGTAAAATCCTGCCACCTGGTCGCCATTCACTTGGGTGGCGTTCCCGCCAAAGATGACGGTGCCAATGAACCGCTGTGAGAAACCTGCGGTGCACAGAAAGAGTATCAATAGGGTGATTGTAAACTTTTTCATGTTGTCCGAAAAACGGCGGCAAAGATACGATTAAGTTGCAAGTTTACAGCATTAGGGGCTTTTTTTTTCAAAAAATCTTTCAGATGTGCCGGTAGGGAATCCGGTTATAACAAATAAATGTGTACCTTTGCAAAGTTGGATTTGTTTATACTAATATTTTGAAAATGAGCAATTTTACTCACCTTCACGTGCATACGCAATACTCCATTCTGGATGGCTTGGCACGCATCCCCGATTTGATTGAAAAGGCGTATAAGGACGGACAGCGCGCCATGGCAGTGACCGACCACGGGAACATGTACGGCATCTACACTTTTGTGGGTGAGGTGGAAAAATTCAACAAGAACCATAAGGACGACCCGTTCAAGGCCATTATCGGCTGTGAGGTGTATGTGGCGCGGGAAGGCCGCCTGAACAAGCGCAAGGAGGTGAAGGCCGACCGTAGCGGGCACCATCTGGTGCTGCTGGCCAAAAACATGATTGGCTACCGCAACCTCAGCCACCTGGTATCACTCGGATGGACGGAGGGAATGTATTACACCCCGCGTATTGACAAGGAGATCATGCGTCAGTATTCGGAAGGTATCATCGCATGCTCTGCCTGCCTCGGTGGGGAGCTTCCCCAAGTGATTATGGCCCACAACCCCTCCATGACCGATGGAACCGTGCCGGAACACCTGGACCTGGAAGCCGCAGGAAAAGTGGTGGAGGAGTTCAAGTCCATCTATGGCAATGACTATTATATCGAACTTCAGCGCAATGGACACAAAGAGCAGAAGATGGTCAATGTGGCCCTGCTCCAGCTGGCTGAGAAATACGGGGTGCGCTGCATCGCGACCAATGACGTCCATTTTGTCAATAAGGAGGACTATGAGACACACAAGATGCTGATATGCATCAATACCCGCAAGGAGTATGTCCCCGCTTCTGCCATCGCCCAAGATGAGGATTCCGACAACGGCATGGCCTATTCCGGAGAAGAGTATTTGCGGACGATCGCTGAAATGGAGGAGCTTTTTGCAGACCATCCCGAGGCCCTCTCCAACACACAGCATGTGGCCGACAAGGTGGAGTCCTTCTCCCTGAAGCATGAACCCACACTGCCCCGTTTTGAGGTGCCGTCCGATTATCGGAATACCTCGGAGTACGCGGCCTGCCGCCAGGACTTCATAGAGCCGCTCCGGAAAGTGGAGAAACTCCAGCTTACCGATGAGTTCGACTACCTCAGCTATCTCACCTGGGTGGGCGCCCGCCAGCGCTGGGGAGAGAATTACAGCGGGGAGATAAGGGAACGGTTGCTGTTTGAGCTGGAAACCGTTGGAAAAATGGGGTATCCCGGCTATTTCCTCATCGTGCTTGACTTCATCCAGGCTGGCAAGAAGAACGGGATCCGTTTCGGCCCCGGTCGTGGCTCCGCCGCCGGCTCTGCCATCGCCTACTGCCTCCATATCACCAATGTCGACCCGATCAAGTATGACCTCCTTTTTGAGCGTTTCCTGAATCCGGACCGTATCTCGCTGCCCGATATGGATATTGACATGGACAGCACCGGCCGCGCGAAAACCATTGAATATGTGAGCCAGAAATATGGAAAGGAGAAAGTGGCCGTCATTGTGACACTGATGGAAATGAAGGGACGTACCGCCATCAGCGACTGCGCACGTGCACTCAACCTCACGGTGGAGGAGAGCCGCCATCTCACCAAAATGATGCCGGATGATCCCAAAATCACTCTTTCCAAAGCCATTGAGACTACCCCGGATTTGAAATACCAGTTGGAAAACGGCAATAAAAATGTGCGCGAAACTCTGGAATTTGCCTTGAAATTGGAAGGGACCCTCCGTGGTACGGGCGTCCATGCCTGTGGCGTGATCATCGGGCGGGACAACCTCTTCGACTGCATCCCGCTGGCCACTTCCAAAAATTCCGACACCATGGTCACCCAGTATGAGGGCTCCCTCGTTGAGGAGGCCGGTCTGCTGAAAATGGACTTCCTCGGCCTCAAAACCTTGGACATCATCACCTCCGCACTCAACAATATCAAAAAAAGCCAGGGCATTGATATTGAAATTGACGATATCCCGCTGGATGACGCCAAAACTTACCAACTTTTCAAAAACGGAGAAACTACTGCTATCTTCCAGTTTGAAAGTGCTGGAATGCGCAAATACCTCCGCGAGCTGCAACCGGACTGCTTTGAGGATATCATCGCTATGGTGTCGCTCTATCGGCCGGGCCCGATGGACAATATCCCTTCCTTCATCGCCCGGAAAAACGGACGCGAAAAAATCATCTATCCCATTCCGGAAATGGGACAGATTTTGAACGAGACATACGGCATCACTGTTTACCAGGAACAGGTGATGCTCCTCTCACGATTGCTCGCCGACTTTACCCGCGGTCAAGCAGATACCCTTCGTAAGGCTATGGGTAAGAAGAAGATAGATTTGATGAATGACCTGAAAACCAAATTTATCTACGGGGGTACGCAGAAGGACTATCGCAAGGAGGACTTGGACCATATTTGGCAGGAGTGGGAAAAATTTGCCTCCTACGCTTTCAACAAGTCCCATGCCACCTGTTATGCCTTCGTCTCTTATCAGACGGCTTGGTTGAAAGCAAATTACATGGCAGAGTTTTTGGCAGCTAACCTCACGGTTGAAATCAATGACCTGAAGAAGGTCTCTGAATTGATTGAAGAAGCCTCCAATTTCAACATTCCGGTGCTTCCGCCAGATGTCAACGAATCAGAGCTGGAGTTCACGGTCAATAAGGATGGAGCCATCCGTTTCGGCTTGGCCGCCCTCAAAGGGGTAGGGGCTTCCGCTGTCGCTGACATGATCGCTGAACGCAACGCCAATGGAAAGTTCAAGAACATTTTTGATTTTATGGAACGAATCAACTTGCGCTCCTGCAATCGCCGTGTCATTGAAAGTATGGCTTCCGTGGGCGCATTTGATAATCTGGGTACTATGCACAGAGCCCAATTCTTTGCGGAGGACAAGGAACACAAGGTTTTCATGGACAAGCTGATGGCGTATGGCCTTCGTAGCCAGGACAAGTCAAAGCAACTCCAGATCTCCATTTTTGACATGGTTCCGGAGGATGAGGTAGGGGTGACAGCCTATCCCGAGGTGCCCGATTGCGCGCCGTGGTCTCCCTTTGAACAGCTTACCCGTGAAAAGGAAATCGCCGGTTTCTATATTTCCGGCCACCCGCTGGACCAATACAAGTTGTTGATCAACAGCTGCACCAATTCCACACTGGCGGATATCATCGACCGTGAGAAATGGCCTTCCCAGCTGAACCGGAGCTATACCATGGCTGTATTTGTGACCTCCGCTGTGGAACGCCTTTCCCAAAACGGTAGCACTTATGGCGTCATCACGATGGAGGACTATGACAATACTTTTGAATGGGTGCTGTTTGGTGACGATTACCAAAAAATCAAGCACTTGTGTAGGGAAGGAGAGTTCCTCTACCTCTCTCTCCGTGTGACGGAGCGCGGCTTTCAACGGGACGTCGCCAACAAGCGCTGCACCCTGAAACACAATTTTGTGATGTCGATGCAAAAGGCTTATATTGAAGTGTGTGACGAGATTAAGGTCAGCATCCCTGTGCAGAATGTTTCTGAAAATCTTGCTCGGATTCTGCTGGATTGCGTGAACAAGTCCGAAGTGGAAGCCCGGAATCTGAAGCGCGATATTGGAAAGGTGCCTGTGGTTTTCACTATCATCGCCAAAGGGCACGAATTCAATTTGGATTTTTTTGACTACACGATGCGGGTGGATCCTGAAACCTTCATTTCCATGCTTCCTAAAACACTTCCGATGACGGTTTCCATTATTCCTAAAAAGACATTTATCAAATCTTGATTTTAAACATTTGATATACAACTAAATTCTTATTTTTGTTAAAGTAAAAATTTAAAAAATGGCAGATATTCTCAAACTTTATCCCTTGATCAAGAAGTGGGAAGGCGGTTTCGTGAATGATCCCGCGGATGCTGGTGGCGCAACTAACCGTGGCGTGACGTTGGCCACCTACAAGAACTATTGTAAACTGAAAAAGAGGCCTGTGCCTACTGTTGAGGATCTCAAGGCCATCACGGAAGAGACGGTGATTGACATCCTGCGGGTGTATTACTGGAACCCGTGCAAAGCAGATGACATTGAGAACCAGTCCATTGCCAACCTTATTGTGAATAGCGTGTGGGGCAGTGGAAAAGGATACTTGAAAAAGGTGCAGCAGGTTGTTGGCGTCAAGGCCGACGGCATTGTGGGACCGGTGACGATTGCTGCCATCAACAACGCCGATCAGCAGGAACTGTTTGATAAACTGTGGAAACGCAGAAAGAAATTCTTTGAGGATATTGCAGCAAACAGTGTTGCTGCGTATGAAAAGAAGGTTGGCCGCAAGTCCACTGAGGCAGAACAGCTGAAATACACCAACAGACGGTTCCTGAAAGGGTGGCTCAATAGGCTCGCTGACTTTCAATTTGCAAAGTAACCCCTGCCGATGTGTCTCACGCCCGGAATCTCAGGGCGTGATTTTTTATTCCTCAAATTCAATTTCTTCGGAATCGCCACCCATCGTTTTCTCCATCCGCTTTTTATAGTTGTTGATTTTATAGCTGATGGACAATGAGATGTTAAGTCGGCCGCGCTCGCGAATGCTGTAAGCATGGTAGCCGTAGTTGTTGCGGTAAGAGTAGGTTTCAATCTTGTTTTTGTAGGAGTTGACAAGATTACGGCAGTTCAGGCTGACCACCAGGGATTTGTTGAGGAATGATTTCTTGACGGCAAAGTCCAGCGAGTAGTTGCCGGACTGTTTGCCTTGTCCCACGCCGCCGGAGCCCCATCCCATGCTGCCCGTGGTGATGCTGGGGGCACGGTAGCGGAAGTTGAGTTGCAGCTGCCAGTCTTTCGGGAGGTTGAAGGTCTGGTTCAAGCGCACGCGCCATGTCCAGTCCCGAGCCAAATAGTCATCAATCATGTCGTCACTGTTGACAATCAGTCGGTAAAAGCTGCCGCTCAGGGAAATTCTCCAGAATTTCCACAGCTGCTGGCCGTAAACCAGTTCAATGCCGAAGTTCTGGCTGTTTTTCAGGTTCTGGTAAGTGGTGAGGGTATAGGTGTGTTCTTCGCCGTCCAAGGTGTCTTGCAAAATCTCCGTGTAGCGGCTGATGATGTTGGTGCGTTGGCGGTAATAGACTGTGGCACTCAGGGAGGATTTCTTGATGGCCATGAAATATCCCAGTTCTAAGGCGTTGACAAACTCCGGCAGGAGGTCGGGATTGCCGCAGCGGTAGTTCTGGCGGTCTGATACGTTCACAAACGGGTTGAGCTGCCAGATGCTGGGACGGCTGACACGCCGCGAGTAACTGAGCTGCAAGGAGTGCTCTTTGGTGATGTCGTAGCGAATGTGCGCCGATGGGAAAAGATTGTAATAGTTGCGTTTGTGTACCTCTCCGGAGGATTTGAGGTCGGAGGTGGTGTTTGCGATTTCACCCCGCAAGCCTCCCTGGATTTTCAGTTTGTCCCAGAAGGAGGTGGAGTAGATGATATAGGCGGCATTGATCCATTCGGAGAAGACAAAGTTGTTGCTGCGAGAATCGTCCAGGGTGATCGGCAGACTGTCGTTGCCTTCATAGAAGCGGTAGTCCTCGCCCACGGAACGGAACGATAGTTTGTATCCGGTTTCAATGCGACCTTTCCTTCCCACTGGTGTGATGAAATCCACTTGGGCGGATGCGTTGGTGTTTTTGTCCAATGTAACGGATTTCTGGGTGATGTCCAGATGCTGGATAGGGAAGGAGAAGTCCTGGAAGGTGGTGTCTGTGTTGTTGCGGTTGTTGTGGGTGTAGAAGATGTCCGCGGTCAGTTCCATCCCTTTGGTCTCGAAAGTTTTTTTGTAGTTGATGGTGCCGCTGTAGTTGTTTCGTTTGCCGATGCCTTCAGAATACTGGAAATATTTTTCATAGGGCAGAAACTCTTCCATTTTCACGCTGTCATCCTCTACGCCAAGTTCGCTGAAACTGCTGTTCTTGTTGTTGTTGTAGGAAAAGGTGAAGCTGATGGTGTTCTTGGGGTTGATGAACCAGTCGATGCCGGTGCGCAGGTTGTGGTTGTAGCCGCCGAACTTCCCATAGTTCTCTTGAAGCAGTCGGGTGGTGTCCTCTCCGAACCATGAACGCCGGTCGGTGCTGCCACCATTGAAGTGGTTGTGCCCCCGGAGGTCATAATTGAGAAACAAGTTGATTTTGTTGTAGCTGTAGTTGAGGTTGATGGTGCCGCTGTAGCTTCCGATTTTGGGCTTGTTGCGGAAAAGTTCCATGCTGCCCCTTGCACTGATCATGCCGTTGAATCCCCGTTCCTTGCGTTTCTTCAGTACCACATTCAAAATCCCGGACTCCCCGTCGGGCTCCAGACGTGCCGAGGGGTTGGTGATTACTTCAATGCTTTGGATGAGGTTGGCGGGGATCTGGTCCAATGTCAGATTGGTGGGCTTGCCGTCCACCAGGATGGTGACATTCTCACTCCCGCGCAAGGTCACGTTCCCGTCCAAATCCACATCCACAGAAGGGATCTCCTCCAATACCTCAATGGCTGTCGCCCCCTCTGCCGTGATGCTGGACTCCACATTGAACACCATCTTGTCCAAATTACTCTCCAACATCTCTATTTCCGCCTTGATTTCAATGCCGTCCAGCAATGTGGATTTCTGGTCCAGCCGGATTCGCTGGATTTTATACACTGGATTATTTTGACTGAGGGTGAAAGGGGCGGTCGTGTAGGTGCCGTAACCGAAATATTCAATGGACAGATAGGATTTCCCGTAGGGAATGCCGCTGATGACAAATTTCCCGTTCGCATCGGTCTGCGCCACTGTTGTCATGGTTGAGTCTTTGGCATTCATGACAATGATGTTGGCGAACGCCAAAGGGTCACCGGATTCGTTGCATACACTGCCCGCAAGTACCCCAGTAGTTGGGGTTACAAGTTGTTGTAAATCTGTATTTTGTGAAAAAGCAACCAGCTGCGCGAAAACCAATAATAAACTGGTTAATAAGGACTTGTGAAGAAATCTCATTCTTAATTATCGTGAAAAGTGGTTAAAATGTGTCTAAAAAAACGGGACATAGACATTGATATTTGAAAAGGGTTTAAATTTTTTTGCAATTTTATTGTAAAAAAACGAATATGCTATTTTTGCCTTCAAAAAGTGCGTTTCGTCATATTTGTTGAAAAAAAAATTGTGAGTGGGGAAAATCTCGGAAATTTTAATGTACTTTTGCGCGCTTTAATTCTAAATCAAAATTATTATGGAAAAAGAAAATGTAAATGCTGAAAAACTCAAAGTGCTCAATGCCACACTGGAAAAACTTGAAAAAACATTTGGCAAGGGGTCCATTATGAAATTAGGGGATGACGCTGTGGAAAATGTGGAGGTTATCTCCAGCGGTTCCATCGGTTTGGATGCCGCGCTTGGAGTGGGTGGATACCCCAAGGGCCGAATCATTGAGATATATGGGCCGGAGTCTTCAGGTAAAACCACCTTGGCCATCCATGCCATTGCCGAGGCACAGAAAAAAGGCGGCATCGCCGCTTTCATTGACGCAGAACATGCTTTTGACCGCTTTTATGCTGAAAAATTGGGCGTCAATACTGCAGAACTTCTTGTTTCCCAGCCAGACAACGGGGAGCAGGCGCTGGAAATCGCCGACAACCTCATCCGTTCGGGTGCCATAGATATTATTGTGATTGACTCTGTGGCAGCCTTGACCCCAAAAAGTGAAATAGAAGGGGATATGGGAGATTCCAAAATGGGGCTTCAGGCCCGCTTGATGTCGCAGGCCATGCGCAAACTGACCGCCACCATCAGCAAAACCAAATGCTGCTGCATTTTCATCAACCAGTTGCGCGAAAAAATCGGGGTCATGTTCGGGAATCCCGAAACCACCACTGGCGGCAACGCGTTGAAGTTTTACGCCTCCGTCCGGTTGGATATCCGCCGCCAGTCTCAAATCAAGGATGGCGAAATGGCATCCGGTAACCACGTGAAGGTCAAAGTGGTGAAGAACAAGGTGGCCCCGCCGTTCCGTTTTGCGGAGTTCGATATCCTCTTCGGAGAGGGAATCTCCAAAATGGGTGAATTGGTGGATATCGGTGTGGAAAAGAACATCATCAAGAAGTCGGGCTCATGGTTCTCTTACGGCGATACCAAAATCGGACAGGGACGGGATACAGTCAAGCAGCTGTTGGCTGATAATCCGGAGCTCGCTGAGGAAATAGAAGCCAAGGTTCGTGAAAGTCTGAAGGGATGAGACGTTTTTTGATTATTGCAGTTGCGGTGCTGTGCGGCTTGTTCAGCGCCTGCAAAAACAAGACCGACAAGGGTGCGGCCGCGGACAAGGACTCCCTGACCCTCCTGACTGATGCCATCAAGTCGCAGCCGCAAAATGCGGAGGCATATTACAACCGTGCAGACTACCTCTTCCGCCATTCGCAGTTCGATGCTGCCGAAAGTGACATCCTGCAGGCCATCAAACTCAAAGACAATGTCTCCAAGTACTATGTCCGTTATGCTGACGTGAAACGTTTCCAGAAAAAACTGGACGATGCGGAAGAGAACCTTCAGAAGGCACTCTCACTGGATCCTTCCAATAATGAGGCCCGGTTGAAACTGGCTGAGATTTTCTTTTACCGCGCCGGACGCGTGCCCTCGTATTACGACAACTGTCTGGCCGTATTGGAGGAAGCCCGGAAACTGCAGCCGTATAATCCGAATGCCTATCTGATGGAGGCATTCTGCTATAAGGAAAAAGGAGATACCAGTACCTACCTGCAGCGTCTGTATCAGGTGGTCAGCCAGAATCCGGATGAGATAAAGGCCCACTTGGAACTGGGATATTTCTGTCAGCAGAGACTGGATCCGCAGGGAATAGACCACTATCAGAACGCCCTCAGGGTGGACCCCAAAAATGCAGAAATCAACTATAATCTGGGACTCCTTTACCGGGACTTGGGCGATACGCTGAACGCCATCGCACAATTCAAGCACCTGATTGCCATTGTCCCGTCAGGATCGTATGTGACAAACGCGTATTACAACCTCGCATATCTTGACCTCGTCTCAGGCAACTTCAAGTCCGCCATTGAGTATTTCACCCAGGCCCTGCAGTGTGATGCCGTGTTTGCCGACGCATACGTCGGAAGAGCCGAGGCTTACGAGGCTTTGGGAGATTGGGCCAATGCCCGCGCCGACTATGAACAGTGCCTTCAGGTATCCGCCAACTTCCCGGCTGCCATTGACGGCCTCAATGCCCTTGACAAAATCCAGAAATGATAGACGGGTTTTGTCAGTCTTGATATTCAAAAAGTTGCATTATTTGCTAACAAAATACAAACAGCAAGCGAATTTTGTGCAACTTTTTGTATTTTTGTGCCCGTATTTTGACAAAATCATTCACTATGTCTGTAGCACAACATATTGCAGTGGCAGGGAATATCGGATCTGGAAAAACCACCCTGACCACCATGCTGGCCAAACACTATGGCTGGGAACCTATGTATGAAAGCGTGGATAACAACCCCTATCTGGCAAGCTATTATGAAGATATGCAGCGATGGTCGTTCAACCTGCAGGTCTATTTTCTTAATAACCGTTTCCGTCAGGTGGTTGAAATCCGCAAAAAAAACAAAACCGTCATCCAGGACAGAACCATCTATGAGGATGCCTATATTTTCGCCCCCAACCTGCATGATATGCAACTGATGGCTACTCGGGACTTTGAAAATTACGCCTCCCTCTTTGAACTGATGGCACAGTTTCTGCAAGCCCCTGACCTGCTGATCTATTTGAGAGCAGATACTCCCACGCTGGTCTCCCAGATTGAAAAAAGAGGCCGGGAATATGAAAAGACCATCCGCCTGGACTATCTCAAGCATTTGAATGAACGCTACGAAGAGTGGATTTCAAACTATAAGCTGGGCAAATTGCTCATCATTGATGTCAACAAGATTAAATTCGGAGAAAAACCGGAGGACTTTGGTACTATCATTGAAAAAATAGACGGAGAGCTGTTCGGCCTTTTTGAACAAAAACGGTAAGCATGGCTCTTTTTGGCATCATCCCCGCACGTTACGCTTCTACCCGCTTCCCAGGAAAGCCACTGGCTCGCATCAAGGACAAGCCTATGATTCAATGGGTTTATGAGCGGGCAAAACAATCGGATTTGCAAAAAGTTGTTGTGGCTACTGATGACGACCGGATCCGTGCCGCCGTGCTGGATTTCGGAGGAGAGGCTGTGATGACTTCTCCTGACCATGCCTCCGGTACGGAACGTTGTGCCGAAGCCGCCGCGAAACTGAACCTGTCAGGCAATGACATTGTGGTGAACATCCAAGGGGATGAACCTTTTATCCAACCGGATGCCATCAACCTGCTGTGCTCTCAATTCACCCAGCCACAAGTGCAAATCGCCACTCTGTGCAAGCAAATTTCCCCAGAAGAAGATCCGGCTAACCCCAATATGGTGAAAGTGGTCCGCTCTTCATCCGGAAAAGCATTGTATTTCAGCCGTTCTGCCATACCTTATTACAGGAATGACCAAATTCCACCGGCGTATTTTAAACATATAGGAATCTATGCGTATCGGCTCCATGTCCTGCAACAACTGGTGCTCCTGCCTGTTTCCAGCTATGAGGATGCGGAAAAACTGGAACAATTGCGCTGGTTGGAAAATGACTACGACATTTATGTCCGTCCCTGTTCTTATGAAACTGTGGCCATTGATACCCCACAGGATCTGGTGCGCGCCGAATCCATGTCTAATCTTTTGTAAAACAAGATGATTGTTAGAACATTAATTAATGAGCTCTGTACGGAAGATTCCGTATATGTGAATGGAATAGGTCTGTTCTCCAAACAATTCCATTCTGCCCAAGTGGGAAAGAATGAAATTCAGCCCCCGCATTTTGATGTGACTCTGGACGCAAAAGCTGAGGGCAGTGGGTATGGTTTCATTTTGGCAGTGTCCAAGTATGGCTTGATGAGAATTGTGGATGCTGATGAATCTATCAAGCAATGGGTAAGTGATTTACAAAGAGATATTAAAGCGAAGAAACAAGTGAGTTTTCCGGGCTTTGGCACTTTTTCTATGAAAAAAGGGGAGCTGGTTTTCTCTTGTGACAGAATTCCTCAACTGAATGTGGAATATGAGGGAATGGATCCGCTTGTTTTGTCGGAAAAACCGGCGCGCAAGCGCAAGGTGTCTGCGGTGCCCGTCCCAGAGCCGGAACCTGTGCCAGAAGAGCCGCAACCTGAGGCGACCTTTGTGGCCGTCCCAGAGCCGGAACCCATGCCGGAAGAGCCGCAACCTGAGGCGACCTTTGTGGCCGTCCCAGAGCCGGAACCTGTGCCGGAAGAGCCGCAACCTGAGGCGACCTTTGTGCCCGTGCCAGAGCCGGAACCCATGCCGGAAGAGCCGCAACCTGAGGCGACCTTTGTGCCCATCCCAGAGCCGGAACCCATGCCGGAAGAGCCGCAACCTGAGGCGACCTTTGTGCCCGTCCCAGAGCCGGAACCTGTGCCAGAAGAGCCGCAGTCGGAGGCGACCTTTGTGCCCGTCCCAGAGCCGGAACCCATGCCGGAAGAGCCGCAACCTGAGGCGACTTTGGTGGCTGCTCCAGAGCCGGAACCCATGCCGGAAGAGCCGCAGCCGGAGGAGGAAGAATCTGGGGACGATGAAAAGCCGGCTTCTTTAGAAAAGAAGAGAAGACGTTGGCCGATAGTATTGCTGATTCTCCTTATTCTGTTGGCGGCGGGTGGCGGAGCTGCCTACTATTTCCGTGACACACTGATGGGGTACTATCAGCAGTGGAAAGGGGAGGGGAAATCTCCTGAGCAACCCGGTGTTACAGTGCCTGTGGAACAGGAAACGGACAAAGATACAGATGTTTACAATCCTGTAGAGGAAAGCGATACTGTGGTGACGGACACACTTGTTGAGGAGTTGGAGCCGGTGCAGGAAGAGATTCCTGTAGTTGCAGCCCCAGCGGACGGTGGGTTGCGGCGTATTCGTTTTGAAAGTGGGAAGTTTTATGTGATTCACGGGAGTTTCGGTTCTGTTGCAGATTGTGAGAAGCATGTGAAAATTGCAGGTTTCGCCAAGTACAATCCTGCCATTTTGGAAGTTTCTGGAGATTGGCATCTCCGGGTCTGTCTGGGAGTGTTCTCCTCGGAAAGCGAGGCGGAGGGTTTGGCGGGCCAAGTTTCCAAGGCTTGGGTGATGAAATAGGTTTGATATGGATGCGCAAATGAAGGATTTATTGAAGAATTTTCCGCCCATTTCATTGTCGGAAATGCAGGGTGTGAAGTTGATGAACCGGGTGGATACAAAGTATCTGGTGGCCCGGGTACAGCTTCCTGCCATTCTCAAGAGGCTGGAGTCGGATTATTTTGTCCAGACTTCGGAAGAAGGAGTTCCCTATTCGCACTATCAAACCCTGTATTACGATACTCCGCAGCAGACGATGTACCATGTGCACCATGCTGGGAAATTGCATCGCCAGAAACTGAGAGCCCGCATCTATTGCGATACGCAGGATGTCTTTTGTGAAGTCAAAACCAAAAACAACAAGAAACGTACCAAGAAAAAGCGCATTCCAATACCCATGGAGTGTTATGGCAACATGCTGGAGGATCCGGATATCCGCGATTTCGTTTCCCAAAAGCTGGAATATGATGTCTGCCAGCTTGTGCCTCAGTTGGAAAATAATTTTGACAGGATTACGCTGGTGAATCGGGACAAGACCGAACGCCTGACCATTGACAGCCATCTTTGTTTTTACAACCGTTATACGGGAGAAAGTGCGGAAATTCCTCATCTTGTGATCATTGAATTGAAGCAGGACGGGAATTACCCCTCTTTTTTCAAACAGGTGCTGGCTGATATGCGTATCCACCCCCATCGCATCAGCAAATATTGTCTGGGAACCATGCTCACCAACTCCTCGGTCAAGCGCAACCGTTTCAAAAAAAAAATGCGGCGAATTGCAAAGCTGGCACAGCTCAAAGAGGCCTGACCTTTCCATGCAAAATGTTTTTGGCCGACGATGACGGCACAATATTTTTGTGTACATTTGCACAATTGTTTTTTTTATGTAATTATTGTTTTTCTAATTGAAAATCAATTTTTTACAAATAATTGTGTGCATGGAACCTACAGGCAAGACCACTAAAATAGCAAAGGCGGAGTTCGGGGGACTGGTGAATTATCGCCTGTTTTGTGTATGGAGCCGTCGCCCTTTCTTTCCTCTCTCCTGTGACATTGCCACTGCGTTCAATAGCCAGTTTGTCCTGCTGGAGGATTTTTCGTTGGAGGAAACGCCGGACCAACCCCGTTTCCAGCAGGCTTTCATGCAGTTTTGTTGTGTGGGAGAGACTCCCTCTTTGACCGACAATCCGGTGTCGCGGCTGAACTTGCTCCTTTTCAAGAACAAGACGGAGGTCTTTTATCACTCTCAGTCACAGTTGCCTTTTTCTCAGTCCGAAGAGACATTTGATTTTGGGGGGCATTGGAATACCCATTATGCCTTGGATAAGAAAGGTGTAAGTTTGTGCAAGTGGCCGGAAAAGGATGTGGATTACCTCCTCATTGCCTTTTCCCACAAAGAGAACGAGAAAGATTTGGAGAATTTTTCCAAAAAAATCCTGCGCCTGCCGTGTGGGCCCGTGGAACGCACTCCTTTGATGAAGGTTGGCGCCACATCGTCTTCCACTTCGCACCGGACCAAGCTTTACGCCGCCGATGTGCTGCAATTCATCAGCATCCGTGCGGAAATCCAAATCAGCAAGTATATGAAAAGCTTTTCGGATCAATTGCTCACCCCGGGGAATTTCAAAATGACCGACCGTAATTTCCCGAAAAGCACTTTTGATTTCAGCCAAATAAAAATCTGTAATTTTTAAATTTCAAGAAAATGAATAAAATGATTTCCTCTCTTCTGTTTTTGGTTTGCGGCTTTGCCTGTTTTGCCCAAAATTCCCAGAAAAACAGCATTCAGGCCCGTGTGGCGGAGTATGCCTACTACGACTTGAAAGCGGACATGTCCGGATTGACGGATGATGAAAAGCAACTTATCCCGATTTTTGTGAAAATAGCTGACATCATGGATCAACTGTTCTGGAAGCAGACCTATGGCGATCCTGCGGATGCCAAGAAAATCAAAGACACTTACGCCCGCGACTTCTTCATGATCAATTATGGGCCCTGGGACCGCTTGGACGATAACCAGCCTTTCCTGAAAGACGTCGGCCCCAAGCCGGACATGTGCAACTATTATCCCCAGGACATCACCCCGGAAGAGTACAGCACTTATGACGACCCGAACAAGGGAAGCCTCTATACTGTGTTGCGCCGGGATGAGGAAGGCAAACTTAAAACCGTTTGGTACAGAGATGAATACAAGGATGAAATTACACAGGTGTGCGCTTTGTTGGACCAAGCCATCAACATCGCCAAGGATCCGGGAATGAAAAACTACCTCATGGAACGCAAAAAAGCGTTTGAAACCGATGAGTATTATGACAGTGACATTGCCTGGATGGATATGAAGAACAGCAATATTGATTTTGTGGTGGGCCCCATTGAGAATTATGACGACAAGCTCAACGAAGCCAAAGCGTCCTACGAGGCGTTCATTTTGGTCAGGGACCAGGAACGCAGTAATGAACTGTCCAAGTTTATCCAGATGCTTCCTGAAATCCAGAAGATCATTCCCTGTGACCCGAAGTACAAGACGTTTGTGCCGGGAACCTCTTCCGACCTCAATGTGTACAACGTGGTTTACTATGCCGGTGACTGCAATGCAGGTGGGAAAACCATCGCCATCAACCTGCCCAACGATGATCGTGTGCAGGCTGTGAAAGGGGCGCGCAGATTGCAACTCCGCAACAGTATGCAGGCCAAGTTTGACAAAATCATGCTCCCGATCAGCAAGGTGCTCATCGCTCCGGAACAACAGCAACATGTCAATTTCGATGCTTTTTTCTGGAATGTGACCTTCCATGAAGTGGCTCACGGACTGGGTGTGAAAGAGACGGTGAACGGCCGCGGCTCGGTGGATGATGCCCTGATGACGGAGAAAACCTCCTGGGAAGAAGCCAAAGCGGATATTTTGGGGCTTTTCATTGTATGCCATCTTATTGAGCAGGGTGAAATCACGAACATCACCATGGAAGATGCCGTCACCACTTTCATCGCAGGCATTTTCCGCTCGGTGCGCTTCGGTGCAGCGGATTCTCACGGCACCGCCAACATGATGTGTTTTAACTATTTGAAAAAAATGGGCGCCTTCTCAAGAGGTGAAGACGGATATTACAGAGTCAACTATAAAAATGCTTTGCCCGCCATCAAAAGCTGGTGCTCCAAGATTTTGATGGTGCAGGGTGAGGGGAACTACAAACTGGCTATCAAATTGAAAGGCGAGTTGGGATTCATCGGGGCGGAGCTGCAGCGTGACCTGGATCGTGTCAACGAGGCAAAAATCCCGAGGGATATCCGCTTCAACCAGGGCCTGAAGGTGATGGGTTTGTAAACACCCTTTTTAGCAATAAAAGAATAAGCTGTAAATTTTAAAATGAAATACACGAAGAAGTTCATAGTTCTGATTCTCTGTTTGTTGTTTGTTGGAAAGGCAAGTGCTACCCATCTGCTGATTCCAATGGACCTGACACAGAAAAACCACCTGAAAGCTTATGGAATCGCCTATTTTGCCGTGGCCAAGGGAATAGATGTGAGCTGGCTCCTGAACTATAGAGGGGGAAGCTTCATGCTTACATACAATTCGGACGTGGCCGACGAGTGTACCATACGCGGTGTGACTTACGAGAATATCTCGGATCTCCAGGCCAGCCAGATTTTGAACGAAATCGCCTCCTTGGAGCAGAATATGGATGAGATCAGGCTGACCAAACTCCCCAAGATTGCGGTGTATTCCCCCAAGAACAAGCTGCCATGGGATGATGCGGTGACGCTGGTGCTCACGTATGCTGAAATTCCTTACACGGTGCTGTATGATGAAGAGGTGCTGGCAGGCGAACTTCCCAAGTATGACTGGCTCCACCTGCACCATGAGGATTTTACAGGACAGTACGGAAAATTCTGGGGCAACTACCGCAATGTGGCATGGTACAAGGAAGATGTGGCTGCGCAGGAGGCCACCGCTGCCCGCCTGGGCTATAGCAAGGTCTCTCAAATGAAACTTGCTGTGGCCAAGAGCATCCGCGATTTTGTGGCGGGCGGAGGATACCTCTTCGCCATGTGCTCCGGCCCCGACAGCTTTGACATCGCCCTGGCTGCCGAGGGAGTGGACATCTGTGACGTCATGTTTGATGGAGACCCCATTGACCCGAACGCACAGTCCAAACTGGATTATGATAAGACTTTCGCTTTCACCGATTTCAGAATCGTCACCAACCCGTATCAGTATGAAGTTTCTGATATTGACGTGAAACCCACCTCAAACAGAAAAGCCAACGACTTCTTCACCCTGTTTGATTTTTCCGCCAAGTGGGATCCTGTCCCGACCATGCTTTGCCAAAACCATACCAATGTGGTGCCCGGTTTCATGGGCCAGACCACGGCTTTCAATAAGGACAAAATCAAGCCGAGTGTGCTGATTATGGGCGAGACGGCAATCTTCAACGAAGCCCGCTATATTCATGGCGAGTACGGAAAGGGGACTTGGACCTTCTATTCGGGCCACGACCCGGAAGACTATCAACATTTTGTCAATGATCCCCCCACCGATCTGGACCTGTTTCCCAATTCTCCCGGCTATCGGCTGATTCTCAACAATGTGCTTTTCCCTGCCGCCAAAAAACAGGTGCGCAAAACCTGATACTGCTCATGAAGACTTTCAGCAACAAGTATATCTTTGTTTATGTCAGCGTGTTGGTTCTGGTAGTTGCCGTTCTGCTGACTGCGGTCAGTTTGGGTTTGAAACCCCGGCAGGAAGCCAACCGCAAAGCGGAGAAAGCCGCACAAATCCTCCGTGCAGCTGGCTATCACGACGTGGATGGGAGTGAGGCGGTGGCTTTGTTTGAGCAGGTGGCTCAGCGAGCCTCCGGGGACGGGGAGAGGGAAACTTACCATATCCGCTGCGCCGACGGGGAAAACGGGCTTGTTGTATATGTCAATGGAAAGGGATTGTGGGGCGCAATATGGGGCTATGTGGTGTTGGCGGAGGATTTGAATACGGTCAAGGGCATTGTGTTCTCTCATAAATCCGAAACCCCCGGTCTCGGCGCCAACATTACGGAGGAGAAATTCTCCAGCGCTTTTGTCGGAAAGAAACTTTATGATGAAAAGGGCAATTTCGTTTCCGTCAGAGTGTTGAAGGCAGGGCAGGGGAGTGACGTTCCCGATGTCCATCGCGTGGATGCCATCTCCGGCGCCACTCTGACATCCAAAGGAGTGGATGCCATGCTGATGGAATCCCTGCCAGAGGTGATTGCTAAACTAAAAACTGTGAACAAGAAATGAAATATCTGGGACCATTGGCGAAAGATAATCCTGTACTGGTGCAGGTGTTGGGCGTCTGCTCGGCACTGGCAGTCACGGCACAGCTCAAACCCGCCGTGGTGATGGCGTTGTCGGTGACCGTCGTCTGCGCCCTGTCCAATTTGATTATCTCGTTAATGCGCAGCACCATCCCCCCTCGTATCAGAATCATTGTGCAGCTGCTGGTGGTCTCCACCTTGGTGATTGTTGTGGACCAGTTCCTTCAGGCTTACCTGTATGAGGTGAGCAAAATGCTGTCGGTTTTTGTCGGGTTGATCATCACCAACTGCATCATCATGGGACGGTTGGAGGCTTTTGCACTGTCACATGGCCCGCTTCCTTCACTCATTGATGGTGTGATGAACGGTCTGGGTTATGGCTTGGTGCTGGTAGTGGTCGGCACGTTCCGCGAGCTGTTCGGTACCGGTACCCTGTGGAACTTTCCTGTGCTGCCGCACTCCTTCTATGAGGCCGGCTACATGAACAATGGACTGATGATTTTACCGCCGATGGCCTTGATTCTGGTCGGCTCTTTGATATGGATTCTTAACTCTGCTAAAAAATCTGTGAAATGAACGGACTGTTTGACATCTTCGTGCGCTCGGTCTTCATTGACAACATGGTATTTGCCTATTTTTTGGGCATGTGTTCCTATTTGGCGGTGTCGAAAAGTGTGAAAACCGCCTTTGGTTTGGGCGTTGCCGTCAGTTTCGTTTTGGCCGTTACGGTTCCTGTTAATTATTTGATTGATAAATATCTGTTGAAAGAGGGTGCGCTGGCGTGGCTGAATGAAAGCTGGGGTGCGCTGGATTTGTCTTTTTTGTCGCTGATTGTTTTTATCGCCGTGATTGCCGGTATTGTTCAGCTGTTGGAAATGGTGATTGAACGTTTTTCTCCGGCATTGTACCAGGCTTTGGGCATTTTCCTCCCGTTGATTGCTGTCAATTGCGCCATTCTGGGCGGTTCGCTTTTCATGCAGGAGAAAAACTTCCCGACGGTGGCGCACAGTTTTTCGTATGCACTGGGCTCCGGACTTGGCTGGCTGCTGGCGATTGTCGCTTTTGCCGCCATCCGTGAAAGATTGAGGTATTCTGACATCCCCAAACCATTGCAGGGTAATGGCATTGCATACATCATCACTGGTCTCTTGGGTCTGGGTTTTATGGCTTTTTTGGGAATTTGAAAATAGAATGGCAATGACTGGTTTGGAACTGACTACGATTTTGGTGGCTGCAGCGGTTTTTCTGACGGTGATTTGGCTGTTGGTCTTTGTTCTTCTTTTCGCCAGAAAAAAGCTGGTGCCGGAAGGCAAGGTGACCATCACGATCAACGGGGAAAAACAGGTGGAGCATGAACGCGGCTGTTCGTTATTACAGGCACTTTCGGATGAAAAGGTGTTTGTCCCTTCGGCTTGTGGAGGAGGGGGAACGTGCGGAACTTGCCGGGGAAAGGTGCTTTCCGGCGGAGGGGATGTCCTCCCCACAGAACTGAACCACCTCTCCCGCCGTCAAGTCGCCGAACATTATCGCTTGTTTTGTCAGGTGAAGGTGCGGGAGGATTTGCAGATTGAGATTCCGAAAGAATTCTTTGGCATCAAGAAATGGAAGTGCACGGTCCTGTCCAATCGCAATGTGGCTACCTTTATCAAAGAGTTGGTGCTTCAACTCCCTAAAGGAGAAAGAATGGATTTCAAATCAGGAGGTTATATCCAGATTGACATACCTCCGGCGGTGGTGGATTTCTCCAATATGGACATTGAAGAGCCTTACCATGAAGATTGGCAGAAAAGCGGGCTTTTCTCTTTGCGCATGAAAAACTCCACCCCGACCGTGCGAGCCTATTCCATGGCCAACCATCCTGCAGAAGACCAAATTATTATGCTGAATGTGCGCATTGCCACTCCTCCCTTCAACCGTAAAAAAGGTCGCTTGGAAAAGGTGAATCCTGGTGTCTCCTCATCTTATATTTTCAATCTGAAGCCAGGGGATGAGGTGATGGTCTCCGGTCCATACGGTGAGTTTTTCGTGGAAGAGAGCCAGCGCGAAATGATGTTTATCGGCGGTGGCGCGGGAATGGCCCCGATGCGTTCCCATATCTTCCATCAATTCAAAAACTTACACACCTCTCGTAAAACCACTTTCTGGTATGGAGGGCGTTCAAGGAAAGAACTGTTCTACATGGATGATTTTGAGGAGATTGCCCGCGATTTTCCCAATTTCTCCTTTCATGTCGCACTTTCCGATCCCCTGCCCGAAGACCATTGGACGGGACCGACCGGTTTCATCCATGAGGTGATATTGAAACAGTACCTGCAAAATCATCCCGAGCCAGAGAATGTGGAGTACTACATTTGCGGGCCACCGATGATGCTGAAGGCTGTCCTGAATATGTTGGACCAACTGGGTGTGGAACCTCAAATGATTCATTATGATGATTTTGGGAATTGACAGGAAGACTGTCCACTTTTCAAAGAAAAATGCAATTTTTTATATTTTTTTCCGTTTGCTATGGGTTAATTTCCTTGAAAATATGAAAAGAATCAGAGTTTTATCCTTAACTTTCGCTTTTGTTCTGACGGGCTTGTGCGTTTCAGCCCAAACCAATGCCACTTATGAATCCGGAAAATGCAGTATTGACTATTTTTTGGGTCTGTTGGACAGGTTGTATGTTGATACTTTGAATTTCAATGATTTGGCAGAAACGGGTGTCAAAGAGATGATTACAACGCTGGATCCGCACTCCATATATACCACTGCCAAGGATGTGGCGGCATCCCGTGAGCCTTTGCAGGGATCCTTTGACGGCATCGGTGTGACTTTCCAGTTGATCAAGGACACCATCAATGTGATAGAGGTGATTATTGACGGGCCCTCTGAGAAGGTGGGCATCCAACCGGGCGATAAGATTATCAAGGTGGACACGTTGAACGCTTGTGGTAAGCATATTAACAACAATTGGGTACGCGAGCATCTGCGCGGGAAAAAAGGCACCAAGGTGGAACTGACCGTTCAAAGAGGAAAGAAGCAGATGCAGTTCACGGTGACCCGGGGCAAAATTCCGATGTACAGCATCAATGTCTCTTTCATGGTGGATGACCATACGGGGTATATCAAGCTGGACCGTTTTGCACAGACCAGCCTCAGCGAATTTGAAAAAGCCTTCCATAAACTCCAGGACCAGGGGATGGAAAATCTCATCTTTGACTTGCGGGGCAATGGCGGCGGTTACCTCAACACCGCTTTCCAAATTGCCAGCCAGTTTATTGAAGCCAACAAGATGATTGTTTATACGGATAATTTCCGGAAAACAGGAGAGACCTATAAATCCAGCGCCACCGGACTGTTCCGCAAAGGACGGCTGATTGTGCTGGTGGATGAAAACTCCGCTTCCGCCAGTGAGATTACTGCGGGTGCCATCCAGGACTGGGACCGCGGAATCATCATGGGACGCCGCACTTTCGGAAAGGGATTGGTGCAGAAACCGGTGGATCTCCCCAATGGCGCGGAAGTGAGAATCACCACGTCACACTATTATACCCCTACCGGACGCTGCATCCAGAAACCCTATGACGACAGAAACGACTATTTCAGGGATATTTCTGAACGATACAAACATGGGGAACTCTTCTCTGCCGACAGCATTGATTTCCCGGATTCCCTGAAATACAAAACCCCGGCGGGAAAGACCGTGTACGGCGGCGGCGGCATCATGCCCGACCTGTTTGTACCTATGGATACCACCAATTACTCCTATTTCTATAATGAATTGGTTCGCAAATCCATTATCAGCAGCTATGTTATTCATTATCTTGAAGAAAACCGTCAGGCAATGAAGGCGAAGTATCCCACTTTTGCGGATTTCAAGAAAAATTTCAAGATCTCTGACAAAATGTACAATGATTTGCTGGCGTATGCCTCTTCCGAAGGTGTGGTGGATAGCACCCGACTGGATTTCTCCGCGCATTTGAAGTCTTTTGTCCAAAGCAAACAGGCCCAACTGGATTCCATGTATTCCTCCCTCAATGATTTGAAGAAAATGGAGAAACTGGACAAAATGATCAAGGAGTACGTCACCAAGGAATATGAGAAGTCTGTGAAGGAACGCAATTCGGAAAAGGCTCCCAAGCTGATCAAGACCCACATGCTTTTTGAATTTGCCCGGAATTTGTACTCCTATGGCGATGCATACCAATTTATGTTGGAACAGGACAAAACCTTTCAGCAGGCTTGCAAGGTGATGTATGACAACCGTGTTTTCAGAAAATACAAGATTTCCAGCAGATAATGATTCCGCAATCCACTATTGACGAAATCAAATTGGCTGCCCGCATTGAGGATGTGGTGGGCGATTTTATCCCTTTGAAAAAAAAAGGCACAAGTTGGGTCTGCAACTGCCCTTTTCACGATGACCACAGCCCCTCCATGTACGTCAACCCACGCTTGGGTATTTACAAGTGTTTCGTCTGTGATGCCTCCGGCTACCCCATCAAGTTCCTCATGGAGTACGCCAAGATGAGCTATGTGGAAGCCTTGCATTATTTGGCAGACAAATATCATATTGACATTCAGGAGGAAAAACAGGAGAAAACGGCAGAACAGCTGGCGGCGGAAAGCGAACATGAAGCCTTGCTGAATGTGAATGCGTACGCTGAAAAGTATTTCATTGACCAGATGTTCAATACGGAAACGGGACAGACGGTGGCACTTAATTATTTGAAAGAAAGAGGTTTCAAGGATGCTACCATTAAGAAGTTCAAGTTGGGCTACTGTCCGGATGGTTGGGACACTTTTTTGAATGATGCTGTAAAAAACGGCTATAAGTTGGATTATCTGCTTCGCACGGGGCTGGTGAAGAAATCGGAGTCGAGCGGCAAGTTGTTTGATTTTTACCGCGGGCGCGTCATGTTCCCCATTTGGGACAAGGCAGGGCGAACCATCGGTTTCGGAGGCCGCACGCTGGAGAAAAAGCCCAAAATGGGCAAGTATCTCAATCCGCCTGACAGTGAGGTGTACCACAAAAGCGAAGTGCTTTACGGTTTTTATCTGGCCCGCCCCACCATGCGCAAGGAACAGAATGTGTACTTGGTGGAGGGCTATACCGATGTGATTTCCATGTTTGAGGCTGGCATTGAAAATGTGGTCGCCGCCTGTGGCACGGCCCTCACCGATGGACAGGTGAAGCTGATCAAAAGCCAAACGCCGTCAGTCACCATCCTTCGCGATGGCGATAAAGCCGGATTGAGCGCGGCTATGCGTGATGTGAATATTCTTTTGCAAGGCGGTGTGGATGTGCGGGTTATCGTACTTCCTGATGGCGAGGACCCGGACTCTTTTGCTAAAAATCACCGCGATTCCGAAATCCAGGAGTTCTTTCAACAAAATGCCGTCAGCATTGTGGAATTCAAGGCCCGGGTTATGCTTCCCGCTGTGGGCAACGACCCGCTGAAACGGGCCCAGGTGGTGCAGGACGTCATCCAGACCATCTCTTACGTCCCTGATGAAATCAAGCAGTCGTTCTACATCAAGGAGGCTTCGGAGCGTTTCGGCATCCCGGAAGAAAAATTGGATGTGGATTTGCGGCGGCTCAAATACGATGGACTGATGCGTAAGGAACGCACTTCCGCCTTGAACAATCCTTCCGCCCAACCCCAGGTTTACACGCCGGATCTGCATCTGCCCTCTCCGCAACAACAGCCCTTGCCTGTCAATCAGCAGGAGTATGTGGAAATGGATGTGGTGCGGCTGATTTTAAAATATGGTACTTTGGAGGCACAGGTGCAAACCATAGGAGAGGATGGCCAGAGCGCAGTTGTCCCTATGCGTGTGGATCAGTATGTTTTCAATGAATTCGCTTCCGAGGGAATTGGTTTTGAAACCCCACTGTTCCAGCGTTTCTATGAAGAGTATGCCCGTCTGGCTGTCAAATACTCGGACAAGGATGATTTGCAACGTGCTTTTGCACAACATGATGACCAGGAAATTCAAAAACTTTCCATTGATATCTTGAGTGAGGAAGACCCAGAACCCAGCCCCACATGGCTGCAGCGCTTTGACCTTTACACGCCGTCTATTGCCACCAGCTATACTTCGTTGAATTTGGCCCTTTCAGGTTGTATTAATTTTTTCAAACTCCGCTTGATGGAAAAGCAAAAGCAGCTGCTGATTGATGAACTTGCGCAGGAACACCCTCAAGAGGTGCAGAATCAGATTTTGCAACGACTTGGAGAGGTGAATGCAAGATGTAAGGAATTGGCTGAAATACAAAGAATTGTTATTCCGAATCAAAATTGACGTATGCGCTATTTCATGGAATTGGCTTACAATGGTACTCCCTTTTGCGGTTGGCAGGTGCAGCCGGGAGTTTCTACTGTGCAGGGGGTAATGGAGCATACGCTTTCGCTGATGCTTCGGGAACCTATCGCGGTTACTGGCTGCGGCCGCACGGATACCGGCGTGCACGCTCGTCAGTTTTTTGCTCATTTTGAAACAGATACGGCAGTGGATACACTATTGTTTACACGCAAATTGAACAGTTTCCTTCCCAAGGAAATTGCAGTGAAACGTATTTTTGCCGTTCCAGCTGACCTCCATGCCCGTTTTAGCGCCCAATCACGTACCTACAAATATTATGTGGCCGTCCAAAAGGAGCCTTTTCAGTTTCACTACTCCTATCGTTTTTTTGCAGATTTGGATAGGGATAAAATGAATGAGGCTGCTTCTGTATTGATGGAGATAGAGGATTTTACCAGTTTTTCAAAATTGCATACCCAAGTCAATACCAATATCTGCCATGTGTCGTATGCACGGTGGGAGATGGAAGAGGGGATGCTGGTTTTCACTGTCACCGCTGACCGGTTCCTGCGCAATATGGTCCGTGCCATTGTGGGCACATTGCTGCAGGTGGGGGAGGGGAAAACAACATTTTCCGAATTTCAGGAGATTATTCGTCGTAAAGACCGCTGTGCAGCCGGGGCCTCGGTTCCGGCCCACGCGCTGTTCCTTCACGCTGTGTCGTATGACTGGTCTTGTTTATAATTAAAGTTGAAATATGAGCTTGTTACATCATATCTGGAAGTTTTTGTCGGTGGGGATCTGCTGCCTGTTACTGATCCCTTCTTGTCACAAAATCAGGGTGGATGAGAATTCGCCGGTGCAATTTTCCACCAATCAGGTCACTTTTGACACAGTGTTCACCACAGTGGGCTCTGTGACGCAGAATTTTCGCATTTATAATCCATATAATTCTGAAATAAAAGTAGATGTGGATTTGGCAGGTGGCCAACATTCCGCCTATAGTATCAATGTGGACGGTGTGGCCGGTTACTCTTTCCAGGATGTGCTGATTCCTCCGAAGGACAGTATTTTCGTGCATGTGAAGGTGAATATCAACCCCAATGACCAAAATACGCCGTTTCTGGTGACGGATTCCGTGATTGTGCGTCATGGAAGTTCTGTGCAGGATGTGGATTTGGTGGCTTTCGGACAAAATGCGCATTTCATTGTTGCCGATCAGGGAAGCGGCTCTTTGCGCTACAAAATCATTGCCCGGGAACATGAAACAGTCCATTGGACCAATGATCTTCCCTACGTGGTATATGGCGGTTTTGCAGCGGTGGACTCTCTGGGTACACTGATCATTGATCCGGGAACCACGGTCTATTTTCATTCAGGCGCGGGATTGTGGGTGTACCGCTATGGCAATATTCAGGCGGTTGGAACCCAGGAACAGCCCATCACTTTTCGTGGCGACAAGCTGAGCAGCTGGTATGAAACGGATTATGCGCAATGGGACCGCATCTGGATTAATGAGGGTACTGTGGACAACCGGTTGGAGCATGTGGAGATTTCCAACGCCTTCATTGGTTTGCAGGTGGAATCCTTGAGTGAGGTGCTGTCGGGACGCACCATTCTGAAACAGTGCACCATCCATAATACACAGAATAGCGGTTTGTTGGCCCGTGCCGTGAACATTACAGCGGAAAATTGCCAGATCAGCAATAACGGTTCCTGCGGGCTGCAGTTGAGTATCGGCAATTATGATTTCAAACACCTGACGGTGGCCAACTACTTTTCACAGTCGGGTCGCAAAAATCCTGCCGTGTATGTGAGCAATTTCTATTCGGATAATGTGTACAATTATGTGGGGCATACTGCGTCCTCATTTACCAATTGCATCATTTATGGAATGTTGGAGGATGAAGTGGCTGTGGCCAAGACGTCCGACAATGATGTGCAGATGCAGGCGGTTTTTGAGAACTGCTTGGTCCGCAGCAGTACCCAGTATGAGGGTTTTGACAACTGTATCCGCAATCAGGATCCGATGTTTGAAAGTAATTCCGGTCAGAATTATCACCTCAAGGCGGGTTCTCCAGCCATTGATGCCGGAAAATCAGGCACAGGGGTGCTGACGGACATTACGGGTGCCTCCCGCGACAGTCATCCCGATATCGGCGCATTTGAGGCGGTGGCGCGGTAATCAAATTCCCCGCGGAACTATCACTTTCAGGGATTGGGGAAAAACTTGCAAGTCTATTTCCTGCACAATGCCGGCAGCATCGCCATCAATGTGCAGATAGGTGGGCTCTTCCGTTTGCGGTATAATATGGATGTGCTCTGACTGTATGTATTTTACGATGTTGGAACGGTCAAAGTGACTGGTCAGAAGTTTGGGCAGGTCCACGTTCAGCAGTTTCAGGAACAGCTTGGGCTTTTTTACAATGCAGATATCCAGCTTCCCATCCTGAAGTGAGGCCATCGGTGCGATTTTTACATTGTAGCCCCATTGGGAGGAGTTGGCGAATGTGATGAAAAAAGCAGGGCATAGAAGGGTCTTCCCGTCATATTCAATTTTGTAATTTACTTGTCGGTAGTGAAAGTAGTTTTTGAGAATGTGCTTGAAATAGTTGGAGAATCCCCGGTGGGCATCCTGGTTGAAGTCAAAGGCGACTTTGGCATCAAAGCCGATGCCGGCCACGCTGAAGAAGTGTTGACCGTTGACCATGCAGGTGTCCACGGGCTCCACATGCATATCGTTAATGATTCGGATAGCTTTTTGAAGATGGAGGGGAATATGCAGATGGTAGGCCATCCCATTGCCGGATCCGTGGGGGATCAGGGCAAAGGTGGTGGAGGTGCCGACCAGTTGTGTGGCCACCTCGTTCATGGTGCCGTCACCACCTGCTGCAGCCACGATGTCCACGCCGGCGGTCACGGCATCCCGTGCCAATTCTGCTCCGTGCCCCTTGTAGCGGGTCATTTGGAATTCCATGTCAAAGCGCGTTGGATCCAAGGTGGTGCGGGCAATACGCTCAATGTTATCGGAATGCCGTGTTCCGGATATAGGGTTGATAATGAATAGAATGCGTCGCTTTTCCATGATGTCATTTACATTCCGCCGTCACAAATGATCACTTGTCCGCTGATGTAGGAAGAGAGGTCGGAGGCCAGGAAAAGTGCTGTGTTTGCAATCTCCTCCGGCTTTCCGATGCGGCGCAGTGAGATGTTTTTGGCTATGGCGTCCCGCGCTTCGGCCGGCATGTTGCGTGTCATATCCGTGTCAATCAGTCCGGGTGCGATGGCGTTACACCGTATGTTGCGGCGCCCGATCTCCTTGGCGATGGACTTGGTGAAGCCAATGATGCCCGCTTTGGTGGCAGCGTAGTTGCATTGCCCTGGATTTCCGACGACGCCGGCGACGGAGCTGAGATTGACAATGCTGCCTAAACGCTGGCGCAGCATGACGGAAGAGACCACCTTCGTGTAGTTGAAGACGGATTTCAAATTCACTGCTACCACATCGTCCCAATCTTTCTCTGACATCATCATTAAAAGCATGTCGCGTGTGATGCCGGCATTGTTGACCAGTATGTCCACTCTTCCGAAACGGTTCATGCAGGTTTCGCACACTTTTTCCGCATCGGCAAGCGAGGCGGCATCTGCACGTACAAATTCATACGCAGCACCAATGGCGTTCAATGCCTTTTCCAGTTCGGATGACACTTGCGAGGTTCCGGTAAATACGACTTTGGCCCCTTCTTGGGCGAATTTTTCCACAATGGCACGGCCAATGCCCCGTGTGCCTCCTGTAATGATGGCAGTCTTGTTCTCTAATATCATGATTTATTCCTTTTGTAAATGTTATTTCAATCCTCTGTTTTTCAAAAGCGGTTCAATGGATGGCTCTGCCCCACGATACCGTTTGTATAAAATCATGGATTCTTCTGTATTTCCTTTTTCCAAAATATTGTTCCTGAATGATTTGGCAGTCGCTTTGTCAAAGATGCCATGCTCTTTGAAGGGCTCAAAAGCGTCGTTGTCCAGCACTGCGGCCCATGTGTAGCTGTAATAGCCGGCGTCATATCCAGTGGTGAATACATGCTGGAAATAGGTGCTCTTGTATCGGGATATGATTTCCGGGATCAGTCCGATGCGCTCCAATGACTGTTTTTCAAATTCCTCTACATTGATTTGGGTGGGTTGGGTGATGGAATAGTAGTCCAAATCCAGGAATGAGGCGGCCAGCAGCTCGGTGTTGATGAAGCCCTGTCCGTAGGTGGAGGTGGCTTCAATTTTGGCAATCAGTGAATCGGGAATTACCTCCCCGGTCTTGTAATGTTTGGCAAACATCTTCATGGCTTGCGGTTCGTGGGTCCAGTGTTCATAGAACTGGGAGGGCAGTTCCACGAAATCGCGGGAGACGTTGGTGCCGGAAAGATGCACATACGTGCATTTGGAGAAAACACTGTGCAGTCCGTGGCCGAACTCGTGGAAAAGGGTTTCCGTTTCATCAAAATTGAGCAGTGAGGGCTTGTCCTGGGTGGGTTTGGTGAAGTTGAAAACGAGAGAGACTACGGGAATCACGTTCTTTCCGTTCCGGATCTCTTGTTCGCGGAAGTTGGTCATCCATGCGCCGCTGCGCTTGCTCTCACGCGGGAAAAAGTCCATGTAAACGATGGCTATCACCTGGCCGTTCTCCAGCACTTCATAAGGGATGGCGTCCGGATGATAGGTGGGGATGCTCTTGTTCTCTCTCAGCGTGATGCCGTACAGCTTGTTGGTGATGTCAAACAACCCTTGGAGTACATTGGGAAGAGCAAAAAATGGACGGATGAGGTCGTCATCCAGATCATACTTGGCTTTGCGCAACTGTTCGCTGTAATAGCGCCAGTCGTATGGTTGGAGCGGTTCGTTGATGCCGTCTGCGAACATCATGCGCTGGTATTCATAGGCTTCCTGTTTGGCTTTGTTGAGTGCCGGGGTCCAGACTTGGGACAGAAGCTGATAGGCGGCCTCCGGGGTCTTGGCCATGCAATTGTCCAGTACGTATGCGGCGTGTGAAGGATATCCGAACATCTGGGCGCGTTCCAGGCGGAGGTTCACAATCTGGTTGATGATTTCCCGGTTGTCAGTCTCTCCGGAGGTGCAGCGGGTGGAGTAGGCGGTCCACAGTTGACGGCGCAGCTCCCGGTTCTGGCAGTTCATCAAAAACGGCTCCATGCTGGGTACATGCACTGTGAAAACATATTTGCCTTTTGTGGCCGGATTCGCATTGCCCGCTTCCAGCGCGGCATCCAGCTGGCTTTGCGGCATGCCGGCCAGTTCTCTCACATCCGTAACGACCAGTTTGTAGTCGTTGGTGGCCTTGAGCACGTTGTTCCCGAATTTCAGCGTCAGCTTGGAAAGCTGTTCGTTGATTTCACGAAAACGGGCTTGCTTTTCCACGGGGATGTTGGCTCCGCCACGTACAAAATCATTGTACACCACTTCCAAAAGACGTTTTTGCTCTTGGTTGAGGTTCAGTGTGTTGCGTTTTTCATATACGGCTTTGATGCGGGCGAAAAGCGCGGAGTTCAAACTGATATTGTCTGCGTGCTGGGAGTATTTGGGATATATGATCTCCGCAATTTTCTCCATTTGCGGACTGTTGCAGCATTCTGTCAGATTGAAAAACACTCCTGCCACACGGCTGAGCATTTGCCCACTGTTGTTGTATGCTTCTATGGTGTTTTCAAAAGTGGGAGCCTGCTTGTTTTTGGTGATGGCTTTGATTTCATTGATTTGTTGTTTGAACGCCGCTTCAAATGCCGGAAGATAGTGCTCCGGTTTGATTTGGTCAAAGGGAGGAACTCCGTAAGGTGTGTTCCATTCCTGGAAAAAAGGGTTGTCTTTTTGTGCATAACTCGCTGCCATGAGCGAGATAAAAGCCATAAGGGTCAGCATTTTCTTCATGTTTGTAATTGATTAATGATTGATATTCTGTTTTTGGTCCAAAAGAATAACCCCCATGTTGGCCGTCCAGTTGTAACGGTTAAACAGTGTGGGGTCAAAATTGAAAATACTATGATGGGTAGTATCGTTTTGCTGGATGAATCCGTGATAGGAGATCTGGTGGTATTCCCTTTCGCGATCGGGCAACTGGTGTACATCGTCCTCCGTTTTGACGGTCGGGGTGTACTGGAGTTGGCGGTCGTTGATCCAGGTGCTCCTTCCCGGGGCGGAAATTTTGAAATGACAGCACGGGTCATTGCAGAAGAGTGTGAATTTCCCGTTCTCATCGGAATAGGTGTTGACCCCTACAGACCAGTATAAATTCCAGCCACGAATGACAGCCCCTTCCACGGGTTGGCGTGTGTGTGCATCCAAGATGGTTCCAGTAATGCAGATATTACTGTATCCAAGCATGTTGAAGTAGTTTACGGGACGTGTTTTTTTCTTTGGAATGTAATGCGCTTCCAAACTGTCAATCATGTTTCTCGGAATTTTTAATGTGCCGAAAATCTTGTACTTGCCGTCATTGGTAAAGGTTTCGCCTTCGTGATTCAAAAGGCCCGTGAAGGAATGTTCAAAGTTCATCCCTTGGACGTCCTGAAACTCCCACCATCCAAAACCACTGCCGCCCGCATCCCGTACCAACTGGTAGGCATCGGCTAAGAATTGTATGTACTCCTGATATGTGATGGAGTCCTTGTCGGCAGGCAATGAGGTTTCCCCCACTATCCAAGGCTTTTTGGAATAGGTGGAATACCAGTATATTTCACTGGGAACACGCAGGGGATGGTAGGTGTGGAATTCTATAAAGTCCACAGGAAGCATGGATGGATCCCATGTGAAGACTTCAATCGGTTCGGCCAGACCTACCGTGAACAGCTGCCGGGGAGCATTGAGGGTCATCAGATTCTTCCAGTGGTTGACCAATGTGCAGACCTCTTCTTTTGTGCGACGGGCGTCCGCATCAAAATATAGCGGCTCGTTCATGAAGTCGTATGCGAATATGGTGGGATTGTCTTTGAAATATTGCAGCATTTTTACGGTGAAGTGCTCTACGGAAAGGTGAGTGGCGGGCGACTTGATCAACAGCATCACCTTGAGCCCTTCCGAATGGGCTATTTCTACTAACTCGTTTAAACCCTGTAAAATGGCATCGATATGTTCGGGATTGTCCAGATAAAATCTCTTGTTTTTGGCAGTTTGGTAAAAAAACTGTCCCTGGCTATTTGAGGCTATTCGGTCAATGCAAATACGCAGTGTGTTGAACCCCAAATCTTTAATCAGTCTGAAATGACCTCTTATCTGTTCAGCAATTTCAGCCTTCCCCACAGCTTCGTAATAATTCAATGAATCGTAATCTATGAACGGACAAAAAATGAAATTTCCCGCTTCGTCATTTTGGAACTGGACCACGTAGTTGAGCATGATGGGAAAAAACTCTTTTCCCTCTAAGGTGAAGTGATCATTTTCAATTTGAATGAAGCCGGTTTTGTCAATCTCCTCCCTGTGTGTGCAGCTGGCGGCTATGATGGACCAGACGCAGAACAGCAGGAGAATGACTCGTGCTTCATTTTTTGGGGAGAGTCTGCGACAAGGTCTCATTTTGTTTCGCTTTATGCTTGGCTGATTTTTTTGCAGTTACAATACTGATATTCAAATCGTATCCGAAAATGATAAAAATGGAGTTCCAATAAAGCCATAGTAAAATGGCGAAGATTGCTCCCAAGGAGCCGTAAAGGGCGTTGTAATTTCCGAAGTTGGCAAAATAGAAATTCAGGATGCCCAAGACCAGCACCATGGCAAAGGTGGCAAAGGTGGATCCGGCTGAGAAAAAACGGTACTCTTTACGGTTGAGCGGTGCCAGATAGTAGATGAGGGAGATGAATACATACACCAAAAGGAACAACAATAGCCATTTCAGCAGGTGAATGGTGAAGTAAAGCAGGCTGTTGGAATGGAATAGCCTGCTGTCCAGGTATCGCGCTCCCGCTGATGCACCAATGAATATGCTGGCTGCCAGCAAAATAACGCCAAGCCCAATCGCCATGATGAGTGCCACGGTTTTCAATTGGGAGGCTATTTTTTTTCTTTTTCTGGTGAAATAATTGGCATTCAATATGTTGATGATGGAATTGATGGAGATGGCCGTAAAATAGATTCCGAAGACGAAGGAAAATGAAAACAGTGTGCCGTGCTGTTTGTTCAAAACATCGGAAATCATGTCGGAGATGGCGGGCCAAACATAGGTCGGCACAATGGATTCTATAAAGTTGGAAATGGTGTTTCGAATGCCGATCCCAAAAAAGGAGAGTGCAGAAAACAACGCAATCAATAAAGGAATCAGGGAGATGAAAATCCGGTAGGTCATGGCTGCCGCCCGGTGAAGAATCAGTCCGTTTGCGACAGACTTGTGGAAAAATGCCATTACTTTTCCAATCGGCATGCCCTGGAAACCGGGCAGTGTTACCTTGTTGAAAAAGTTGACAAGAGATGCTATCTTTTTGTTTTTAAGCAGTTTATTCATTTATAAGTGGCAGCTTCGCAACTTGCAGAACTGTTTTGGTATCGGCATCGGTGAGAAAAGCAACAACACTGCAGTTGGCAGGATTCCAGTTTTTGCCGGAACAGTCCACCTCATACGACTTGGTATAGCTCATCCCTTTTTCCACTGTGCCATTTTCGCTGATGTTTGCGCCATAGACGCCATTGACAGAACCGCGAAGCACATGCATGTGTTCATAGTCTGGAATTGTGGCTTCTCCATCCAATTGCGGCGCAATAATGTGATCTTCAGTGATATAAATTACAAGTTTTACGGGATTTTCATACGAATCCAGCAAGGTGGTCTTGGTGTGGACTTTCAGTTTGGAAGTGCTGGCGTCAAACTGGTTGATGAGCTGGATGGCCGCAATGCAGTGGCGGTCGGCATTTTGCAGGGAATCACGCCATTGGTTGACTTCCAACACAGTAGCCACGCGGTTGGCAATGCCGCGAGGGGTTCCGCCCAGCTGGAAATCGTTGTAAAGTTGGGTGCCCTCTTCGGTGCGGAAATCCATCGGGAAGGAGCTGTTGGGGTTGGCCAGGAAGCCGGCGTGGATGCTAATGGGTATCAGCGTGTCCCCAAAAGTTTGCAGCAAATTTTCCACTTCACGGTGCCCGTTGGGACAGTTGTTGCAGCGGTGTCCGGTGTATTCCTCCAGCAGTAGCGCACGAAATACCGCTGCCGTGTCCAAGTCTGGAAATTCAACATCGGTGTTTACACTGTCGTCGGAGGATAGGTAGGGACCTTGGATTTTGTCGCAGGAGATCATGCCCAGCGTGCAAAAGAGAAGTATGATGATTGCGTTTTTTTTCATAAACAGGTGGTTTTAAATGGAATGTGTTAAAATGAAGTTGTGACGGACAATCCCAGGCCATAGGAGGCTGGCACGCTGCGGCAAACCCCGCCCACGCAAAGGATGCCCTCTTTGGTTTTCCCGAATTGCAGGGCGATGCGGGTGGTTTTGATGACGTATGCCGCCGCTACCATGTAATAATGGGTACGGTGTCCCTTTTCCTCGTTGCCGTAATTCCATTGGTCGGCGACGGAAATGAACCAGTGTGGCGCGATGGAATACTCCAGGATTCCATACAGCCAGCTTCCGTCATCCTCTTTGGCATATAGGTGGTCCAACTCAAATTTCAATGCGTGTTTGTCGGTGATTTTGCAGGAAACCTTGGCTGCTACATTGTGCCCGCGGAAAAGGGGACCGGGGTGACCTTGCAGAATCGTCATATTGTAGGTGATGAAATTGTAGGCCAGTTCCAGCTCCCAACGCTTGTTGTTGAACCGGTGGCCGATTTCCAGACCGATGTCCTGATACAGCAGGTTTTTCCCGAATTTGAAGAATCCGGAAGTGTAGCCTTCTGTGCCGCTGATGTTCTGGTGTTCCAGGGCTTCGGGCACCCAATTTTGTTCCACATCATGGAAACGGGCGTAGTTGAAAGTAAGGTCAATGCCGTATTTGCCGCCGATTTTTGTCTTTTTGGGAATCTTGTAGTTGACCTGCGCCTGCACGCCGATCTGGCCGTTGGGCTGGCTGGCATAGGAGTAGTTCCCGAGCAGTGCATAGGAGTATTGGCGGTTGATGGACGGAATGTAGTTGATTCCGAGCAGGGGAGTGGTGGCGGAAATGCTGCGTTGGGAACGGAAGTCCATATTGTCGGAACGGAGAAATGAAGCTTCAACCCCAAATCCTTTCATGGAGTATGATGCGCTGACTAACAATGCGTTGCCATTTTTGTAAATATAGTCGTTGGTGTTGTTGGGATCGTTGATTTTATGGGCATATTCCCCTTCAATGCGGAAACCCTTGTAACCGAAGTTGAGGCGGGCGGCCCAAGTAGCCACATTCTGCGGGATTTTATCGGCAGCCAGAATGCCCGTCTGTGCGGTGCTATCTAGACCCATATATGTGAAATACATCTCGTTTTCGCTCTTTTCGTACTTGCTGACAAAACTTCCGCCGATAGATGCGGTGAAGCCCTTTTCGTTCATCGCGGGAATCAGTTCATTGAAGGAGAGTTCCGCATCCAAACCGCGCACAAAGTCTTTCCGTTTGAGGTACTCAAAATCAAAGTTTTTGCGCTCGATGCCCCACACTCCCTTGATCATGATTCCTTTGTAGGGCGTTACTTTCACCCTGGCTCCCAGCAGGCTGTTGTCAATACCCAGCTGTCGGTCTTCGTAGGCGCGCAAAGTAAAACCGTTGCCGAATTGTTCGTAGAACGTACCTGCCGTCACCTGGATAAAGTCATTCTTGTAGTCCAGAAAATAGTGGGTCAGCCCTTGACCTTTATATCCAATGTCTTCAAAATCAATCAGTGGAAAACTGTAAAACTCATACCGGATGCCGGCGGTAAACCCTCCATTGGTGTAGTTGAGGTTCAGCCATGTGTTGGCGCGCACTTTTTCTTTGACCTCTTTGGCATTGATGGTGGAATCTGGAATGTAATACATGCCGTTGAATCCGAAGTCACCACTGATGTGCCCCCATTTGGATTGCCCCAAAAGGGGAGAGGTAATCAGTATTAAAACGCTGATTGATAGTATTTTTGTTAAATATTTCATAGGAGATTATTTTCCTGATTCGGAAGAGGAATGGTTTATTTGGACATTAATTCTTTTAATACTTCATAAACTTCCTGTTCCCCGCCGGAAGCGTAGGAGGTGTGCGACCAGATGATGTCCCCTTGGCCGTTGACAATGCAGAGGAACGGCACATCCACCACGTTTAATGCCCGTTTCAAGTCGGAATTGATATCCTGCAAAACTACATATTCCCATCCTTTGGAACGTACGTAGGGAGCTACTTTTGAAGCGGAACGACTGTCATCAATGGAGACAGCGTACAAGGTGACGCCGAATTCCTCCACCCAGTCCTCGTAAACCAAGTCAATGGCGGCCAATTCTTTGCAGCAAGGCGCACACCATGTGGCCCATAAGCTGACAATGACCGGCTTTTCGCCGTCAAAAAACTGTTTTGTGCTGAATGTCTGTCCATCAAGGGTTTTTAAATCCACGGAGGGGAAACGGGCGTTTCCATTATTGGTCTGTTCTTGTGCAAAAATGTGGCCTGCAAAAAGCAAACATGCCAAAACAAGCGTGATTTTTTTCATTGTTTTTTTGTTTTGATGAATAAATTTGACGATTGGAGACGGATGGACTGTCCAATCTTGGTTGTGTTTATTTTGAAAGCACAAAAATATAATTATTTTCTCAATTATCAACTATTTTGTAATAAAAATAAATTCTCTGTTTCAAAAATTTGGATGCAAGTGCTTTAATGTCGTCACGACTCGCCGGTTTTGGGAAAAGCTCTAGTTTTTTTACAATAACATTATACAATGTTTCTAATAAAATTGTAATTTTGCCGCTCAAAACAAAAACACATACTAATATGAGTAAATTTGTAAAAGAGTTTAAAGAATTTGCCCTGAAGGGCAATGTAATGGACATGGCCGTCGGTGTCATCATCGGCGGTGCGTTCGGCAAGATCATCAGTTCTTTGGTGGATGACATCATCATGCCGCTTATCGGTAAGTTGGTCGGCAATGTGGACTTCACGAACATGTACGTGGCGCTTTCAGACCAGCCGGCAGGTTTGTCGCTGGATGCGGCCAAGGAGTTGGGAGCCGTGTTTGCCTACGGACAATTCATCCAGAATGTGATAGATTTCCTTATCATTGCTCTCTGTATCTTCATGATGATCAAGGGAATCAATTCACTGAAACGCAGAACGGAGAAACAGCAGGAGGCTGCTCCCGCAGAACCGCCCGCGCCGTCCAATGAAGAGGTGCTGCTCACTGAAATTCGCGATTTGCTGAAAGAACAGAAGAACAACTAACCCTCTTCCAGCGTAAATAAAAAAAAGTCCGAGGTTGTTGCCTCGGACTTTTTTTGTTTCCTGTCATTTTTCAATCAATCTTCGCGAACAATGACAGCTCCCAAAGCGTTGAGCCTCTGTACAATATCTTGGTATCCGCGGTCGATCTGTTCTGCATTGTTGATGCGGCTGTAGCCTTCGGCGGAAAGAGCGGCTAGCAGTAGGGAAACGCCGGCACGGATATCGGGAGATTCCATGGTGGTGCCTCGGAGCGGGTATTTGCGGTTCAGTCCGATGACGGTGGCACGGTGTGGGTCGCACAGGATGATCTGCGCTCCCATCTCCTTCAGTTTGTCCACGAAGAACAAGCGGCTCTCGAACATTTTCTGGTGAATCAGCACACTCCCTTTGGCCTGGATGGCGGTCACCAGGGCAATGCTGATCAGGTCGGGGGTGAAACCGGGCCAGGGGGCATCGCTGATGGTCAGGATGGATCCATCCATGTTGGATTCCACTTCGTATTCCTTTTGTTGCGGGATGTGGATGTCGTCTCCATTGATTTCCAGCTGGATTCCCAGTTTTTTGAACACGGTGGGGATGAGGCCGAGGTGCGGAATGCTGCAATTTCGGATGGTGATTTCCGAGTGGGTCAATGCGGCCATGCCGATGAAACTTCCGATTTCAATCATGTCGGGCAGAATGTGATGTTCGCACCCGGAAAGTTTTTTCACCCCGTTGATGGTCAGTAGGTTGGATCCGATGCCGGAGATGTGAGCTCCCATGCGGTTGAGCATGGTGCACAGTTGGTATAAGTAGGGTTCGCAGGCGGCATTGAAAATGGTGGTGGTGCCTTCGGCCAGGACGGCGGCCATCACTACATTCGCGGTTCCTGTAACGGAGGCCTCACTCAGGAGGATATATTGTCCCGTCAACTTGTCAGCGGAAAGTTCGTAAAGCGTTGTGTGGTGATTGTAGGAGAATTGGGCGCCCAAGGCTTGGAATCCCTCAAAGTGCGCATTCAATGGCCTCCGCCCGATTTTGTCCCCACCGGGACGGGCGGCAAAGGCGCGGTGAAAACGCCCCAACAGCGGACCCAGAATCATGATGGATGCCCGGATGGCCCCAGAGGTCCTGACAAACTCCGGGGATTGCAAATAGTTGAAGTCAATTTCATCCGCTTGAAAGTCGTAGGTGTTGCGGTCAGCTAATGTTACTTTAACTCCCAGAGCAATAAGTATTTCCATTAATCGTTTGACATCTCGTATGTCTGGAAGATTGTGGATGCGCACCTTTTCGGAGGTGAGCAGTGTGGCGCACATGACCTGTAGTGCTTCGTTTTTTGCACCCTGCGGGGTGATTTCTCCCGCCAGATGTGCACCTCCTTGAATAATAAATGAACTCATTTCAATCAGTTTTGTCAATCGGCAGCAAAGTTACGGGATCAATGAGGATAAAACGCTAATTGACAGATAATTTTATTAACATTAAACTGGGGATTAATTTTGAATTTGAGGGAGAGAGATTCGCTATGTTTTGGGGATAATTCACTACTTTTGCTGCTCTATTTTAAATGTATGAGCAAATCAGGAAAAACAAACAAGAGACGTAACAATGGTGTCCGTAAATTCTTTAAAATCACGGGGATTGTATTTCTTTTATTATTTGTAATCAGTATTTTATTCCCTGTTATATACAAATGGGTCAACCCGCCGGTAACTCCGCTGATGCTGATCCGGAAAGTGGACAAAGGCTATTCCATTGAGCATGAATGGCGCGATTTGGATCGGATTTCTCCCTACATGGTGCAGTGTGCTGTCTCTTCGGAGGATAATAATTTTTTGGGACACAATGGTTTTGACTATGGTGCCATTGAGAAGGCCATTGAGGAGAGTGAGTCGGGGAAACGTCGCCGCGGGGCGAGTACCATATCGCAACAGACAGCTAAAAATGTGTTTCTGTGGCCCCGCTCTTCTTGGTTTCGGAAGGGACTGGAAGCTTATTTTACTTTTTTGATTGAACATATTTGGAGTAAGGAACGGATCATGGAGGTGTACTTGAATGTAATTGAAATGGGCCCCGGCATTTATGGGGCAGAGGCCGCAGCTCAGCACTACTATCATACGGATGCCGCTCATTTGACCCAGCAGCAGTCGGCTTTGATCACGGCATGTTATCCCGCACCGTTGCACAGAGATCCTTCCCGCCCGACATCCTATTTGAAAAAGCGGGCGGCCCAGATCATACACAATGCCCGTTGTATCGGAAAAATAGATTTTGAGGAGGAGACCATCAAGAAGGCGCGCCAACGATACGAGGCGCGGGAAGAGATGCGGCGGGCGAAGAAAAAGAAACGACAGTAGTGGTCTTCTTACTTGAACGCACGGAGAATGTCCAGTCCGTTCGCATAAATGAGCAGTGCCAGCAACAGGATGAAACCGATGGTGTTGGCGATGCCGATGAATTTGTCACTGGGTTTCCTCCGGGTGATGATTTCCACCAAGATGAACAGAATGTATCCTCCATCCAATGCCGGTATGGGCAGGAAGTTCATGAAGGCCAAAATGATAGCAATAAAGGCGGTCATGTTCCAGAAAATACCCCAGTCCCAGGTTTTGGGGAAGATGCTCCCGATGGTGCCGAAGCCTCCCAATTGGGTGGCTCCCTCTTTGGTGAACACCAGTTTGAACTGCTTCACGTAGTCTGACAAGGTGGAAAAGCCGCGGGAAATGCCCTTGGGGATGGATTCCAGAAAACCATATTCCAGATGTTTGGTACCCAGTAAATTCGCTGGATCTTTGATATATACCCCCAACAGCCCGTCCTTGTTCAAGGTAATTAGGGCCGTATCAGTGTGTCCGCCACGAAGGAAGACTATGCTGACTGCTTTGCCGGCATGGGCTTCCAGCTGGGGTTTGAAATCGTAATAAGAGGTGATTCGGTTGGAATCCAATCCCACCAGTTGGTCGTTTTTTTGCATTCCCGCTTTCGCGGCAGGACTGTCGGCAGGTACGGAATCCAGGATAAAGGGAATTTCAAAGTTACAGAAATACTGGTCTTTCCGCTCAGGCATTCCGATGATTTTTTTGGCAAAGTCTTTGGGGAGGTAGACGGTTAGGGTTGTGTCTCTATCTCCTTTTGTACGAGATACTTTGACACGTTGAACCCCGTCAATCAGCACTTTTGAGTTGATGTCGCTCAGGCGTTCCGGCTTGTATCCGTCCAAATCAATGATTTTGTCTCCGTGTTCAAAGCCGGCAGCCAATGCGGGTTGTGAGAAGTGGTATCCGTAGCTGGCCTGCTGGACAGGGATGTACTCTTCGCCCCAGGTAAACAGGATGACGACGTAAAGCACCAGTGCGGTGATGAAGTTTACCAGTACACCTCCGGTGATGATGAACAGTCTTTGCCAAGCGGGTTTGGAGCGGTACTCCCATGGTTGCGGTTCCGCTGGCAGCTCGCCGGGCTTGGTGGTTTCGTCCACCATCCCGTTGATGGCGCAGTAGCCGCCCAAGGGCAGCCACCCGATGCCCCATTCGGTGTTCTCGGGGTTTTTACGCCAGTCGCCCTCCGGCAATTCAGCGCGCTCCTCATCCGTCATCGGACGGTAAATCACCTTCCCGTCTTTGTCTTTCTTCTCATTGCCCTCCTCGTCTTTTTCCGCTACCAACGCAGACTCGCTGTTGGCGGAGAAAAACTTGAAGCGCCATTTCCCGTCCACTTTCTTCATGCGTAATAGCGAGAATCCAGGGTTGAAGAACATGTAAAACTTATCCACCCTGACTTTGAATATACGGGCGAAGGCAAAATGTCCAAACTCATGTGTGATGACCAAGAAGGCCAAACATGCAATCAGTCCGATGATTTGTGTTGTAATTCCCATTTTTATGATTGTGATCTGTCGTTATATTCTTTCAATTTGTTGTTTTACCATTTGGTCAATGTATAAATATTCTTCCACGGATGTAGGCTGGCAGAATTTTGTGTGCATCAAAGCCTCCTCAATGATGTGGGGAATGTCATAAAAACCGATGCGTCCTTGGAGAAAGAGCGCTACGGCGGATTCGTTGGCTGCATTCATGACGCAAGGCATGCAGCCGCCCTCTCGGGATGCCTTGAAGGCGAGATCAAGGCAGGGGAAAGTGTCGCGATCGGGCTGCTCAAAAGTGAGTGTGCCGTGGTCGGTGAAGTTGAGCCGTGGGAAATTGCTGGGCTGGCGCTGGGGATAGGTGAGGGCGTACTGTATCGGCAGTTTCATGTCGGGCAGTCCCAACTGGGCTTTGACGGATCCGTCTTCAAACTCAACCATGGAGTGGACAATGGACTGCGGATGTACCAGCACCTCTATTTTTTCAACCGGAACGCCGAACAGCCATTTGGCTTCAATGACCTCCAGCCCTTTGTTCATCAGTGTGGCGCTGTCAATGGTCACCTTGGGTCCCATGGACCAGTTGGGGTGGCGCAGGGCGTCATCTTTGGTGACGAAACGGAGCTCCTCGCGCTTCTTCCCGCGGAAAGGCCCTCCCGAAGCGGTCAGCAGGATTTTGGAAACAGGGTTGTGAAATTCTCCGGCCAGGCACTGGAAAATGGCAGAGTGCTCGGAGTCCACGGGATAGATGGCCGCACCGTTCTCTCGGACCGCCCGCGTCATGAGCTCGCCTGCCACCACCAAGGTCTCTTTGTTGGCCAGCGCGATGGTCTTCCCGGCTTCAATTGCCTTGTAAACAGGAGCTAACCCAGCTACCCCTACAATGGCCGTCAGAACGATGTCCACGCAATCCATTTGCACTACATCTTCTAAAGCACGCGGACCGGCGAAGACTTTGATGTCATCATTCCACAAGGCCTCCTTCACATAGGGGAGCAGGGCCTCGTTGCCGATGACAACCATGTTGGGCGAGAATTTCTTGGCCTGCTGAATCAATAGGTCTGCATTGTTTTGTGCAGTAAGTACTTCAATTTGCAGGATGTCAGAATGGTTTTCCACTACCTCAAGGGCTTGTGTCCCGATGGAGCCCGTGGAGCCAAGGAGTGCAATTTTTCTCTTTTCGGTCATGAAAGTGGGTTTGGGTTTGAACTGGAAAACGGGCGCAAAAGTACATATATTTTTCAAAAAAGCAGATGTTAATTGAAATATAAGATATTATTGTACCTTTGCAACGTTGTTTTTAAAAATAAAATTAATCATAACCATTTATGATACAAATATTTAAAAGAATCAGTGCGATAGCGCTTCTCCTTTTTTTAGCGTTTCCGCAGTTGACATACGCCCAGCGTTTCAAGGCTTTTTCCAATGATCCAGACCTGATAAAGGACGAAGTTCGTGTCTTTGCGCAGACTGTCCCGAAGGAACGCCAGAAGGAGGCGGAGGCTCTGATTGCCCGTTTTGATGCCATGTGGGACAGCCAGGAGATGACCGACGATTTCCGCAACTCATTCATTGAGGCCGCCAACATGATGTTGCGGAAAAATATGAGGTTTTTCCCTCATTTTGAGTCATTTGTAAATGCATACAGCGCTTTTATCGCCAGTGAGCTTACTGATTATGGACGCGCTTGGCAGCGGATGTTGCAGTATCATGTGAACAATGACGTCTCTTCTTTCAGCAAGCTGATGGAGAACTATGCCCGCATTTTCAACGACAATGTCATCACCCAGTCGCCCACTGTGCGCTGGACCGCATACGGATTGATCAAGTCCATCGGTATGGATGGAGAACCGTATGTGGAGTATGAGGATATAGATCTGGTAGGTGCCGGCTCCCGCGACAGTGTGGAGATTATCGGGACATCGGGGCGCTATTTTCCCTCCTCCACCCTTTGGAAAGGCGGTTTCGGAACAGTCTATTGGTATCGCGCCGGACTCAGCAGCCAGGTGCGCGCCACTTTCAAAGAGTATTCGGTCGATACCCGCCAGCCCAAAATGAAGGTGGAGAACGCCATGCTCTATTACCCCGATTTCTTCAACCAGCCCATCGCCGGTGTGCTGGAGGACAAGGCTACTTTGGAAACGGATGAGGAAAAGGTGGGGTATCCCCGTTTTAGAAGTTATGAAAAATCATTGACGGTCAGGAATATATATGACAATGTGGACTATATTGGCGGCTTTGAATTGCGGGGCGCCTCCGTGCAGGGTTATGCTTCTGAAGACCAGCTTGCCCAACTCAATATTCTCAAGAACAAAAAAGTGGTTGTCTCCGTGCTTTCGCTGCACTATCTTTTCAAAGAGGAGACAGTGCGTGCCAATGATGCCCATGTGAACATCTATGTGGATGAGGATTCCATCTATCATCCCTCTGCAAATTTTTACTACAATTCCGTCAATTCCCAGTTGCTGATCACCAGGCCGAAATACGGTGTGGGACGAAGCCCCTTCTTTGATACCTATCATCGCATGGACATCACGGCGGAAACCATCTCCTGGAACATGGAAACGGATAAGGTGGAGTTTAAGCCGCTGGCATCCATGAATAACGGAACCTCCGCCAAGTTTGAGTCGCAGAATTTTTTCAATAACGCCACTATGCGGGAACTGCTGGGCTCCAACAAGGAAAATCCCCTGTTCACGTTGTGGAAGATTTTCAAATCGTATGATTTCAAACCCATCAATTTTGAAATTGCCTGGAAGGTGTTCAACCACCCCGAGGAGGATGTGAAGGCCCTGCTCATCCAGTTTGCCGCCGATGGCTTTGTGGAATACGATGTGAATGCAGACAAGATCTATTATCGTAAAAAAATCGCACAATATTTGAATAATGATGTCAACAAAAAGGACTATGACAATATTGTGTTGGAATCCCAAACCCACTATGCTGCTCTGGATATGCAAAGCAGGGATCTTACCATTTCCGGATGCGAGTGGTTTGTGCTGAGCGAAGCGCAGATTGTGAATGTCTATCCGCAAAACAACCAGGTGATTGTCAGGAAAAACCGCGATATGGAGTTCTCCGGCAGGATCGTGGCGGGTCTGTTCGACTTCATTAGCCACAAATGTAATTTCAATTATGAGGATTTCAATGTGAGAATGGAGAATATCGACTCTCTGGTGATGTATGTGGAGGATAAAAACGGTCCGCAGAACATGTATGGCGAGTACAAGCTTACCAAGGTCCAGAGCCCGATCGAGGATATTGGTGGGATCCTTTACATTGACAAGCCGACCAACAAGTCCGGGCGGTATGACATCCCGAAATATCCCTATTTCTCGTGTACGGAGGAAGGGCGTGTGTATTACGACCATCCGTTCACGTTCAACCGTCACTATGACCGGACGAAGTTCTACTTTGCCTTGGACCTGTTCACGATCACCAATCTGGACAATTTTGACACCGATTCCATTCGTTTTGCGGGACAGCTGGTTTCCGGCGGCATTTTCCCGGATATTCGGCAGGAACTCAAGGTGCGTCCCGATTTCTCCCTCGGTTTCATTCACCAGACGGGAGATGCAGGCCTTCCGGCATATTTGGGGAAAGGGAATTATGCGGGTTGCATTGATTTGAGCAACAGGGGATTGCGCGGAAAGGGCAGAGTGGATTATCTGACCTCCACTTCTGTATCCGACAGTCTGGTGTTTTTCTTGGACAAAATGACCGGGAGTGTCAAAACCCATGAGGTGCGTGAGCAGTTGGCCGGGGTGGAATATCCTCCCGCTGACCTGAAGGATGGCATGGTGCGTTGGGAGGCATTGAAGGACCAGATGTATGTCTATACCGGTGCCACGCCGATGAATGTCTTCCGCGAAACGGAGTTGACAGGGAATTCAGTGCTTACACCGGAAGGGATGTACGGCACGGGAACGGTCAATTTCAAGCGGGCGGACATCTCCTCCAAGTGGTTCGCTTTCAAACATCACGAGTTGCTTGCCGACGCCGCTGACCTGCGGATTTACGACCTTTACCAAACCAATGAGTTCGTTTTTTCAACGGATAATTATAAATCGCATATCGATTTCCAGACGAGAAAGGGTCATTTCGTTTCCAATGGCGTCACCTCTGAGGTACTGTTCCAGCGCAACCAGTTCAAAACCAATGCGGCCATGTTTGATTGGGACCCGATTGACGAGGATGTGCTGACGTTCAAGTGGGAGGATCCGTACAAGGATGTGGATATTGACAATACGCCGGCGCGCGACCTGATAGATATGGAGAGCCACGGCAATGAACTCACGGCCACCAATTCCACACGGCACGCACTTCAGTTTACCACCACCGCCGCAGAGTTCAATTTTAAATCCAATGTGATCAATGCCCACGGCGTCCGCTATATCAATGTGGGCGATGCCGCCATTATCCCGCACCACGGCGATGTGACCATCTATGAGAAGGCCGTGCTGGACACTCTCCGCGAGGCGCGCATCGTGGCCGACCGTGAAGACAAATACCACGAACTGTACAATTGCACCGTAGGCATCACCCATGCGCAGGAGTTCAAGGGCTATGGGGATTATGACTATGTGGATATGAACAAAGAGGTGCAGGTGATCCATTTTGATGCCGTCTGGTTTTATGAAACTACCAAGGGCGATGCCAAAATCCCCTTCAGCCGCGATTTCAAACTCAGCCCCCATTTCGGCTTTGATGGCCGGGTGGAACTGAACAGCGCGAACCAGTTCCTGACATTTATTGGTGGAGTGGAACTGATCCATGATTGCGATACGGTGAAGTATGCCCGAATGCGGGTGAATGACCAGATTGATCCGGACCATGTACTGATCCAGATCGGAGAGCACGCCAAGGATGTCAATGACCGTAAAGTGGTCGTGGCCATCGCTTCCACCAATACCACCGGCCGCATTTATACCTGTTTTGGCGCCGCTAAGGAGCAATTTAATGATTCCGAATATATTACGGCAACGGGTTATATTGATTTTGATGAGGAGACACAGTGCTTCCGCGCAGCTTCCTTGGAAAAACTGGAGAACCCTGAATTGCCGGAGAACATCATCACACTCAGTAAGACAGAGTGCATTTCGCGAGGCAGCGGTACGATTGACATGGGAGCAAAACTCGGCCGTGTGGATTTTGCCACGCTCGGTACGGTGGTGAACTACATGAAAGCGGATTCCGCTACCATGAGCCTGACTACCACCATTGACTTCTTCTTCAATGAAAATGCCATGAAAATCATGAACAAACATATTGATGAAGCCTCCCTCGACTTCATTGATCCATGGGATAACGAGGATTACCAGCTGGCGTTGAAGACCATCCTTCCGGAAAAGGATTTTGACGACTATTCCTATGAGATCAACTCGTATGGGCAAAGTCAGAAACTGCCGGCCAAGATGAGAGTGAAATTCGTTTTCGCCAACATCAGTTTTACTTGGGATAAGGAAGCCAAGGCTTTCATCTCCCAGCATTGGCTGCCCGTGGTGATTTGTAACGCCAAGGAGGTGAACAAGGAGATCCCAGGTGAGATCGTCATTGAGAAACGTGGCTCCCGCAACCGTCTGTACCTCTATTTTGAAACGGATGAGGACGAGTTCTTCTTCTTCCAGGTGGAAAACAACAGTATCTACGGCTATTCATCGGACACCAAGTTCAATGACGCCATTGTGCAGACTAAAGTGAAAAAGAGAATGCTGCCCGGTGGAAACGGCCTGCCCTCGTTTACATATAAAATTGGCAACCGTTCGCAGAAGAACAAGTTCATGAAGAAATTCTACCGTGTGCCGGAAGAGGATGCTGACAATAATGAAGAGTAAAGATGATCTTTACGGTTGCTGAGCACGACGGCGCCATCTGCATCTTCAAATGAATTGAAAGGTGAAAACTTGCCTTTCAGTGGTAAACGTATTTATATACAGTTCTGCGGCCATGACGCTTCTCAATGGCGATGAGTTTCATGTTGGGGTCATACAGCTTGTACCCATGCATGCGATACTCTGCTTCCCATTGTGAAGGGTCATTTGCTCTCGTGTAAGCTTTTGACAAGTACTTGGCTTTTTTGAATTGGCAAATCCTGGTCTCTCCGTTATCATAATGGCAAACCCATAGCTTCCCATTTTCTTTTTTGTAGTGAACGTAAATATCGCTAACAACCACAGAGTCAATATTTTCTTTCTTTTCTGAAGAATAGTAAACCGTCACTTTGTAAATGGTGTCATTCCTCTTACCGTAGAATGTGCTGGTATTGTCATTCTGAGCAAAAACAATGTTATTTCGGGGAATGCCATCCGGTTCTTGAAGTGTCTCTATAGAGTTGGCATTCGCTGAGGCGATGGCTGAAATACAGAAACAGAATATGAGGACAAGAGTTTTCATTATTTTTTTGAAACTATTTTGTTTTAATTTTTTTACTAATTTTGTCGGCAAAAATACAAAATTATTAAATCATGAATCATTTTAAATTTTGGGCAGTTTTTGCTGTTATTGGTTTATTATTCGTCTCTTGTGAAAAAGAGGGGAGGTTTTCTCCAAATAAAAAAATTGATAAGATATATTCTTCTGAAACACGTGAGCTGCAGTCGTTTGACGATAATGTGTGGACTACGATTCAAGAGACCAGCAAGCCGAAAATGCTTCGCGAACAGTGGAACTGGGAGGGGGATTTGCTTAAGAGCATTGAGTATCACACTTTAGGTTATGATAACTATTACAATGTTTATTACGAAGATACCTATACTGAATATTACGAGTATGACGGCAATCGTTTGATAGCTATCAATTGGGGCGGGGATACGCATTACAGCATTTCATACGATCATAGGAAAATCTCTACGATTCAGCTGTTTTGGAATTCAGATTCGGATGAGCCTTCCGAAACGTATGAGTTCACTTATAAAAATGGAAAGATTTCAGAAATCAAATTCTATGAGGGTTCCTATGAGACTCGGCCAGCGTACACAATGAATGCCTTCCGCTTCTTTATTCCGGGCGCCACCATGGAATCTTTTGTTAAAGTGATGGATAAAGTCCGTAGTACGATGGACGCCAAAAATACAGACCCCTCTATCATTCAGTTTGAATGGGAGGGCGACAATGTGAAAAAGATGACTTACATCAACAGCGGACACACCGATGTTATCGAATATACCTACGACAACAAGCTGAATCCTTTTTATGGTTTGTTTAATATGGAGGAATTTGGTAACAAGCCGTTCCTATCCAAAAACAACATCACGAGCGACGGCAGCTGTGAATTTACATACACCTATAAAGGAAGATTCCCCGCTACGCAAACCTGTTACAATACCATAACCTATGGCAACGAGCGGGAAATCAGTACGTCTGTGTATTATTACGATTATCAGTAGTTTTTGAGTGAAAAAATCCGATTCAATAGTTACCGGCGTTTCATCCAAGCGTTCATTTTGTCTATTTGCGCTTGTGTGGCGGTGGTGTTGCCATAGAGGTCGATGTAGCCGACAATGAGCTCGTCTATGTTGTCGGGGTTGCTGGCATAGAACTTGAAGAGTCCATCGCCCACCACTTCAATCAGTTCATAGGGACCGCTGACCACCTCTTTTCCTGAAAAGTCAATGATTTTGGTCTGCCCGTCGGTGGTGACGACACGGACATACTGATACCCCAACCAGGTCACCTCTTTGTAGCGGAAGGGCAGCACTTCTTGGAATTTGCTGTCAACAAGGCCCCACAGCGCATCCTTGCCGGCAGGAAAATACTGACTGTAATAAAAGTAGGTTTCGTCGTACTCCTCTCCTGTGAATTGCGGGAATTGGGCTGTCAAATTTCCTTCTTTGTCGTAGATGTCCACCATGCTGCATTGCATCTCATCGTTATAGTTCGTCATGGCGAGGTATTGGTCGTTGATGACATACCACCGTCTGTAGCGCGGCTGTATCACTATCTTTCCAGACCTGTCCACTGCACCGTATTCATAATTATTTGAGCTGGCATCGTTTGTGTGTTTGGAGATGATAAAAACCGAGTTGTCCCAAAGCCAATCATCGATGTTGAACTTAGATAAATTGGTTAAGGTATGCGCTATGTTCCCTTTTTTGTCAATAAGCATATAGGTGTTGTTCTCCTTGACCATCGCGTAGCCATTATGGAAGCCATATCCGCCGCAGCAATCGTATCGGTTGGGGACAACGACTCGGCCCTTGAGGTCGAGGAAGCCCATCTTGTCGTTCACCCAGAAAGATGCCAGCCCTTCGCTGAAGTTCTGGATGCTCTCGTAGGGACCGATAAGCAGGTTCCCCTCGTAATCAGTAATCCATTCGTTGATGGAGCCATCCTCATCATAGTCGCTGAAACGCAGCATGCGATGCTCCATGTCAATGCCAAAACCGCGGTCGAACTTAAACGGTATGATGGCCCTGCCGGCCGTATCCACTGCTCCGTACTTCCCGTTTTTGTGCATGCATGAGTAGCCATGAGAAAACCAGGAATACATATTCAGACACTCCAGACAATCGATTTCATGGTCGTATTCCATCGGCAGCACCCAGCGCATGTTTTTGTCAATCAGCCCCATTTTGTCGTCGCTTACTACGAGGAAAAAAGAGGTGGCTTTCTGGTCGATGTACTGTCGGTAAATGTGATACTGGGCGGGTAACAGAATTTTTCCGTTGAGGTCGATGATACCTTGTTGATAGTCGTCGTTGGAGAAAATGGCCAGTCCGCAATCGATATGCAGTTCGAAATCTGTGGTGTAGCGGGTGTCGTATTGCTGCATAATCTTGGACAATTGCGCGATGCGTTTCGCACTTTGCTGTGCGGTGAGATTCGTGTTCTGTCCAACGGCCAACAGGGGCAGCATGACCATTGCAAGGGCGATGATGCGTTTCATAAATTCTTTTTTTTGAAAATTTTAGGGTGCAAAGATATAAAAATTTTTGTTTAATCTTTGCTTTAAAGAGATTTATCCATTCCCGCCAGCAAGTCGGCCACGATGAAGGTGCTGCCGCCCACGTAGATGGCATCGTTGGGCTGCACGGCTTCTTTCAATGCCTGGTAGGTGGCGTACACGGGCTGCTTGCTCGCCTCGGCCTGCAGTCCATAGGCGGTCATCTTCGCCACGATGCGCTCGGGTTCTTCGGCGCGAGCCACGCTGGCCTTGCATACGGTGTAGTGGGCCTTGCGGGGCAGCAGGTGGATGATGCTGTCGATGTCCTTGTCGTTCACAAATCCGATGATGCAGTGCAGCTGACGGCAGGGGAGGGAGTCTAACTGCTGCGACAGGAAGGTGAAGCCCCCGCTGTTGTGCCCTGTGTCGCAAATAGTAAGGGGGGACTCGCAAAGGATTTCCCAGCGCCCACGCAAATGCGTGTTTTTCAGTACGTTTTCAATTCCCCTTCGGATGATCTCCGTCACATAGGGGTTCTCTTGCTGGTGCAGCAAGAGGGTCTTGACCGCGGTGGCGACATTTTCAAACTGGTAGTCTCCCGTGAGCGGTAGGCTGACTTCGGGACAGAGGATTGTGTCCAGATGTGAGATGTTGATGCAGCGGGTGAAGGGGGCACTGGAGGGAAGCTCGCTCACGGTAATGTCCTCCGTGGAATAGAGCGGAGCCTCGCGCAAGGTAGCGACATTCCTGAAGATGGGTAGTGTTTCAGGGTCGGACTGCCCGATGACCACCGGCACCCCGTGTTTGATGATGCCGGCTTTCTCTAAAGCGATTTTGGTACGCGTGTTGCCCAGCAACTGCGTGTGATCCAATGAAATATTGGTAATGACGGAAATGTCAGGAGTGATGATGTTGGTGGCATCTAAACGGCCTCCCAGTCCCACTTCAATGATGGCAATGTCCACCTTCTCTTCCGCAAAATAGTAGAACGCCAGTGCAGTTGTCATTTCAAAAAAAGAAGGCTCTACCAGCTGAAAATAGCGTTGGTGTTTTTCAAAGAACTCCACCACCTTTTCCTTGGGAATCATTTCTCCATTGATTTTGATTCGTTCTCGGAAATCCACCAGGTGAGGGGAGGTGTATAGCCCAACCTTGTAACCCATTTCCTGATAAAAGGAGGAAAGCAAATGGGTGACAGACCCTTTGCCATTGGTGCCGGCCACGTGGATGCAGCGAAGTTTTTTTTCGGGATGTCCGGTGATGGAGGAGAGCACCTCAATGTTCTCCAAGCCCTCCTTGTAGGCACTGCTGCCCATCTTGTGGTACATGGGCAGTGCGGTGAAGATGTCTTCAAGAATGGATTCGTAGGTGAGCATGGCAGCAAGACAGATTACCGCGATAGGGTTATTTTTTGAGTAAGGATTTGTCCGTTAGGAAGTTCTATGCGCACGATGTACATTCCGGCAGGCCATTCCGAGCAGTTGACAGTACACATCTCGCGATTTTCAGTCTCTTTGTAAATCAGCTGGCCGTAGGTGTTGAAGACCGAGAGAGAGGTGAAGTGCGGGGCAGTGACTGTAAATTGTGTGCTGGCGGGGTTGGGCATGATGCACAGATGGGTGTGCAGAAAGTCAACGATGAAGTCAATGGTGTCGTTTGTCGTTGTGTCGGTCGGAATGGTGTCGGTCGGGATGGTGTCAGGGTTGAGGTTGCGGCCTACGGTGAAGATGAACGGGTCAGGCTCGCCGATGAGCGGGTAGGTTTCGCGGCGCCCCGATTCGTCCTTGGCGAACAGGTAGTATTCCACCTGGCAGGTGTCGCTGATGCCGCTGATGGTGCCGGCCCACGTCTCGCCGCTCACAAGTTCCATCGGGGTGTCGTTCCACGGATGGGTGCCGAGCGAGTCGGTGATACGGTAATAAATTCTGACAGAGTCTGATACGATGGGTTGGTGACTGAGGTTCTTGATGTTGGCAGCAAGGATGAAGGCCGAATCGTACGGCTGTGAGCCGAGGGTGGGGTAGTGGGTGATGCGCAGCATGCTGAGGTCGGGAATCTCATGGGTGCGGCAGTGAAGCGCGTCGGTGTTCTCCCAAGGGGTGCTGCTTTTTTCCATGATGGGTACGATGGTGTAGCCCGGCATGGCCTGCTGATAGACCGCGATGGCGTCATCATCGTAGCTGGCGCCGGTCACGGGCACAAACACGTGGTCGTTGAGTATCAAACTGTTGGTGTAGGGTGTGCGGGCGTTGCTGACGGTGGAACCGGGCTCGAACACACGATACACTTTGTACTTGTTGCCCCACGGCGTGGTGGCGTTGGCGAAATAGTCGGCTACCGCTTCGTAGTCGGCGTAATGGGCAGCGCCGGTGGGCAGCTGCGCGATGAGGATCTTGTCCACAGCGAGGAATTTGCCCCAGCAGTCGATATGGGCGATGTAGTCGCCTTGCGGGTCGATGGTGACGTGGTAGTTGTTGATGCCGAGGTAGTCGTTGCAGTATTGGTGGATCTGTGCTTGTGTGAGGTCGCTGTTTTCGTTGTACACCAGCTCGTCGGAGGCCGCTGTGCCGTATCCGTCCGACATATAGTTACCGCCCGTATGTACAATGGGAAAGTCGAAATGGTTGATGTTCAAAAAGTTGGCCATGACAGCCATGTGTGCGTCGTCGTTAGGGCGTGAGGGACGGTTGTAGGTGAAGTCGGCCACACCGAACTCGTCGTTGCCGTCGAGGATGAACCACGGACCGAAGTCGCGGGTCCAGTAGCTGTCCACGGCACCCACCACGAAGTTGACGTTGCTCATGTTCACCCCGTTGTTTTGCAGCTGGTTGCGCACGCTGTTCTGCTGGCTGGAGGTGGAGACGGCCACGGTGACCGTAACGAGTTCCGACATCTGGGCGATGAGGTTGTAGGGAATGCCGAAGCCGTAGTAGTTGGGGTAGGCGATGAGCACGCCTTGGCATCGTTCAAACTCGGCGATGCTCACCACGGGGGCATCGGGCGGCGTGGAGGTGCGCATCCGCTCCGACAGTTCGTGCCAGCGCAGAATATCCTCCGCAGTCAGCTCATAGCGCTGTTGCGTTTCTTGCGCTTGTAAAATATTGATAATTAAAATGAAAAGAAAGGAAAAGATAGAAATTTTCTTCATTTTTGATGCTGATTTTTGACAGCGCAAAATTACGAAAATGTCGTAATATGTGGTTCCTTGAAAAATAAAAACGAAGCACAACTAAGTAAAATTTGTGATGTCGCTGAAAAGGGATATGTGACAAACTTTTGTACGCTGTTGGTGTACGGACAAATTATGGTGCTTCGTTGAGAGGTCGTGTCTTTGTCAGTAGGTGGAATGGCGCGATGTTCAGTTTTCAGCTTTCAATTCCTGCACCTCTTCCTCGCTGAGGCCTGTCGCCTTTACCACGTCGGCAATGGAAATTCCCATTTTCAATAGATTGGCGGCAGCTTGCAGCAACCCATTTCGGACACCTTGGGCCATTCCCTCTTCTATTCCTTTCTCCATTCCTTTCTCAACTCCCTCGGCGAAGGAGAGTTCCTTGGCATATTCAACGGCCTCGCGCACGTCTTCGTACTCCAAAATGCTCTTTTCGTAGTTCTCTTTTTCCATGGTATCTAATTTTTTAATTCTGCATTCATCCATCAGCTCCCGGAAGATGCCCTCCTGCTTGCGGTAGTCCTCCTCGTTCATCGCCTGCATGTTCTTGAGAAGGCTCATCCAGCTGCGCATCCCATCCGTCACCTCCGGCTGCTGCGCTGCAAAATTACATAAATTAATGTAGAAAAGGCCCACTTTGTTGGTCAGGGTGCGATTTTTTTCGTCCTTGATGAAAAACGAGTGGAAACATTCGCTGTTTTCCGCCATCTGCGGCAACTCAAAGTCGAGCAGGTTGACGGAGTAAGTCGGAATGATTCTGTAGTCCGACACGCCCTTCTCCATGCTGGAGCTGATGGCCCGACTGAGGTAGAACACCGAACGCTCGGCGTATTCCGGCTGCCTTGCACGCTGCATTTCAATGATGAACTGCCGCCCCTCCTGGTCGGTGCAGAGGATGTCAAACACTACCTTGCGCTGCGTGTCGGCGAGGCCGTACTGCTCTGTGTCCAAAAAGGTTACATCTTCAATATGGCCGATATACTTCGACAGGAAGGTGTTAAGGAAATGGATGAGGAAACGCTTGTTTCGCTCGGTACGGAAAATCCTCTTGATGGCGAAGTCCGTGGTGGGCATGATGAAAATGTGCGGATTGTTTTTCATAGTGCTTTAGTTTAGGTTAGTAAAAAGTTCTTCTGCAAAGATACCACATCTCCACTCCACTTTCAAGGGGGTACAATGGCCCACAAACCGGGGATGAAAAAATGCGTGTTTCGGCCGTTATCTGGTCGCTTTTCAAGCAAAAACAGCACTGAACTGGCCGTTTTTAGCTGTTGGTATTTTGTTGAAAACTTTTTTCGCCATTCCGCAGCGAGCGAAACGAGCGGCGGAACCCTCTACATTTCAAACCGTAGTTTTATCGGATAATGATCTGATATATAAGGCTTCCCATAATCCTTAGTAAGCGTTTGGAACTCAATGGGGTTGATGTCCCGAATAAAAATATGGTCAATGACACAGGGTTTGGGCGCGTTGCCGAAGCCATTGAACGTGTCCTTGTTGTCGGTTTTCGGGGCAATGTTGCGCGCCGGAAGCAGATTGTTCATTGCAAACGGCTCGAAGATAGGACTCTCGATGGAGGAGTTGAGGTCGCCGCCGAGAATTACCGGCGTACCCTCCGGCACCATCTCGCTGATGAGCTGGCACAGCAGCAGCACCGAGTTCTTCCGCGCCAATTCTCCCACATGGTCAAGATGCGTGTTGAAGTAGAAGAAGTCACGCCCTGTCTTTTTGTCCTTCAGGTGCACAAAGGTCACCGTACGGAAGCAGGCGGCGTCCCAACCCATTGACACCTTTTCGGGCGTCGCGCTCAGCCAGCGGGTGCCACTCTCCAAAAGCTCAAACTTGTCGGTAAGGAAGAAGACCGCCATACACTCGCCAGCCTGTTTCCCGTCGTCGCGCCCCACCCCGATACGAGTGTATTGCGGGAAATTCTCCTCAATGAATTGAAGCTGGGCGGGCAGTGCCTCCTGCAGTCCGAAAAGGTCGGGCTTCTCCTGTTTCAACATCTTCACCGACGCGCTTTTTCGGTTGTCCCACGCATTGTCGCCATCCTCGCCAGAGGCGGCACAATAGCGGATGTTGTACGAAATCAGTTTGTACTGTGCGCTTTTCTGCGAAAAGAGTTGCGGCATTGCACCTGCAACCAGCACTACACACAGGAAAAGAAGGGAAAAAGTTCGTTTCATCATGATATCTATTCAAAAAACGGTGCAAAGGTACGATTTTTTATGCACAAAAATGATGAGAAAATGCACTCAACATTCAAGATCAAAGCTTTGTTGAAATCAATATCACTGCAATGATGGCAATGGCAAGCCCCAGGTAATTTTTCCACGTCAGCCTTTCTTTGAATAACAACCATCCAATCAAAGCGGTGAGGCTGACCACTCCGATGTTATAAATCGGGAACAGTACCACATTGTCAAAATAACGCATGGCTTGAAAAATACAGAAGGTGGAGAAAAAGTTGATCACCCCCAATGCAATGCCACCGATAATGCTTTTGTTCTGCCATTTTGATTTTCCGCAAATGAGTTCGCAGGACACAAGGACAATACCGAACAACATGGAAATCATATAGATAAAGGCAATCATAAAACTCATATCATCGGAAGTGTTGCGCTGCTCGTTGAGTTTCATCAGAATGTCGCCCGTGCCAGTACCGAAGAAAATCAGGATGGGAAGCCACCAATGGATTCTGTTGTTATTAGTGGCAGACTTGTTCCCGCCGGCCACCACCAGCACCAGCGCCACCAACGCCAAGATGATGCCGATGGCGACTTGCCAGCCCAACGTTTCCTGAAAGAGGAATACCCCTGCCATCGTGGGCAGCACCACCGACAGTTTGCTGGATAACGAGGTGATGGTAACTCCCGAGGTTTGGGTAGAAGCCGTTATCAACAAATAGGTGAAAATGAACCAGAAGCCCGTCAGCAACGACAGTCCAAACCACGCCTCGCCAACTAATTCGGGAACGGTGTCAACGCGGCCGCACATCAGGAAACCGGTTACTGTGGCGAAGACGTAGTTCCACATCAATGCCTGATGATTGTCCAAGTTGAACCGCTTGAAAAAGCGCATGGCAACGAAGACACCCGATGAAAATACGATGGCTAAGACGAGGTAAATCATTTGAGCGACAAAAATACAGTTTTTTTCAATATCCGCACTACGCCTACAGCTCCCACTCCCCTGCCGGCAGCGTTTGTTCGCGGTCGGTGCCGGGAAACGCCGTGGCGGCAGTGCCTTCGGGCACCGTCAGTTTCAGCTTTTGCCATTGATTTCAATACGGATGGTGCCGTAGCGCGTGGGCTTGGTGACCCGCGCCCACTCTACCCCTTCGCAGGGCTGCGGGACAACGAAGAAGTGCTCGTAGCCAGGGTGTTCAGCGTCGGGACGGAGCCCCGCCAAAGCCTGGTAGAACCAGATACCCACGCCGTTGTAGCAGTTGTGCACGCGGCTGCCAGCTGCCAGTGTAGCTATAACCGCTCGGGGAAGCCTCCCACATGCTGTCAATACGGAAAAATGAAACCCAAGTTCCTTGGAAACACCATTTTCTTTTTTCTAAATAACCCCATGCCTAAACCGCTGCCGGCGTACCATACACACTTCCCCATCCCTGTCCCAGCCACAGCATGATTTCATTCTCCCCTTTATGCAGATAGGGGGCAATCTCATACCACATTTTCAACAAGTGTCTATTAAGTTGTGACACAGCGGGTTGAAATACATACTCTCCCACTTTTAAGCCGTTCACATAACCTCGTGGTAGCCCAGCGAAGTGACATGCATCATAATCCTGTCACAGGAAAGGTCATTTTTGGAAAAAAAGCAATACAATCAGCAGTAACAGACTGATTATAAAAAGGTGAACAAGGCGAAACATAGGGCACGGCTACATTATCCCGCCAATACTGTCTCATAAATCCGTTTCAGCCGTTCGGCCACGTCCTCCCATTTCAGGTTGTTGGCCTCTTCGGTGCCTTTTTCTGTAAGGATACGGGAAAGAGCAGGATAATGGAGAATGCCGTAGATGGCATCTGCCGTGGCCTCAATATCCCAGAAATCCACCTTGATGGCATACTGGAGCACCTCTGAGACGCCGGACTGTTTGGAAATCACCACCGGCACTCCAGACTGCATCGCCTCCAGGGGTGAAATACCGAAGGGTTCGGAGATGGAGGGCATCACATACACATCGCTCATACCGAACATCCGGTCGATGTCTTTTCCACGGAGGAATCCAGTGAAGTGGAACTTGTCGGAGATGCCGAGTTCAGCCACACGTTCTATGACACGTGGCATCATATCCCCGTCGCCGGCAAGGACAAAGCGCACATGCTCATCTTTTTCCAAAACCTTCTGGGCCGTTTCCACAAAATATTCAGGGCCTTTTTGAAAGGTGACGCGTCCCAGAAAGGTGACGATTTTATCCTCCAACGGCCGTTCCTCCTCCGTCTGACGGAGGGCGGGTTCCACCGCATTGTGGAGGGTAAACACCTTGTCAGCGGGAATACCGTACTTGTCTATCACGATATGGCGGGTGAGATGGCTCACGGCGCACACGGCATCGGCAGCCATCATTCCCTCTCTTTCAAGGTTATAAACGATGTCATTGCGGTTCTTTTCGCCAGAGCGGTCATATTCGGTGGCGTGGATATGGACAACGAGGGGTTTTCCTGAGACCTGTTTGGCAGCGATGCCGGCACGGTAAGTGAGCCAGTCATGGGCGTGAATCACATCAAACTGTTCAGATTGGGCAATTTCGCTTGCCACGAGGGCATACTTGCGAACCTCTTCCATCAAGTCCGGGCCATAGCCTCCCTTGAACTGGTGGCGGCGGCGGCCCGACACACTCTCTTCCACATCAAAGACCCCGCTCTCCAGCTGACTGACCACACGGTAATAGTCATCCATGCCGATATAGGGCACCAGTTGGGAGTTCACCTCGATGTAGGAGATTTCCCTGTCGTCAAAAAAACGATTGGCCGTGCGGATATCATAGGAGAAATCGCTGGCATTGACAATACGAATGAGGCTCTGGTCCTCATCCCCGTATGCCTTGGGCACCACCAAGGCCACATCCACACCGTGGTGCGCCAGCCCTCTGGTCAGCCCGTAACAGGCTGTGCCCAGGCCTCCTGAAATATGTGGAGGAAATTCCCAACCAAACATCAATACCCTCATGGCAAACCTTTCATTTAAGTTACTATTCTGTTGAATTCAAAATCTCAAAAATAGGAATCACATCCAGATTGACTTGGGATTGTGACTGTATGTAGGCATCAATATACTGGAGACAGTGCACATCGGTGGAAGTGATGTATTCGGCTCCCGTTTCCTCAATCCGGTCCACAATCCTTTTCAGCATATACTCAGACAATTCACCGTTTCTCATGGCCAGATCGCTGTTGGCGGTGCAACAGACTTTCATATCCGGGTCAGTAATCAGTTCCAGTCCTTTGGTATTTCTCAGCAATTTCTCAGCTTCTTCCGTTGTTTGGTAGATATTTCGCGCACTACAGGAACTGAAGAAGAACACCTTATGGGAGAAGGTGTTACCCAGCGACTCTCTGTTTTTCACATTCACAATATAGTCGCAAAGTTCATATATCTCATGCGTGATGTGGTAGAGAGCGGTGCGCACGGCGGAAGCGGAAAGAATCTCTTCAAAATATTTTTTCACGTAAGCCACACAGGCAGTGCTCGGCACCACTATCGGACGGCCATTGTCGAAAGACATCATCATCCGGTAGGCCAGGTCTGTTGTGATTTCGCGCTCGCCTCTCATCATAAACTGCCGGCCGCAGCAAGTCAGCTCCGTATTGTAGTAGCATCTGTCGCCCATTTTCTCCAGAAGGGAGATCACGTTTCTGGTCCCTTCGGGAAGATAGAGGTCCATGCAGCAGGGCACGAACAGATTCACGGTAATGTTTTCAAAATCCATTGCAAAAAAATTAAAAACTATTCTTCCGGTGCGAACATGGGATCCCACGGCGGGAGCATGATGGGTTTGGATTCAAACATCTTGAGATATTTTTCAGGAATGTAGCGGGATTCCAGCACCACACGGAACATGTATTCATTGAACCATTCATTGGTCATGATCAGGAAGCCCTTGTATCCATACGAAGGCCCCCAACTGTTTTCCACCATCCACTTCTTGGGTTTGCCGTTCTCGTCCAAGTCCACGGCACAGAGGGTCATCGCATGGGAAGAGCCGCTGGCGAAGGTGGCCACGCGCTGTTTTTTGTCCATGTTGAAATCCACGCCGAAGAGGGAGGAATAGTCATAGTTGTTGACATCCAGCATCCCGTTTTCGCGGTTGAGGAACTTGCCCACGTCGCAGGAGAAGTACATCATGGTGCTGTCCTTGATAGAGGCGATGGCCATCGGGGCGATCTCCTCCACGGGCAGGTTGAGATACTTCCAGTTATCGCCGTCATACACATGGCGGTCATATTCAATTTCATACACCTTGTAGTACTCGCGGGTCGGGTCATTCATCACCATGTAATAGGTGGAGAAATCCTCTTTGGCGAATTGGTCGCGGAACTCAATGGGAGTATAGGTTTTGGTTTCCACCGGTTTGCCATCCTTGTCACGTTGGGTCCAGGTGAACTGAGCCGGGGGCTCACCGAAGTTGAGGGCCAGGATTCTGTAAATCACCTTCAGCATTTCGGTTTTACGGTTCTGCAGTTGTGCCGGGGTGGCCTTTTTGCTGCCCATCTCCCGCAACTCCAGTCCGTACTCGCGGAGCTTGAGACTCAGGATGTTGGCCATGGTGCTGGTTTTGTTGCTGCTGTTGGTTTCCCGCATGGCATCTGCCGGCACCAGCCCGTACTTGTCCACCAGGTTGGCCACGCCCGTAAACTGGCCACCATCACCGATGGGATTTTTGAACAGCCACTCCACCGTTTTGTCATCCATGGGTTTGGAGCGGGTGTCAATGATGGCCTGCAGGAACAGGTTGGATTTCTCCAGCTGGTCGTAAAAGAAAAGATAAATCTGGGAGAACTGAAAATCGGCGGGCAGGTTGTGGGCGGCGATGGCCTTGGCACGCAACACGTTCAACCCGGTGAAAAGCCAGCAACGGCCGGAGGATTTCTGGTCCGTGACCGCCTGTGACGGCACCTTATTGGAAAAATAGGTGTCATAATTCACCCCATTTTCGTGATTCAAGGCGATTTTGTTGATGTCATTGGCTGCAATGGCGTTTTGCAAAGCCTTGTTCGCCGGATTGCCGCGATAGTCGTTTTGGATGTTCTTTAACATTTCCTGCGAGATTCCCTGAGCGCTCACTGATGCCATAACTCCCGCTACCATACACAGTATCAACGCAGTTGCAATTTTCAATCTTTTCATAAAAGCCATTTTAAAAATCCGTGCAAAGATACACGAATTTATTAAATGACAGTCCATTTGCACCTAAGAAAAGTTTATGTAAATTTGCAGCTGCAAAATAAACTGGATTTTTAAATATAAATAATTATAAATCAAATAGATAAAAATGTCAAATTTCGCTCTTATCGGTGCTGCGGGCTACATTGCCCCGAGGCACATGCAAGCCATCAAGGAAACCGGGAACCAGCTGGTCGCCATTTTGGACAAGTCTGACAGTGTCGGAATCATAGACCGCTATTTTCCTGACGCTGCCCTGTTCCTGGAGGCCGAACGCTTTGACCGTCACATATACCGCCTTTCCAAAAAAGGGCAAGGCGAGCAGGTGGACTATGTTTCCATCTGTTCCCCCAACTACCTGCACGATGCGCACATCAGGCTGGCATTGCGCAACAATGCCTTTGCCATCTGCGAAAAACCCTTAGTGCTGAACACATGGAATCTGGACGGTCTGGAAGACATGGAGAAAGACACAGGCAAAAAGATTTTCCACATCCTCCAGCTCCGCCTGCACCCCTCCGTGCAGATGCTGAAGGAGAAGATCGACCAAGGACCCAAGGACAAAATTTACGACATCGACTTGACTTACATCACGGGGCGAGGCAAATGGTACTATTATTCTTGGAAGGCGGACATGGAGAAATCGGGGGGAATCACGACCAACATCGGAGTGCATTTCTTTGACATGCTGACCTACATTTTCGGGGCGGTGCAAGAGAACACCGTTCATTACAAATCCGCTTCCACGGCGGCGGGTTTCCTGAAGCTGGAACGCGCCCGCGTGCGCTGGTTCCTCAGTCTGGACGTCAACTTTGTGCCTGCCGAGATGCGGGCCAACGGAAAAACCACATACCGTTCCATCCTGATTGACAACGACACCTTTGAGTTCAGCGAGGGATTCACCGACCTGCACACCGTAGCCTACCGCAAGATATTGGAAGGCAATGGTTTCACCTTGAAAGATGCCCGCAACTACGTCAGCATCTGCCAGGACATCCGCAACACCGACGCCATCGGCTTGGTCGGAGACTATCATCCCATGCTCAAACAATTGTAAAATATTTTGTCCCACTTATGAAAAAAATCCTCGTCACTGGCGGGAACGGCTATATCGGTTCCCACACGCTCATTCAGTTGATCCGCAGCGGCCAGTTTGAGGTGGTCTCCATTGACAACCTCAGTCGTTCGGCCCGCGGAACCATGGAAAGAATCAAAAAGATCACCGGCAAGGCGGTCACCAACCACGAGGTGGACCTGTGTGACCGAGAAGCCACTTTCTCCGTTTTTGAAAAAGAAGGCCCCATTGACGGTGTCATCCACTTCGCTGCCTACAAATGCGTGCCCGAATCGGTGGAGCAGCCGCTGATGTACTACCGCAACAACCTCAACTCCCTCCTGAACGTGCTGGATGCCTGCGAGAAATTCCGCATTCCACATCTGGTGTTCTCCTCCTCCTGTTCTGTCTATGGGGAAGTGGAGCAGCTGCCGGTAAGCGAAGCCACCCCGATGGGGACGGCTGCCTGCCCCTACGCACACACCAAGCAGATCGGCGAAGGCATGATCCGTTCCTTTGCCTCACAACACAGCAGTTTCCGGGCCATCCTGCTCCGCTATTTCAACCCCGTAGGAGCGGACATGAGCGGTTGGAACGGGGAGCTCTCTCCCGACAAGCCCAACAACCTGATGCCCATCATCATGGAGACAGCCAGCGGCAAACGCCCCTCCATGACCGTATATGGCACGGACTATGCGACCCGAGACGGCTCCTGCATCCGGGACTACATCCATGTGACGGACATCGCAGACGCACATGTCAAGGCGCTGCAATATGCCATGAACGAAACTGCCGCCGACAACTGCGAAATCTTCAACCTCGGCAGCGGCAACGGAATCTCCGTGCTGGAAATGCTACATGCCTTTGAGAAAATCACGGGACAAAAACTCAACTATGAGCTGGGACCGCGCCGTCCGGGAGACATCCCTGCCATCTTCAGCGACAGCAGCAAAGCCAGAAAACTGCTGCACTGGGAATGCCATTACGGCGTGGAAGAGATGATCCTTTCCGCATGGAAGTGGGAACAAAACAGACCATAAAAATTTTCCCCAAGGGAATCAGCCTTTTGCCGTAGAGTTCTTCGTATATCTTGCCAGCCAACAGTCACTGTTCTCATACTGAAAACCCGACAATTTCTCAAAGACCTCGTCCACAGAAGAAGCCACAGAAAGCAAATTCCGATGGAACGGCCGAAGGAAGCCCTCCCGCTCAAAAATGTCCAGCTGCTGAAGCAATCCGTCATAATAGCCGAAGGCATTCAGCAACACAATGGGCTTTCGGTGCATTCCCAGCTGCGCATCTGTCACTATTTCAAACAATTCATCCATAGTACCCAAAGAGCCGGGCAGAATAACAAAAGCATCTGCCATGGCTTCCATGCGCTGTTTGCGCTCACTCATGGACTTCACCCAAATTTGTTCCGTAATATTCTGGGCAACCACGGTTTCATCAGAGAAAAAATCCGGGATAACTCCCACCACACGGCCATTTTTACTCAAGGCAGCCTCTGCAGCTGAATACATCAGCCCCAACTTGGCGCCACCGTAAATCAAAGTGATGCCCCGCTCCGCACAACCACGGCCCAAGTCGGCGGCCAGCACACGATATGAAGAGGAACAGCTATCGGAAGAGCCGCAAAACAGGGCCAAGGAAGAAATCTTATCTTTCACTGCATCTGATTTTTAAAAGGAAGAATAATCAATGAGGTAAGAATATAGCACATAATGATGATGGGAAGTGCCCCGAAATGGAATATGGCAAAGAGAACCGCGGAAAGAGCGAGAAACACATAACGAACGGCATTCCCTTTCCATTTCAAATGTTTGAATTTCAAAGAAAACATTGGGATATCTGTCAGCAAAAGGACGGCAAAAAGGACCACAAGCACCAGTACGAGCCAGAAATTGTTGAAGACGGGAATGGACTTGGAAGAAAAGTGCAGAAAACCGATAAAGAGCGCATTGGCAGGTGTGGCCAAACCGCGGAACTCCACATGCTGCCGCTCATCATGATTGAATTTGGCCAAACGGAAAGCTGACATGGCGGGCACGATGAAGACTACAAAGGGCAGCAGTCCCACACCACTGTCACGCAGGGCAGGCGGCAGATTCTCCACCAAACGGCTCAAGAAATGGAAGACGATAATGGTGGGGGCCACACCGAAAGAGACCACATCCGCGAGGGAATCCATATCCACCCCCATCGGAGAGCTGACATGCAGCATTCGCGCAGCAAACCCGTCAAAAAAGTCAAAAGTGGCAGAGAGGAGAATCATCCACGAGGCGATTTCCAGCATTCCCCGAGTGGCAAAAAGTATTGAAAAACAACCTGATATAAGGTTACAGCAAGTAATAAGATTGGGTATGTGCTTTTTCATATCAAAATTTCGGCAAAAGTACATTTTTTTCACATTATATTGTGTATAAAATTGATTTGTTGCAATAAAAAAAAAGCCCTATCGTTTGTAATTTTGTATGCGGTAATATAATACATAAACCATTAATTCCAAATTCATTAACCAATGAAAAAAATTGTTCCCGTCCTCATTTTCACCATTTTCGCCGGCTTGTTCGTGGTCCTGACCGCGCAGAAGCAGAGCAGCGCCCAGCTCAAGAAGGACAAGCAGAACGTGCAGAACCAAATCAAACAGAAGCAGAAACTGTTGGATGAGACACGCAAAAACAAGAAGGCCACACAGCAGCAGCTGGGAATAATCCGGGACCAGATTGCCACACGGGAGCAATACATGGCCCTGCTGCAGAACGAAATCAACAGCCTTTCCATAGAACGGGAACGGAAACAGGCTGAATCCAACCAGTTGAACCGACGTCTCACCTACCTGAAAGAGGACTACTCCCGCGTGGTGTACAATGCCTACAAGAACCGCAACCTCAAAAACAGGCTTTTGTTCATTCTGTCGGCGGAAAGCTATTCGCAGATGTTCACCCGGATGCGCTACTACAACAGCTTTGCAAGCAATGTGAAGCGTCACGTGGACGAAATCAGCGCCACAATGGAGACCATCAAACTGAAAACCCAGGAGCTGGCCCTCATCGAGCAAGAGAAGGAGACCACCATGTCAGAACAGGAGCAGCAGAACTATGCCCAACAGAAGCAGCGCCGAGAGATAGAGCAGATCCAGAACAAGCTGAAAAAGACCGAAAGCAACCTGGTGGCCGAAATCAAAAAGAAACAGGCGGAACAAAAGAAGATTGACGCGGCCATCAAGAAAGCCATTGAGGCGGAAATCGCCGCGGCCAATGCGAAAAAACAAAAAAAGGAGAAAAAGGAGAACAGCAGCTCTTCCTCCGGACACAGCAGCACGCCTACCATGGTGATGACGCCTGCCGAACAGCAACTCAGCAGCAGTTTCGCAGGCAACAAAGGCAAACTGCCCTGGCCGCTTGCCTCCTGCGCCGTAATCAGCACCTACGGACAGCATCCCCATCCCGACGCACCCAGCGTCAGCGTCATGAACAACGGCATTGACTTGCTCACCCAGTCCGGAGCCACCGTCAAGGCGGTCTTCAACGGCGAGGTGAGACGCGTCATCAACTGCGGGGGAACCAATGTCGTCATCATCCGTCATGGAGAATACCTCACAGTGTATCAAAACCTCACCGGCATCAAAGTCAAGGAAGGAGCCACTGTCACGACCGGCCAGGCCATCGGTTCCGTGTCCAAAAGCGCATCCGACACCTACGAACTTCACTTCGAGCTCCTGAAAGGCGGCACCTACCAGAATCCCAAGGACTGGCTCAAAAAACTTTAACCCCTCCCATGTACCTGAACGAGCCCCTCTTTACCGATTTTCTAAACAACCATGAAATCCTCTGGCTGGGCATTGATTTCACCCGCGCCAAGTTCACGCGCAAGGGATTTGAAATCACCCAGGAACGCCTCCGGGACTACTTCAACGAATGGAACATGCTCATCATCTCCGACCAAAAGAAGTACGACATCCGTGTCAGCTTCCGGAAACCGGTCATGACATTCAACCTCTCCCTCGTCACCAAAGGCAACAAATCGGTAAGGCTCAACACCGCCATCAAAGAGCACATCACGCTGAAAGACATGTTCAGTGAAGAAGAGATCTGCCATTATCTTTCCACCATTGAAACCCCACAGACACAGCGATATGCCCTGCTTTTCATCGTGGAGTCTTTCGATTCACACAGTAAATCCGCCGCCATCTGGGTGGCAGTACAGCACACCCTGACCCACGAACCCGTTCTATGCGAGAAATTTCTGAAGGCCCCGAGCGGATTCGGCACCAAAAACTATTGGGGGAGAGTCTTCTATAATCTCCTGTATGACATCCGCAGCAGCTCTTTCTACCGCTGGGAAAACCTTGTAAAAGAATCAATCACAAAATAAAATCATCATGTCCGCATTCAAAGCTTACGATTTCCGCGGTATCTTCAACCAGGACTTTAATCTGGAAGACATCTACCGCATCGGTTTTTTCCTCCCCGAACTTTTCAAAGTCAACAAAATACTGGTAGGAAGGGATATGCGCGTATCCACACCCGAAATGTTTGAAGCACTGACACGCGGCATCACCGATGCCGGAGCCGATGTGTACGATATGGGGATGACCACCACCCCGATGGTCTATTACTTCACTGCCAAGCACCATTTTGATGCCTCTGTCATGATTACCGCATCACATAATCCAAAGGAACACAATGGGTTGAAATTCTCCACCACCCAAGCGCTTCCTGTCGGCTATGACACCGGCCTGAGGCAACTGGAACAGATGATCAAAACCGTTCCCCAGCCCACCGGCAAAAAAGGCTCCATCGTCCCCCACGATGTAAAAGATGAATATCTTCAATTCCAAAAACAGTTCGCCCACGACATCAGCAACTTGAAAATCGCCATGGACTGCTCCAACGGTATGGCCTCCATACTGGTCAAGGACATTTTCGGAGCTTCCCCCATCTATCTGTATGACGAGCTGGACGGCACCTTCCCGCACCACGAAGCCAACCCATTAGAAAAGGAGAATGTGAGGGATCTACAAGCGCTGGTCCTCAAAGAGAAGGCCGACATCGGAGTAATTTTCGATGGGGATGCCGACCGAGTCATGTTTGTAGATGAAAAAGGGACCTTCATCCCCCCCGACCTGATGATTGCCGTCCTGGGGCTCTATTTCATACAGGAAAAAGGGATGCAGGGGCAGGTCATCCAAGACATCCGCACCTCCAAGTCTGTCACAGAATACATCAACCGCCTGGGCCGGGATGTCTATATCTGGCGGGTGGGGCGTGCCTACGCTGCAATGAAACTGCGCGAGATTGACGGGGCCTTCGGCGGGGAATTTGCCGGCCACTACTATTTCCGCGATTTCTACTACTCCGACTCAGCCATGATTGCCGCACAAGTCATCCTTCACGTCATCAGTGACATGAAGAGGAAAGGCGTCACCGTGTCACAACTCATCTCACAAATCGCCACCTACGCCAATTCCGGAGAGATCAATTTCAGAATTGAAAAGAAAAAAGAAGCGATGGACGCACTCAAGGACCATTTCATGGCTCAGGAACCAAGCACCAAATTCATGGATTTTGACGGATACCGGATTGAATTTGCCGACTGGTGGTTTAATGTAAGACCATCAAATACAGAACCCTATCTCCGTCTTTTGATGGAAGCCAAAAGCCAATCCATGCTGGATGCAAAACTGGAAGAGGCCCGGGAAGTCCTGTCACTATTCATTTAGAATCTTTTCCGTTTGCCACAACATGTATCTTGCCATAGATATCGGAAACACCTTGCAAAAAGCCGCTGTCTTCACATCGGAAGGAGACATGGCATTCTATCTTGAAGAAAAGATACTCCCCGAAGATAAAATCTTCCACCTGATTCAAAATCATAATATCAGCAACGCCATTCTCGCCTCCGTAGGGGAAGAGACAGACCATTGGGAGACGGCATTGTACAACCGGTGCAGGGTATTGCATTTCACACACACAACTCCCCTCCCCATCCGCATCCAATACGAGCACCCCACCACCTTGGGCTTAGACCGGATGGCCGCCGCCGTAGGTGCGCACGCCATTTTCCCCAATGAAAATGTGCTGGTCATACAAGCAGGCACTTGTCTGGTGCAGGACTTTATCACTGCCGACGGCACCTATTTGGGAGGGGCTATCTCCCCAGGACTGGAGATGCGTCTGGAGGCCCTGCATCACTTCACACACCGCTTGCCACGCATTGAAAAACAGCAAATTGACTATTTTATCGGCCGATCCACCGAACAGTCCATTCTGAGTGGTGTCATCCATGGTCTCGCTGATGAAATCAACAGTTCCATTGAACGTTATACCCATCACTTTGGGAAATTGAAAATCATACTCACAGGAGGCAACAAAAACGATTTGGAGAAATCAATAAAAAATACGATATTTGCCGCTCCAAATCTTGTCCTAAAAGGATTATATAACATATTGATATTCAATGCAAAAAAATAAATATAAGGTTATATTGTTTTTCATCCTGATGATAGGATGCTGCCTGAATGGGCACACTCAGAATGAAATCAGTTCTCCTTATTCCAAATACGGATACGGTTTGCCGAGCTATATCACGTCCGGTGCCTACGATGCGATGGGCAAAGTAGGATATGCCATGCAAAATCCCTATTTGATCAACTTCAAGAATCCTGCCTCATACGTTGCCTTTGACTCACTCTCATTCATAGCCGATGCGTCTTTCAGCATCTACTCCAGCACCCTCAAGACCACGGACATCACCCAGAAAAGCACCTATGCCCGTCCCGCATACCTGACCATAGGTCTGCCCGTTACAAAGCATTGGCGCACATCGGCGGGCATACTTCCTTTCAGCAATCTGGGCTACAGCATTCTGGACAGCCACACAAGCACAGGGGAAACGGGGAACTACAGTTTCAGTTACGATGGGGATGGGAACCTGATGCAATTGTATTGGGGGAATGCCTTCAAGATCTGCAAGGGGTTATCCATCGGGCTGAACGCCTCTTACCTTTTCGGGAAGATGACCTACACGAAATCAGCGATTTATGAAGGGACCAATTTCTTCAACGCCATGATCAACAACACCACTCAAGTGGATGGAATTTATCTTTCCGGCGGGGTACAGTATTTTGTCAGCATCAAGGATAAACACCGGATCGGTTTGGGAGTGGTGTATGAAAACAGTGCCTATATTTGGACGAAAAGCACACGTTTCATTTACAATTACACCCTTTCTGGGACAACGGAGACCTTGAGCGATACCGTCATCAACACCACAGACAAAGGGAACATGCGCATTCCACAAACTGTAGGTGGCGGCATCTCATATCAATATAAGGATAAACTCTGGATCACCGGGGATGTGGCCTGGCACAATGCCTCCCGATACACCATGAACGGGGTGACCAGTGAAAATCTGCAAGACGCGATCATCGTCTCCGCGGGATTGCAGTTTGTTCCCAATGCCAACTCAACCAACTACCTGAACAAAATCCGATTCCGCGCGGGTTTCCACTACACCACAGGCCAGATTGTTGTCAACAGCCAAGTGATCCGCGACTTCAATATTTCCATCGGCTTGGGATTCCCGCTTAAACTTTTCAATAATAATTCGTCTTTAGGCTTCCATTTTGAATATGGGCAAATGGGCACATTAAAGAACAACCTACTGAAAGAAAATTACTTCCGTTTTTCCTTGCACTTCACCTTACAGGAGAGATGGTACCAACGAGGCAAATTGAATTAATCAACAAATTAAAAATAACAACCTAATTTTTTAAGAAAGAAACGATATGAAAAAGACTATTTTAATGGCTGTCATACTGATGATCAGTTTTACAGCCAATGCACAAAACACAACGCCATGTGGTTTCAAATACGGGGCCACAGAACAGGACTCCATCAGTTGTTTGGAACAAATCACCCTTTTCCGCACATCGTTTGACCAGAAGAACTACGACAAGGCCTATGGCCCCTGGCAGGAGATCGTGCACAACTGCCCCTGCTCATGGAATGGCGTGTTCGCCAATGCTTCCAAAATGCTGGAAGCCTTAATCAAAGCGGAAAAAGATTCCGTACACAAAGATGTGCTCATTGACACGCTGGTTTGGGTTTACAACAACTATGCCACCTACCATCCCAAATCCTACACAAAAGGCAAAGGAATCGGCTGGGCCGCCTACTATACGATGAAATACAGACCGCAGAACAGCGAGACTGTGTTCAACGACCTGGTCACTTCCATTGAAATGGAAAAGCAGAACACACAGCCTGCCATCTGGGACCTCTACTTCCAGTTAGCCACCATGAAAGCAGCCAACGATGGCGACACTGCCACAGTGGTAGAAGCCTACGAGCGAGCCACCGAGTACATTGACGAAGCCATTATCTCTGCTACAGAGAAATATGAAGCTGACCTTCCCCAATTTGAAGTATGGGAGCAGAAATTCCAGAACAACGAGATCAGCAAAATGCAGTATGACAAAGAGGTGAAAAAAATCGCGGATGACACCACCCGTCAAATCAAGTTGATCCAGAACTACAAGAAAACCGCAGCAAAGGTGGAGAAGGGATTCATCCCCTACGCCAACGGAAACGTGCTTCTGGGGCTCTATGCCAACAAATTTGAAGAGAACAAAAACAACATCCCCGCTTTGAAGAAGATGTTGCTCACTTTGGACAAGGATTCCCTCTGCCGCGCCTCCAAAATGTACCGCGACATTCTTGAAATCGTACACAACAACGAGCCCAATGGCAAGAGCGCATACATGATGGCCATGCTTTATTTTGTAGACAAAGACTACAGCAAAGCCACCGAATATCTCAACCAGGCCATCAGCCTGTTCACCACCAACGAGGAAAAAGCCAATCCCTACTATCTGCTGGCTGTCATTGATTTCACGAACAGCAGGTACTCTGCTGCACGCACCAACTGCTACAGCGCCCTCCGTTGCAACCCGAACATGGGCCGTGCCTACATTCTGATCGGAGACATGTACCGCGCATCCTACAACCAATACGTCAACGGTGGCGAAGGCGTTATTGCCGGTGCCGTCTATTGGGCTGCTGCCGACAAATACAACAAAGCTCAATCTGTTGATCCGTCAGTGGCCAATGAGTGCGCCAAAAAACGCGCCACACTGGGTCACGTGTCTGACGATGTGCTGTTCAACAACGGATTGAAGAAAGGAACCACCTACCACATTGGCGGATGGATTGGAGAAGACACAATCATTCGTTAGCATGTCCATTCCCAACCACATCATAAAAAGCACCCTCTGCATCATCATGCTGGGGGTGTTTTTTATTGCATGCAAAGATGAGGAGTTTTCCCACGACAACCTGCTCTGTTATGACGGGAAATATCCTGACGAATCTGCCCGGAACATCCGACTGACCTACAGCGATTCCGGACGGTTGAGTTTCCAAATCACCAGTCCGCTCATCAACAAATATGCCGGAGACTCCCCCTTCACCGACTGTCCCGAAGGCATTCAGGTCATCTCCTACGACATTGCCGGCCAACCCGAATCCATGCTGACCGCCCAATATGCCATCAGCGAAGAGCACACCCAAAGAATGGAGGCCCAACACAATGTCATCATCACCAACCTAAAAAAGGGGGATACCATCCGTACAGAGAAAATTGTATGGGACCAACGGAACCGGCGTATCTACTCCGACGTGAACGTGCGACAGACGCGTGCCGATGGCACCGTGTATCTCGGAGACGGGTTTGACGCGGATGAGAAATTCACAAAATACACAGTCCGACACCCCAGAGGAGAAATCATTGCGGACGATTTATAGACAGTCTTTCGCTTTTTTGACAAAGGAAGGATGCTTTTGAAGAAATTTGCGTAAATTTGCGGCCTTGAAAAAATAACCATGAACTATATTGAATTTGACAAGGAAAAATTAGTCAACATCAGCTACTCCAAAAAAAGGGAGCTTTTAAGATGCAGTCGTACCGGTGCTTTTGCCACCACCACCCTACTCCGTCTGAACACCCGAAAATATCACGGGTTGTTTATCGTACCCCAAGACAAGATTGACCAAGAACGGCATGTGCTGGTCTCCAATCTGAACGAAAGCGTGGTGATGAACGACATGGAATTCCGGCTGGGAATCCACCAGTACAAAGGAGGAGTCATTGACCCGAAGGGGAACAAATACATGCAGCGGTTTGTCGCCGAGCCCCTTCCCACTTATTATTACCGTGTCGGAAAGTTCAATTTCAAAAGCGAGATTCTTTTCCTCAACAATGCCGACCGGCTCATCATCAAATATACCATCCTGGATGATGTAGAATCCGTATCCTTCCAATTCCAGCCTCTGCTGGCCTTCCGGCAGATTCACCAGTTGACACATAAAAATGACGTGGCCAATACTGGATATGATTGGTGTAAAAATGGCGTGAAATATTGTTTGTACGACAACTACACGCCTGTATATATCCAATGTTCAGAGGAGATATACTATGAACACCATCCCGTTTGGTACGAGAATTTTGAATACGAAGAAGAAATTGAACGTGGTTATGAAGGGATTGAAGACCTGCTTAATCCCGGAAAAATCAATGTCAAGCTGAAAAACCAGGCTTTATACATCACATTAGGCACCGAAGAAATTGATCCCAGTACCCTGGAAATGCTTTATGAAGAGGAAATCAAGCGTCACACCAACCGGAGCACCTACTTCAACTGTCTCAAAAATGCGGCTGAACAGTTCATTGTGAAGAGAAACGGAAAGACAGAAGTGATTGCGGGCTACCCGTGGTTCGGACGCTGGGGACGTGACACCTTCATCGCTCTTCCCGGCCTCACATTGGCATTGGGGCAAGTGGAACTCTGCAAGGAGATCATGGACACCATGCTGACGGAATTGCAGGACGGCCTCTTCCCGAACATCGGGGCAAGCGGTCACAGCGCATACAACTCCGTGGACGCCCCGCTCTGGTTTTTTCACACATTACAGCAGTACACGCACTTCATCAAGAAGCCGGCGACCATCTGGCAAGAGTACGGAACGGCCATGAAAAGCATCCTGAATGCCTACAAAAACGGTGCACTCTATAACATACGAATGACTGAGCGCGGCTTGATCCATGCCGGCTGCGAAGGCAAAGCTCTCACTTGGATGGACGCCATCGTCAACGGGAAACCCGTCACTCCACGAACCGGCTTTCAAGTGGAAATCAATGCCCTGTGGTACAACGCCCTCTGTTTTGCCAGCGAGATGGCCAAAATTGCCAAGGACACTGATTTTGTGGATGAATGGAAAGAGATCATCAAAACTTTCCCTGATGTTTTCAAAGAAACCTTCTGGTCTAAAGAGCACGGCTGGCTGGCTGATTATGTGGATGGAAACTACAAGAATTTCCAAGTGCGTCCCAACATGCTCATTGCCACTGCCCTGCCCTATTGTCCCATCAGTGAGAAAATCAGGCAGTTGATTTTGAAAAAATGCACAGAGGAGCTGCTGACCAACAAAGGATTGCGGACCTTGTCGCCCAACGACCCGGACTATAAAGGATACTATGCGGGAGATCAGGCCACCCGCGATGCTGCTTACCACCAAGGGACCTGCTGGCCCTGGCTGCTCATCCCCTTCACCAATGGCATGGTGGCCGTACACCAGAAAAAAGCGTTCCCCGTCTTGGAGAAACTTTACTACGATTTTGAGCACGACATCAAGGATTATGGCATCTCCACTATCGGAGAAATTTTTGACGGAGCGCCCCCGCACCGTCCCAACGGATGCATTTCCCAAGCTTGGAGCGTGGCTGCCCTCCTCTATATGAAATGGGTGATTGACAACGGGAAAACCATGTAGTCATTCCCAACCATGTGCCGCATTTCCTCCCAAGATAAACTTTACATGGGCCGTTGCCTGGAACTGGCACGACTGGGACTGGGGCGTGTGCAGCCCAACCCAATGGTAGGTGCTGTCATTGTTCACCAGGGACGGATTATCGGCGAGGGTTACCATCAACAATATGGCGAAGCCCACGCAGAAGTCAATGCCATCCGTTCCATGGACGACCCATCTCTGTGTCGGGAGGCCACCCTTTATGTCAATCTGGAACCCTGCTCCCACTATGGCAAGACTCCTCCCTGTGCCGACAAGATCATTGAAATGGAGTTTCCGCGTGTTGTCATCGGAACCCTTGATCCACATAGCAAAGTCAACGGACAGGGCATCGCCAAGATGGAGAATGCCGGCATTGAGGTACTCTCCGGCGTACTATCCGATGAGTGTGAGGAGCTGAACCGCCGCTTTTTCACCTACCACAGAAAACAACGTCCATACATTATATTAAAATGGGCGCAGACCGCCGACGGCTACATGGACATTCCCCGCACCTCCCCTGCCCAAAGCTACTGGATTACCAATGAAGAATTGAAAGTGATGGTGCACAAATGGAGAAGCGAAGAGCAGGCCATTCTGGTTGGGTACAACACCTACTGCAATGACCATCCGCAACTGACCACCCGTCTCTACCCTGGAACCAGTCCACAACGTTATATCATGTGCCATGCCGGCACCACACCACCATTGGAGGAGGGTTTTACATTGTTGTCAGACCAACTGCCCGTGGCCATGCAGGAGCTGTACCACAACAAGATAGAGTCTATCATTGTGGAGGGAGGACGTAAAACCCTGGATCTCTTTTTGAAAAGTAACCTATGGGATGAAATCCGCGTGCTGACTGGCGAACAACGATGGGGAGCGGGAACTCGGGCACCGCAACTCAACCTTCCCCCAGAACGAGAGTTGGAAGTTTGCAGCAACCATGTGCAATGGTATCGCAACAGGTCCTTATAAACGTGTCCTAAAAACTTACAGTCCTTTACTTTACTCGCAACTTGCGGCCAATTTGCAGCACAGCATTCTCCTTGATTTTGTTCAACTTGCACAATTTGGCCACAGAAGTGTGGTACTTGCGTGCGATGGCTGTCAAAGTGTCCCCTTTCCGCACTGTATAGTACTGTGGGGAGGAAGCCGGTTTGGCCGTGGTTGGTGTCGATGGTTTGGCTTGGGGTTTGGATTGTGCCGCCGGGGACGTTTCTTTCCCCTGGCTGTTTTGCGACTGGGAATTAGCGCTTGGCTCCTGTTTTCTATCCGCAAGAAGAGCCAAGCTGGAAAAGCTTTCCGTTGGAAGAGTCGCCACGCGGTTCACCGGTCGTCCAGCATCCAACAGGGAATGTGAGAGCAGCCACTGATAGGTTTCCTGCACATAGAACGCCTTGCCCAGCTGTCCATGGTTCACCCCCGGGAGCCAGTCACAACGCAACCGCGAAGTATCACCGCAGGCCGCCATCGCCGCTACCACCGCCTGTGACTCACTGACAGCAACGGCCCTGTCATCAGTGCCGTGCAGAATCCAGAAGGGGACTTTGGCAAGGCCACAGTAATTTCTCAAGCTGCCCCCGCCGCACAATGCCATGCCCGCTGCGATCCTGTCGGGATAGGTTCCCACAAAATCCACAGTTCCATAGCCTCCCAAACTCATGCCCAGCACATAACGCCGGTTGGTGTCCACAGAAAAGCGTCGCTCAACGGCACGCAAAACATCCATGATCTTGGATGGAGACCACGCCCCTCCGGGATTTTGCGGAGCCACCAATACAGCATCCACCTGCAAACCTGACGACACTGCATCCAGCGGTCCGTAACGGAGCACCTTCGACAAATCAGTGCCACACGAGCTGGCCCCATGCAGAAAAACAATCACGGGCTTGTCTGCCCGGCCATTCACATAACCAGATGGAGTACATACCCAGTAAGCATATCCCCCTGCCTTTTCACTCTGATAAGAGGTCATCTTTTGAGCCTCTGCCACCCATGAAAGGCCAAGCAGACACAACGCGCCGAAAAATCCTATTATCTTATTTGTTTTCAATAAATTATTTTTTCAAAAACTTCTTCACCACAACGTCCGTACCTGTCACAATTCTAACCATATACATACCTGAGGACAGCGCTGACACATTCAAAACCATCTGATTGCCAGATGCATCATAATTTCCGATACATTTACCCGTCACATCCATCACCTCAACTTGCTGCATCGGAATATCCGTGCTAATGCTCAGCTGTTCTGCAGCAGGATTCGGGAACAAACGCACCCCATGGTTCTCTGACTCCTGGATACCATTCTCCAAAACGAAAGTGACATAAATGAAATGGGCCGCCCTAACATTCTCCATAGTGTAGGAATCTCCCACAACCAAACTGGTGACATCCTCGGCATTATCAATGAGTGCCAACAAGCGGTATCCGGCATTGGGCGTAATTGCAAAAGTCAGATCCTCGCCACAATTGGCCTCAAGCTGATCCGGGATAATCGTTCCATGTCCATCCGTAGAAGCTGTAATAGAATATGTAACCATCACATATACAGGCTCCAGTGTATGATTAGCAGTAATATTACTGAGAGTGTACTCATACGTATTGTTACCCAACGACTGAACGCTGCCCATGACACTGACGCCATCCAGAAGCAGGTCACTCAACGTCTGGCAATCCGGTTCTGTGATAGTGAAGGTCTGAGAGTCGCCTTCCGTCACTGTAATCGTACCATTGGGTGAAATTCCCGTTCCAGAAATATCAATAGTAAAGGTTTGCAAATCAGAATTATCCTGTTCAAAAGCCGCATAAACGACATGATTCTGGGAGACATTGGAAATGGTATAAACCTGATTCACCACGGAGGTGGTCACATCCATGGTATTGTCGGTCACATAGAGAAGATGATAACCGGTTTGCGGTGTGATGGTCAGTGTGCACTGGTCTCCGCAGTTAACCGTAGAAGAGGCAGGAGTGACGGTGCCGTGGCCATCAGTAGAAGAGGTAACGGTGTAAGTGTCAGTCACAAATACAGGTTGCAACGTATGGTTGGCAGTAATGTTGACCAGAGTGTACTCATACTCATGGTCACCCTGCGGCTGCACATCCGCCATAACGCTGGCGCCATCCAAAAGCAAGTCCGTCAGCGTCTGGCAATCCGACTCCGTAATGGTAAAGGTCTGCGAATCTCCCTCCGTTACCGTAATCGTCCCATTGGGGGTAATTCCCGTTCCAGAAATATTAATGGTAAAGGTTTGCAAATCAGGATCATCTTGTTCAAAAGCCGCATAAACGACATGATTCTGGGAGATGTTGGTGATGGTATAAATCTGGTTGGACACAGAGGCGGTCACATCCATTGTATTGTCGGTCACATACAGAAGATGATAGCCGGTTTGCGGTGTAATGGTGAGAACACACTGTTCGCCGCAGTTGACAGAAACCGAAGCCGGAGTGATGGTGCCGTGGCCATCGGTGGAGGAAGTGATAGTATATGAACCCGAAACATAGACCACCTGCAATGTATGGTCACCCGTAACCGAGTTAAAGGTGTAGGTATAGGTATTGGCAGAGGTGTTCACCACCTGTCCGATCACACTTACTCCATCCACCAACACATCACCGAGGGAAGAGCAGTCTGGCACTGTGATTGTGAAAGTAGCCGAACTGCCGTCCGTCACGACAACATTCCCTGACGGGAACACGGAATTGTCGGTATTTTGCACCGAGATGGTATGGTCTGTAGAGACGGTAGGTCCTTCAAAAGTGACAGTGAGGCAGCCCGTATTGTCGGTGGCATCTGCTTCCACGTATGGACTGGGCACGGTAGCCTCCATGCAGAACGAGTGGGTTCCGTAATAGTTATGGGATTCAATATATGCGGGCGTAAAAATAGTGATGTCATCAAAATAGACACCCGACCCCGTGGCAATGGTAGTGGAGCCTGTAGCGTAGGTGCCGATGAAAGTGCCATCAAAAGTAAGGTTATAAGTAATCACTCCCGTGAAATTATTGGTAGCGGCCCCGTAATTATAATTGTAGGCCACAGTCACTGGGCTGAAACTGCTTCCATAAGGCACAGTCAGTGAGGTGATCCGGTTTTGGTTGGTTCCATTATCGATGAAAAAAGTACCCAAATCCACAGTCACGCCCGAATTATCCAGTGCATAGGCTCGCATTCCCCAGTTGTAGATTTGAAAATCAATATAGGGATAGTCATTGACATCGTACCAGGCGGCATCATCCACATCGTAGATAAGGGCGCCTTTGCCCACCACATTGGAGGCATCATCGTAAGACATCACAATTCCCGTACCATTGTTAATATATACACCGAACCAAAGTTCCTGGCTGGCATCAATGGTCACTGGTGAAGAGAGGGTGACGGTATTCCAGGAATCCATGGTGAGGGAAGAAACCGTTTGAGAAGCCACCTCCACGCCTGGCGACATGGCTGTGCCGCTGGTATAGGAGCCACCCTGATAAACTTTCACGGTATAAGTGCCTGTCGTGGCAGGTTCTCCTGATGGCTGCCACAAATAGAACTGCACTTGGGTCAGTGTATAACCATCGTATGGAGCCAAATCAGACGGAGTAAAACGCTGTGCCACAGCCAAACTCATGGGACTTGACACGTTAATGCCGTTCACGGTAGCTGTATTCACATCAAACCAGGTCAGCCATCCCGAAGCGCGGGATACATCGTTTTGAAGTTCCGTCATGCCTCCTTCGCGCGACATGCTGGTCAACTGGCCCATGGCTGACGGCACACACAACAGCAGTGTGCACAAACAAAAAAAAGCATAAATTTTCTTCATATCACTTAATTAAATTAAAATTAATATTTTATAAACTTTTGATTTACGATACCATTAGCTGTATTAAATCGGATAAAATAGATACCCGGGCTTAAACTTGACACAGGCAGCGTGCCCTGGAACTCGCAGCTATTGAAAGAGGAAGCCACCTTGCCAGAGAGGTCATATATCACGACATCGCTGACGGCGGAATGGCTCTGGAAGAAAATCTGATCCTTTGTCGGATTCGGATAAATGCGGACCTCGGGGTCGGCATAGTCTTCCACGCGAGTGGTATCCACCCCGTAAAACACCTGCAACGTATGGTCGGCCTGCACGTTACGGAAAACGTAAGTCCAGCCTGTACCCAAAAGGTAGGTGACATTTTCTGTAGCCTCCTCACCGTCCACCAAAACACGGGAAATCACCAGGCTATCGGGCGGGGTAAGCACAAAACGCTGCATGCCGCCGGGCCGCACGGTCACGACACTGTCGGGAGAGACGGTGCCATCATCATTCAACACGGTAATATGAAAATACTGCTCATAATCCTGGAAGTTGACCGAGACGCAAGAGACATTATTGGTCGTGTCCGCATCCAGCCAGCCGGTGTTGGGCGTGACGCGGTAGCAGAAGTTGCGCACAGTACCGCAATAGCCCAAGTCAAAGATTTCCTGTGGGGTCAGGTCGTTCACATTCAGCCACACTCCGTGGTCAGCCAGCAGGGTATCGGAGTGGAGCAGGTGGCTGCTGAGTGGCTGGCCGTCCAACGTGCTGGTCAGGAACGTGGTGTCCGTATAATCCATGTTGGCGGCATAGGTGCGCTCGTTGCGCACGCGAAGGGTGGAGCGCAGCGGGCTACCTGCCGGAACCGTCAGCTGGGTGATGGAGGTCTGCGAAGAGCCATTGTTAATAAACTGGACACTCAGGTCGATATACTGGTCCTCCAGTCCGTCGGAAACACAACCGGCAATATTCCAATTGGTGATGGAGACCGAGCTCAAAAAGTCGGAGGCCTGGCCCCAGCTGCCATCAAGGCCCATGATGTTTCCTTTGCCGGCCACGCTGGTGGCATCATCATACGACATCGCATAACCTTGTGTAGCATTGACATAAACTCCGATCCACAGTTCCTGTGAGGAGTTGATGGTCAACGGGGAAGACAAGGTGATGGTGTTCCACTCGCCCATCTCCAGGGAGCTGGAAGCCAGGGCTTGCGACCGAGCTAAGGAGCCGGCACTGTAGGTACTCCCAGAGACATATCCTCCCGTATAAACCACTATAGTATAGCTGGCTATGGTTGGTTCATCAGAATGTGTGGAGGGGAGAAAACTCACCTTGGTCAATTGCAGACCGTTATACGGAGCCAAATCGGAGGTGGTAAAACGCTGCATGGCATAATACTGGATTTCGTCATTAAAGCCGAGCATGTGGTATGACGGCATGACCGTAGCCCAGGTCAACCAGGTGGCATTCCGTTCCATTCCCCAAGTCGGATTCGGATTCCAGCCATCGCGGCTCGCGGCCGTTTGAAGCGATTGCGCGGAAATCTCTCCGAAAATCATCGCAATACCTATCATCATAAAAAGTGTCCATATTTTTTTCATAACAAAATAATTTGTTGAACAATAATTAATTACATAATTTTATATAAAAATAATAACAATTCCCCATCTAAATAATCGGGCGGCAAATATAACTTTTTTTTCAATAGACCAACTCAATGAAATAAAATTGATTCACACATTTCCATTCCGAACATACGCCAAAAAAACTTATTTTTGCACTCTTTCCAATCAAAGGAATGAAAACGCGAAAGTAAATTGTAAATCAATAAATTAAAACCATTTTGATGAAAAAGGCCGATTATATTTTTGAAACCAGCTGGGAAATCTGCAACAAAGTGGGCGGTATATACACGGTATTGTCGACCAAAGCGCTGACGGTTGTCCAGAGTTACAAGAACAACTACATCTGCATTGGACCGGACCTGTCCAAGGAGAGCGGGAGCAACACTGACTTCATTGAAGACGAGACGCTGTACCGCAACTGGCGGGAGGTGGCACAGCGGGAAGGGCTGCGCATCCGCATCGGACGATGGGCGGTGGCGGGCGAACCCGTGGTAGTGTTGGTGGATTTCACCCCCTATTTTGAAAAGAAAAACGACATTCTGACCCAGTTCTGGCTCAACTACAAGCTGGACTCCATCAGCGGGCAGTGGGATTACATTGAACCGCTGTTGTTCGGATATGCGGCGGGAAAAGTGATTGAGAGTTTCTACCAGTTCCACTGCAATGCCATGAACCGCATCGTGGCCCATTTTCACGAATGGATGACCGGCGGCGGGCTGCTGTACTTGGAGCAGAACACCCCGCAGATCGCCACGGTGTTCACCACCCATGCCACAGTGCTAGGCCGCTGTATTGCGGGGAACGGTCTCCCGCTGTACGATGAAATCGGTCGCTATGCGCCGGCGGAGACCGCCAACCGTTTCGGGGTGCGCTCCAAATTCTCCCTGGAATATCTTTCGGCCCACACCGCAGACGCCTATACCACCGTCAGCGAGATGACGGAAAAAGAGTGTGTCGCTTTTTTTGAAAAGCCCACCGACGAAATCACCATCAACGGTTTTGAAAACGACTTTGTACCGCAAGGCGAGATGTATGACCGCAAACGGCTGGCCGCACGGCAGCAGCTGTTGCGCGTGGCCTCCGCACTGCTGCAGCAACCCATCTCCAACGATGCCATGCTGGTGCTGAACAGCGGTCGCTATGAGTTCCACAACAAGGGCATCGACCTGTTCATCCGCTCCCTGGGGCAACTGCAGGAACAGCGGCCTGACCGCGAAGTGGTGGCCTTCATCGCCGTCCCGGCCGGCACAAGCGGCCGCCGCACTGAATTGGTGCAGAAGCTGGAAAACGGCACCCTCTTTAGCGATTCCCACAACGCAGTGCTCCGCGACTATGCCACCCACCCGCTGCACGACCCCTACAACGACCCCATCCTCCGGGAACTGAACCGACTCAACATCGACAATGCCCCCGCCAACAAAGTGAAAGTCATCTTTGTACCCGTCTACCTTGACGGCCATGACGGCATCATCAACCTCAGTTATTACGACACCCTCATCGGCTTTGACCTGACTGTATTCCCCTCATACTATGAACCTTGGGGATATACTCCGTTAGAAAGTATCGCCTTCGGCATACCGACCGTCACCACATCGCTAGCCGGCTTCGGGCAGTGGGTCAGCCGCCATTTCAACAACCCGCGCGGCGTGACCGTTGTCCATAGGACCGATAGCAACGAGGAAGAGGTGTGCACCCATTTGAAAGACGCCATCCTGGAATATTTGTCGCTCAACCCCTCGGAGATGGATGCCGCCAAGCAGAACGCCAAAGAAATCGCCGCCCAGGCATTATGGAAAAATTTGTTTGAAAATTACGAAAAAACATACGCCAAAGCATTGGAAAAAAGCAGCATGAGATTTGAATCCTTCAAAGACAAGACCTCCCATATCGGCATCACCACAACCACTTCCGCCGTATCACAGCCCAACTGGAAGAAAATCACAGTAAAGTCCGACCTGCCCGACAACCTGGAGAAATTAGAGGTGCTGGCCAACAACCTGTGGTGGAGTTGGAATTATGAGGCGCGGGAACTGTTCATTGAAATTGCCGGAGAGGAACGCTGGAGCGAGTTGAACGAAAACCCGGTGCACATGCTCCAGATGCTGCCGCTACATCGGTTGCAGGAGTATAGCCACAACGCCTCCTTTGTGCAGAAACTGGACCGCGTATATGCGGAATTTCAAGACTACATGCACACTGCGAGCACACGGAAAGAGAAGCGGGTAGCCTATTTCAGCATGGAATTCGGCATCAGCAACGAGCTGAAGATCTACTCCGGAGGTTTGGGCATGCTGGCCGGCGACTACCTGAAAGAGGCCAGCGACTGCAATGTGAACATGGTGGCCGTGGGGCTGCTTTACCGCTGCGGCTATTTCGTGCAGCAAATCTCACCGTCGGGTGAACAGATCAACCTGTACCCCCAACAGAGCTTCTCCAAGCTGCCCATCCATCCGATGCGCGAGAGCGACGGCAACTGGAAGACCATCACCATTGCTTTGCCGGGACGCCAGCTCCACGCACGCATCTGGCGAGTGGACGTGGGACGCATCAAGCTGTACCTGCTGGACACCGACCTGGACAAGAACACGCCGGAGGACCGCCAAATCACCGCCAACCTGTATGGCGGCGACTGGGAGAACCGGTTGAAACAGGAACTGTTGTTAGGGCTGGGTGGCATGCGCGCCTTGGAGTTGCTGGGCGAAGAGGCCGAAATCTACCACCTGAACGAAGGTCATGCCGCCTTCCTTTCCTTGGAGCGCACGCGGCAGCTGATGCAACGGGATGGACTCTCCTTCCCCGCCGCCATGGACTTGGTGCGGGCCTCCTCCCTCTTCACCACGCACACCCCCGTGCCCGCGGGCCACGACGCCTTTAGCGAAGACCTCATGCGCATCTATTTCTCCCGCTACCCCGAAGCCTGCCACATCACCTGGCAGCAGTTCATGGGACTGGGCCGCAAACATGCCGACGACAGCAACGAGAAATTCTCCATGAGCGTGCTGGCCTGCCGCTTCTGCCAAGAGGTGAACGGCGTCAGCCGCATCCACGGACGCGTGAGCCGCGAAATGTTTGAATACCTCTACGACGGACGCTTCGCCGCCGAACTCCATATCGGACATGTCACCAACGGCGTGCACTATCCGACATGGACACACAAGAAATGGCAGCGCTTCCACCAAAAACTTTTCCAGCAGAACTACAAGCAGGACATCTCCAACCCCGAAGTGTGGAACGGCATTAACAACGCCACCGACAACGAAATCTGGGACTTGAAAAACGAGCTCCGCAAAGAGATGATCGACTACATCAAGGAATCCGTTGAAAAGCAGATGCGTCAGCGCAACGACTCCCCGTCACTGATCATGAAGACAGTGAAATCCATCCGCAACGATGTGCTCACGGTGGGATTTGCCCGCCGGTTCGCCACCTACAAGCGGGCCCATCTGCTGTTCACCAACGAAGAGAAGCTGAAGGCACTGGTCAACCGGCCCGAGCAGCCGATCCAGTTCATCTTCGCGGGCAAGGCGCACCCCCACGACAAGGCAGGTCAGGACCTGATCCGCCGAATCATCGACTTCTCGCGCCGCCCCGAATTCATCGGGAAAATCATCTTTGTGGAAAATTACGACATGATATTGGCCAAAAAGCTCATCTCAGGATGTGACGTGTGGCTCAACACCCCCACCCGGCCGCTGGAAGCCAGCGGTACCAGCGGCGAAAAGGCCGTCATGAACGGCGTGCTGAACTTCAGCGTGCTGGACGGCTGGTGGGCCGAGGGCTATGTACCCGGTGCCGGCTGGGCCGTGGACGAACAGATCACCTACACCGACAACCGCCGACAAGACGAGCTGGATGCCGCCAACCTGTTCGCCATCTTTGAAGAAAAAATCATGCCCGCCTTCTACACCCGCAACGGCAACATCCCGCACGAATGGGTGAAAATGATGCGGAACTGCTTTACCCTCATCTCCCCACACTACACCATGAAACGCCAGCTGGACGACTACTACAGCCAGTACTACCGGAAGCTGTCGCAGCGCATCGACCTGCTGACCGCCAACCACAACGAGAACCTGTTCAAGCTGGTGCAGTGGAAAAACCACATACTCGCCTCGTGGGACAACATTGAAGTCGTCAGCGACACCCTGCCGAGCGACCCCGACAGCACCTTCTACCTGGGTGCCACCCGCGAAGTGGAACTGCAAGTGCGGCTGGGCAACCTCTCCCATGAGGATGTCAAAGCAGAGATGATCATCACACAGCAAAAAGAGAACCGGATGGAACTGTACAGCAAGTACCCGTTCCGTTTTGAGAGCGAAGAGCATGGAATCAGCCGTTTCGTCTGCCCCCTGAACGCCAAAATCGCTGGCGTCTGGAACTGCGCCATCCGCATCATCCCACAAAATCCGCTGCTGGCCCATGACATGGAGTTGGACCTTGTGAAATGGAGCTGAAACCTTGCGGCATGAAATAAAAAAAGACCTTGGAATCAAGGTCTTTTTTTTGTGCCCAAGACAAGAGTCGAACTTGCACGAGCTAACGCTCACCACCCCCTCAAAGTGGCGTGTCTACCAATTCCACCACCTGGGCAAAAGCGGCTGCAAAAATACTTATTTTTTTTCATTCCCCCATCTTTTTCCAAAAAAAATTTTTTACCCATTAATAAAAGAAATCAATTATCTATAAAACAAATAATTATACCAAAACTTATCAAAAGAGCACACATTCATCCCACCCTTCTCCGAGAGCAAAAGCGACCAAGCAATATGTAAAAAAGGGAAAGAACTGGCTTTCTCTTGCAAATGAGACCCGATTTTTTTCCCAAAAAACACCCTCAACCCCACCTAATTTATATAAACACGAAATAAAAAACAATAAAACATTTCAAATAGTTTAATTCAAATTATTAATTTTCAATATTTTAAAATATAAAACGAAATAAAAAAAATAAAATTGACCTGCAAGACAGACATATTGAAAAAAAATGTATTTTTGCAACCTCAAATTGAGATGTCTCCTTAGCTCAGCTGGTAGAGCAATTGACTCTTAATCAATGGGCCCAGGGTTCGAGTCCCTGAGGGGACACAAAAGGCGGTCAGATTGGCCGTCTTTTTTTTATGCAATCCCCTGAATATTAATACCATCACAAACTGCTTACCGTATCGGAATTTTAAGTATTTTTGCCGCTGAAAAAAAAAAAAAAAAACCTTCGTAAAAAAAATAAAACTGTAAAAAATAAAAACACTGTAAATATGAAAAAACAATTCAAACTGGGCGTGCTGTTCGTTTTATTCTGTTTCCTGACTCTCAGCCTCAGTGCCCAAAATTATAAAAAGGAGACCTACCAGAACGATCCGATGAACGTCATCCATTACACTTTGGATAACGGACTACAGATATATATGTCTGTCAACAAAGATGTTCCGCGCATTCAGACCTACATCGCCGTACGTGTAGGCAGCAAGAACGACCCTGCCGAATCCACCGGGCTCTCCCACTATCTGGAACACCTGATGTTTAAGGGAACCAGCCACTTTGGCACCCTGAACTGGAAGAAGGAGCAGGAACAGCTTAATAAGATTGAAGAATTGTACGAGGTGTACAACCAAACTACAGACCCGGCCCAGCGCAAGGCCATCTATCACCAGATCGATTCTGTCTCTTACGAAGCATCCAAGTATGCCATCCCGAACGAGTACGACAAGATGATGTCCATGATCGGGGCGCAGGGCACCAACGCATTTACATCCAACGACATGACTGTATATCAAGAGGATATTCCGAGCAACGAGCTGGAACGCTGGCTCAAGATTGAGAGCGAAAGGTTTTCACATCCCGTCTTCCGCTTGTTCCACACCGAGCTGGAGGCCGTTTACGAAGAGAAGAACATGAACATGGCCAACGACTCCCGTACCGCTTATGAAAAACTGAACGAAGCGTTGTTCCCACACCATCCCTATGGAACACAGACCACCATCGGCACTATCGAGCATCTGAAAAACCCGTCCCTGACCAACATCAACAAGCATTTCAACACTTATTATGTACCCAACAACTATTGCATCGCCATGTCGGGCGATTTTGACCCAGACCAAGCCATTAAACTGATTGACAAATATTTCGGAAACATCCAACCCCGTTACATTCCCGACTTCACCTACGTAAAGGAGCAGCCCATCCGCGAGGTAAAGGTGGTGGACGTGTATGGTTTGGAGCCGGAAAACGTGCAGATCGGCTTCCGCATCGACGCGGGTACCGGCTCCCGTGACGTGCTCCTCGCCGAGATGGTGGACGCCGTGCTGATGAACGGCTCCTGCGGCATCATTGACGAAAACATCAACCAGAAACAGCTGGCACAATATGCCGCTTCCGGCGTGAGCGACCTGAACGATTACGCCTATTTCCGCCTGACCGGCAAGCCCAAGCAGGGACAAACACTTGAGGAACTCAAAGACCTGCTGCTCCAGCAACTTGAAATCCTGAAATCCGGCGAATGGGATGCCGACCTGCTGACCGCCGCCATCAACAACCGCAAACTCAGCGAGATGACCTCACTCGAGAGCAACGTGAACCGGGGTATGAAAATGGCTTTCTCCTACATTGCGCACCAAAGCTGGCAGGATGTGCTCAATGAAACCGAGAACATGAGCTTAGTAACCAAGGAGGATGTCATTGATTTTGCCAAACGTATCTTCAAGAGCAACAACTATGTGGTGGTTTACAAACATCAGGGCGAACAGCGCGATGTGCAGAAGGTGGACAAACCGGAAATCACCCCTGTGGTGATAAACCGAGACGTGGAAAGCGATTTCCTCAAAAAAATCAAGGGGATGAATGTGACTCCCATTGAGCCTGTTTTTGTGGATTTCAACAAAGACCTGAAGAAGGGCAAAGCTAACGGCAACGAGATTCTCTATGTGCAGAACACCGACAACGGCCGTTTCCAGCTGATATTCCGCTACAGCTACGGAAGGTTCTACGACAAGAATGCCGGCATCACCAACTCTTTCCTTGACCAGCTGGAGAGCGATAACCGCAGCCTCAGCCAGATCAACCGTGAAATGTACGACCTTGCCTGCGAATACAGCATCGGTTTCGGCGACAAATACGCCAATGTCAGAATCTCCGGCTTGAGCGAAAACATGGAGAAAGCCATAGCCATCGTGGAGGACATTCTCAACCACCCGAAGATCTCCGAAGAATCAGTGCAGAACTCCATCCGCAATGTGCTCCAAATGCGCGAAGACGCCAAATCACGCCAGAACAACATCTTCCAAAACATGATTTCCTATGCCTCCTACGGCAAGGAGAACGTTCGCAGATACTTCGTCAGCAACGAGGATGTGCAGAAAATCAAAGCACAGGATGTCATCAACCAGATCAAGACCATGACCTCCCAGCCGCAGCGCATTCTCTATTACGGAGATTTGAGCCTCACCGACCTACAGAAAGTCATCACTGAAAAGCACGCCGTCCACCCGGCCAAGAAGCCTGTCAAGATGGGCGTGGACTACGACCGTCTGGCCACAAAGGAAAACAAAGTCTATTTTGCACATTACGATGCCAAACAGTCCTTGTGCCGCCAACTCACAACCTCCATTCCCGCCAACTGGACATTGGATCCGCAGATTGAGATGTACAACGAGTACTTCGGAGGCAGCATGAACTCCATCGTGTTTCAGGAGATCCGCGAAAAACGCTCCCTCGCCTACTCTGCTGCCGCCTACTATGTGGAACCGACAGAGAAAGACAAACTCAACTACAACATGACACACATCGGCACACAGAATGACAAGCTGATTGACGCTCTGGAGGCTTTCACCGACCTGTTGGACAACATGCCGGTATCCGAACTCAACTTCAACCTTGCCAAAACCTCCCTCATCTCCCAATACAGAACCGAACGCATCCGCAAGATGGGTATCATCAACTACTATATCAACTGTGAGGACATGGGCCTCAAAGCCCCCCTTGACAGAACCAACTACAACGCCATCCAAAAGCTGACCCTCGATGACGTGGTGAACTTCAACAAGACCTACATCAAAGGGCAGAAGCGCATAGTGGTCATCCTTGGCAACAAAGATGAGGTGGATCTGAAGGGTTTGGAAAAATACGGCAAAGTGACGACCCTCTCCTTAGAAGAGATTTTTGGATACTAAAGTCAGCGGTTAAACTTTAAACCGCCACGTGAATAGCTACCAATTTTTTTTACCATAAATTAAAAGAACACCACCGGAAATAACAACAGAGATGACACTAATAACTTTCTCCATCGTATCGTGATGATCAGGAATCAAAAAAATACATATCAGAAGTCCAATAATGGCCGGTAGGGGAATCAGGAAGAAAAGCAGCATTCTTGCTAAAGAAAACTCCTTATACATCATCCATACCAAAACCGACAAGATAATGAAAACGGCACACACAATACCTTCCCCAACTGGATATTTATCCAAATCAGTGAAAACATCAATGAGGATTCCTATGGCAGCTGGCATTAGAATGATGAAATAAGCCAATACTTTCCTGAAGAACCCGTCATCTTTTAACCACTCCCACGCATTTTTTATCCACGAGCGTTTAGCAACTCTTCCGTTATCCATGGCAGCCTCCCGGTATGATCCAATTGTAATTTTTTTTCCACCATTTTTTGATTTCATTTTGATTTTTTCTGAAACAAACGGTGCTGTTTTTTTTGGTTTTGCAGAAACCGAGTCTGTTGCTTTTCCTTCCACGCGTGTCGTCTCCGAAACAGACGGGCTATTTTTTTTCAAAGGCACTGAGGACGCGGCATACACCTTTGTTTCTTCATCATTAGGGAGAAGATAACCATAGAGTTCCTCCGCACTCTTCACCCGTTTTTCAGGATCCACAACCAAACAGCGCTCCAAAACTCTGCGCCACCTTTCAGGGACATTGGACAAACGGCCACCCAGGTCACCATTGGTGATCTTTTTGCAGATTTCATGTTCAACCCGAACGGGATCCTTTACATCATAATCCAACCCGAAGAGTGGCTCTCCTGTAAACAATTCATACACAACCACTCCATACGACCAAAGATCGGTATTCATTCTCAACTGTTTCTGCAAAAACTGTTCTGGCGAGCTATAACGCGGCGACCCTCCCAAAAAGCTATTGGAAAAAATGCTACGATTTTCCATGTCCGCAGGCTTGCTTAATCCAAAGTCCGTAATCACAGGACATATCTCCATTCCACGCCGCACCACAAGGATATTGTCGGGTTTCAGATCCCTATGAATTACTTTGTGATTGTGCAGAAAAGCTATTCCATCCAGCAATTGCCGGGCCAACGACTCTTTCTGTTCCAATGTCAATCCCTGGCGGATGGCACTCGTCAAATTGCCATCCGGATAAAACTGCATTATCGCAAAATCGAAGATGCCATTAGACATCTCAAAAGTATAGAGTTCCTCATAGTTTGCAATATTGGGATGCTTGGGCACATGGGCCAATGACTCAAACTCATCCTTCAATGAGAACACTTTTCCGTCAGGCAAGTACTTTACTTCTGACCTTTTGAGAGCGACGTCACGGTGCAGTATATTGTCATAGGCTTTGTAAACCGTACCAAACCCACCGCTTCCAAGATGGTCCGTACGGACATTAAAGTTATATCTTTTGAAAAATTCTTCCTGATTCATTGGATATCACTTGTATATACATTACAATTCTAATCAATGCAAGTCTCATAACGGCGGGTCCCAAGGAACCGCAAATGTTTTGATTGAGCCAGTCCGTTCGGGTTCGTGCCCGGTTCACCCTGTGGAATCGGCACGCCCAACGGGGTGAACCATTCCACCCAATAGGCAGGCATAGTGCCATCGGGAGATTTGAAGTTCATCGGTTGTGCGGAGAAAAGGTGTGAGCCGTCGCGTTTCCGACAACACTCCCACACCAACTCGCTGCAATACATTCGCCCATTGTCATGCTGAAAATAGAAATCGTATGGTTCCCCAAGGTGTTCCCAGGCCAACACCACAGCATTCCGGGCGGCATAGCGATGGCGCACCCGATAAATAAAATAAGTCTCATGTGAATGGCTTCCCATCAGCGTGCGCTCCACACCGCCCTCCGGCACAGCCTCAATCACATACGGAAAGCCGTCCAAAATCTCCACAATCCCCACATGACAAAAATTCAACGTAGTGTCTGTCCGCGTAGAAAGGCTGATTGCCTTCTCCAAATCAGAGCCGGCAGGCTGGAAAAAGACCAGATCGCCATTGCGGAGCGTGACACGACAACTGGAAAACAGCAACGCAGAGAAACAGAAAATGACACAAACGACCGTCCAGCGTTTCATTTGAAAAAACTCATTGGATAAGACACGGCAAAAGTACAACTTTTTACATGATTTCAACAAAAGGAGAAAAAAAGTTTTCTCCCCTACCCGCAAATCAACCCGCCGCCGACCACCAGTCCATCCTGGTAGAGCACCAGCGACTGTCCAGGGGTGACTCCCCAAACGGGTACACTGAAATCAACTTCGGCATGGCTGCCCTCTACCCGCACCCGAGCCTCCACAGCGGGACTATTGTAGCGTATGCGGGCCTGCACGTTGGGATTTTGTTCCAATAGTGAAACATCCGTGAACATACAGTTCTCGGCGTGCAGCGAAGTGGCCAGCAGGTCATCACGGTCGCCCAGCGTGACCGTGTTGTCACGGGCAGAGATGCGCGTGACGTACTTGGGCGTACCGAAAGCCACCCTCAGTCCCTTGCGCTGTCCGATGGTATAGAACGGGAATCCGGCATGTTCACCCACCTTCCTGCCCTCTGCATCCACAAAATCTCCAGGGCGCACCTTCTCGCTGAAATCGGGTACATTTTCCGACAGAAAACGACGATAATCATTGTCTGGAATGAAGCAAATCTCTTGACTTTCCATCTTTTTCGATAGTTTTTCAAAGCCATGTTCGGCAGCAATGCGACGCACTTCCGGTTTGGTGAGGTTGCCCAGCGGGAAGAGGGTGCGTGCCAACTCGTTTTCCGACAACCGCCAGAGAAAGTAGGTCTGGTCTTTGCGCGTGTCGGCTGCCGTGGCAAGAAAGAAATGGCCTCCCTGCTCCACGATCCGCGCATAATGACCTGTGGCAATACCGTCACAGCCCAGCTCCATGGCCTTGTCCAACAGCATTCCCCACTTGATGGAAGAGTTGCAAAGCACACAGGGATTTGGCGTTCTTCCCGACATATACTCCTGGATAAAATCCTGAATCACATGCTCTTTGAACGCCTCACGAAAATCCAGGATATGATGTTCAAAACCGAGCTGTTCCGCCATGTGCTTGGCCTCCATGATGGAATCGATGCTGCAACAGCCGCGTTCCTTGGCCAAACAACTCTCCTTGATGCTGTCAAATGTGCGGAAGGTGCCTCCCACCAACTCATAACCCTGTTCCAACAAAAGAAGCGCAGAAACGGTGCTGTCAATGCCACCGCTCATTGCCATCAATATTCTCTTTTTGCTCATTTTACCCCAAAAAATTTTTTGCTTAGGAAGCACATCCTGAAATTCGGCGCAAAAATAAATATTTTTCCTTAGCAAATATTCCATATTTTTGCATCCCCATGAATGTTCCGCCTCCCCATTGAATAAAATTTCATAAATTAATCATAATGAATATTTTAAACAAAATCAATTGGATACAAAAAGGTCTTGTTGCCGCGACGTTCCTTCTGCTCACAACCTCTGTTTCCGCCCAGCATTTCATCACGGATGCTGCTGTGCGCCAGCAAGTGCAGCAGGATTACCTGCGCCGGTTGGACATCCTGAACGACCGCGCGGAACCGCTGATGCGCATCTTTGAGAATGAAGACATCACCACCGAAGAGAGCGAGGCGCTGCAATTCCTCTACGCCTACATGCCGCTGAGCGACCTTGCCGACTACGACGGCGAATTCTACCTCATGCAGGTGCGCATGGCGCTGAGGGCCCGCGAGCATTTCCCGTGGGGCAAGCAGATTCCGGAGGACATCTTCCGCCATTATGTGTTGGTTTATCGGGTGAATAATGAGAATCTTGATAACGCACGGGAGGTATTCTATCAGGAACTCTGTCCGCGGCTGGAGGGACTTTCGATGTATGATGCCGCCTTGGAAGTGAACCACTGGTGCCACGAGAAGGTGGCCTATCGTGCCAGCGATGCCCGCACCTCATCGCCCTTGGCGACGGTAAGAACCGCGCTGGGACGCTGCGGCGAGGAGTCCACCTTCACAGTGACGGCCCTGCGCGCCGTGGGCATACCGGCCCGCCAGTGCTACACCCCCCGCTGGGCGCACACCGACGACAACCACGCCTGGGTGGAGGTTTGGGTAGATGGGAAATGGCACTTCCTCGGGGCCTGCGAACCCGACCCCGAACTCGACATGGGCTGGTTTGCCATCCCCTCCACACGCACCATGATGGTCCATTCGAACTGTTTCGGCAAATACTATGGCAACGAGGAAGTTACGCACCAGACTGACCTCTTCTCGCGCGTGAACATGCTGCCCAACTACACCGAGACCCGCAAGATTACCATACGGGTGGTGGGACGCGACGGGAAGCCTGTGGAGGGCGCCACCGTGCGGTTCAAACTCTACAACTACGCTGAATACTACCCAATTGCCACCGGCACCACGGATGCCAACGGCGAGGCCTCCGTCACTACGGGACTCGGCGACCTGCTGATATGGGCGCACAAAGGCGACGAATATGGGTATGAGAAGATCGATGTGCGGAAAGCCACGACGCTCACCCTCGCGCTGGATCGTGCTGCCGGTAAGGATTATACGGAGCTGTTCACCATCGTTCCGCCGGCGGGCAGCAAAGAGGTGAAAACCGCCTCGCCCGAGAAGGCCGCCCTCAATGCCCGGCGGATGCAGCAGGAGGACTCCATCCGCAACGCCTATATCTCCACCTTCAAAACAGAGAAGGATGGCAAAGGACTGGGCGGTCCTAACCTGACGGAAGAACAGGCCGGCTATTTCCTCAAAAAAAGCGAAGGCAATCACGAGGTCATCACGGCCTTCATTCAAAACAATAAAGATAACGAAAAACTTCCCCTCTATGATTATCTCAACTCATTATCAGATAAAGATTTGAGGGACGTTGATGGGGATATTCTTTATACCCAGCGCCGTATTTATGATCCCTCAACCGACCCGTATCCATACGATGTTTTCGTGAAAGGCATTCTCTCACCGCGCATCTCCAACGAAGGGCTTTCCTTTTGGAAATACGGTCTTTTCATAGGAGAACTTTTTGATCATAATAACGTCAAAGCAAAGGATATACAGCAGTGGACGCAAGAGAACATCACGATAGATGATGCAGGTAACTATTTCAACTGCCCCATCTCGCCAGAAGGAGTATATCAGCTGCGCCGCGCCGACCGTCACTCCCGCGACATCTTCTTCGCGGCCTGTTGCCGTCATTACAACATTCCCGCCTATTTAGACAATGCCAACGGACAGATTTTTGTGTGGGAGAAGGGCAGCTGGATGCCGGTTTCCTTTTCTGATAATGAAGTAAAAAAGATGGACTTCGGAAGAATAACCATTGATTATCAAGGAAATGGCGATACCAAGCCCGGCTATTGGACCCACTACACCCTTGCCCGTTTCGAGGATGGCGACTTCGTGACCTTCGACTACGAGGACGACCCGCGGGTGGCCCAATTCCCCTTCACGCTGGAGGTGCCCGCCGGCTACTACATGCTCTCCACGGGCAACCGCAACAGCGAAGGCACCGTGCTCTCGAGATTGGAATTTTTCAACATTCCGGCTGGCAAAGAGGTTAAAAAGACGGTCATCCTCAGGGATTTCAACCTTGTTCCAGAGGGAAGTTCTTATGGTCACATCAACCCAGACCTCATGTTGCCGGTGGATGGCGCAGAAGGTAGCATCCGATCACTGTCAGGTGTGAAACAGCTGATTGTCTGTTTTATTGACCCCACCCGCGAGCCCACCAAGCACCTGTTGAAAGAGATGTCACAGCTCAAAAGAGAGTTTGAAAGACAAGGCGACAACATCCTCTTTGTGGTGCCAAGCGACAAACTGGCTCCCGACTTTCACTTTGAGGCATGGGACCTCCCACATTCACAGCTGATAGAAGATATCGGCAACCGCTGGACTGACAGTTTCATCGAAGCCACTGGCCATAACTTCCGAAACAATTTCCCGGCCGTTTTCGTCACTGGCGGCGAAGGCAACATCCTGTTTTTCAGCGAAGGATACCGCATCGGCACAGCGCAACAAATCCTCAAGCAATAAATAAATATGAAAACAAAAAAGCAGTGACAATTTCTTATCACTGCTTTTTTGGGCGACAGGTCGGATTCGAACCGACGACCCACGGAACCACAATCCGGTACTCTAACCAACTGAGCTACAATCGCCGTGTTTTGAGGTTGCAAAAGTACAACTTTTTTTTCTTTTTCACCTACATTCAAAAAAAATTTTTTATTATTACAATAGATTAAAACTCAATATCTTACAAGCATCAAAAACATTTTCCCAAAATTCTGCTGGAAACGAGAGCATCCATAAGGGCAGCCTGATCCTTCTTTTTTTGTAGAACAAAAAAAATCCCGCAGTTATGAGTGCTGCGGGAGATTATCATTTTATTATGTCATATCATTTCAGGCCGAGCTCTTTGAGCTGTGCATCCGAAATGGGAGTCGGGGCCCCGAGCATCACGTCGCGGGCCGCATTGTTTTTCGGGAAGGCGATGAAGTCGCGGATGGTATCGGCATCGCACAGCACAGAGCACATACGGTCGAAACCAAAAGCGAGGCCACCGTGCGGCGGGGCACCATACTGGAAGGCGTTCATCAGGAAGCCGAATTGTTTCTGGGCCTCTTCTTCAGTGAATCCCAATGCCTTGAACATCCGTTTTTGCAGTTCTTTGTCGTGGATACGGATAGAGCCACCTCCCACTTCGGTGCCGTTGATCACGAGGTCATACGCGTTGGCATTGACCGCGCCGGGATTGCTTTCCAACATATCCTCATGTTCCGGCTTGGGAGCGGTGAAGGGATGGTGCATAGCATAGTAACGCTGGGTTTCCTCATCCCATTCGAGCAGCGGGAAGTCCACCACCCACAGGAGTTTGTACTCGCCGGCCTTGCGCAAGCCAAGACGGCTGCCCATCTCCAGACGGAGTTGGCACAGCTGGGTCTGTGTTTTCATGCGCGGACCCGCCATGATGAGAATGAGGTCGCCGGCTTCAGCGCCGCACTCTTTGGCAACAGCCTGCAGGTCGTTTTGGTCGTAGAACTTATCGACCGATGACTTGAAGTGTCCGTCCTCTTGGCACTGGACATAGACGAGGCCGGTGGCTCCCACCTGCGGGCGTTTCACAAAATTGGTGAGCTCATCGAGCTGTTTGCGGCTGTAGTGGGCGCAACCTTTTGCTACGATACCCACCACCAATTCAGCTTCGTTGAACACCTTGAAGTCTTTGTGTTGCAACACCTTGTTCAGTTCTACGAAACGCATTCCGAAACGGGCATCCGGCTTGTCGCTGCCATAGTATTTCATGGCATCATGCCAGGTGATGCGTTCTATCGGTTCGATGTCAATGCCTTTTATCTCCTTGAAAATGTACTTGATCAATCCTTCAAAAGTTTGGAGGATGTCTTCTTGAGTCACGAAGGACATCTCGCAGTCAATCTGGGTGAACTCAGGTTGGCGGTCGGCGCGGAGGTCTTCATCGCGGAAGCACTTCACAATTTGGAAATAGCGGTCGAAGCCGGAGACCATGAGCAGCTGTTTGAAGGTTTGTGGGGATTGCGGGAGGGCATAGAACTCGCCGTGGCTGAGGCGGGAGGGCACCACAAAATCGCGGGCGCCTTCCGGGGTGGAGTTGACCAGCATGGGGGTCTCAATTTCCACAAAACCGATGTTGTTCATGTAATTTCGGATAGCGATGCCCAACTTGTGGCGGAAGAGCAGATTGTTCTTCACGGGGTTGCGCCGCAGGTCAAGGTAGCGGTATTTCATGCGCAGCTCGTCGCCTCCGTCCGACTCGTCCTCGATGGTGAAGGGCGGGGTCAGTGATTCGTTGAGCACAGTGATTTTTTCCGAAAGGATTTCAATGTCGCCCGTGGGAATGTTCTTGTTCTTGCTGTAACGTTCCTCCACGCGTCCGGTGACCTGAATCACCCATTCCCGGCCGAAAGGCTCAATCTGCCGGCACAGTTCCGGGTTGGTTTCCTCATTGAAAGCCAGCTGCGTGATGCCGTAGCGGTCGCGCAGATCGATAAAAGTCATACCGCCCAATTTCCTGATTTTCTGGATCCAGCCGCAAAGTGTCACGGTTTCCCCGATATGGGAGGCATTGAGTTCGCCGCAGGTATGCGTTCTTAACGTCGTTTTCATTTTACAGTGATTTTTACAAGTTTTGAATGGTACTCGCTTTCCCAAACACCCCCCCGGTCTTTGGCGGAAATGTTGGAGTCGTAATTCTTTCTGACAAAACAAACGGAATAGGTTCCGGCATCCACACAGGACAAATAGGAGGGTTCCACATAGACCCGGTGTCCTTCCGCATCCGCCTCAATTTCCACAGACTCCTTGTCTTTGGTCAGCACCAGGGAAATGCTCTCTCTCTCCGAGATTTCCTTTCCCTGGAACTCAAGGGTGTTTATCTGAGCCTTATCCAAAACAATATCGTTTGAAGTAACTTCTATTTTATTAATTGTCAATTTATTAACAAACTTCTCCTGCTGATTGTTCACATATTCAAACTCAACAACAGGGAGAAAATTCCGACTTGAAACGGTATAATAGCCGTCATCGCCCAGTTTCATATCCTGCTGGTTTGCCTTCACGCCGGCATCCTTGGTCAGTTTGAGAAGCTGACCGCTGGCATTATCCACCCGGAAGACAGCCGACATGGTGAGCTGATTGCTGTTTTCATCATATACAGCCTTGTAATTCTGAAAGATGATATTCTGGTCCACCTCATCAGAATTGACCAGCTTGATTTTAGGCCGGCAACCGACAAAAAGGATGCTGGCGGCCAACAGGAAAATGCAAATGGATGATTTTTTCATAGTCATTATTTGGCAACGGCAGCGGCCAGTGCGATGGAATACAGTTTGGTTTGTGTGGAGTCGCCGCGGGAGGAGAGCACGCAGGGCACTTTGGCACCCACTACCATAGCGCCGAGTTCAGCGCCGGCAAGTTTAGTGTTGCACTTGTAGAATACGTTGCCAGTTTCAATGTTCGGGAACAGGATGCAGTCGGCATCGCCGGCCACTTCGCTCTTCACTTTCTTGATCTGCACGCACTCCATGTCGATGGCGAGGTCCACGCCGAGCGGTCCGTCAATAACGGCGTTCTTGATTTGTCCACGCTCGCCCATCTTGCTGATGATGCAGGCGTCCACACAGGCCTGCATGGCGGGCAGCACCTGCTCGGTGGCGGCCAGCACGGCCACCTTCGGTTTCTCAATCTGAAGGGCGCGGGCGGTATTCACCAGGTAGTTGGTGATGGCGATCTTCTGGTTGAGGTCGGGGGCGGGGATGATGGCCACGTCGCCGCAGATAATCAGCTTGTGATAGCGGGGCGTCTCAATCACGGTGACATGTGACAGCACGGCTTTCGGGCCGGGCATCAGTCCGCGCTCCTTGTTGAGGATGGCGCGCATGTATTTGTCGGTGGAGAGCAAACCCTTCATCAGGATGTCGCCCTCGCCGTTGTTGATGATTTCACAAGCCTTGGCAGCCGCCTTGTTCTCGTCGGCCTCCTGAATGATGGTGAAATCGTTCACATCGATATTGTTTTCCTTGCAGACCTGTTGGATGGTGGCCTCGTCGCCGACGAGGGTGGCTTTCACCACGCCCATCTTCACGGCATTGTGTACGGCTTCAATCGTGTGTGCGTCGTTGGCGTATGCCGCAATCAAACGTTTCTGGGGTTTCGTTTTTACTAACTCAATGATTTGATCTAATTTTGTGATACTCATAGCTTTATTTATTTTTTTGGTAATACAATTCTTTAAAAAAATCAACTTGCAAAGTTACACTTTTTATCCCATAATTTGAAAGAGGCATGGTTTTTTATTGTTTTTGCCCCAAATACAGCTAATGATACCGTTCAAAATCTACACCTTTGTAAAAGTCTCGCCAATTCTTCTATTTCTTTTTGAGGGATATAGGCGAGTGGCAAATGATACCCTTTGCCTGAAGAGAAAAAATCAGGTGCTTCTTTATAAATGCCGACATGTGTAATTGTTCCGGCGTGACGATAGAAAACGATTTTCTTGATATCCTGCAATGATATGGAAAATTTCTCTTCTTGGTTACGGCTAACGGTAAGGGTTCCTTGCTGGATTTTTACAAGATATACCGCCGGTTTGAACATTCTAATAATCGCTGGGATATTGATTATCAGAAAGAAACAAAAGGGAATAGCAAATACCACAAGGGCCAAGGGGTTTTCTCCCTCTGTTAATAAAAAAATCATCAAGAATAAGGGAATAATAAAAAACATCACTAACAATAAAGCGAATGCCACGGGGTGCTTTGATGGCCATTCCTGCCATCTTTCTTGCAATTGAACTCCAGTGAATTTTTCCTCAAGATTGATTATTTCCATCATTACATGCCCTCATTCCGTGTCGGGCGCAACCACTAGTGCTATCTTATTTAAGTTTATATCCTTCTTGATACAGTTTGGCGACATGAGGATGATCATCAAAGTGATGCTTGAATTTTCGGCAGTGTTTCCTGTCGAATATCCACATTAAAGCAGGTGTGAGAACCAATGACATTATATATCCCAACAGTCCACCTACAATCCAGCCTGGCAGCACCACCACAAGTAGTGTGAGCAAAAAATTCTTTTCAAAATAGCCGTATGCCACAATGAACGATGCCACAAAGATGATGATCCCAAAAGCAAAGGTCAAAATAACTTTCCATTGGGTCTTACGCTCTATGGCTTCTTTGCAGGGAACACATGTGGGTATGTATATGGTCTTCGTGCGGGTGGTCTCCTTTACGCCTGAGCCGATCTTGCTCTCCTCATATTTCTTGTTCTCAAATTGATAACTCTCCTGGTGGTTGGTGGGTTCCCCGCAGAAGAAACAAACTGACGGATCAACTTCCAAAGCCTTTCGGGCAGCCTCTTGCTCCTGTTTTACATTCTCCACTTTATCGATTACCTTCTCATCAACCAATTGTTGTAAAGCCAAGCTCATTTCAGGAAGGCTAACAACGGCAGCACGAACATCATCAACCGGAAAGTGGCAACACAACAAACCAAGGTATTGTTTCATCAAATCCTCTTTTGTTCCGGTATAGTGCTCATTAGTTCCAGTATTAGGGTCTTTGCTTACCGCATCAACGAATTCCTTCCTCCGTTGGTCATCGTTGAGCACTTCATTCATCAAGGCAACCGCTTCGTTAAGTTTGTTATCAATCAAATAGATCACTGAGCGATTTATCCTCGATGCCGTTGTATCAATAACATTCAGTTTCGACATCGCCGAGTCCAAATCCTCCATTACACTCAGGTCGCCCATTGCACTGTACATTTCAATAGAGTCATCTCCTTTCATGAACCAGAACATGGCATATCCAATTCTATCCGACCTGCTTTGGATAAGCTTAGCCGCATTGTCATACGACTCGAGAGTGATTTGCATGATACCGAGATGTTTTTTCAACTCGGCAAACTTATAAATGCCTGCATAAAGGCTCATACGTTCCATCGAAAGTTCGGCACCGTTTACAACATCCGTATAGGTGTTAAGGATTCTGAATGGATTGTATGTAATGATGTCATTCATGTTAATAAACCCTTTTTCCGTGTCGGGCGCAACCTCTTATAAATTAAAAAAATTGTCGGTGTACTTCGTCTTCCCATTCGCGAAACGCGTCCCCGCCGCGCATCAGATACTTGCCCTTGAATGGCTTGTCGTACAATTTGTTGAATTTCGGGAGATTCTCACAGTCATCAAGGGCGGTGATGTGGAGCATTGCGGGGACTTCTTCGTTGAAGGTCATATCTGTGACACCGCTCTTCGCAAAGGCATATTCATACGCAATCGCCACGGGCGAGTCTATCACTACTGTTTTTAATCGCTGACAATCATAAAAGCCGTAAGGGGCCACACCTCTTATAGCCCATATTCCGATATGTGACGGGATGAAAAGTTCTCCTTCTACTTTTTCTTTGTCACAAGTGAGTACTCCGATCAAGCTCTGGGCTATGAAAACAGGGACCTCTGAATAACCGGGAGTACCTATATTGATGGGGAGTATTCTCATTTTATATTCTTTTTCATCATACTCTTCTATAACGGTAGTCCATTGGGCGACATTCTCCCAGACATATTTGTCGAAATGAACGGACTTGACAATGCGCAATCGCTTCTGTCCATCCACTTCGTGCAGATACTTCTCGCCGGTTGTCAGTGCGGGCTGCTGCTGGCAGTTTCCGTGCTCTTCTATTTCTTCTGTATAGGTGATGCAATGAGGCATATCAAATTATAGTTTTTTTGCATCAACGTAATCAATGGCAGGCTTAAACCCTGCAGACGCAGCCTTTTTCATCCATTTCCTCCCTTCTTCATAAGTAGCACTATCTACACCGTTTCCTTCCATTAACAACTCTCCCATACCAAATTGAGCTTTCAGACTCCCTTGTTCTGCAGCCAATCTCATCCACTTTAGTGCAAGAACATCCTCTTCATAGGGTTCTGTCGGCTTGGGGCCAATTTCAACATAGACGCCCCCAATATTTTTGCGATATTTCTCATTTCCAATTATGTAATATAATCTTCCAAGGTTGAACTGAGCATCAGAATTACCAGCCTCGGCAGCAAGAGTATAATACTTCAGAGCCAAGTCTCTCAAAACAGGAACGCCACAACCATTCTCGTAGCAGACCCCCAACATATTCATTGCTTCTGTTGAACCTTGAGTTCCTGCGAACATAAAAATTTTCACAGCATCTTCATATTTTTGCGATGAAAAAGCTTTCATTGCAATGGCATAAAGCAGTTTAGTTTGGGAGGATTGCTCTTTCCGTTTCTTTTTTTTCTTTATATTGATTAAAACTGCGAAGAAAACCCCTACGATTATAGCGAAAATACATATTAGCAGTGTCGTGTTCATAAATACATCCCTCAATCCGTGTCGGGCGCAACTTCTTTAATGTTTATTGGATACAATTGTTGTCTTTGGATTGCATTTGCTTAATGATGGCATCCCACAAAGCAGAAACTGCCTCATAATTCGGCTCAATGTGGCGGGCATCGCCCAGGTTCAAATCTGCCAGTATATAGCTTTTTATCCCATTGGCAGTCTTGAATTTCACTCGGAACTCTTCGGGGAAGTCCTTGATGGTGCGTCGTGTCTCGGTTCCCATGTAGTCGGCCAAAGTATAGGTTCTGTCCTTCCTCAATTGGCCCTTGAACTCAAACTTTGCCTCGGCGATGTTGACTGTCTTTGTATAAGTCACCTTACGGATGAGCAATAAGGTTAAAACGCCAATCAGAATCAGAAACATCTCAACAACAAGAAATTCTTTCCCCTGGGTAGAGAATAAAGCTGATATCGCTAATAGCAACGTCATACCTGCCAGTATCCACAAGATAAATGCTATAAATTTCCTAAGCTTCAACCTCGATTCAAAGATAACGGTGGATGACTCAAGGTCGGATTTGACTTTCATGACACGATTCAGAGCCTCTTTGTGGTCTGCTATTGTTCTTTTTATTTCTTCCATAGTCGTCAGTATTATAACACCATTAGTAACAAATTAGACGCGGCATGAAGCAATGTTGATTCTGCGAGCGAGACCAATTGCCACCGGTTTCTCTGTCCGCGATCCCTGCGGAGGAAAAAGATTCTCAGGTACAACAGCATGAACAACGTTCCGCTCACGCCCTGAATCAGCACATTCCATACGGTGCCATGTACCCACCCGAACACGATGCCGGAGACGATGGTGAGGATGAGGATGGCGTATTTCTCCACTTCGAAGAAACGCTCTTTCGAGAGATGTCCCGAGCGATACAGCCACAAAAGCACAAAACTGAGAACAAGCATGGGAGCCCAACGGAATATGATCTCCTCAAGCAAGGCGGTCATGGTAACCATTGGAAGAAAAAACAACGAATTGGAGAACAGGTCTTCATTCGTAGCCACATGTTGGCTGAACTCAGCCCCCGCATAGTATAGTATCAATCCTACAGTGAAATCCCACACTAGCATGAAACCACATGCCAGGAGAAACACTTTCCAAAATTTCTGGCGTTTTAGCCAGTTCATAAATCGTTCAATAGTTCTCATAATATGTTTCGGTTTTATTTCTTTTAGTCCGTCAGTCTCCTATCTTCACAAAATGTTTCCCATCAAACTTGAACAAAATGAAGTCCACAAGAGCGTCCCCTTTTCTATAAGGTGCCAATAGAAGATTTTGGGTGGGATCCCATCGGTAATAATCTTTCTCTTCAAAATGTGGACCACTCCATGCCACATCGGGAAATTCAAATTCCAATCTCGGAGTCGGGAGTATTTTATCGTTCTTCACATGATGACCATCTTTTAGAGTATAGGCGGTCAAGGTGTATGTCTTATCCTGATAAAAATCCTCGTTTTCAGATTCAAAAACAAAGTCAGCCCAAAGAGGCGGACGTTGCATCAGGCAGACCGTTTCACCGTCGGGAGTCTTTACCCTGCCGATCTCTTCTCCCAACGACCAATCCTCATACAAGCATTTTTTGTTTCCGATGGAATTGACGAGTTCCTGTGCTTCAGTGGAAAGATAAGGCAGCAACTCCTTGTAGCCAAACTTCGATATTATATTACAGTTCTGTATGGGTTCTGCAATACACAATGCCCCATCTTCAAGCAAACCAAAATCAAAGGAGACCTCTTTGTTTTTTAAAAGATCAACATTATAAAACGGATGCTTTACATCAGGGTGATTTTTGAGGAATCGAAGAAGGTTTTCTTTAGTAATGATTTCGCCAACCTCATGCCCGTCTTTCTTACTAAAAGTATGGCAATACATCACCGAGCCTCTGCCTTGGTATGCCTCAAGCCCGTAGGTCACGAAAGACTCAGTTTGCGCGACCAAAAAGAAGGAAAAGCTGGAAGTCCAAATCCATTCCATATTCTTAAGATGTTCAGAATACTTGCCAACATACGAATCCAAAAGGCTGGACATGTCGTCAGCATAGACATCTTTAGGCGTGAACCAAGTGGAATCTTCTTCAAAATCAACCGCTTCAAAAGCAAGATAAAGGTTTTCGTTCAAGAAGGCCTTTATGGAATCAAGCAACGGTTGCGGGCCTTCCACGGGAACGTCAACGTAGAACTCAACAAATTCGCACGCATCAGGTTTAGGAGCATTCACTTTGACATGTTGCCGTTTAACAATGAGCATCTGTGGTTCTTCGCCAACGTTCTTTTTCCCGGTACAACCTGCTGCAGCAAGGAGTAGTGCTACAAATACCCAAAGTGGCCAGCAATGTTTCTTTTGATTATTCATAATAAATTGATTTTATGCAATATGACTTGTTTTTACATTAGGGAATTAGTTCTTGCACTTCTTTAGTAAGGTAGGGCTTGATTTCCGAATATGGAATGATTATGTTATGCCATCCTTCATTTGGATTGTTCTCAGGCCAGTCGGATGTGACGAGGTAGTGACATTGCAAACCTTCCTCGGTCAAACCCATAAATCCCATTTGCTCTATTTCTTCTTTATATTGAGGATACGCTTTCAAAAAAGCATTCATATTCTGTTCGGTTAGAATTTCCTTTAACAAATGCCCGTCCTGCTTGCGGAAGGTGTAATAGTTGTATACGTACGAGCATCCCGCACCACAATTGCAATGTTCTACATAGTAGGTGACATACGTATCAGTTTCTGTTCTAATAGACATTGTCAAATAGCGGGCGCCAAAACATAAATCGCCCTTGGAATACAAGGGGCTGTAATGGTTGATGTATTCCGTTACGATGTTGTCGCCTGTCCATGTGAGCGTCTTTTCAAATGGAATGTGCATTATGGTATCATAATCAAAATCGAATATATGGTATAATTCACTATTGATGAAAAATTTGAGGGAGTCGATGAGGGGATGCGGTCCTTTTATAGGGAAATCCACCTCGGCACCCAACTCAAATCGGCATTTATCGCCGGAATCGGAAAAAACTCCTTCAACAACCGTGGAATCCGCCATGAACTCAACCACCAACTCTTGAGGAACGACATTGTCTGTGTGAGGGTTTCTGTTGTGGCAACCCGAAATTGTGAGGACGGCCAACAAACTCCACAGATACAGCATATGGTTTCTTTTCATGACTAAATAATTAAAATAATAGATAAAATCACTAGTGTCTCTTAATTTTTCTTAAAATTATTCATATAAACCTTATGCACAATTATTTAGAGTTGAAATATATTGTCCGTGATTTGAAATTTGCATCTTTGCATCCGTATCAAATATGGAACAGGGATGCACATTGG
>JAFZWE010000036.1 GCA_017617445.1 Bacteroidales bacterium | reverse complement strand
TGGCAAGTCCGCCACATCTACGGGTCTGGTATTGGCCACCGACACCATCCATTACCATATCAGCGAAAGCGCCTTCGCCGCTCCTGAAATGGTGACGGGTGTGGAAGATGCCACTGTAACAGAAGGCCGCCTGTGGCCGAATCCCGCTCGCAACACGCTCTATGTACAGCTGCCTTCCGACAGCCAGTGCGAGACTGTCGTTGTGACGGACGCCGCCGGCCGGACTGTCTGCCGCATCGACCGCCCCGCGGACGGCGGCAGCGAGACCACGCTGAACGTCTCCGGCTGGGCCGAGGGAGTCTACTTCCTCCATGCCGGCACCACCACCCTCAAGTTCGTGGTGGCCCGATAGGAGAGGGGAGAACCCGGTAAAAAGGGTGGACGGTTTGCACCGGCCACCCTTTTTTTGTGCCCGGTTCATTCCAATTCAATGAAAATGTTTATTTTTGCCAATTCAAATTCAAATGTATGCGTTTGGTTCTTCTAATAAATATTGAAGATCTGATTTCAACGGTTTCCGAATGGGTATGGAGCCCTGCTTTGGTGGTTTTGTGCCTCGGTGCAGGACTCTTTTTCTCCATTCTCACGCGTTTTGTGCAGGTGCGACGCTTCGGCGAGATGGTACGGCTGCTTTTTGCCACGGATAAAAAGAAGAAAACGGGTATCTCCTCTTTTCAGGCTTTTGCCATGGCTCTTTCCGGACGTGTGGGCACCGGCAATATCGTGGGAGTGGCTACTGCCATCGGCTATGGAGGCCCCGGGGCAATTGTTTGGATGTGGATCATCGCTTTTCTGGGGGCAGGTTCCGCTTTTGTGGAAGCTACACTGGCACAAATTTATAAAGTCCGGCATAATGGACAGTTTCGTGGCGGACCGGCCTACTATATTGAAAAAGGACTGAAATGCAGGTGGCTGGCGATTTGCTTCGCAGTCGCCTCCATCATTGCCTGCGGACTGCTAATGCCGCCGGTGCAGAGCAATGGCATCGCTATTGCCTTTGCTGAATCGTTGCGCATCCATCCAGCCATTGTCGGCGGCCTCACCGCCCTCGTGCTGGGGCTGGTCATTATCGGCGGGGTGACTCGCATCGCCCGGGTAGCGGAGATTGTAGCCCCGTTTATGGCCGTCTTGTATGTGCTGCTGGCCATTGTTGTGCTGATTTGCAATGCCTCTGTACTTCCATCGGTGGTGAGCGATATGTTCCGCAGCGCTTTCGGCTTCCATGAGGCGTTTGGCGGAATTTTGGGCAGCACCATCGCTTGGGGCGTGAAAAGGGGAATCTATTCCAATGAGGCGGGACAAGGTACAGGCCCTATCGTGGCAGGCGCTGCCAAAGTGTCGCATCCGGTCAAACAGGGAATGGTACAGGCCTTCTCCGTGTATGTGGACACCCTGCTGGTTTGTACGGCCACTGCCGTGATGCTGTTGGCCACCCATGCCTATAATGTGGTGAATGTCGACACAGGCGCCGTGCTGTACTCCTCTCCCTATGGACTGGGGGATCCGGATGTCACCTATACCTCTACAGCCATCGGAACGCTTCTCGGCGCAAATGCCGGACATGTGGTCATCGCCGTGGCACTCGCTTTTTTTGCCTTCACCACCATCATGGCTTATTATTATTATGCAGAAACGGGGTTGGTTTTCCTGTTGGGACACACCAGCAAGGAACGCAAAGCCATCTGGGTGCTCCGAATGGTTATCATAGCGGCGGTTTTCTACGGGTCGTTGAAATCAGCCAAAGCCGCATGGGATCTCGGCGATATCGGCGTGGGGGTGATGGCGTGGATCAACATTATCGCCATCCTGCTCCTCTTCCCGAAAGCCATCCGATCTTTGCGGGATTATGAAAAACAGGAAAAATCCGGCAAGGAACCGGTTTTTGACCCGAAAAAACTGAATATTGAGGGGGCGGATTTCTGGGAACATCCGGAGGAACCGGGGAAAGAGGGCTAAGCCAGTACCTCCTCCTTACCTTCCGTCAGCAAAACCACACGGGCAAGGACGAAATAAAAGTCGGACAGCCGGTTGATGAATTGCGACACGCTCTTCTCCATGGGAGAACCGGTGGACTGTTCCGCCCAGAACCGGTAAAGCAGTCGCTCGGCACGACGGCATACGGTGCGGGCTACGTGGAGCTGCGCGCTGCTCTTGGAACCACTGGGCAAAATGAATCCCTTGAAGGGAGGAAGCCCCTCGGAATAACGGTCTATTTTTGTCTCCATTTCGGAGGCCCAGCCAGACACCTTTTCTGCCGACCAGTATTTCTCCCAATGCTCGGATTCCGTGGCTAAAATCCCCCCGATGGTGAACAGCTGATGCTGAATCTGCAGCAGGTCGTTGACCATCTCCTGCTGTTCAGTGTCCTTGCCTTCGGCAGGCAATAGGTTTCGTACCTCTTCCAAAGCCACCCCCGTGACAGAATTCAGTTCGTCAATGGTCCCATAGACTTCTAATTGCAGACAGCTTTTGCTGATTCTTGTGCCGCCGGCCAACCCGGTCGTGCCGTCATCTCCTCGTTTCGTGTAGATTTTCATTGTGCAAAAAAGATGTGGCTCTTTGAATTACTTCTGCCCGGCGCGGCGAGCCTGTACACCGCAGGGGACAGGTTGTTTAAAAACGATGCAAAAATACGCTTTTTCCCCGACATGTGCGTACGTCTGTTTCCTTAAAATGGTAATCAAGACGTTTTGCTTCCATCTTGCCATTTTCTGTTTCCATTTTCCGATTATTTTTGTAATATTGCTGTTTCAAATAGGATGCTTATGCAAAATAGAAAAGTATTGAATTACATACTGTTGCGACTTTTGGGCAAGGGCGGGATGGCCGAGGTGTGGTATGCAGAAAACCAGATTGAGAAGCCTGCGGCGGTGAAAATCCTGAATGAGGACCTGTCGCACAACGCGCAGATTGTGGAGCGTTTCCGCAACGAGGCGAAGATCACGGTGAAACTCAATCACCCGAACATCCGGCAGGTGTACGATTACGATGAGATTGACGGGCGGCCCTGCATGGTGATGGAGTATTTAGAGGGTGCTGACCTCAGCTCCCGCATGAAAAATGGCGAGCGGTTTACCGATGAGCAGCTTGAAAAATGGTGGAACCAGCTGGCTTCTGCCCTGAACTATACGCATGCCCAGGGCGTGGTGCACCGCGACATCAAACCCTCCAATATTTTCATCGACCGGGAGGGCAATGTGAAGCTGCTGGACTTCGGCATCGCGAAGGTGCGCGACAGTATCACCGCCACGCATACGGGCACCACCATGGGCACGTTGATGTATATGAGCCCCGAGCAGGCCGATGACGCCAAGCATGTGGACGGGCGTAGCGACATCTATTCGTTGGCGGTGAGTTTTGTGAGCCTGATGCAGGGCCACGCTCCGTACAACGAGCAGACGGATAGCCAGCGCGCCATCCTCAACCACATTGCGGAGCATCCGTTGGATATGACGGGTGTGCCGGCCCAGTGGCAGAATTTCCTGCGGCCGTATCTGGCGAAGAACCCGAAGGATCGTCCCGCACTGACGGAGTTCGGCGTAGAAGCCAGTCCGGTTGATTTTGTCCCGCCGGTTACTCCGCTGGTTGCCCCTTCTGCCCCCGTTTCGGAGGAGACCTTCGTGGGCAGCGCAACCGTGGCTTCTGCAAGTGCGACCGATGAGGGCACGATGGCGGAAACCCCATCCGCTCAGACTCAGTCTCAGCCTCAGCCTCGCAAGGCATGGCCATGGATATTGGCGGCGTGTGCGGTGGTGGCGGCGGTGGTGGTGTGCGTGGTGCTGCTGGGAGGCGGAAAGAAAGGGTCGAAATTAGAAGATAAGGTGTCTCAATTGGAAGCGATTCCCAACGCCGTGACCGACATTGACGGCAACACTTACAATGCCGTGCAGATTGGCGAGCAGGTGTGGATGGCGGAGAACCTGAAGGTGACGAAAGACCGTGATGGCAAGGAGATCGCTTTGGGCAGCGAGACCAGCTACAGCACGCCGTATCGGTACTGCCCCAACAATGACCCAAAGAATGTGGAGAAGTACGGCTACCTGTACAACTGGGAGGCTGCCATGCGGGTGTGTCCGAAGGGGTGGCACCTGCCCACGGATGAGGAATGGGCACAGCTGACTGACTATGTGAGCAGCCAGAACCAGTATGTGTGCGGGGGAGACGAGATTAAGATCGCCAAGGCCTTGGCCTCGATGGAGGGATGGAAAAGCGCTGATGAATCCTGCACGGTGGGCAACAATCCGAGCGGCAACAACGCCACTGGCTTCGGTGCGCTGCCTGCTGGCGACTACAACGGCAGTTACGGCTTCTTTGGCACCGACGCCTTCTTTTGGAGTGCTACAGAGGACGGCAGCTACGTCGCGTGGTGCCGCTTCCTCGGCTACGACTACGCCGATGTGGGCCGCAGCAGCTACAATAAGGGCTGCGTGCTCTCGGTGCGTTGTGTGCGCGATTAGAAAAAACATCCAACTTTTTCCCTCTGCGACGCAGGAGCGAGGGGAAAAAGTTACCGCAATAAGGCCGAGAGAGGTGTCCGCCCAGCGCGGAGCGCGGGCGGACCGTAAAAATCCCGCCTATGGGCGGGCGAAATTTTGGGGAAAGATGGGAGTTTTTCCCATCATCACGTTCTTTAGAGTATGAAAGCCCGATTCTCCGCCTGCCGGAGTTCTCCATCCTACGGGAGGAGAAGCGTGCCCTAATCGGAAACATCATATCGGGCAGCCCACTTCGTGCCATTACGAATCACAGGTGCGGAGTAGTTACAATGTCGATTCATCAACAATGGGGACGAAGACAACATTTCAGCGGCTGCAAACAAGGCTTCGGTGCGCTGCCTGCTGGCAACTACAACGGCAATTACAACAACTTTGGCTACAACGCCAACTTTTGGAGTGCTACAGAGAACGACAGCAACAACGCGTGGAACCGCAACCTCAACTACAACAACGCCGATGTGAACCGCAACAACAACAATAAGAACTGCGGGCTCTCGGTGCGTTGTGTGCGCGATAGGAATGGGTGGGGAAAGGGCTTCTTAATTAGCAATTAGTAATTTCTAATTTCTAATTATATGAAAATCAAAGACATTTACAATCTGGAAGTGGACAATACTTCCAACATTTATTTGGTGCGCGATGGTAATTTCCTTCGGGCGTACGAGCACTCTGCCCTGCTGTTTCTTGACAATGTCACTCAGTACCATGTTATCAAGAGATTCTACAAGGTTATCAATGCAGAGATGGTGTTCTTGGGTTTCCCGCAAAGCATATTGTCCAAACTGCTCCAACAGCATGGTTTGGTGATAGGGGGTGAGACATCCGATTTTCTGGTGCTGTATGGCTTTTCGGTCAAGCGGGATTTCTCTCTTTGGAAGTCTTCCGTCAGATGCAATTCCAAAGAGGAGGACGAGCGTAACCTGCTGATGCAGGAGAGGGTGCTGCCGCGGTTTCTCCGTGCGGCTCGTCCAAGGTAAATGATTGCGCGCGCCAGGGCGCAATCACATTGTGGTTTTACGACCGCAGACCTGCGGCCTGCGATGGATGGAACTACCGTATGAGGGTCAGTGTGCTGTGGTAGTCCACCGCGTGGACATGCCCCACATAGCGGAATACATAGTAGTAAACCCCGTCGGAAAGGTTGTCTCCGGTGAAGGCGCTCTCCTCATTGTAAATGATCCCGTCTCGGATATAGGTCTTGTAGTTCTCCCTCTCAAAGACTTTCTTCCCCCAACGGTTATAGATGGTGAGGGTGTTGGGTAGGTCGGGATTCAAGTTCTTGATGGCGAATACGTCGTTCACGTGGTCCCCGTTCGGGGTCATCACATTCGGAAACTCCAGGTCCGCTTCTACGAAAACCGGATGGGAGACCGTGCTCTCGCAGTCATGGTCCGTGATGACAGTGAGTGTTACGAGAAAATCCCCCCAAGTGTCGTACCGGTGCGACGCGTTCATCTCTTCGGAGGTTTCGGTGGCCCCATCGCCATAGTCCCAGTGCCATGAGAAGTTCTCTCCAAATCCGTAGGAGGAGAGGTCGGTGATGTTGAGGAATTGGATCTCTTCGTTTTCTGAAAACAATATTCTTTCCGGATTGGATAAAAAGTCGGCTTGTGGCTGTGGGGTGATGGTCAGATGCAGTCTGACGATGCTGTCGCATCCGTACTCGTTTTGCAGCTGCTGCTCATGGGTGAATTCGCCGGTTTCGGAGGTGGCTTCATCCGACAGTGAAAAATGGTACTGCTGGTAGGTGCCGTATTGGCACAGGGTGTCATACAGGTTGATTTCGTCTCTTCGCAAGATGTTGAAATTCAATGTAAAAACGCTATCACAGCCGTGGGAGGTGTGCGTGGAGTGAACCCATTCGTACGCTCCCAGTGCCATCGTGTCTGTGTTGAAGAAAAAGCCATGTTGTTGGTAAACATCCCCTTGGCATAGCATTTCGTTCACAGTGAGGTCATAGACGGGATATACGGTCAGATTCAGGTTTACTGTGCTGTCGCAGCCGTAGGAATTGGTAAAGATGCTGGTATAGAGGTGGGTGCCCACGGTGAGGGTGTCCGCGGAGGCCAGTACGCCATGGGCGGAGAAATCCTCTCCTTCGCAAATGGAGGTGTCTATGTGGATGATTTCACTTGGCAGAATGACCAATGCTAAGGATACGGTGCTGTCGCATTGGTTGACAGACAGATAGGTGGTGTCAATTTGCAGAATGCCGGAGGTGGAAGTCTGAGTGCCTGTCAGGTGGAATCCGTGCAGGTCGTAAGGCTCCCGTTGGCAGATGGTGTCGTGGAACAGCGTGTCATACGTGGGGTTCACGGTGACGGTGAAGTCGGCGGTGGCTTGGCAGCCATTGGTGTCGGTGATGGTGTAGGTGAGTTGGTAAACGGCGGCGGAATCTTGGAAGAGGAAGAGGTTGTGGGAGAAGGTGCCGCCGCCATAGGTGCCCCCGGAGGGGAGCCCGGTCAGCACGGCGGAGGAGTCTGAAAGACAGAAGGTGCTGCTGGCATGGGATACGAAGGGGAGAAAGTCGGTGACGGTGACTTCCGCTGAGGCGGTGTCGCCGTTGTTGTCGGTGACGGTCACGGTATAGGTGCCGGCGCACAAGGCGAAGGCGGTGTCAGTGGTCTGGCTGGAGTTGTCGTTCCACTGGTAGGAGTAGGGGGGCGTGCCGCCCAAGGCAGTGGCTACGGCGATGGCGTTGCAGGAGGGATCGGCCGGTGGTACACAGTCGGCATTGCAGGTGCCGTAGGTGGGAAGGGCGGGGTCGGGCTGCCAGATGCCGCCATCGGGAATGCGGCGGAACGATAACCCTTGGTTGTTGCCCATTTGTGGATTCAGGGAGGTGATGTAGTTCTTGTGGTCGGCGGGTATGTCATTGTAGGAGGGGAGAAGTCCGGAATATCCGCAGTCGCCTTCGGCGGGGGTACAGGGGTTGCACGACATGCAGGAGTTGGTCTGACTGCACCAGCTGATGGCATCCTGCGGCACTCCGGCCGCGTTGTAAAAGGCAAACCATCCACCGGCATTCGGGAACCAGAGCCGTGTACCACCGCCCACACAATAGCGGGAGTCCACTACGATATCCACCACATTGCCACCGTTCTGCACCAAAAGCGAATCGGCAGGAGCGGCAGTGTGAATGCCACGCACCAGCGCAAATCCCTGCGGAGGGACTATCGTACCGGGAGGAATGACAAAACCTCCGCCGAAATTAGAGCCGTCGGGCGCATTGTTGCCTAAAAAATAACAAGAGATGTCCGCAGAATCACACTTGTGCGGGTTGTACAGCTCAATCCACTCTCCGCAGCGTGTGTCGCCGCCGCCTGCAATGGAACCGTCATTGGAGGTGGGGGAGAGCATCACTTCGTTGATGAGGATGGTCGGGCCATTGTAGAAACAGTTTCTCCCCATGCAATCCGTATTGTCTGTCGCGGTCACTGAAACCGACAGCGACTGGCCATACAAGAGGTCCGTTAGGACCAGCAGAAACATGATAATCCCGATTCTTTTCATGTTGGAGAGGGTGTTTGGGGGGAACTCTGATCTGTGTGTGGGAGAGCCCTTGTGATTTTTTGTTCCAGCAAATGAATCAGTTGCAAAAATATAAAAAATGTGATATACAATACAATTTCGTTATAAAATTTTTTTGATTGGAATTTTTTTGCGATTTTTTTGTACTTTTGCGCCCTTAAAATAATTACCTTATTGTATGAAAATTAGAATTTTTTCCCTGTTTTTTATTCTGTGTATGATTCCGGTCCTTGTTTGGAGCGAGGGCGTGCCTAGCAACCGCTTGGAACAGTTGAGTGTTAAGGCTTTCCAGCAGTGCAGCAGAACCGTGGTCTCTCCAGAGGTCCAGAAGATGGATTTCATTGTCAGAGGTGCGGATACCTTGATGGCAGTGGTTAATTTCCGCGATGGCGGTTTTGTGATCATGAGCGCGGATGATGCTGCCATTCCCGTGCTTGCCTTTTCGGAAACAGGAAACTTTGATTTGGACAACATGGCCCCTGCCACCCGCTGGTGGTTGAGCCAGTATGAGGACCAGATCTCCGAGGTGAAACGCCTGCGCGTTTCCGCGGATGCCGGTATCATGGCCCGGTGGAATGACCTTTCTACCGCTTCTCCCAAGGTGAGCCGCGATGGCGAATCCGTGGCTCCGCTCATCCAAGCCATCTGGAACCAGAGCCAGTTTTACAATGACCTGTGCCCCGAAGACGCCAATTCTCCCTATGGATATGGCGGTCGCGTGCCGTGCGGATGCGTGGGCCTCGCCATGGCGATGGTCATCCACTATTACCGCTATCCGGCCCAGGCACAGGGAAACCATTCCTATCACTCCGACTATGGCTATCACAGTGTGAATTACAGTCAGCAGACCTACAATTACAATGCCATGCCCTATTCAGTGGGCAGCAGTTGCCATGAGGTGGCCAAGCTGATTTACCATTGTGCTGTGGCTGTTGACATGGGATTTGCCGCTGAGGGCTCCGGCGCTCAAACTGCAGACGCCCGCAGTGCTTTGCGTGACTATTACAAATACGCCAATGATATTGAGTACCTGAGCCGTGGCGGCGGCTGGGGCGGCTGGGGCGGCGGTGGCGGCGGCTACACCACCGAGCAGTGGATCCAGATTCTGAAACAGGATTTGAACCAGAATCGCCCTGTCATCTATTCCGGCTACAGCGAAGAGGGCGGTCATGCCTTCGTGTGCGATGGTTATAACACTTCCGACCTGTTCCACTTCAACTGGGGATGGGGCGGCGTGAACAACGGCTACTTCACCGTGGAAAGCGCCAATGACGCTGCGGTCGGTGGATACAATACGGGCCAGGCCATCGTCCATAAAATCCACCCCAGCGACAATGCCTACCCCTATTTCTGCCAGGATGTCACCATCACTTCCACCCGCGGCTCCTTGGAGGACGGCAGCGGACCGAGCAACTATCAGGACAATTCCCACTGCACCTATATCATCGCTCCAGTAAACGGACGCTCCGTTACCATCACTTTCAATAATGTGCAGACAGAAGCGGGTACAGACACCCTCTCGGTTTATGACGGAGACCCCAACAACGGAGGACAGCTGCTTACTACCCGCCACGGCGGCTACAACAATCCGAGCGACTGCGCCTATTCTTCTACGGGAGTGGCATATCTCGTGTTTAGCTCCAATGGCTCTGTCTCTGATGCCGGGTGGAAGGTGTCCTACACAGCCAGACGCAATGTGCAGTGTTCAGGCACCACCGTGCTGGGCGACCCCTCCGGCACCTTCGACGATGGCAGTGAGGATGAGGAGTATGCCTCAGATGCCAAGTGCTATTGGAAAATCACCCCGCGCGATGCATCCTTCGTCTCCCTCAGTTTCAACGCTTTTGATTTCAGTCCGGAAGACCAGATCATGATTTATGATGGTCTGAACGAGAACAGTGCCAACTTGTTGGCTACGTACACCGGCAGCACCATTCCTGCCTCCGTCAGAAGCAATACCGGCAAGATGATGGTGAAGATGGTCACAGACAACTATTTGCAACGCGCCGGCTTTGAGGCCACCTGGACCTCCGACGGTGTGGAGGAGGGAACCGGCATCGCCCATGAACCCGATGCTGTGGAGTTCAACATCTTCCCCAACCCCGCACAAACTTCCATCTATGTGGATGTGCCTTCTGCTTTCCGCAATGGCCAAGTGTCTATTTATGATTTGGATGGCCGTATCGTTTGTGTGAAAAATGCCGGCGAATTGGACAGCAATGGACAGATTTCTGTCGCCGGACTGGCTAATGGCGTCTATGTGGTGACACTTTCCAATGCCTCAGATGTCTTGTACAAGAAAATGGTGATCAGTAAATAAAATGAACATGAGGAAAATAATATTTTTGTTGTGCACGGTTACTTTGTTTTTCGTTGCTTGCAATAAAGAGGAGGACGATTCATCCCCTGTGACTCCCGATGCGCCTTCCGACACTACACAGGTGGATCCGCCTATAGATGGGTGGATCCCCCAGGCCGTAACCGACATTGATGGGAATGTGTATGATGCAGTGCAAATTGGCGACCATGTTTGGATGGTGCAGAATCTGCGCACCACACGTTATGCCAACGGAGATGACATTCCGGCTGGCAGCATGGATAGCTATAGCGAACCCTATCGTTATGTCCCTGACAACGACGAGGGCAATGTGCCCAACTACGGCTACTTGTATAACTGGCCGGCGGTGATGCATGGTGCCGCTTCCAGCAACACCAATCCAAGCGAGGTGCAGGGCATCTGTCCCGACGGGTGGCACGTGCCAAGTGACGCGGAGTGGACGCAGCTCACTGATTTTGTGAGTGCCCAGAGTCAATTTCAGTGCAATTCAAATAGTTCAAACATAGCCAAAGCGTTGGCTGGTACTATGGGTTGGAATAGCAGTACAATTACTTGTGCGGTAGGGAATACGCCTTCCGACAACAATACCACTGGGTTCAGTGGGCTTCCTGCAGGTTACTACGATGGCAACTACGGAGGCTTCGGTGACAATGCCAATTTTTGGAGTGCTACCAAACTCGACAATAGCCATGCGCATCGCCGCTCCCTGCGTTATTCCTCCGCCAGCGTGTCCCGCACCAGTCCCACTCTGCACTATAGTTTATCAGTGCGTTGTGTCCGCGATTAGGAAAGTGAAAATGCAGAATTGCATTATAAACCGCTGCTAATGGAATCGTTAGCGGCGGCTTTTGTATATGGGAAATTTCATCGCCTCTGTTCAGGAGTGTGTGCACCGATGGGTTTTCTATTCCTGTATGAACTTTTCGTCGGTGAGGGTATTAAGAAAAGCTTTTAAATCTGCAATTTGTGAAGGCGTCAGGCAGGCGCCGCCGTCGGGGAGTTTGTGCATCAGCGGACTGGCGTAGGGGCTGGATTGCAGCCCGGAATTGTAGAAGTCCAGCACTTCATCCAATGTGTTGAAGCGTCCGTCGTGCATATAGGGTGCGGTGACGGCGATGTTGCGCAGGGTGGGCGCTCGGTAGCATCCGTGGTCCATCTCGTCTCCCGTGACGGAAAAGCGGTCCATGGGATCCTCCGGGTGTGCGGTCAATGCATTGTTGTAGAAAAGATTGGTGGTAAAGAGGGGAGTGCCTGCGCTGCCGTGGCAGTGGAAACAGTCAGCTCCTTCTTCAGTGGTGAACAGGATGTAGCCGCGGAGTTCTGCATCGGTCAATGTGGCTTCTCCTCTCAAGTAATGGTCAAATTTGGATTCTGCGGAGATGAGTGTCCGCACGTATTGTGCGATGGCCTTGGAGATGCGATCCATGGTGACCTCCTCGTCGCCAAATGCCTTCCGGAACATTTCACGATAACCTGCGTCTGCGGAAATGGCCGCCACTACCTGATCCTCGCTGGCGTTCAACTCTTCGGGAAGCGTGATGGCCGTGCGAACAATGTCCTCGATGTTCTTCTCGCCCGCAACAGACCCGTTCCACAAGTAGCCCTGCCGGTTGAAAACGAGATTGCACAACGGGAGCGCATTGTGATGGGTGACGCCCGCCGCACCCCGCGGACGGCCGTTCTCCAGTCGCGGATTGTCCCCCCCTAAATCGTAGCCCGCAGATTTTACGTGGCAGGAGGCGCAACACAGGCCCTCAGACGGCTCCCCGCTGATGATGGGGTCGTGGAACAGCTTTTCCCCCAGCTCAATGCCCTCTTCCGTGAGGGGATTGTCCGCCGGAATATTCAGTGCGGTGGGGAAATAACGCGGGATTGTGATTTCGTAGGGTGTGGGGGAGTACTTCTCCTTTTCGCAGGAGGTGAACATCCATGCAGACAGACAGAGGAGAGCGCCTGCACACACCACCGCTGTCAATCGCCTCATGACTCTTCCATTTTTACCACTACCTGGAAAGTGGTGCGGGAACGCTGCTCCGCATAGATCTTCCTCCCGTTAACCATTTTGTCAATGGTTTCCTCTGTGTAATGGCGGATGGTGATCAACTCCATCTGTTCGTTGTATTTCACTGTGAAATTCCGTCCCAGTTCCTTCAGCGCATTCGGCACACGATGCTCATGGTAATTGGTGCAGATGGAAAAACTGAGGGCTGAATTTTGCATCAAGTTGATTTTGAAATTGTTGCGAGACAGTATGGAGAATATTTCCGACAGGTTGTCCACGGAGATTAGTGAGAAATCCTTGGGAAATATGGTGAAAAGGATTTGATTTTTCTTGAAGATGTATGAGGGAATGTTGTATTCCTGTTTGTGGTTGGAAATGACGCTGCCTGGTTGGTCGGGGGTGGCGAAGGGCCGGATGTATAGAGGTATGTTTTTGTTTTGCAGTGGTTTGAGTGTTTTTGGATGGATGATGGTGGCACCGTAGTAGGCCAGTTCTATGGCCTCTTCGTAAGTGATGGCATCCAACTTGACGGCATCCGGAAAATATTTGGGATCGGCATTGAGCAGTCCGGGAACATCTTTCCAGATGGTAACTTGTTTTGCGTCAAGTATGTATGCGATAATAGCGGCAGAATAGTCGGAGCCTTCCCGACCGAAGGTGGTGGATTCGCCTTCTGGTGTTCCGGCAATGAATCCCTGGGTGATGAAGATGTCCTCTCCCCGTTTGGCACTGGCCGATTGAATGGTGTGCTTGAGCATTTGTGCCGATGCCTCCCAGTTGATCTTTGCCTCGGTATAGGTGTGGTCGGTCAGGAGGAGTTTCCGCGCATCCAGCCATTGGTTGCGCAACCCGATGATGTTCAAATAGGTGGAAATCAGCTTGGTGGAGAGTATTTCTCCAAAACTGACCACTTGGTCATATTCGTATTCGTAATTGTCGCTGTGCGGGCTCTGCAGTTTTTCATCCAGCTGTTTGAAGATGGTTTCCAGTTTGGCGATGATTCTTCCACTGTCATTGCAAAGGGCCTTCGCGATGGTGAAATGGTTCTCTTTCAGTTGCTGCACCAAGGGTGCCATATCTCCTTCTCCGTAAAAATAGACTTGCAGGATTTTTTCCAGCAGGTTGGTGGTCTTGCCCACGGCGGAAATGACAACGATAAGCTGTTGTCCTTGGTGTTGTTCCAGAATGCGTTGCAGGTTTTTCACGCCATCGGCGTCTTTGACTGAGGCGCCGCCGAATTTGAAAACAGTGATGGGGTTGTTCAGGAAATCAATCATGGGGAAAACTATTTTTCGTCATAAATTACAGCCAGCAGGGTAGTGCCCACTATAGCCAGCATGTTCTTGTCAATGTGTTCGATATTGTCGTTCAGGGTGTGCCATGTGGCGGGAAATCCGGTGCCGGTATAGTCTTCCTGGTGAATGATGTCAATCATGGGGAATCCAGCCAGGGTGTTGACATAGTAATGGTCGTCGGTGATGGGGTGGGAGGTGGCGTTCAGGAACACGTCGCCATAGCCCAATTGTCCGGCAGTGCCCCATACTTTGTTGATGACGCTTCTTCCGTAGAGTTCGGAGAAGCCTTCATGTCTGAATCGTGCGTTGGCGTTGCCGACCATGTCCAACAGTATGCCGTAAAGTGCCCTGTATCCGGGAATATGCGGTTTTTGGGACCAGTACTGTGAACCGAGTCCCCACCATTCTCCTTCGGGGGCGCTCACCCCTTCGGGTGTCCCGTAGTCTTCAGCGTCAAAAAAGACGATGTCCACGCCCACTTCGGGGGATTTGAGGGAGAGTTGGCGGGCCACCTCCAGCAGCACACCCACGCCGCTGGCTCCGTCGTTGGCCCCGTCAATGGGCTTTTGGCGATTGGCCTCTTCAGCATCGTGATCGGCAAAAGGACGGGAGTCCCAGTGTGATGCCAGTACAATGCGTTTGGTTTTTTCGGGGGCAAAAGAACCGATGATGTTGCAACTCTTCAACTCGGTGCCGTCGTAAGCTTTGGCGGTGAACTCCTGGCAATAGAGAGTGTCGCAGTATTCGGCAAGGGTCTGTTTCAGGAACTCCAGGCACTGCTTGTGGGCAGGGGTGTTGGGCACGCGGGGACCAAAGTCGGTTTGAGCCTTCACAAACAGGAAAGCTGAATCTGCGCTGTAGGCGGGCGGTGTGCGGAGGCTCTCTTCCACAGACTGCCCTTTTTTCTCTTTTTTCTTTTCACACTGGGTGAAAAAAAGTCCGCAAAACAGTGCAAACAAGAGGAGAATACTATATTTTTTTGCCATTTGAAATCTTATTTTTTTGCGTAGGTGGAATAGATTTTTCTGTTTTTCAGGATGTCCATGGCAAGATAGATGGCGTTGCGCATGGACGAGGCGTCCGCTTTGTTCTGGCCGGCGATGTCATAGCGGGTGTCATGCTCTGGGGCGGTCAGCACGATGGGCATTCCCGCTGTGAAAAAGACACCTTCTCCTTTGGATTCGCTTTGGAAGAGCATCATGCCCTGGTCATTGGTGATGGCCAGTACCGCGTCAAATTTCCTGTAGCTTTTCTCCTGCATGAACTTGTCTGCGGGGAAAGGCCCGAAGACGTTGATATGTTCGGAGAAAGCCTGGTCAATGGCTGGACGGAGACACTCGGTGTTGCTCTTGTCTGTTCCGTCGGAGGGAAGCGATAGCACCGCGATGGTCGGGTTGGTGCAGGCAAAGTCAACGGTAAGGGATTGATGTAATGTTTTGATTCTTTTTAAAATAAGTTCTTTTGTCAAAACTTTCCCTACTTCGGCGGCGGGCAGGTGGCGGGAAACCAGTCCCACGCGCAGGTCATTGGCCACAAGGATGACCATGGCGTTGGGCGCGTTGAACTGCTGCGCGAAGAATTCGGTCTGCCCCTTGAATTTGAATGTCGGCGTTTGAATGTTCTTCGGATTGACCGGTGCGGTGACAATGGCATCGATTTCCTTGGATTTCAAATCTTTGCATGCTGATACCAAAGCCATCTCCGAGAGTTTGTCGCTCTGGGGACTGGACTGTCCCAGTTCAATCGTTACCTCCTGTTCCCAAATATTGATGAAGTTGCTTTTTTTCAGGTTGATTTGTTCTAGTTTTTTGGACACCTGCATGGTGAAATCCTGTAGTTCCAGTTTGCTTTTGTGGAAACTGGCTGCTTTGGAGGCGCCATACACCACGGGGGTGCAAAATTCGTTTATCTTGTTGTCGCTGAGCGCTTTCATGATCACCTCCAGCCCGATTCCGTTGATGTCGCCTTGGGTGATGCCGATTTTAATGGGATTTTCGTTCATGATGTTTTTTTCAGATTTTTTCTTTTCCCGGAAGGCTCATTCGGCCTCTGTTTCGGGGATTTCATATAAGAAATTATTGTATGGATAGATTTGGATGTGCAGTTTTTTGATCTCCTCATAGAGGACGGATTTCATCTCTTCCAGGTTCTCTTTGGTTTTGGCGGAGATGAAGAGGGTGCGGTGGTTGATGCGGGCCATCCAGGTCTGGCGCAGCTCTTCCAGGGTGATGTTCTCCTTGGTCCTGGGCGTGAGGTCGTCCGGCTCTTTTTCCACCCAGCGGTAGTTGTCTATTTTGTTGAAGATGGTGATGACGGGCTTGTCGGCGGCTCCGATTTCTTGTAGGGTCTGGTTGACGATGGTGATCTGCTCTTCAAAGTCGGGATGGCTGATGTCCACGACATGGAGGATGAGGTCGGTTTCCCGGATTTCATCCAATGTGGACTTGAAAGATTCAATCAGGCTGTGCGGCAGTTTGCGGATGAATCCCACGGTGTCGGACAGCAGGAAGGGGAGGTTGTTGATGACCACTTTCCGCACGGTGGTGTCCAAGGTGGCGAACAGTTTGTTCTCCGCAAACACGTTGGATTTGCTGATCAGGTTCATCAGGGTGGATTTGCCCACGTTGGTATATCCCACTAAGGCCACTCTGACAAACTGTTCGCGATGCCCGCGCTGGGTGAGTTTCTGCCGGTCGATATCAGCGAGTTTGCGCTTGAGAAGGGCGATGCGGTCGCGGATGATTCGACGGTCGGTTTCAATTTCTTTTTCTCCGGGGCCTCTCATCCCAATGCCGCCGCGCTGTTTCTGCAAGTGGGTCCACATGCCTGTCAGTCTGGGTAGAAGATATTGATATTGAGCAAGTTCTACTTGCACCTTGGCATGGGCAGTCTGGGCTCGTTTGGCAAAAATGTCTAAAATCAAATGGGTGCGGTCCATGACCTTGCAGTGCAGCACGGCCTCCACGTTGCGCAGCTGCGAGGGTGACAGCTCATCGTCAAAAACTGCCAGGTCAATGTGGTTCTCTTGGATAAAGAGCGCCACCTCTTCCAGTTTCCCGCTGCCCAGATAGGTCTTGGGGTCGGGGTAGGGGAGGTTCTGGATGAACTTGCGCACCGCAACGCCCCCGGCCGTGTCCAGCAGGAAAGCCAGTTCGTCCAGATACTCGTTGACGCGTTCCAAGCCGTTGGCAGGTGTCGAAACACCTATGATGACCGCTTGTTCAGTATGGATGGAGTTTGTCAGTTCTTCTTTCTTCATGCTTTGTGAAAACGGGTGCAAAAGTAAGTTTTTTTTTGCAGAAAAGCCCTCCTTTTTTTCAAAACTTGCGTACTTTTGCGAGCTATAATAAATTTAGATGGAAGATCCTCGTATTTTTACACAACAATTTGACATACAGTCACATAATGTTAGCCAAAATTTTGAGGTGAGTTTGCAGTACCTGATGGGTTGTATGCAGACCACCGCCGATTTGCATGTGGACAGCCGCGGCATGGGATGGAATGACCTGCACGCCAAGGGATGTTTCTGGGCCATTTACCGGATGGGACTCCGCATAGAGCGGATGCCCCGCAAATATGACCGCATCACCGTCCACACGTGGGCCAATCCCCCGCAGGGCGTTTTCCAGCCCCGCAGTTTTGAGGTCTTCAACCAGAAAGGTGAGCTCGTCCTCCGTGCCCAGTCGTTGTGGCTGGTGCTGGATGACCGCGAGTTCCGCCCGCTGAAGGTGGAAGAGGTGGTGGGATGCGATATCTCCCACCTGATGGGCCAGAATGACACTTTCCCCATTCCACTCAAGGTGCCGCCGGTCTCTGGAGACTGCGCTTTTCCCCCCGCGGTCAGGGACGTGCTTTACTCGGATATCGATAGCAACCTGCATGTCAACAATACGGCGTATGCCCGCTGGATTACCGACAGTCTCCCTCTTTCATTTCTGCAGCAACATCGGCTGACCGGCATTGTACTCAACTACACACAACAGGCGCGTATGGGCGTCCGGTACGAGGTGCATACGGTACAGAAATCGGAAAGAGAATATATCTCCGTTATCCGTTCGGAAGACGGGAAGGAAGAGTACTGCCGTGTGAAAACGGAATGGGAGAAGATGTAGTATCTTTATTTGTAAATCAAGGAATTATATTCCCAAAAATTCTTTAACACACCGTTCGTATGCGGCCACGGGGTCAGCGGCGGCGGTGATGGGACGGCCCACTACGATGTAGTCGGAGCCGATTTCACGGGCGCGTGCCGGCGTGGTGATGCGCGACTGGTCGTCTTTGGCTGCATCGGCAAAGCGTATGCCCGGTGTCACGGTCAGGAACTCCGCCCCGCAGGCTTGCTTCACCAGTGCGGCTTCCAGTGGGGAACAGACTACCCCGTCCAGCCCTGCACTTTGAGCATTGCGGGCATAATGCGCAATGGTGTCGTTCATGTTTTCATTGACCAGTAACTCGTTGTGAAGCTGCTCTTCATTGGTGGAGGTCAACTGGGTGACGGCAATCAGCAGGGGACGCTTCCCGTCCGTGCTGGAAAGCCCCTCCAAAGCGGCACGCATCATTGCTGCCGTGCCGGCGGCGTGCACATTGCAGATGTCCGCACCCAAACCCGCCAGCACCCGCATGGCTTTGCCTACTGTGTTGGGGATATCGTGCAGCTTCAGGTCTAAAAACACCTTGTGCCCGCGTGCCTTCAGCGTGCGGACAATGTCGGGGCCGGTGGCGTAAAATAATTCCATGCCCACTTTCACAAAAGGTTTCCGACCAGTGAAACGGTCCAAAAACGTGAGAGTCTGCTGCATGTCCGGGAAATCCAGTGCGATAATAACATCCTTTGCCATAATAAGTTGCTGATTTTTGTTGTTGGAAATGAATTTTACAGGTTGGTTCGCTAAAAAACGGGCAAAGGTACGCAAAATTTGTTTACTTTTGCACGGTTTTTCACTTTGTACTATGCGGAATATCTGTCTGCTTTTTTGTCTGTCCCTCCTGCTCTTCTCCTGCGATAAAAGGGAGAAGTTCCCGGTGGAGCCCTTTATTGAGTTTGTGAGCTTGGAGAAGGTGAATGACGGTACGGGCATTGACCATCGGGCACATCTTGTCCTCCACTTTCAGGATGGAGATGGGGATATCGGTCTGAATGAACAGGATATAGACCCTCCTTTTGACACCTCTTCCGTCTATTACTACAATTTTTTTATTGATTATTACAAAAAAGAGAATGGAGAATTCCGCAAACTGGAGTTCAATGGCTTGACGTTCAACCAGCGCATCCCCCGTTTGAGCAACACTGTGCCGGAATCCATTGAGGGGGAAATTCATATTGATCTGGATATCAATAGTTTTGACTATTCATCCCTGTATGACACACTGATGATGAAGTGTTACATCGTGGATCGTGCCCTGCATGTGAGCAATACGGTGGAAACCACTCCCATTGTGGTGAAAAAGTATTAGGTTTACCCCAACATCTGTTTTGCCTTTTCTATCGCGGCGGCCAGCTGGTCGATTTCGGCTTCTGTGTTGTAAAAGGCAAACGAAGCACGTATGGTCCCGGGGATGTGGTAATGGTCCATCACGGGCTGGGTGCAGTGATGCCCCGTGCGCACAGCTACCCCCATTTTGTCAATGATAAAACCTACATCAAAATGGTGGATATTATTGAGGTTGAATGATATGAGCGATGTCTTTTCTGCGGATGTTCCGTAAATTCTCAGTCCGCTGATGGCGGAAAGTTTTTCTGTGGCGTAATTCAAAAGGGCTTGTTCTCGTTCTGCGATGCGAGCCATGCCCAGCTGCTGGATATAGTCAATGGCAGTTTTGAGTCCCAGTACATCGCCGACGGCAGGGGTTCCGGCCTCGAACTTGAACGGGAGTTCGTTGTAGGTGGTCTTTTCAAAGGTGACTCGCTGGATCATCTCTCCACCACCCTGGTAGGGGGGCATCTCGTTGAGCCACTGGGCTTTGCCAAACATTACGCCAATGCCCATCGGGGCATACATCTTGTGACCGGAAAAACAGTAGAAGTCGCAGTCCAGTTCTTGCACATCCACGGGAATGTGGGATATGGCTTGGGCTCCGTCAATCATGACGGGGATTTTTTTTGCGTGTGCCTTTTGGATGATTTCCCGGATGGGGTTGATGGTGCCCAGGGTGTTGGAGACATGACTGACGGCCACGATTCTGGTCCGTTCGTTCAGCAGGTTGTCCAGGTGGTCAAGCTCCAGTTCTCCCGCATCGTTGAAGGGGATAACGCGGAGGTGTGCTCCGCTTTGCTCGCAGGCCAGCTGCCAAGGGACAATGTTGGCGTGGTGCTCCATTTCCGACACCAGCACTTCGTCATCCGCTTGCAGGAAGCGTTTGCCGAAGGAGGAGGCAATCAGGTTGATGCTTTCTGTGGTGCCCCGCGTGAAAATGACCTCCTGCGGGGTGGGGGCGTTGATGAATGCCTGCACGGTGCGTCGGGCCTCTTCAAAAGCCTCGGTGGCTTTCTGGCTCAGATAGTGCACTCCGCGGTGGATGTTACTGTTGATGGTGCGGTAGTAGTCGGTGAGGGTGTCAATGACCACCTGCGGTTTCTGCGTGGTGGCCGCATTGTCAAAATACACCAACGGCTTTCCGTTGACGCTCTGTTCCAATATGGGGAAATCGCTTCTGTTCATGCTGGCGGTTCTGTTGGCGGATGCTCCGGCAATGGCTTACTCTTCCATGGACTGGGCGCGTTGTTCGGCACGTTTGCGTTCCAAGGCGTTGAGGATGATCTTTCTGACACGCAGAGACTTCGGCGTAATCTCCAGATACTCGTCTTCTGCGATAAATTCCATGTATTCTTCCAAGGAGAATTTGATGGCCGGGGCGATTCTCATCTTCTCGTCTGAACCTGCGGCACGCATGTTACTGAGCTGCTTGGATTTGCATACATTGATGACCAAGTCATCCTGGCGGATATGCTCGCCGATGACCTGTCCTTCGTACACCATGTCGTTGGGTTCGATGAAGAAGGATCCGCGGTCTTGCAACTTGTTGATGGCGTAGGGATAGGATTGACCGGTTTCCATAGAGATCAGTGCGCCGCAGTGTCTGCCGGGGATGTCGCCTTTCCAGGGTTGGAATTCCATGAAGCGGTGTGACATGATGGCCTCACCTTCCGTGGCGGTGAGCACTTGGTTGCGCAGGCCGATGGTGCCGCGGGAGGGAATCTCGAAATTGAGGTGGATGCGGTCGCCAATGGTGTCCATGGAGGTCAGGTTCCCTTTTCTGCGGGAAACATAGTCGATCACGCGGCTGGAGAACTCTTCCGGCACCAGTACGGTGAGCTGCTCCACCGGCTCGCATTTCTGTCCGTCAATCTCCTTAATGATCACTTGGGGCTGGCCCACTTGGAGCTCATACCCCTCCCGGCGCATGGTCTCAATCAGCACGGAGAGATGAAGTACCCCGCGTCCATAGACGTTCAAGCGGTCGGGAGAGTCGGTTTCCTCCACCCGCAGGGCCAGATTCTTCTCCAATTCGTGGAAAAGTCTGTCGCGCAAGTGTCTGGAAGTGACGTATTTGCCCTCTTTTCCGAAGAAGGGGGAGTTGTTGATGGTGAACAACATGCTCATGGTGGGTTCGTCCACTTTGATGGGAGGCAGTGGCTCCGGATTCTCAAAGTCGGCGATGGTGTCCCCAATGTCAAAGTTGTCCAGTCCGAGAATGGCACAGATTTCACCCGGATAGATGGTCTGTTTCATCTTCTCTTTTCCCAGTCCTTCAAAAACATAGAGCTCCTTGATTTTGGAGTGCATCATGGTGCCGTCGCGCTTGACCAGGCTGACGTTCTGGCCCCATTCCAAGGTGCCGCGTTTGAGTTTGCCGATGGCGATACGTCCCACGTATGAAGAGTAGTCCAGCGAGGAGATCATCAGCTGCAGGCTTCCTTCTTCCACCTTCGGTGCGGGAATCACCTCGATGATTTTGTCCAAAAGATAGCTGATGTCCTTGGTGGGCGTTTTCCAGTCGGGGCCCATCCAGCCCTGTTTGGCGGAGCCATAGACGGTGGGGAAGTCCAGCTGGTCGTCGGTGGCTCCCAGGTTGAACATCAGTTCAAAGACGGCCTCCTGTGCCAGCTCGGGGTTGCAGTTGGGCTTGTCCACCTTGTTGATGACCACAATGGGCTTGAGCCCCATTTCAATGGCCTTCTGGCACACGAAACGGGTCTGGGGCATCGGGCCTTCCAGTGCGTCCACAATCAGCAGCACGCCGTCGGCCATGTTGAGTACACGCTCCACCTCGCCACCGAAATCGCTGTGGCCGGGAGTGTCAATGATGTTGATTTTGTAATCCTTATATCGTACGGAAACATTCTTGGAAAGAATGGTGATGCCACGTTCCCGTTCCAAATCGTTGTTGTCAAGCAGCAGCTCTTGGGTCTGCTGGTCCTTGCGGAACAGGTTGCTCTGGTAAAGAAAACGGTCAACCAGCGTGGTTTTGCCGTGGTCAACGTGCGCGATAATGGCTATATTTCTGATATTTTGCACTTTAGTAAGATTTTGTTGCTCAAATTTTTAAAGTGCAAAAGTACAAGAAAATCTTAAAAGTTGGCGACCAAATTCAAGGAAAGCATTTTTTTCCTTCAAACGCCTCTCTTTCATTTTTTTCTTGTAATATTGCCGTTTGTTTTATCTGGAATCAAATATTTGAATATAAATATGTTATAAATTAATTTCTTGTTTTTTTCATTCAAGATAAAACAAATGTTGAAAAAACGTGTTTGCTTTGTTTGTCAAAGCATGAATTTATAGTAAAGACAGTATGAGTTTATACCAATCCTCTGTTAGAAAGCCGATCATGACCGCGCTGGTGTACGTGGCCATTGCCATTCTTGGTGTTTTTTCCGTCATGAAACTTCCGATAGACCTCTTTCCGGATATGGGTTCCAACCATATCATGGTGTTTACGGTGTATGCGGGAGCCAGTGCGGCCGATATTGAGAACAACGTCACCAAGCCCATTGAAAATGTGTTGAACAGCGTGGAGGACTTGAAGGAGTTGACTTCCCAGTCCAAGGAGAATTATTCCATTGTCACTTTGGAGTTTGAGTATGGAATTGATATTGAAAAAGCCACCAATGATGTGCGCGACAAGTTGGACATGATGAACTCGTCGTTGCCCGATGGCTGTAAGCTGCCTTTCCTGTTCAAGTTTAGTATGGATGATATTCCCATCCTGATGTTGTCAGTGAAGTCAGGGCCGAGCACCAACGCCTTGTACAAGATTCTGGATGAGCGTGTGGCACAGCCGATCAGCCGTATCAAGGGCGTGGGTACCGTCTCTATTTCCGGTGCACCGCAGCGTGAAGTGGCTGTCTATTGCGATCCGGACAAGCTGGATGAGTACAATTTGAGCATCTCCACAATCTCCGCCAAGATCGGTGCGGAGAACAAGAACCTTCCCATCGGTTCCGTTGACATCGGTTCGGAGACGTACTCCATACGTGTGCAAGGGGAGTTCGCAGATGCCTCCCAGCTCAACGACATTGTGGTGGCCGGCGATGGCACTACCAAGAGCGTGTATCTGCGGGATGTGGCCCATGTGGTGGATACCGTGCAGGAAAGAATGCAGGAGGTGTACAACAACGGGAACCGGGGGGCGATGATCATTGTGCAGAAGCAGTCCGGCGCCAACTCCGTGGACATCTCCAACAAGGTGATGGACCTGCTGCCGGAACTGCAGAAGAAACTTCCGTCAGATGTGGAACTGGGTATCATCGCCAACACTTCTGAAAGTATTGAGAATACCATTGACAGTTTGAAAGAGACGATCTACATCATTTTGATTCTGGTCGTTATCGTCGTGCTGATCTTTTTGGGCAGGTGGCGCGCCACTTTCATTGTCGCCATTGTGATTCCGGTATCTCTGGTGGCCGCTTTTATTTACTTGCGTTTGACAGGCAGTTCATTGAACATCATATCCTTGTCTTCTTTGAGTATCGCTATTGGTATGGTGGTGGATGATGCCATTGTGGTTCTTGAGAATGTGACCACGCACATTGAGCGAGGGACCAGGCCCAAGGCGGCTGCGGTGTTCGCCACCAGCGAGGTGTCTCTCTCTGTTATTGCCACCACTTTGGTGCTGTTGGCTGTGTTTGTGCCCCTCACTTTCTTGGAAGGGCAAGCGGGTATTCTGTTCAAGCAGCTGGGTTGGATTGTGGCTATCGTCTGTTCGGTGTCCACGCTGGCGGCTTTGTCTCTCACCCCGATGCTCTGCTCTGTCATGTTGAAGAGCAATCCCAGCAGGGGCAGGGTGTTTGGTGCTATTTACAAGCCCATTGAGAAGTTTTTGGATGCTCTTGACCGTGTGTACAGCAGATTTTTGGGCTGGTGTGTCAGTCATCGCCTCATTGTGGTGATATTGGCCGTGATCATCTTCTCGGGCAGTGCTGCCCTGATTAAAATCATCCCCACGGAGTTCTTCCCCACACAGGATATGGGTCGTCTGTCGGCCACGGTGAAGTTGCCGGTGGGCACCCGCATGGAGACCTCCCGCGATTTCGGCTTGCGTTTCGCGGAACACATGAAACAGGATTATCCGGAATTGCTGATGTGCAACTTCTCGGTGGGACAGCCCGATGAGGACAATACCTTCGGCATCATGTCGGAGACAGGCTCTAACATCGTGAAATTTAACATGCGTTTTAAAAACAAAACGGAAAGAAAACGCTCTATCACTCAGATTGCCGATCAGGTGCGTGAGGATTTGAACGGCTATCCGGAGCTTTATAAGTACAATGTGACGGTTGGTAGCGGTGGCATGGGAGGACAGACTACGGTGGACATTGAGCTGTACGGCTACGACTTTGAGATGTCTGACCGTGTGGCTGCCGATTTGGCGCAGCGGATGCGCGGTGTGAAAGGATGCTCGGAGGTCAACATTAGCCGTACGGAATATATTCCGGAGCTCCATGTCAATTTTGACCGCAAGAAGCTGGCGGAGCACGGACTGAATTTGACCACCGCCGCCATGTATGTCCGCAATAGCTTCAATGGGAGCACGGCATCCTATTATCGTGAGGATGGCGATGAGTACAACATCCGTGTCCGCAACAGGCAGGACCGTCGCCAGAGCATTGATGACATTGAGAATATTTTGGTCTATCCTGTGACGGGTGGCAATGGCATCCGCCTCAAGGAACTGGCCACCGTGGAGGAGGAGTTCACCCCGCCCACCATTGAGCGCAAGAACCGTGAGCGTATGGTCAAGGTGTCCTGCGTGGTAGGTAAGGACGGCGTGTTGAGTGAAGTGGTGGAAGGCGCTCAGCAACAGCTGGATGCCATGGATTTCCCTGCCGAAATGACCTATAATATCGGCGGCGCATGGGAAGACCAGCAGGAATCTTTCGCCGACATGATCACGCTGATGGTTCTGATTGTATTGCTGGTTTATATTGTGATGGCCTCCCAGTTTGAATCGTTTACCTACCCGTTTGTCATCATGTTCTCTATTCCGTTCGCCTTCACCGGCGTGTTTATCGGGCTGGCGCTTACAGGCATCCCGCTCGGCGTGATGGCCCTCGTGGGTTTGCTGATGCTGATCGGTATTGTGGTGAAAAACGGTATCGTGCTGATAGACTACACCATCCTTTGTCGTGAAAGGGGCATGGCCATCCATGATGCCGTGGTGACCGCCGGCAAGTCCCGTCTGCGCCCCATCCTCATGACCACCCTTACCACGGTGCTGGGTATGATTCCGATGGCAGTGGGCAAGGGGGAAGGCGCCGAAATGTGGAACGCCCTCGGTATGACGGTGGCCTGGGGTCTCTCGGTTTCCACTCTGGTCACCCTGATTCTTATCCCCATACTCTACAGCCTTTTTGCTGATTTCGGCGCATGGCGCAAGAACAAGAAGGCGGACAAGCAGCGCTTGGCAATCTCGGAGGAACCCCGCACTATTGAAAATAAAACCGAAGAAACTGAAGAGGCATGAAAAACTTCCGAATGATCATAGTTATGGCAGGCATCCTCTCTGTTGGGGGATTGCTGTTCGCCTCTTGCCGGACCACAGTCAAAGAGGAGGTGGATGAAAATGGCACGGTGCTTTCCCGCGTGGAATACAAGGGCGGAAAGAAAAATGGAACCGCCACGTACTATTATCCCAATGGAAATCTCCGCTCCGTGATTCATTATAAAAATGATTTGGAAGAGGGCGTGTCGGAATTTTACAATTCGGACGGGACCATCATTTCCGATGTGGAGATGAAGGCGGGAAAGAAGGAAGGAAGACAGCGCGCCTATTCTCCCACAGGCTATCGCGAAATGGAATGTTTTTTCAAAAATGACCTGCTGGACGGCGTTCAGTCTTTTTATGACAATATGGGTTACAAAACAGCCGAAATCACCTACGCGAACGGCTTGGCCAACGGCCCCTACAGGACCTGGCACTCCAAAAACACTTTGCAGTGCGAGGGTGGCTATAAAAATGGCATGATGGAGGGGAAGTGGATTTATTACGACGAAAACGAGATGGTGGTGGGCACCGGCCAATTCCAAAATGGAACTGGGGTGAAAAAAACATATAAGAACGGCGAGCTCTACAAGGAAACCCTGTATGAGAAAAATCACAAGGAGGGGGATGAAAAGGAATACGACTATGAGGGGAATGTGGTGCGAACCGTCACTTTCCATGAAGACAGGATTGTTGCCATTGACGGGGTTCCCCAAGACCGAGAATCCGATGAACTATCCTTTGAATGAACATGCGCGGTGTCAAATTGCTTCTCGTGTTTCTTGTCATAGCCCTGCTCAGCCCTGTCCCGGGAATGTCGCAGGGGAAAAAGATATATTTCCAGGCGGATCTCTTGGAGTATGACGAGGATCTTTTGCCTGGCGTGGAGCAATACACCGGCAATGTGGTCTTCCGCCATGGCAAAACCATCGGCTACTGCAGCCGTGCCGAGCATTACCGCAATGAAAACCGCCTGATTGCATACGGGAATCCGGTACGCGTTCAAATCAACGACTCGGTGACCCTGTACGGACAGCGTGTGTTTTATGATGGCGAGGCCCGCACGGTATCCATTTCACGCAAAGTGCGTCTGGTGGATAAAAGCGCCGCCCTTTATACCGACAGCATGACGTATGACTTGGATGAAGAGATGGGCTATTACCTCGTCGGTGGACGGATGGTGAGCGATTCCAATGTGCTGACCAGTCACCTGGGGTACTATTATACACAGGAAAAAATGGCATATCTGCGAGACTCTGTGCATTTTGTCAATGAAACCTATACGGGGGACTGCGACAATGCCTCGTTTAATACACAGACCGAAGTCATCTATTTTACCTCCCGCACACACATGTTTTCCGATGAGAGCGAGGCTTTTACCGATGGTGGCTGGTATGACACACAGCAGGAGATCGTCCTCTTGGTCGGCAATGCGGAACTGCATAACCGTGAGCAGGAGCTCTCCGGCGACAGTCTCTATTTTGAAAACAACAGTGGTTTCGGACAGGGCTGGTATAACGTCCGTCTGGAGGATTCTGTTAAGAATTTCATTGTTCAGGGACACTATCTGGAGTACAAAGATGAGGATTATGCCATCGTGACCGACAGCAGTCTGCTTATTCTGGTTGACAAGGATGACTCGCTTTTCCTGCACGCCGATACGCTTTATGTGGTTTTTGATTCAACACAGCACCCTCAGCAGCTGTTCGCCTACAACCATGTGAAGTTTTTCCGTCAGGATATGCAGGGAGCCTGCGATTCCATGACCTACCATGTGGAGGATTCCCTGATAACCATGTACTTCAATCCGGTGGTGTGGTCTGGCGAAAACCAGCTGACGGCAGATACCATACGTTTTCATATTGTGGACTCCCTCAACGTGCATGTCCATCTGCGCAGGTCTGCTTTTGTGGCTTCGTCGCTTTATGATGAGACAGAATTCAATCAGGTGAAAGGATTGAATATCATGGGATATATCCATGACAGGAAACTCTCCAAGGTGGAGGTGATGGGCAATGCCGAGTGCCTGTATTTTGTGCAGGAGGAGGACAGCAGTTTGATCGGGGTGAACTCTGTGATGACCAGTGAAATGGCAATCACTCTGGATAATAATGAGATTCAATATATTTCTTTTTATAATGCGCCGGATGGGAAGCTGTATCCTGACCAGGAGCTGGACTCGCAAGACCGCCGGCTGAAAAACTTCCGATGGCTCAGGATTTACCGTCCGGACGAGGTCAGGGACATTTTCACTATGCCTGTGGTCCGCGTGCGGGAGGAGGAGTCTGGATTATCCCCGGATGTGGATGGCCAGTCAGGGCCTGAAAAATGAGAACAGTATGAACAGTTTTGGACAACTTTTCCGATTGACCGACTTTGGTGATACGCACGGGCCTTCCATGGGAGGAATCATTGATGGTTGCCCCGCAGGACTTGCGATAGACATGGCTTTTGTACAGTCGGAATTGGACCGCCGCGCTCCTGTTTCGGGCGGCCCGCTTGTCACAGACCGTTTAGAAGAAGATAGAGTTGATTTTGTGTCAGGGATTTACGAAGGTGTAAGCACGGGTGCCCCCATCGCTTTTATCATCTCAAACCGTGATGGGCGGCCCAATCTGGAAACCAACAACATACTGAAACCCTCGCACGCCTCTTTTGTGCTGCGTGAAAAGTATGGACACCACTGCAATGAGCAGGGAGGAAGAAGCTCGGCACGCCAGACAGTGAACCGTGTGGTGGGTGGCGCGGTGGCAAAACTGTTATTGGCCACTTGCGGTATCCGTATTGAAGCCCATACACTGTCCGTTGCCCAGATTTCCCGTGAGGGCGACACTGGCGGAGCGCTTGTGCAAGGCTGTATCCATGGCGCTCCTGCCGGTTTGGGTGAGCCTTCGTATCATGGCTTTGATGCTCGTTTGGCCGCCGCCATGCTCTCCATCCCCGCTTGCAAGGGTTTTGAAATAGGGGAGGGGTTCCGTGCAGCCGACAGCTGCGGCTACGAGTACAACGACCGGCAGTATCCGGATTTTTCCTTCCGTACCAACCATGACGGTGGCGTGCAGGCAGGCATTTCCAACGGACAGGACATCACCTTCCGAGTGGCCTTCAAACCTATTCCTACCGTAAGAATCCCTCAGGAAACTATTGATTATGAGGGAAATGTTGTTTCTTACTGTGGAAATGCCAGAAACGATGTGTCTGTGGTGCCCCGCGTGCTCCCCGTGGTAGAGGCCATGGCCGCTTTGGTGACTGCCGACCTGATTTTGTTGAACCGTTCTTCCCGCCTGTAGCCAGTGAAGACCCTTTAACCGTACTATTATGCTGATTACCGCAATTGTTTTGATGACCTTGGCTATCCTTCTGGTGCTCCTCATTCTGTTCACCCTTTTTTCTCCGTTGATTCTCCGTCTGCCGCAATTCGGCCAGTATCCTTCCGGAGACCGCCTGAAAAGATGCCAGAGGTCTAAAAATTTTCGCAATGGTCAGTTCCATAATAAGATGCAAAATGTCCTTCCCAAAGGGAGTCACCGAAAATTCATTGGCGTTTTGTGGAAGTTCCTCTTTTCCCGAAAGGGTTCGGTTACGCCGTCACAACCTCTTCCCATGGCATTTGAGGACTTGAAACACCTTCCTTCAGAGAGGGATTTCTATGTCTGGTTCGGACACTCCTCCTACTTGCTCTCTTTGCATGGAGTCACCTTCCTTTTTGATCCGGTATTCTGTGCCGCTGCTCCGTTCAAGTTTCTCAACAAACCGTTTAGGGGAACAGACCGTTATGCGCCGGAGGATATGCCTGAAAATATTGATTATCTTGTGATTACACATGATCATTATGATCATCTGGATTATGAGACGGTCCAGCGTTTGAAAGGGAGGGTGCGCCATTTGGTGTGTCCGTTGGGGGTCGGTTCCCATTTTGAATCTTGGGGTTGGGATTCCCAATGCCTGATGGAAATGGACTGGGGAGAGTCTTTGCCGTTGGAGGGGGAATGGGGCCGTGTCCATTGCCTTCCCTCGCAGCATTTTTCAGGACGTGCTTTGAAGCGCAACAACACGTTGTGGGCGTCTTTCATGTTGGAGACCCCGTGCGGCAACATATTCGCTTCGGGAGATGGCGGCTACGGACCACATTTCAAGGAAATTGGCGAGCGTTTTTCAAAAATTGACCTGGCCATTCTGGAAAACGGACAGTATAATGAGCAGTGGAAATACATCCACACTCTTCCGGAGCAGTTGGGTCAGGAAGCGGATGATTTGCACGCTGCGCAGGTGGTCACGGTGCATCATTCCAAGTACGTTTTGGCTTTTCATGCGTGGAATGAGCCGCTGTTGTTGGAGAAGCAGGTCAGCAGCCAATGCGGTTTCCCTCTGATTGTGGCGGAATTGGGCGCCATCACGGAATTGCATCTAATTAAAGATTAGTGTTTTAGGAAAAAACTGGAAAAATCGGATTGCGTGCTGGAAATTTCAGAAAGTTCTTGTAAATTTGCACGCTTTATAGTGTTTCTATTTTTTTAATTTAAATAATTGAAAAACATTTTATTATGAAGAAAATTCATCTTATGACAGCGGTGTGCCTCTGTCTGTTTTGTACCGCTTGCAGTTCCTCCAAGGATTCTGCAGGGAGTAAGTCTGTGAAGCCATCCGAGAAAAGCCAGGAGCAAGCGGATGTTCAAAGCCAGGATCAAAATGTAACACGCGATATGGATAAATTGACCAAAGTAATTTTTAAGACCAGCGAGGGTGACATCACCATCGCTTTGTATGACAACACTCCGAAACACAAGGAGAATTTCCTCAAGTTGGTGGGAGAGGGTTTTTACACCGATATTCTGTTCCATCGTATCATTCAGGGTTTTATGATTCAGACGGGGGATCCGGAATCCAAGAATGCCCCGTCGGGCAAGCAGCTCGGTTCTGGAGGCCCGGGTTATACCATTCCGGCAGAATTCCGCCCGGAGAACTATCATAAGCGCGGGGCTGTCGCTGCCGCACGCATGGGTGACCAGATGAACCCGACCAAGGCTTCCTCCGGTTCCCAGTTCTATATTGTTGATGGTAAAAAGTTTGATGAAAACTACCTGCAGCAGATCTCTTACCAGATGAGAATCCAGTTCACAGATGAACAGAAAGAGGTGTATAAAACCATCGGTGGCGCTCCGTTCCTTGATATGCAGTATACGGTGTTCGGAGAGGTGACCGAGGGCATGGATGTTGTGGACAAGATTGCAGCCAAGCAGAAGGACGCGAACGACAGACCTTTGAAGGATGTGAAAATCATTTCCGCTTCTGTTGTTGAATAATTGAATGTCGAAATCCAGAATCAGTATGAAATCAATAGATAATATCAGTGCTGAAATAGAAAACTTTAAAGTGTCTGTCGCTGAGGATCTGGAGCGTTTCCGCCTCCAGTTCTTGAGCAAGAAGAGCGAACTCCAGACCCTGTTGGGGGAAATCAAGAATGTGCCAGCAGAGGAACGCAAGGACTTCGGACAGCGGGTGAACCAGCTGAAACGGCGCGCTCAGGCCTTTTTTGAGGAACAACGCGAGAGACTGGAATCCGTTGCGCCCACCTCCAATAGTCAGACGGATGTGACCCGCCCCGCCTCAATGGTTGAACTGGGCTCCCGGCATCCCATCTCCCTTATGATGGATAATGTGTGCAGCATTTTTGAGAAGATAGGCTTTTCCACTGTGTCGGGCCCTGACATTGAGGACGACTGGCATATCTTTACCGCATTGAACTTCCCGGAAGAACATCCCGCCCGCGACATGCAGGACACGTTCTTCATTGACCAGAAGCCCGATGTGGCGTTGCGTACCCATACCTCCACCCTGCAAGTGCGCACTATGGAGCGGCACCAGCCCCCCATCCGCGTCATCTGCCCGGGGCGTGTGTTCCGCAATGAGGCCATCACTTCGCGCGCCCATTGCATCTTCCACCAGATGGAGGGACTTTATATCGACAAGAATGTCTCTTTCGCTGATATGAAGCAGACCCTGATGTATTTCGCCAAAGAGATGTTCGGAGAGCAGACCCGCATCCGCCTTCGCCCTTCCTATTTCCCGTTCACGGAACCCTCGGCCGAAATGGATGTCTCCTGCAACCTCTGCGGGGGAAAAGGCTGCGCCCTGTGCAAACATACCGGCTGGGTGGAAATCCTCGGCTGTGGCATGGTGGACCCCAATGTGCTGGAAAACTGCGGCATCGACAGCTCGGTCTATTCCGGATTTGCCTTCGGGCTCGGTATAGAAAGAATGACCATGCTCAAGTACCGCACCAATGATATCCGCCTCTATTTTGAGAATGACCTCCGGTTTGTCAAACAATTCACCCCGGTTTCCCATTAATCGTTTCGTCTCCTTGGTATGGGTAACCTGCTTGCATTTATCCGGCGGTATTTTCATGTCCTGCTGTTCGTCACGCTGCAGGTGCTGGCCATGGTTATGCTGTATCATTCCATGAATTATCCTCGCTTTGCCCTGGCCCGTGCCACGCAGGTGGTTACCACACCCATCAATGAATTCTGCTACAAGTGGGTCAGGCATTTTAACTTCAGTTTGGAAAATGAAGGGCTTGTTAAACAGAACCTTGAACTGATGCGCAGTCAGGAGGCCAATTTTCTGGTGAGCTCGGACTCGCTCTCTACGGCCTATCAGGAACAGGTTGACACCTTGCGTAACCAAATACGCCGAGTCAGGTTGTACGATTACTCGTATGCCAATGTGGTTTATAATACCATCCACCACCACTACAACTATCTGATGATTGATAAAGGGTCGGAGGATGGGGTGGTCACCGATATGGCAGTGATCTCCTCGCAAGGGGTGGTGGGCGTGGTCACCGATGTGACTCCCCATTTTGCCAAGGTGACTTCTCTTCTTCATCCCAACAGCAAGATTAGTGCCAAAGTATTGCCATCCAATCAGCTGGGGACAGTTTCTTGGGAGTTTGGCGACCCTACCTCCGCCTTTTTGGAAGATATTCCCGAACACATGGATATCCATGTCGGGGACAGCGTTTTCACCAGCGGATACTCTGATATTTTCCCCTCTAACATTCTTTTGGGGGTCATTACAGAGAAAAGCAAGTCGGCAAGCAGCAGCTTCCTTACGCTCAAGCTGCACCTGGCCACCGATTTCAACCATATTAACACGGTTTATCTGGTGAGAAATCTTTACAAAGATGAAATGGAAACCTTAAAATCCAAGATGGAAAATGAATAACCCGGTAGTGAAACAGGTCTTGCGGTTCATACTGCTCTTGCTGCTGCAGGTGCTGGTGTGCAACCATGTCGTTCTGTATGGCTACATCAACCCCAATATCTATGTGCTGGCCATTCTGTTGCTGCCACTCAATGTGCCGAAATCGGTGCAGTATATCATCGCTTTTGCCGCCGGTTTCTTTGTAGATGCCTTCATCCAGACTTTTGGGGTTCACGCTTCCGCTTCACTGATGCTGGTCGCTCTTCGTCCATACGTAATGAAATTATTGGAAATCAATAAGAAAGGAGACTATAAGGGCGTTCCTGTGCCTGGCAAGAAGGATTTGAAGTTTATGGTTGTGTACACTGTGATCCTGGTATTCATTCACCAGCTTTTTGTGACCATGCTGGAGGTGTTTTCGTTCCAGGGCTTTTTCATCTCCCTGATCAGCATTTTACTCAATACATTGTTTACCACTGTGTTGGTGCTCTGTATCCAGTATATTTTCACTCCTGAGAAAAAACAATAAATCAAATATGAAAACAAAGTTAGTCATTGGTAATTGGAAAATGAATCTTGATTTCGGGGCCGCCGAAGATCTGGCCACTTCGATTCAGGAAGCAATTGAAAATTTTAATTTGAAAACAGAAGTGGCCATCTGTCCGCCGTTCCCTTTCCTGGAGTTGGTGACTGACCTGGCTGACGAGTCCAATTTTTATGCTGGTGCACAGAACTGCAGCCAGTATGATAACGGCGCCTATACAGGAGAGGTTTCTGCCGCCATGTTAGCCTCCCTTGGGGTGAATTTCTGCATCGTGGGTCATTCAGAAAGGAGAAAGCTTTTCAATGAATCCAATGAGGTCGTGGCGCGCAAGGTGGACAAGTTGATTGCCGAGGATTTGATTCCCGTGGTGTGCTGCGGTGAACAGCTTGAGGACAGGAAAGCGGGACGCCATTTTGAGGTGGTGGAAAAGCAGGTGAAGGAATCCCTGTTTCATTTGGCCAAGAACGATTTCGAGCATGTGGTCATCGCCTACGAACCGGTATGGGCTATTGGCACAGGGGAGACGGCCACACCGGCACAGGCTTCGGAAATGCACGCTTTCATCCGTGGTCTGGTGGAAAAGAAATATGGGTCGGAAATGGCGTACAATACCTATATTTTATATGGTGGAAGCTGCAATGCCAAAAATGCGCTGGAACTCTTTTCTTCCCCAGATGTAGATGGCGGACTGATAGGCGGCGCCTCCCTCAAGAGTGCGGATTTTGTTGAAATCATTGAAGCTGCAGAAACCTCTGTCAGTGAGAATTAGGTCTTATGCCGACAGGATGCACATCTTCACAATCATGAAAATGCCCAGGATGCAGAAGATGATGCCGATGAGCCTGTCAATGACATAGAAGACCTTGGGTTTGATGATGTTCTTGATTTTCCCTGCGAAATAGCTTTTCAGCAGGTCAATGCTGAATATGGAGATGAGGATGCTTGCGAAAAAGACAATCTGCTCGCGGATGTCGTAGGTAGCCGTGATGGGGAGTATGCCGATCCAAAGGATCCAGGCGCAGGGGTTCACAAAATTGAAGAGGAATCCTTTGAACATGGGTTTGAAAATGCTGGTGCGCTCTTTTTGAAGCAACGGGGGAGTGACATTGGACAGGGTGTTTTCCATTTTCTGCATTCGGTCCGCCACCTGTTGCTTCTGCCGGTCAGTGACTTTGTCCCGCTGGTTCAGGAAGGTGATGACCCCGTAGGAGATAAGCAGCGCCCCGCTGACCAGTCCGAAGATGGTGAGGGCAAGCGGGTTGTCAATGAGACTGGAAAATCCCCAGATACAGAGGGCGATAAATAGCATATCACTGATGGAAATTCCCAAGGCAAAGAAAATCCCCGATTTGAATCCCTTGGACAAACTTGTCTGGATGATCCCAAAGAGCGCGGCTCCCGGAGAAACGGAAATCGCGAGTCCAATCGGTATGGCGGCTAATATGATCTTTAGCATGGTTATTCGTAATTTCCTTTTCGTTTTCCAAAATGATAGGCAATATATGCGCAGAGGTGGAACGGCTTGGCCTTGTTGTATGCCATCTGTTGCACAAATGGGAATACCATGTCAATGCTGCCGCCGATTTCCAGCGCATGGATGGTATAGTCATCCTTGCTGAAGTCAAAATTGAGACCGGTTTTGAAGTAAAAACCCGGTCGGAGGGAGGTCTGCCCGATGCCACGGAAAAAACCGGCCCGGCCAATGATGTCCCCAATGTTGTGGATCTCAGGGTCGTAACGCTCCACGGTGTAGCCGTCCATCAGTCCGTTGTTGGCATATTCCGCTATATTGAGGTAAACAGGCATGGCTAATCCTAACGAGAATCCCCCTGAGAGCGTGTATCGGATCCGCACCCCGCCCCAGTAAGGCTTTTGATGGATGGTGCGCTGGTAACCATAGCCCCCATGCAGGAAAAACAGGTCACACAATTTGCCGTATGCAAAAGCCCTTGCGTCCGGAAAATAGGGATTGCGCGCCCGTACCGCTTTGTAATGAGCGTTGTACATGAACTCAAGTTCCCAGAAATGCTTGTCGTTGTAATTGGGCGTGCGGCCTTGCTGGAAGCCAATCCCCCCGCCATGCGTATTCAAAAAAACATCTACACTCCACTCTTTCACAATGATTTTCTTATACTCCACCTCGCCCACATCTTGGCAAAGGGAATAAAAAGGAAGGAAAAAAAAGAGTAGGACGAGATGTCTTTTGCTCATTAAAGAGTTATTTTTGTGCTATTGCATCGTCACCCGTGGGAGCCACTTCTGTGTAGTGACCGTATGCAGGACATTTTTCATGGGTGGAACACGCACAAGTTACCGCGGCGAGAACCACAAATACGCTGAAAATAATGGCTATACGTTTCATGTTCTTTCTTTTTTTTAAGTTTGCAAAAATAATTAAAATATAAATTAGTTATATAAGCGGTTCGTTTTTTTTACCGATTTTTATAATTATTTGTATATCAAAAAAATAATAATATTCCTAGGGCTTTGGTTACTGCTCTGTAGCGCTTCACTCGCACAGAAAAAGCTCTCTTTTGTGTGTGGTGATTCCGCATGGATGCCGCATCGGGGTTCTGGCGTGCAGAAGAGGGTGCGCGATTCCGCCCAGCTGGCCACCCAACTGGACCGGCTGTCCCGTTTTTATCAAAGTCGTGGATATCTCTCTTTTTCAGTGGATTCAGTGGGTGAAAATTCTGACGGCTTTCAGGTTTTTGTCTTTCTCGGAGAGTGCTACGACGGAAGGGTGGTTGCCGTGCCTGACACGGTGCTCCCACGAGTGCAGGGAAGCGCTACCCGTCTCGTGAAAAACGGCACCTTTCGGTATAAGGATTATCCGGAACTCGCGGAGGCCTTGCTGTCGTATTATGAAAATCACGGTTTCCCTTTTGCCTCTGTCAATTTGGAAAATGTTGATTTTGAAAAAGATACAATTGCTTCTTTGGAGGTATCCACCCATGAGTATGTAACCTTTGACTCGTTAATTCTGTCAGGCAGTGCCAAAGTGCGGCCAGGATTTTTGAAGCCATATCTGGGTTGGAGGCCGGGGAAAAAATACGTGGAGAGAACCGTCAGCCAGATGACTGCCAAGCTGCAAAAACTCCCCTTTGTCTCGATTGTCCGGGAACCGGGTATTGAGTTTGTGAATGACAAGGCTTTCCTGTACCTTTTTCTGGACCGGCAGCGTGTGAACCAGTTCGACGGATACATTGGTTTTGTGCCCGTCAGCGAGCGCACGGGAAAACTGATGGTCACGGGAGAGGTGAATCTCAATTTGCAGAATATTTTCAAAATAGGGGAGAGCTTTTCTATAAAATGGCAGAGCCCGGAGCGTTTCTCCCAATATTTGCGCGTTGCAGCGGATTTCCCCTGCCTTTTCCGCACCCCTTTGGGAGTGGCCGGATCGTTTTTGTTGGACAAAAAGGACACCACCTATTTGAACATGAACTACTGGGCTTCGCTCCAGTACGCCTTTGACGGCAGCAGCTCGCTCCATCTCTATTTTGACTACGCCACTTCCACAGTGCTGGATTTCGCCCCTTTGCAGTGGCTTCCGGGGGATACCGCAAGCTGCGACTATCGCCGGACAATGTATGGTGTCAAGTTGAATTATGTTCATCTGGACAATGCCATCCAGCCTTGGAAAGGCTGGCAGCTCCAGGCGGATTTCTCTGCGGGTACCCGTGCCGTGTTGCGTAATGCGCAGGTGCCAGATTCTTGGTATGAAGGTGTGGAAATGAAGACGTCTCGCTACCGTATTTCGGGGCGGATTGCCGGTTATGTGCCGATTCGCCGCCGTTGGGGGTGGGTGGGGTGCCTCTCTGCTGCCACCTTGTTGGGCAGGCAGTTCCTCTATAATGAGTTGTTCCGTATCGGGGGAACCTCCACTCTTCAGGGCTTTGATGAAATGTCGATCTATGCCTCCTCCTACCTGATGGCTCAAACTGAATTCCGCTTTCGGTTCGCTCCGCTTTCATATATTAATGTTTTCTTTAATACAGCTTTGTATGAATGCAGAGTATCAGATAGTTGCTATACGGATATCCCGTTTGGGTTCGGGCTGGGTGTCACTTTCCATACCCGTGCAGGCAATCTCTATTTGAGCTATGCACTCGGCCAGAAAAAGGACAGTCCCCTTTCTTTCAAGACAGGAAAAATCCACTTCGGATTGGATGTCCGCTTTTGAGGTGCGGCAATTTTGGAAGAGGTGTACTTTTTTTTCTGGGATGAACTTTTTTTTTGATTCTTTGTTGTACTTTTGCACGTTTTTAACCGTTATAGGAAAGATTGTTTTTATTTTGAATTTTGCTTTATGAGAAAAATTTTTTTGGCCCTGTGCCTGATTCTGCCGATTGCGTTGATGGCACAAACGAAAGTGGCTGTTTATGTCACTTCAACCAATGATGTTCCCATTGAAACAAGAAAGGTGATTGGAAGTGAAGTGGTGGCGGCTTTCGTTGCTACGGAAGGTTACAGCGCCATTGAACGTACCGCAGAGTTCCTCTCCGGCATCTCGCAGGAGCAGGCCTATCAGCGAGGGGGCAGTGTGGACGACAGCCAGATTTGCGAACTGGGACGCCAGTTCGGTGTGGACTTGGTGTGTGTTACGGATGTCACCAAATTCAAGGACCAGTTTTATATTCAGGCTCGTTTGATTGACGTGGAGAAAGCCACGGTGCTGGCCACTGCCCGCGAGATTTCCGTTTTGAGCGAACTGGATACGGTGATCCAGGTGGCCCAGAATCTGGCCAAGAAGCTGGTGGGTACGGAAGTGACCTATACCTTGGTGGTGGAAAACACCAAAGGCGTCGCCCTGGATATTTATGTCGGGGGCGAGTTCATCGGCCCGGTGCCATCAAAGACTACCCAGTATTTCCAAGTGCGCCTCTCCTTGATCGGACGGCTGGAAGCTAAATCCAAGGGACTTTTCGGAAAATTTGAGTCCAAGGAAATCAAAAAGATGAAAGCACAGGAGGTTTTTGTTGTAACTTACTAATTTAAAAATAGTTTTGTATGTATTGGATTATCTTTTTAGGCTTTTTGATTCTGAGTGTTGTGGTTCAGCAGAAACTCACAAACAGGGTTGAAAAATATTCCAAGGAATTTCTACCTTCCGGCCTGACCGGACGTGAAATAGCGGAGAAAATGCTGCGTGAGAATGGGATTTCTGATGTGAAGGTCACCTGTATCAATGGAGTGCTGACAGATCACTACAATCCGCTTAACAAGACATTGAACCTCAGCAAGGGGGTGTATGAAGGGAGCAATGTGGCTGCCGCCGCCGTTGCTGCACATGAGTGTGGCCATGCTGTCCAGCACTCGGAAGCCTACCATTGGCTCATGCTTCGCTCCGCCATGGTGCCTGTGGTCAATATCGGCGGACGATTCTCTACTTGGGTCATTTTGGCTGGACTGCTGCTGATGTCGTTCAGCGAATCTGCGTGGGGCTATCATGTCGCCATAATTGGTATCGCCCTGTTCGCGCTGACCACCATTTTTGCGTTTGTCACGCTTCCGGTTGAGTATGACGCTTCCAACCGGGCCCTCGCTTGGCTGGAGAGTTCCAATATCGCCATTGGCGTTTCTCACGACCACGCCAAGGACGCCTTGAGATGGGCGGCACGTACCTATGTGGTGGCGGCCCTCGCATCGTTGGCTTACCTGTTGTATTATATTTCGTTGGTGAACCGCCGCTGATAATGCAGACCGCTGTTTTGTCTTTGGGTAGCAATTGGGCGGACCGCTCCCGGTATCTGGAAAGGGCAGCGGAGCTGCTGTCTGAGCGTGTTGGCCGGCTGCTCCATTGTTCCTCAGTGAAGGAAACCGAAGCATGGGGCTTTGATGGCCCCCCCTTCCTGAACCAAGTGCTGGAAATGGAAACACAGCTCTCCCCAAAACAACTGCTTGAGGTTACGCGTCAGATAGAAAGAGAGTTGGGTAGGACGGAAAAAAGCACTCGCGATGCTTCCGGCCACCCGGTCTATCATAACCGTACCATTGACATTGACATTCTGCTGTATGGGAATCTGGCATTGCAGTCGGAGGAACTCACCATCCCGCATCCGCAAATAGACCAGCGGACATTTGTTTTGGATCTTCTGGTGGAACTTTTTGGCAATCATGTTATTACGCCTTTTGACCGTTCGTTCCAGTCTATGCTGCAGCAACTCAACATCAAAAAATCTCAGGAAAATGAAGTATAATTTTATCACGATAGAAGGATGTATCGGGGCGGGAAAGACCACCCTCTCTGAAAGACTAGCTCAGGAACTGAACGCCCAGCTGGTCTTGGAGAGGTTTGTGGACAACCCCTTCCTTCCCAAGTTCTACAAGGATCCGGAACATTATGCTTTCCCTCTGGAAATGACCTTCCTGACCGATCGCTATCAGCAATTGAAAACCCTTCTCTCTAAAAGAGACCTTTTTACAGATTTGGTGATTTCTGACTATTTCATCGGCAAATGTGCCATCTTTTCCAAAAACAATTTGCAGGCAGATGAATATAATCTGTATATCAACGTGTACGATATCCTTTCCTCGTATCTCCCCAAACCTGAAATCATCTTTTACCTCCATAACAGCATTGAGCAACTTTTGAAAAACATCGCCAAGCGCGGTCGGGATTATGAACGGCATATCACTGCCGACTATTTGCAGGATATCCAGTCTTCCTACATTAATTATTTGAAACGGTTGAATCAGATTCCCGTGGTGATTGTGGATACCCATGAGCTGGATTTTGTCAATCGTGAGCACGACTATCTCTATTTGAAGTCACTGCTTGAACGCAGCTATTCAAATGGCGTTACAACCATAATTCCGACGGAAGATGCCAACTACTGATTTTTTTTGGCATTTCGCTGGGAATGTGCAATATGAATGCTTTTTGTCCGTTTTCGCCATATCGTTTTAGTTTAACCCTTTTTTATGATTCGATTTTTACAAGAGAATTTTGATCCGGATATTGCCCGGGAATTTTCTGATAATTTGACCGAAGTGGCTTCTCCCAACGACATATTGGGAATTCCGCTTATTCAGATGGAAAGTTTGAGGTCCTTGTGTGTACTTTTCTTTTTCAATCTGCTGATATGCTGGGTGATCGTGCATTTTTTCTATTATAGGAAAAGCCGTCGCGCCGACTATTACTACACGTTCATGCTGTTCAGTGTGACTGTTTTCCTGCTGATGTTCCTGCTGAACAATGTGAATTTGGGCATGGGTTTTGCCCTCGGTCTTTTTGCCATTTTCGGCATGATCCGCTATCGTACGGAAATGGTGCCCATCCGAGAGATGACGTATCTTTTTGTCATCATTGGCATTGCCGTCATCAATGGCTTGGCGATGTCACATGGGTATATCAATTTACTGATTATTAATCTTTTGATTATTGTTGTCGTCGGGGTTTTTGATGGCTTTTTCGTGCATCATAAATTAGAGGCCAAAATCATTCTGTATGATAAAATTGAACTGATCAAGCATGGACGCGAGGAGGAATTGATGGCGGATTTGCGGGAGCGCACAGGACTGGAAATCATTCGCTTGGAGGTGGGACATATTGATTTCCTTCGTGATGTGGCCTATGTGAAAGTCTATTACACCCCTTTTTCCAACTATCCGAACTCCATCAATTCGATGGTAAAACATAAAGATTTTATGAAATAGTCATGCGGCAATGCAAGTTTCTTCTTGCACTCTTGTGGGCTGCCTTGTTAGGGATGCGGCCGGCGGCAGGTTTTGCGCAGACTCATGAGGCCGGCGGTATCGTTGCATTGGGCTACGAGAAGAAGATTGTCAAGGGGTTGGATTTCAATTTGGGAGGGGAGTTGCGCTTTGACCAAAACTTCATGGCATTTGATCGTTTTAAGCTGAGCGCCGGTTTGGATTACTCTTTTTTGAAGAAGAAAAGACTGAAGATTTCTGTGCGGGGCTACTACCTTTTGGCCAACAAGTCTGATTTTTTTGAGAACAGAGGGCGGGTTTCTGCTGCTGTCACCTATACCGAGAAATTCAACCAGTTCCGTCTGAGCTACCGTGTGCGGGTACAAACCACCTTTTATGATGAAAGCCGGTCGGAACATAAATTCAATCCCAAAACCTATTTGCGAAACCGGCTTCAACTGGAGTACAATTTTTTCGCCAAGCCGATGAAAATATATGCCTCTACGGAGTTTTTCTTGCGGTTGTATCAGAAGAACCGCTGTTTCATTGACAATTTCCGGACGGAGTTGGGGTGGAGCTACAAGTTTTCGCAGGGCAGCGCGGTGGGGCTTTTCTTGCGAGCAGACAATGAAATACAAGTGAAGAACCCCTCCAATGTGTATTCTTTGGGTATTACCTATAATTTTAAACACTGATGGCGGAAAGAAGGAATCTTGGTTTGTCGCGTTTCGCTTATTTGATTGACCTGGTGGTCTGTCTGGTGGTGGTTTTGATTATCCTTCTTCATCAGGATGTGGAAACGCAGAAATGGAGTCTTGATTGGGCCAAGTTGTTGAGATTCAGTCCGCTGTTTATTATTTATATTCTGTTGGACCTGTTTTTCTTGCTCAGGAAAGAGAAGGTGAAATCTGGTGTCCGGTTAGTGGTCAGGTCATTGGCTTTGGCGGCCGTATTTGCGGTTGTGTGGACGTTCCTTTTTCCATATCTTCCTCCTACACTGGAAGAAAAACACCATATTGAGAAAGATCACCACGGTGAGAGGATGAATCCGGCCCCTGCGCCGCCCGACCGCACGTTGCAGTGGGGGGAGGACGCCACAGGGGAACAGTTTGCGCCACCTCCGCCACCTCCTCCAGACGGGAAACACCTGCCCCCGCCCCACCTGCGCCCCAAAAGCCCGGGCTTTTATGTGCAGCACGGTTTGCTCTTTTTTGTCCTGGGACTTATCCCTGTTGCATTCTGCTGCGCCATTCATCTGATTTTTTTGATGGCACAAGTGCGCAAGGAACGGGCAGAAAACGAATATCTCCAAGGTCAGGCAGAACTGAAAATTCTTAAATATCAAATTAATCCGCATTTTTTGATGAATGCGCTGAATAATATCCACGCCCAAATTGAATTTGACGGACCCGGAGCACAGGAATCGGTGAGGATGCTCTCCAAGCTGATGCGCTATATGCTGCATGATGCTGCCAGCGAACGGGTTGAACTCCATAAGGAGGTGGAGTACCTCCGGACTTATGTGGAAATCATGCGGCGCCGCTACATTGATGCCGTTGATATCACGCTGGATTTGTCCCAGGGACTTCCTTCTGTCATGATCCCGCCGCTGCTGTTTATCAATCTGGTGGAGAATGCTTTCAAACACGGGGTGTCTTATAACCATGACTCCTTTGTTCACATTAGTGTGAAAGTGGAGAATGGCTATGTCGTTTGCTGTGTGCGGAATAGCAGGTTCCCTTCGGAAACACCCTCGGATGAAAAGTCGGGCTTGGGATTGGATGCGTTGCGGAAACGGCTGGACCTTTTGTACGCCAACAAGTACGTTTATGAATCTCAAGTGACCGACAGTGATTATTTTGTTGAATTAAGAATCCCCATTGAATTATGATTTCATGTATTGCAATTGATGATGAACCTTTGGCTTTGAAGCAATTGGCCGGTTATATAAAGAAGACCCCCTTTTTGAATCTTGTGGCGATGTGCCATTCCGTATCGGAGGCAAAGGCAGTGCTGGAAACACAGAGTGTGGATGCCATTTTTACGGATATCCAGATGCCGGATTGCAGTGGTATGCAATTTGTTAAATCACTGAATCCCATGCCGCTGGTGGTCTTTTCCACGGCGTATGAGGAGTATGCGGTGGAGGGGTTCAGAATTGATGCGATTGACTATTTGCTCAAACCGTATGGCTATCAGGATTTCCAGAAGGCCGCACTGAAGGTCAAGCAGTATTGCGATTGGCGGGCGTCTGCTTCGGAAAACGCTGTGCCACAGAAAGATGATTCTATTTTCATTCGGGCTAATAACAAAAGCATGAAGGTTGTTTTCAGCGATATCCTTTATGTGGAGGCGATGAGTGAGTACATCCGCATTCATTTTGTCAACGGCTCTTCTGTGATGACTTTCATGAGCCTGAAACTGATGGCCGATACCTTGCCGGATTCGCAATTTATGAGAATCCATCGTTCATATTTGATTGCATTGCAGTATATTGTTGATATGCATAGGAATGAAGTGGAGATTTCTAACGGCATTAAATTGCCTGTCAGTGCCACTTACAAAGAGGAGTTGCAGTCGTTTATCTCTTCGCAGTCGGTCGGGAGATAGCAAAAAAAAATCAGTCCGCCAGTGGCCTGTTGGGGCGTGGCGGACTGTAAGATAGGTCCTGTCGGGAATGTGTTTCCCTATTTTGATTTTTTCAGTTCCTCAATTTCCTGTTGCAGTTTCCGTACTTGTTCGGGCAACTGGCGCAGGCTGACCATTTCCCGCCACTTTTTCTGGGCTTCAATGGCAGGAGTTCCGAAGACGGTGGTGCCTTCTTCCGTGATGCTTTTGTCCACAGCGGAAACGGCAAGTATGGTAGTGCCTTTGGCGATGACCAGGTCTTTGTTTACCACTGACTTGGCCCAGATGACGCAATCGTCTTCTATGCGGCTGCATCCGGCGATGCCGCTTTGGGAACCGAACAGGCAGTGCTTTCCAATCTGCGTATCGTGGCCGATTTGCACAAAGTTGTCAAATTTGCAGCCGTCACCCACGGATGTGTCTCCGGAAACACCGCGATCAATACACACATTGCACCCGATTTCCACATCGTTGCCGATGACTGTGCGGCCGCAGGAATCCAGCTTCAGCCAGCCATCAGCACGTTTCTGGAAATAGCAGGCGTCGGCGCCGATGACACTTCCGGAATGGATCACCACATTGTCGCCGATGACGCTGTCCGCGTAGATGGAAACGTTGGAGTGGATGAGACAGTTCTTGCCGATGACCACGTTCTCTCCAATGAATGTGCAAGGTTGTACGACCGTACCCTCGCCGATGATGGCGGACGGGTGGATGGCCATTTCTTGCGGATGGAAATAGATGTGATCCCGCACCACTTTCAAGTATGCTGCCAGAGGATCTTTCGTGATGAGCAGTGTTTTGCCCTCCGGGCATTCCACATCTTCATTGATCAAAATGACACTGGCTTTGCTTTGCAGCATCCGGGTGTAATATTTCGCATGGTCAACAAAAGACAAATCGCCGACCTCCAGAGAGTGCAACTCATTGATGCCGGTGATCATGTTGTCGGCTTTCCCCTTGACAGTGGCTGCAATGTCATATTTTTGCAGCAGCTCGGCAATGGATATGGGGTGGGGGAGTTTCATTATTTGACTCTTTCAGCGTATTTGTTGTTGCGGGTGTCCACTTTGATGATCTCACCAGTTTCAATGAACAGCGGCACGAATACTTCAGCACCCGTTTCAACGGTGGCTCTCTTGGCTGCATTGGTGGCTGTGTCACCTTTTACACCAGGCTCTGTATAAGTGACTTCCAATTCAACAAACGGCGGGAGTTCGCAAGTGAGCGGAGTGTCCGTTTTTACATCATACATCACTTCCACGCTCTGACCCTCTTTCAAAAGTCCGGGGTTGCTGATCAGACTCTCCTCAATGGCAATCTGCTCAAAAGTCTCCACGTGCATGAAGTTGTAGGTGGTGTCACCCTCTTTGTACAGGAATTGGTAGGGACGACGCTCTACATCCGCCAAATCAATTTTCACACCGGCGGTGAAAGTGTTCTCCAACACGCGGCCAGTTCTGAGGTTCTTCAGTTTTGTAGTTACAAAAGCAGGTCCCTTTCCGGGTTTAACATGTTGAAATTCAACAATTTTCCAAAGGTCATTATTGAGCTCTATGCACAATCCGTTTTTAAAATCAGCTGTTGTTGCCATAATTTTATCAGGTTTAATTATTGTTTTTTTTCGGTCGGCAAAAGTACAAAAAAATCACTTTTATTAGGCTTCGTTAACTTTTATTAATATATGTATTATTAAATTCTTGATTTTAAGATGGATAATGGACTTTCCGCAAAGGTGATTTGGCTCTGCGCATTCAGGGCTGCTGCATTTGTGATTTGGGTTTGGAAGTGGCTTCCAATGGAGCCCATGATGTGTAGCGGGTACTCTTTTTCCAAGCCATCCGGCAGGCGCAGAGGCAGGATCTGTTTATAGAAAAAAAGTCGGAAGGCATTGGTTAGCAGTCGGTTGATGTCATCATCTCCAGCATTTTTTTCAAGAAATGGACCAAAAGATGCGAAAAATAGGTTGGGGGCGGGTTCGCGATATATTTTTTGCAGGATGGTGGGACGGTCTAAGGAGAACTCTTCTTCCAGCATTTGTCGGATGTTGGGAGAAAGGTCTTCTTCCAGATATTTTGTTATCAGCATTTTGCCCAGATGTGTGCCGCTGCCTTCGTCGCCCAGCATCCAGCCTAAGGACGGTGTTTGCCGGATGATCTTCTCTCCGTCGTACAGACAGGCGGCAGCCCCGGTGCCCAGGATGGCCACCAAACATATTTCCCCGCTGCCCATGAGTCGGCAGGCCCCGGCCAGATCCGATTCCACTGTGATGCTGTCAGCGGTGAAGTGCTGTTGGAGCAGGCTACGCACCCGCGAGGCGTTCTTTTCGTTTCCGCAGCCCGCGCCCGAGAACACGAGCTCTGTGAAGGTGGTGGAGGGGAGCTCCTTCTTGAAATGTTGAAGGATGCTTTCAATGGTGGCATCGTCGGTGTAGCTGGCATTGATGCCTTTTCCTGTATGATGGCGAACATACCGTCCCTGCTCCAGGAGGATGCAGTCGCATTTGGTAGCACCGCTGTCAAAAAAAAGTTCCATGATTGTTTTTTTATTGGGGTGAATTGGGTGAAAGGCGTATGGAAAACTCGCAGCCGCAGTAGAGCTGGTTGTAGAAGCCGTTCTCTTTCAGCAGGGCGTTGCGTCGCTCTTGCAACCCGCCTTTCCGCCAGTTGCGGGCGTAGAATTCCGTGCCGGGGTGAAGGTCGGCGGCGAAGTGCCCGGCCTCTTCAATCTGCTCCAGCGACTTCCACCGCGAGGAGGCCAGGGTGGTGGCGAAGAGCTGGAAACCCCGCGTTTGGGCCAGTGCGGCGGTGGCAGACAGGCGCAACTTGAAACACTCCAGGCAGCGCTTTCCCCGCTCGGGCTCCGCTTCCAGTCCGGCCACGCCTTCCCGCCACCGCGTGTGATCATAGTCCCCGTCAATGATTTCTATGCCGAGTTTCTGCGCATAGCGGGTGCATTCGTTCTTCCGGATCTCATACTCCTCTTGTGGGAAAATGTTGGGGTTGAAATAGTACAGGGTGGGTTGCCAGCCGTTTTGCAGCATCCATTCCAGGATGGCTGCCGAACAGGGAGCGCAGCAACAGTGCAGCAATATTTTCTTCCGTTCTTCCATGTGAAATGAAATAAAGGAGTGAACGGCATTGCCGGACACTCCTTTATGTATGTTCGTATTTTTTTATTAGTATTCGTAACGATAGGTGATGGGGTTGGAGAGTTCGCTGTTGTTGGGCATGGTGGTGATGACATTGCGGGTTTCCGTCAGCGGGTATTTGTCGGTGTAGGTATAGGTGTACTCAATGTCTCTGTGAGTGCTTTCACCCCAGTCCACATGGCAGCTAACAGGGAGGTTCTTGGAAAGTCCGAAAGGACAGTTGGCGCAAAGGTTGTCAATGACATCACTGCCAAAGAATGAGCAGCGGAACGGAGAGAGGTATTCACTGTAGGTGTAGGTGAAGGTGTAGGTGTGACTGTCAGCATTGGATTTCATGACGATTTGGGTCACATTGTTCTTTTCCCAGGTCAGGTCGTAGTCGTAGGTGATGACGATGCCCTTGATGGCATTCTGGGCGGCGCATTCTTGCATGGTCTGTGTTATTTCAGCGGGGATCATGCGCATGGTGGCAGCGTACACCGGGCTGTTGCTGAAGAGGCCGTCAACAATCTCCATTTTGATGTGGGAGATGGTTTTGCCGTCGTGGGTGAAAGTGTATGTGCCAGCGAGTTCGCCATCCTCTGTGCATGTGATTTTGGAGAGGAATTTGCCGTCATATTCGTAAGTCATGCTTGATGTGCCCGAGGTAGCGGAGGAGAGACGGTTGTTCTTGTCGTAGCTCAGGTTGATGATGGATCCTTCCATGTTGATGCTGGTCAGTGTTTTCTTGTCCCAAGTCCAGGTTTCTGACAGCTGTTCGCTGTTCCCGTATTTTGTGACGTAAATTTTTGAAATTTTTTTCTTGGGGTTGTACGCGCCCTCTTTGGTGCAGGAGGTAAGAGCGAATGCGGTGGTGCAGGCCAGTGCAGCTACTGCGATGATTTTTGCAATTTTCATTGGCTTTCTTTGTTTTTAAATGATGTGCCTACTCTGTGTGCTTTTCGGCTTCCGCAAGCAATATTGATTTTTTATTTTATTGTTTTTCAAATTGTTGAATTGAAAAAAATGGGTTTGAATTGCGGTGCAAAGATACATAAAAAAATATAAAAAATAGGGGGATGAGTTAGGGAATAATTGTGTAAATTTGCCGCTCAAATTTTTAGCAAGATGAGTGATAAGTTTTTGCAAGTGTCAGGCTCCCCACATGTTCATAGCCAGGAGTCTGTAAAGAAAATCATGTGGTCGGTGGTGGTGGCTCTGCTGCCGGCATTTTTGGTTTCTGTGTATTATTTCGGGATACCGGTCATTGTGCTCACGCTGGTGTCTGTTGGTTGCTGTATTCTGTTTGAATGGTTGATACAGCATTTCATGTTCAAAGGCAAAAGCACGGTGGGTGACGGCAGCGCGGTGATTACGGGTCTGCTGGTCGCTTTCAATGTGCCCGCCAACCTGCCCATCTGGATCTTGATCCTCGGCGACCTGGTGGCTATCGGGATCGCCAAAATGGCTTTCGGCGGCTTGGGAAAGAACTTGTTCAATCCTGCCATTACGGCGCGTGTGTTTCTTTTGATCTCCTTCCCGGTGCAGATGACCACCTGGCCTGTGCCTCGCACTTTGGCAGGCGTTGCCGATGCGGTCACCGGTCCGACCCCGCTGGGAGTGATCAAGGAAGGTGTCAAGAACGGCGGTGTGGTGGACAGCCTGATGAACAGCCCGGTGCCCCTCAGCAATAACACCTTGATGGAGCACATGCCCAATAATGTGGACATGCTCTTGGGCCAGATGGGCGGCAGCTTCGGTGAGGTTTCCGCCATTGCCATCCTGATTGGTGCCCTCTATTTGCTGTTTAAAAAGGTGATCACCTGGCATATTCCGGTTTCCTTCATGCTTACCGCTTTCGTTTTCGCCGGCATTTTCTGGCTGGTTGATCCGACCCAATATGCCAACCCCTTCTTCCATCTGGTGACGGGTGGTATGATGCTGGGTGCCTGCTTCATGGCCACGGATATGGTTACCTCGCCCACCTCGCCCCGAGGAATGTTGGTGTTCGGCGCGGGTTGCGGCCTGATCACCATGATCATCAGGCTCTGGGGTGCCTATCCCGAAGGAGTGTCGTTCTCCATCTTGATCATGAACGCCCTTGTGCCGTTGATTGACAAGGCATTCAAACCCAAAACTTTTGCAAAATAGATATTCATAAAAATCAATACAATGAGTAAAAAAGAATCCACACTCATGAATATGCTGCTGGCGCTCCTTGTGATCGCGACAGTAGCCGCCGCCGCGTTGGCTGGAGTCTATTTGCTGACCAAGGACTCCATCGACAAGGTGCAGGATGACAAGGAACAGCAGGCCATGAACAATGTCCTTCCGAACTTCAACGGCAAGACGAAAAGTGTCGGTGTGCTCCTGACGGCTGCCGATAAGAAAGCCGCCAACCCGCAGCTGACAGATGCCAAGGACGACAAGGACAGTGTGTACGTGAACCTCGCTTATGACCAAAACGGCCTTTTTGGTGCCGCTGTGAAAACATATACTGACAAGGCTTTCAGTGGCAAGTTCACTATCATGGTTGGTTTCGATCAGGAGGGCAAGATCCTCGGTACCGCTGTGATCAGTGCTTCTGAAACTCCGGGCTTGGGCGACAAAATCAAGTCGGATTGGGCGAATCAGTTCAAAGAGAAGGGCTGGAATCCGGTGGAGAAACCCCTTTCAGTGAATAAGGATGGGGGAGAGGTGCAAGCCATCACCGCCGCCACCATCTCGTCTCGCGCCTTCTGCGACGCGGTGAACCGTGCCGCCATGGCATATCAAAAAGTCCTTAACGTGGAAAAACCTAATCAGAAAGGAGAAGAGAAATGAAAAAACTCAGAATTTTGTTCAATGGTATTCTGAAGGAAAACCCGATTTTTGTGCTGGTGCTGGGTATGTGCCCCACATTGGGCGTCACTACGTCTGCCTTTAACGGCTTCGGTATGGGCGTGGCCACCATGTTTGTGCTGATGCTCTCCAACGCCCTGATTTCCCTTCTTAAAAATTTCATTCCGGACATGGTGCGTATCCCCGCTTTTATCGTGGTGATTGCCACCTTTGTTTCCATTGTGGATCTTCTGATCCAGGGCTTTGTTCCGGCACTCGGCGAGAGCTTGGGGCTGTTCATCCCGTTGATTGTGGTGAACTGCATTGTGCTGGGACGTGCGGAGGCGTTCGCTTCCAAGAACGGTGTTTTGGACTCCATGCTTGACGGGATCGGCATGGGACTGGGCTTTACCCTGAGCCTTACCCTCATCGGGTCGGTGCGCGAGATCTTGGGTAGCGGCTCCATTTTCGGATTCCAGATCCTGCCGGAATCCACCAATATCCTGGTGTTCGTGCTGGCCCCCGGCGCCTTTATCGTCCTCGGCTTCCTTATGGCATTGATCCGTCATCTTCAGAAAACAGAGTAAAACAACCATAAATTTTTTTGATTATGGAATACATATTAATGATTATTGCCTGCGTTTTCGTCAATAATATTGTTCTTTCGCAGTTTCTCGGGATTTGCCCCTTCCTCGGTGTCTCCAATAAATTGAGCACCGCTCTCGGCATGGGTGTGGCTGTCATTTTCGTGATGACCCTTGCCACCCTTGTGACCTCGCTGGTGTACATTTATGTTCTGGTACCTGCGGGCATTCAATTCCTGCAAACCATCGCGTTTATCCTGATTATTGCCGCCTTGGTGCAAATGGTGGAAATCATCCTGAAAAAGACCAGCCCCTCCCTGTATCAGGCCCTGGGCATCTTTCTCCCGCTGATTACAACCAACTGCGCCGTGCTGGGCGTCGCCATCGGTGTCACACAACGTTTTGATCTTGTTCCTGCAGGAAGTTATATGCTTCACAGTGTGGTATATACTGTCAGTACTGCCCTGGGTTTTGCCATCGCCATCTGCATCTTTGCAGGCCTTCGCGAACAGCTGGAATTGAACCGCGTTCCTAAGGCTATGCGCGGCGTTCCGATCGCCCTCATCACCGCCGGCATCCTCGCTATGGCATTCATGGGATTTGCCAATCTGGTCAAATAATCAATCGCTATACAATATTATATTATAAGCATACTATGAAAGTAAAGTTGTTCTTGTGCGCTCTGCTTGTGCTGTCTGCTTTCCCTGTTTCCGCTCAAAAGTCTGTTGTTCCACTGCCGGTGGATAGCGCTTTCCACTACGGCAAGAATTATCTGTTCTATGCTTTGCCCAAAACCGCTTTCCGTGTGGAGGTCACTGTGGCCCGTGTGCAGGAGTTTCAAGGTCCCTATTCTGATTATGCGGGAAAACTGCTCGGACTTACGAATGTGATTACGCAGGACAAAGTGGTCTATTCCGTGAAGGATTTCCGTATGGAACAGTTGTCTGTTATGGATACGGAATATATGTATGCGGTTGAGCTCTCTTCCAAGCAGGTGAGGGATAGGATGTTAGAGAATATTTGTCTGGATAATGCCATCCGTGCACAAGGCGTTGAGTCCGTCAGCTATGTCTCTTCCACTCCGCAGATTCCGGATTTCTTCCGTTATTATTCGGATTTGGCCTATATGGAACAGTCCAACAACTATGTGGAAACACAGATTGTGGATGGGGTGGTTCGTCAGATCCCAGCCAGCCATACCAAGAGAGTGGTGAAATCCAGTGAGCAAAAGGCGCAGGAAGCCGCTGATATGATTGCCAAGATTCGTGAGGACCGTTATGCATTGCTGACGGGAAGTCAGGAGACTGCCTATTCTTCGGAAACAGTTCACCTCCTTGTGGATGAGCTTAACCAGATGGAACAGAATTACTTGGGTTTGTTTATTGGCTTTACGGTGGAAGATGAACAGCATTTCTCCTTTGTTTATGTGCCCCAAGCCAACAGTAACCCTGCACTGCTTTGCTCCGTCTCCTCTGCAAACGGTTTCAGTCGTAACGGATCTCCCAATCCTTCTGAGAATTATTATTTGCGCATCCAGCCGGAAGAACCGGTCAGTCTTCCGCAGACTTTCACGGCCAAGTGGAAATGCAGCAAGGGATACAAAACGCAAAATGGTTACCGTGTGCGGACCGCTGTTCCCGCTAAGGTTGTCCTGATGCGAGGCGCCGCAGAGATCTTTGATTTCGGATGCAGGGATATTTACCAATGGGGCCATATTGAGGTTCTTCCAGTTGGGATGAATGATTTGGATATTAGTAAATTCGCTATAATTTATACCCAATACTGATGATTTTTCGTAGAGTATTCTGGATGGGCTTGATGATCAGCCTGATGTTGGTGAGCTGTAAGAAAAAGCAGTCCGCGGATTCCGGCAATTCCGAAAAGGAAATCATGGACAAAGTGGAATTGCTGTCCACAAAGTATGCTGAATCCATCGCGGAAAACTCACAGGTGGACAGCGTGAAGGTGGATGAGGTGGTAGAGTATGACAAGCTGAACTACTGTCGTATGATGATGGATTTCTTGTCGTTGGAATTGTCTGAAAAAGAGTCGGATTTTCAGGAAGCGCGTAGCATACATGACGTGGATGCCATGTGCGCTTTGCAAGAAAATATTAATCAGATTGTTCAATCACAACAATTTTATTCATCTCAATTACAGGAATTTATAAAAAATCCATCTGAAAAGATTGTGCTGTATGAGGTAACGGCTCATTACTATTGTGAAGAGGATTACCCCCTTCCTTTCCGCTTTTTTATGACTCCTGACTATCGTTTGTATGAGTTGAATCCGTTGGATTACGATTTCCTTAATCGCTGATTTTGAGAATCATGTAAAAAATGTCGTTTTGCACTTGACAAACGGATTCTCATGTTGTATTTTTGCAAGTTCAATTTTTTAGATAAGAAGTAGAAGATGAAATTATCGCAATTTAAGTATTTTTTGCCACAGGAGCTGATAGCCCTTCATCCCACCAGCTCCCGTGATGAAGCGCGACTGATGGTGTTGGACAGAAAAAATCATACCATCGAGCACAAGATTTTCAAGGATGTTTTGGACTATTTTGATGAAGGGGATTTGTTCGTGATGAACAATACCAAGGTGTTCCCCTCCTTGCTTTATGGGGAAAAAGAGAAGACCGGAGCCAAAATCCGTGTCTCCCTGCTGCGTGAGCTGGATGAGGAAAGCCGCCTTTGGGATGTGCTCGTTGATCCCGCCCGCAAAATCCGTATCGGAAACAAGCTCTATTTCGGAGAGAACAGCGACCTGGTGGCGGAGGTCATTGACAATACCACCTCCCGCGGACGCACCCTCCGTTTCCTTTTTGATGATGACCACGACGCGTTCAAACGCAAGCTCTGTGAACTGGGTTCCACCCCGATTCCGGATGACATTCAGCGTTTGCGCGACATTGTTCCGGAAGATGAACAGGACTATCAGACTATCTATGCCAAATGCGAGGGGGCAGTGGCCGCTCCTACCGCCGGCTTCCACTTTAGTCGTGAACTGCTGAAACGTTTGGAAATCAAAGGAGTAGAATTTGCAGAACTGACACTCCATGCCGGCCTGGGCAACTTCAGGGATATTGATGTGGAAGATCTTACCAAACATAAGACCGATTCCGAACAGATGATCATTACGGAAGAGTGCGCCCGTAAAATCAATGATGCCAAAGATGCCGGACATAAGATCGTTTCTATCGGCACAACGACTACCAAGGCGTTGGAATCCTCCACCTATACCAATGGGCATGTGAAGCCCTTTGACGGCTGGACTAACAAATTTATCTTCCCTCCATATAATTTTATGGTACCCCATGCCATGATTACGAATTTCCATCAATCGCAAAGCCCTATGCTTATGATGGTTGCCGCTTTTGGTGGTTATGAATTTGTCATGGAAGCTTACAAAAAAGCAGTGGAAGAAAAGTATCGCTTCCTCACTTTTGGTGATGCAATGCTGATTATTTAAGGCATCCCGCAGGTACGGTTGCGATGTCGGAAACACTTTATCTGTTCAATCCTGACCACGATTTGGCGTTGGCGCATGGTGTCCACCACTATGTTCCTCCCCGTTCGGCTCTGGAGTTCAGAAATGATGCTGCCACCCTCCCAATTTGGACGGGCGGCAGTGTTGTTTTGGTCTCCGGCGAAATGGATTCCCCTGATTTCCTTCAAATGTGCCGGCTTTTCGGATTGTCTCCCGCCTTTGTGACGGAGTCCCAGCTGGGAACCCTTCCTGTGGGAGAGGTGCGTCCGTGGGGTTGGAATCACAACCTCCGCGCGCAGTTGTTGGGGTGGGGGATGGAGCCTGCCGTTCTGCCAGGGACAGAGACATTGAACGGGATACGCCGGCTTTCGCATCGCCGCACCGCCATGGATGCTATGGAATTTGTTCGTGAACGCATCTCGTCACCCCAACAGCTGCCCCTATCTGCGGTAGAACTGACGGATATGGGACAGGTGGAGCGTTTCGTTGAAGACCATGGTGAGGTGGTGCTTAAAATGCCTTGGTCGGGCAGCGGCCGTGGACTTCGTCGCGTATTCCATCATTTGACTCCTCATCAGGCAGGATGGGCCGCGCATTCCATCCGTAGTTCGGGCTGTGTGATGGGCGAGCCGTTTTATCGGGTGGTGCAGGATTTTGCCATGGAGTTCCAATGCCGCCAGCAGGTGGAGTTCTGCGGATATTCCCTTTTCAAAACCCAAAACGGGGTTTATCAGGAGAACATATTGCTCCCCGATGGTGGGATTGTCAATGAATTGTCCCATTGGTTGGATCCCAAGCTGATAGAGGAAACTAAGGTTTTGATGACGGATTTTTTGACGCAAAAGGCACTGCCATGGTATCAAGGTCCTCTTGGGGTGGACATGTTTGTGTATCAAATGGGGAATCAGTATTTCCTTAATCCTGCAGTGGAGATTAATTTCAGGATGACCATGGGAATGCTCTCCTCGTTGTTTGTACGTAACTTTATGGCAGAAGAATGTCACGGACAGCTGAAAGTCACGTTTGCTCCTGTTCCAGGTGATTTGCTGAAAGAACACACAGAACTTGCTCGGCGTTTTCCGCCGCGAATTCAAGATGGAAGGTTGGTTTCCGGCTATTTGTCGCTGACACCGGTGACACCACAGACCAGGTATGCGGTTCGGGTTATATCAGCCCCATGTTCTGGAAAATGACGCGCAGTTCCTCTGTGGTCTTGACTTTCACTTCTCGTACTTTGCTGCCCATGCTGGGCCCCACAATTTTAAATTCTTCCAATTGGTCCATGACACGGCCTGCACGGGCATAGCCCAATCGCATTTTTCTTTGTATCAGTGAAGTGGAGCCTTGCTGGGTTTCCACCACCAGGGTGGCGGCATCCATGAAGCAGGGGTCAATGCTGTCGGAGTCAATGGGGTCGTCAAAATTGTCTTTGGCGCTGTCATCCACATATTCGGGGAGGAGGAAGGGTTCCGGATAGCCTTGCTGTTCGGCGATGTAGCGGGTCAGCGCTTCCACTTCGGGAGTGTCGATGAAGGCGCATTGCAGTCGTACCAGGTCGCTGCCGGTGGAGAGCAACATGTCGCCCTTTCCGATCAGCTGGTTTGCTCCGCCGCAGTCCAGGATGGTGCGGGAATCGACGGCCGCGGTGACGCGGAAGGCGATTCGCGAGGGGAAGTTGGCTTTGATCATGCCGGTGATAATGTTGACAGAAGGACGTTGGGTGGCGATGATCAGGTGTATGCCGCAGGCGCGTGCCAGCTGTGCCAGACGTGCAATCGGGGTCTCCACCTCGCGGCCCGCTGTCATGATCAGGTCTCCGAACTCGTCAATCACCAAAACGATGTAAGGCAGGTAGCGGTGACCATTGGCGGGAGACAACAGCCGCTTGCAGAATTTGGCGTTGTACTCTTTGATGTTGCGGACGCCGGCCACTTTCATGAGATCGTAGCGGGCATCCATCTCCGCACAAAGGGAGTTGAGTGTGTATATCACTTTTTTCGTGTCAGTGATAATGGGCTCGTCAGAGCCGGGAAGCTCCGCCAGATAGTGGTTTTCAATGATGGAATAGAGGGAGAACTCCAGCTTTTTGGGGTCCACCAGCACGAACTTGAGTTCCGCTGGGTGCTTCTTGTAGAGCAGTGATGCGATGATGGCATTCAGTCCCACAGACTTGCCCTGTCCGGTGGCACCGGCCATGAGCAGGTGCGGCATCTTGGCCAGGTCGGCGACAAAGGGTTCGTCGCTGATGGTTTTGCCCAAGCCGATGGGCAACTCGTATTTGCAGTTCTGGAATTTCTCAGAATTGAGGATGTCTTTCATCGGCACGATCTGCGGTTTGGCATTAGGCACTTCAATGCCGATGGTGCCCTTGCCGGGGATGGGGGCGATGATGCGGATGCCGAGAGCGGCCAGGCTCAAGGCGATGTCGTCTTCCAGATTTTTGATTTTACTGATGCGCACGCCTTCCATGGGAACAATTTCGTACAAGGTGACGGTCGGCCCAATGGTGGCATATATTTTTTTGATGGCGATTCCAAAACTCTTGAGGGTCTGCTCAATACGTTCCTTCTTTTCGCGAAGGTCTTTCATCTTGTCGGCATCGTCCACGACCACAGAGTCGTAATCCAACAGCAGGTCTGTAGTGGGAAACTTGAAGAAAGAGAGGTCTTTGCGTGGGTCGTAGTCCTCAAGGGGTACGAGTGCGGTTTCGGCAGGGAGCTCTCCGTCATCTTCTATGACCTCTTCATCATTTTCATCCGGGGAGACTGTTTCTGTGGGGTTGACAATGCTGAAGTCCACGGGGGAGTCAGCGGGTTGGGGGTCTGCCGTTTTTTTCTCTGATTCAAAAACCACTGTGTTGCTTCCTCGGGTGCCGTCTATCTCGCCTTTGCTGCTGATATAGAGATCTGGCAGAGGCTCTAGATCGGCGGGCATATAGGTATCTCCCTCATCGTCAGGGGTGCCGTTGCCGTCTTTTCTGCGTCTGCGGGTATCCGAGCCGCTCCTTTTCCAATGGAATTGGGGCTTGAGTTTGGAGGCGGCTTCAATCACCGTGTCGGTGGAGAGGTTGTAGCAGATGAGCAGGATGGCAAAGAGAAGCGCAAGCAGAATCAGGATGGTGACCAAGAGGCCAGTGTGTAAAACCAGGAATCCGGTGATGAGGTTCCCGAATGCGCCGGCAGGAAAATCATCGGGCTTGGGCAAACCTGCCTCGCGGGGCACTACAAAAGTAGCCAGCAGCATGGATAGCCAGGCAATGGTGAGCAGGGTGGTGACCGTGGTTTTGCGCAAGGGCAAAAGTGACTTCTCAAAGGTGATCCTCACCCCGTAAAGGAATGCCAGGAAAGAGAGCCCGACGGTGAAAAGACCGAAGGTGTAGTCGGCGCAAAGGTGTGCAATATGCGCTCCCAATCCGCCGCACCAGTTGCCGGCAGGTGTCACGCCTCCGCTTGACAGATACGCCTCGTCCGCTTTGTGGGTGAACAGATAGGAGAATATGGAAACGAAACTGACCAGTGCGAACAGCATCAGCAGGATGCCGTACACTTTGATCATCTTGGGACTGCCCAGGAACTGGATGAAGCCGCCGGATTGGGGGGATTTCTTTTTCCCGCTCTTGCCGGAAGTGCCCTTCCCGCTTTTTTTCCCTCCTTTGGCCGTCTGGTTCTTGCTGATGACTTTCATAAATGGTGCTTGTTTTAGGTCTTTAAAAAAAAACTTACAAAGGTATGCAATTTGAAATATTTGGCACGCGTTATTAGTGATAGAATTTCAACAGGGTAATGTTTGAAAATAATGAATCCCGATGACATCTTCCTGAGTGTAGAATCGTATTTTTGCATAAATTTTTTTGTAATATGAACATGCAATTTTTGTTACTGACAGCCGATGCTGCCGCCACTACTGAAAAGACATCCTTCTTCAGCCTTGTTTTTGCCGTATCCAGCCTGTGGATTATGATTCCTTTGATCCTGATGCTCTTGTGGGTGATCTACGTTTTCATTGAAAGATGGCTCACGCTCTCCAATGCAGCAAAGGAAGATCCCAATTTTATGCACCACATCCGGGATTCCATCCATGAAGGACGCATTGACACGGCCTATACCCTCTGCAAGGGAAACGGCTCCCCGCTCTCCCGCATGATTGCCAAGGGAATCTCCCGGATCGGCAAACCGCTGAACGACATCTCCACCGCCATTGAAAATGCGGGTCAGCTGGAGATCCAGCGGCTGGAGAAACGGCTCTCCACCATCGCTACCATATCCGGTATCGCCCCTATGGTGGGTTTCCTGGGCACCGTGGTGGGTATGGTGCAAGCCTTCAGCGAAATGGCCAGCCACCCCAACAACCTCAATATCTCCATGCTTTCCGAAGGTATCTATACCGCTATGATTACCACTGTCGGCGGTTTGATTGTGGGTATCATCGCTTTCGTGTGCTACAATATCCTGGTTTCCAAAATCTCACAGATTGTGAATATGTTGGAGGCTAAGACCACCGAATTTCTCGACCTGCTCAACGAACCCGGTAAATAATCACCCACCCGTTAATTTTTTTTGGCTATGGCTATCAAACTACATAACAAGCAAAAAATCGAACCCAATATGTCCTCCATGTCGGACTTGGTGTTCTTGCTGCTGATCTTTTTCGTGATCACCTCCACGCTGGTCTCGCCGAATGTTATCAGCTTGGAACTGCCTTCCAGTGAGGCGGGCCAGCAGAACCCTCCCAAGAACATGGTCTTGTATGTTGATTCGCTGCACCGTTACTATGTCAACCCTGAAGATGGAAATACGCCGGGTACCACCAATCTGGATACTGTCAGACTTTTGCTAGGACAGGCGGCCCTGTTGGACAGTTCAGAACAGAAGGTGGTCATCCTGCGTGCCGACAAAGATGTGCCGGTGCAGGACTTGGTGAACCTGATGGGAGCGGTGTCCGACTTGAACAGCGAGTTGAAGGGACAGAACAAAAATCCGTATAAAATGGCCTTGGCCACGGTGAATCCCAATTAAAAAATGAATTATGGTTGACGAAGAAAAAAACAGAATGATATCCGCTGCGGGCACTGCTGTGTTCACTGCACTGTTGCTGGTGTTCCTGCTCCTCTGCGGTTTCACCCGTCAAGTGCCCCCTCCGCCATCCCCTGATGAGATGGAGCTGGTGGAGATTGATCTTGATATGGAAGAGTCTGGCGGCGGCAATATGATGCTGGGGGGTAACTCTGGTCCGGAACAGAAATCGACGCCGGAGGTCAGGGCCACTACTACGCCTCAACCGACATCCAGTGCCAAGCCTTCGGGCCACACAGTCACTGATCCCACTGGGGCCCAAACCCATGTGCCTACCACTCCCACTCCAGATCCTAATGCCTCGTTTACAATGGACAAGGTGGCGCAGCCGAATGCTTCCAACGCAGGGGGCAACACTTCTGGAAAAGGTGCCGGTGACCATAAGGGTGATGGACTGGGGTTGGTCAATGATCCGGGTTCTGGCGGTGGCCGCAATGGCGGCACTGGCGGTGGCTGGGTGCGCAAACCCAAACTTCCCAATATTTCTGTTTCAGAAGACGTAAAGGTATATCTGGACTTTGATGTGGATGAGAATGGCAATGTGAGCAATATCCGCCGCTCCATGAAAAAAGGATATAATACTACAACTACAGATTCCAAGATTATCAACGCGTGTATTGCAGAGTTGACAAAAGCTCAATTCCAGGCAGGACACCCAGGAAGTAGAACCTTTTATTTTACTTTGACTAAGTAGCTGGCTGCTTTTTTTGATCTGATAAAGGATTTGGCTCGTTAGCCCTGTGCTCCTCTCCAAACATGTGTGGGGAAGGGGAGTGTTGTGGTATCCCTGAAGAGAAAAACATTTCCCGGTTTTATTTGAAAAAAATGCTAACTTTGCGCGGCTTTCTGCGTATAAGTGAATTTGGTGTTTTGTAAATTGTAATATGCAGAATGTCAAAAGGTAATGTAAATTTCCTATGTGTAAAATTTCAACAATGGCAAGTTGAAAACTGTAAACTGAAAATCGTGAACTTCCTAATCTCATTACTCTTTGCTCCCAGTTTTGAATAAACAAAAAAATAAATATAAACCAAAACCACACCATTATGAAAGCTGCTTTATCCTTTCCTAAAGCAAACGCAAACGACAATAGTAACGCACGCCAGCAAAGACGTATCGCACGTTATGCGGCCTCACTGTTCATTTCTCTGATGATGGCAGTGGGAACCAGCACCGTGATGGCGCAAAGCATTCCAACGCCCACCATCACAGCCAATGCCGACCTGAACAACCTGGTCTGCGGACAGACGGTGACGCTGACCGCGAGCGGCACAGCCGATGAGTTCCGCTGGTATTCCGATGCAGCCTGCACGGATCTGTTGGGCACGGGCCAGACCTACACCTTTACGGTCACCGACCAGCCTGTCACAATTTATTGCAAAGCTGTTCAGGTGACAACACCTGCCAGCTCGGGCTCGCAGGATTTCAATTATACGGGTGCAGTGCAAACCTACAACATTCCGTCAGGTGCACAATCGTTGACTTTGGAAGTGTGGGGGGCACAAGGAGGAACATACAGTTCCTCATATGTAGGAGGAAAAGGTGGCTATTCTGTGGGTACGATTCCGACTGCAGGATTATCTTCTGTATATGTGTATGTTGGAGGGCAGCCCGCCTATGGAGCACCTGGCAATGGAAGCAACATTACAGGCGGCTACAACGGTGGTGGTCAAGGACACCAAACCTATTGGAGCAGTACTTACACATACGCTCAAGCTGGTGGTGGGGCTACTGATATCCGTGTAAATGGAAATACTCTATACGACCGTGTCATTGTAGCTGGTGGCGGATCGGGTTCCACTAATGGAACAAATGGTTGGGCTGGTGGTGGTACAACCAGCCTTGGCTATTCATCTACATACCAAGCCACTCAAACCACTCCTGGCAGTGGCGGCAGCTTTGGACAAGGCGGTAACCCCCACACATCGGTTTCCAATTATAAGTATTGTAGTGCCGGCGGAGGAGGCGGCTGGTACGGTGGCGGTGCAAATAGCAGCTATACAGACAGTGATGCCTCTTATCGTCAGCAGAACGGTGGTGGTTCTGGATTTGTATGGACATCAGCTACAGCTTCTAATGTCCCTTCAGGATATAATGTGTCTTCAAATTTATACTTAACTGATGCACAAACCATTGCGGGCAATCTATCGTTCCCTGCTCCAGGAGGTGGTAACGAAACTGGACATTCTGGTAATGGACACGCTCGTATCTCATACGAAATTCCTGAAGTGGTATCGCTGTCCTCTGCCGTTTCTGTAACTGCAGCGGCTGGAAACCCACCCGCCACTCCGGTAGTGGAAGTCTCCAATTCTTGCCGTGGCGAGGACATGACCCTCACAGTCACCAATGCCGTGAATGGCCTCACCTACGGCTGGTGGGATAATGCCTCCTGCACGGGATATCCGTTGCAAGAAGGTACTTCCTACACCATCAACAATATCCAAAACAGCGCAACCTATTATGTGCGCGCATACAGGGGAACAATGCAAAATCCAGTTCATGATTTT
>JAFZWE010000018.1 GCA_017617445.1 Bacteroidales bacterium | reverse complement strand
GGAGTTGACCACAACGGTCACGCTCGCCGTGCCCGTGCAACCGTACTGGTTCGTGCCCGTCACCGTGTAAGTGGTGGTGGAAGTGGGAGAAACTGTGATGGCCGCGGTATTATCATTGGTGTTCCACTGGTAGCTGGTGGCGCCGCTGGCCGTCAGCGTGGCACTTTGTCCATGGTTGATGGTGGTAGTACCGCTGATGCTTACCGTCGGCAATTCGCGTACCGTCACCGTCACGCTGGCCGTGCCCGTGCAGCCGTAGTAGTTTGTCCCCGTCACCGTGTAGGTGGTGGTGGAAGCGGGAGAAACTGTGATGGCGGCAGTGGTGACATTGGTATTCCACTGGTAGCTGGTGGCCCCGCTGGCCGTCAGTGTGGTGCTCTGTCTATCGCAAATCTCATCATCTCCGCTGATGGTCACCGACGGCAATTGGTGTACCGTCACCATGATGCTCGCCGTGCCCGTACAGCCGTACTGGTTCGTGCCCGTCACCATGTAGGAGGTGGTGGAAGTGGGGGTTACCGTGATGGCGGCGGTATTATCATTGGTGCTCCACTGGTAACTGGTGGCGCCGCTGGCCGTCAGCGTGGTACTCTCGCCAGCGCAAATCTCATCGTCGCCGCTGATGGTTACCTCCAGATTGTTGCAGTGGCTGGTAAAACTCACCTCTTCGCCATAGCCCGTTCCGATGCTGTTGATGGCGTAAGCACGCACATAGTATGTGGTATTGGGCACAAGACCTGTGATACTGCTGGTAAAACTTTCCTCACCCGTGCCGTCGTCAGTATGGCTGTCGCTAACGGTCGGGTTATGTGAGGTGCTCCAGCACACTCCCTTCCGTAAAATTGAAGTGTTCCCGTCATGGATAATTTCTCCGCCAGAGACCGCTGCATCGGGAAAGATGTCTGACACCAGGAGGGTATGAACCACCGGACTGCAAACATCAAACAGCAAGGTAATCTCCTCATCTCCCATCTGAAACTTTTCAATCGGCGCGCTGCTCCTCATATCAGGCTCCAAGTACACATATCCCACGTATTTCATTTCATCCCCACGCATGAAAGGAAGGGAGGAAAAGCCCCTTATTCCGTCCTTATGCAATATCTCCTCCCCTTCCGGATGGATTGAACCCAGATAAATCAGACTGTTATTCGCTCCGTTCCCGTTATTGACCATTTTAATGGACAACAATCCCGCCTCTGTCTTTGCACTCAACAGGTAGGTCTGGGGGGATACCAAAGTGGCCCTGAACAGATGGTAACCTGATGCGAAACGGCCCGTATAATCTGCCACCTTCCGTCCTGAAAGGTCATATACCTCCAGATTCACCTGCATGGAATTGGCCAGCTGCAAGGTGAAATCCGTAACACCATCAAACGGGTTGGGCACATTTTGCAAAAGCAAAACAGAACCGTTTCCTTCATATTCATCCACTCCCGTGAAGCCGAATTGCAACAAAGTGTCGGGATAATACAGCACCTCTTCCCAATGCCGGGTTACATTACTAACAACCACATAATGCAATGGAATATGCTCCTGTGTGATACTGCTTTTCCCCGTAAATGTCAGTGTTGTAATTTCTTGTCCAAAAGAAGGAAGCAAAGATAACATGTTCACCGCACACGCCAGCCATATCGTTTTCAATACATTTAGAGATTTTACCATTTTTTTCCTATTATGCCAATTCCAAAATTTCATATTAGTATCATCTAAATCGCACCCACTTATTTATATGGATTTATTGGACCAATGCCAATCTAAAACCCACACCAACGGATTGTCCACCAGTGTTATAGAAGTCTCTTGCCGCACACCGGCAATGCGAATCCACATAGCAAAAGCTGCCGCCGCGCAATACTCTCTCCGCCCCGGCAGCCGGACCAGTGGGATTGGTTTGAGCCGTATTGGGATAGGGTCCATAGTAGTCCGAACACCACTCACAAACATTCCCGCTCATATCATACAATCCGAGTCCATTGGGTTGCTTGGTCCCCACCTGATGGGATTTGTTGTTGGAGTTCCCGTTATACCAGGCGATCTCCTGAAGGGCATCACCGCCACTGTACTGATAACTGTCCATTCTTGCCCCTCCTTGTGCTGCGTACTCCCACTCTGCCTCGGTGGGGAGCCTGAAGTCCAATCCTGACAAATAACCCAGTTTCTGGACAAAAGCCTCGGCATCAACAAATCTGATATTGTATGCCGGATACGAATCGCCATACCCATACATGCTGGACCACCCGGTGCCTTCCCCCATGATTGTTTCCCACTCTTTTTGAGAAACCTCATATTTGGCTAAATAATAATCCGATAGAGTCACCTGGTGTATTGGAGATTCGTTTTCTTCTGCATTCGCATCATAATGATCTCCCGTTGGATTTTCCGACTGCCTGCCCATCACAAAAGTGCCGCCATTGACTCGGACCATATTGGCGACCATGTTCTTGATGACCTCCTGCTGCTCGGGAGTAATCTCTTCCGCCCAATGAAAATAAAACCCATTATATCCCTCCAAGCGGGTCAGTTCATCGTTTTCACAAAGATAGCGGCCCTCTTCATACTCCATCAATTTTTCACAACCGGCAAGGACAAAGGTCCAAAGTATCATAACGATAAAAAATCCGTTCTTTTTCATAAGTTTTTCGTTTTCAACAGTTATGTTTTCAGTCAAAACACATGCCCACCCCCGCTTTCAGTTCTATGGTCTTGAAGTTGGTGGTCACCGCTTCTATGGACATCATAAATTTCTTGATATGGAAAGAAAGTCCCAGGGCCATATCCACCCCCATATAGGTGTTTTTAGGCAAGGCGTGCCACCCATCGGATTTTGTTTCAAAGGTTTGTGCAAAATAGCCAAAGCCGACACCGACATGGATGGCGACAGGCTGGGCCGGCCGCACAACCAGTCCGCCCAGAAGGGAGAGCCGGCTTGTCTTGGATTTGCCTGTCAGGTCGTATTGTTTCCCATTGACAAAGGGATGGAACATCCCCTTGTAACTGAAATTCGTCATGCAGCTGAAATACCACCCCAACAACTTCACCTGGCCGACTTTGAACCCGCACGACCAGAATGGTGTGGGGGAATAGGAGCCGTTAAGCGTAAAGAATGGAGCCAGGGTGCGTGCCGTTTTTGACAATCCATTTTTGCCCGGAGCACTTTCTGTGGATTGGGGGATAATCGTATAACGGCGTTTTTCCCGTTGCCTGATTCCGTCCACGCTGACAGAAACGATATTGCTGTTCGGGAACGACAGCCGAATGGTGGTGGTCTCCCGCCAAAAATCAACAAATTCCTCTTTTATTTCCCCCTCACCATCCTCATACTGCTGGCGAAAGAAATTCAAACTCGTCATGTTGATTGTAATTGTGCTGACAAACGTTCCCATTTCCGTTTCATGGGTATGAACGTCACAATACAAATCCGGTGAAACGTCAATCAGCAGTCCATCAATGGGAGAAGTGATTTCAACACACGCTTGGTTTTGCACGAGGTGGGTTTTGTCGGATTCACGGCTGACAGAGAATTTATAAACAGGCTCGATGATGACAAAATAGTGTATTTCCCCCTGTGCGAACATGGTTTTCTCCATGGTTTCACCAAAAAACGCCGACCCTCGTTTATTCACCCGGAAATGGCGGGTGTTGTGATTCCCGTCAAGGTTGAGCACCACCACATATTCGTACAGTCCCTGTTCGTTTTTTACCGGTTTCTTGAACTTGTCAACGCTGGCGTTGCTGCTACTGATGATAAAATCGTCACTGCTGGCAATAAACACTGCTTCCGCTGTGTTTTCCGGCATTTTCCCTGTACTCTGCCGCTCCAACTGCTCCGTGATGACCAAGTACTCCTGGGCAGAAAGCGTGGACAACATCAGCATCAACAATAAAAAAATGTAACAGACCTTGCTTTTCATAATCAATTTTCAAAATCTTCCAAAGAAAAAAGTTCGCGATCAGACAATTTCTTTCCCCCCACCCACTCAGGCTGCCATGTACGCACATGGATGACGGGGGCATCCTCATTCGTAAAATCCCAAAGGAGGAACACATAACCCTCATCACTGTAACGGCTGGACTTCCACTCCTGCCGCAACCGGACCCCGTACAAATTGGGGTTTTCTGTTGAACGGGTGATTCCAATGGAAGCGCCGCCCTCACCATTGGTGCCAATTTCCGAGAACTTCACATCAATCCATTCATTGGCATCAAAGGCCCTTTTCAGATTGGCAATGTACTGCGCCTTGTTCTGTTTCTTGTATTTCACGCTGGAGATCGGCTTGCCGTCGTACGCCTTGCTGGTAATCACCGTACCCGTAATGATCAAAGCATCCTCGCTGAAAACCTGTTGCATGAATTGGATGTCTTTGGTGTTGTAGGCGGTGCGGAACCTGTCACAATAGGAGAGAATGGTGATTTTCCGCTCCACATCCACAGGATCCCCCGCATGTTCAAGGCTCTCCCCCATCTGAACCAACGATGCAAATTTGAAGTCGGAGATATTGCCCGATACATCAAACTCCACAACGGCCTCCTGGTACACCTTCCTGTTTCCCGAATTGTCGCGCGGGGTAATCAACAACGGAATCTGGCGAACCATATAGCCATTGGAAAAATTCCACATGCGAACGACCACATAGCTGTCATCGCAAAAGAATGAGGAATTGGCCCACAACGACGACAAGCCCTCTTTGGCATATTGCGTCATCGGCAGTCCCCCGAGATTGATTTCCCGCTTGCCGTCATACGCATTGTTGATTTCCGTCAGCACATTTGACAGATTCCCTTCCATTTTCCGAATAATGGATTCTCCCTTGAATGTCGTATCATGCGTAAAGGTGACACTCACCTGCGCCTTCATCACATACGGAACAAAAAGTAACAAAATGGCTAAAAATATTTTTTTTCCCATATTCATAATTTATTTTGTCATTCTAAAACCTATGATTTTGTAATTCTTATAATTGTCAGCCTTGTCTGGCTGATGGGTTTTCAAATTGGATCGTATATCCCTGCCGGGCGACAACACCGCTACAATGTTCCCGTATTTGTCGCAAACCACAAGATAGTAGGCCGCAGGATCCGGCAAAGAACGGTAACTGTCATAGTGGATGATGTCCCCGTTTTTTTGTTTCTCGGGCAGGTAAACTCCCAACTCCTGAAGGGTGCTGAGAGAAAGGATGCCTGAAATGACCTCCGAGTCTTTCTGTCTGGCGGTGTTGTAAACGATCCTTCCCGAAGAGGAGGGTACCTTTTCATATTGCACCTCGCCTTTTTCACAGCTCTTTCCCATGGAATCCACCGTGGATTTGCTGATGTAAACGAAGGCCCTGTATTTGTCACCACGGGGAAGGGTGACCTGGGTGGCTTCCCGAAGAAGCGTATCCATTATCCCTGCATTGACCCCTGAAGCACCCCCATCAATATAGAAGGAAACCTCCTGCCGCAACAAATCCATGGCCCGCGCCAAAGCATTCCCAACATCCGTTGTCGTGACATCTTCATAAATATAGTCATTGTGGTTTTTCAAAACAGTATCTATGCGGCTTTTGACATTGCCGTCAGTTTGCGCAGATCCCCACCCGCACACCAAAATCAGCAGGATTGTAATGCAAAAGCTGAATCTATTCATATTCATAATTCTCCTTTCTAAGGATAAATTGGGAGTCAAAAAAACCTTCATACAAGTTATGAAGAGGCACGAAGACAAACAATCGTCCCGTAACTTTTCCTCTTCCCTTTTCTATGGCATCCAAAGGAATCTCCACCTTCATCATGTGACAGAAACCCCTGTCTTCGTATGGCACCAGCACCACGCCCGCTATACAGGAGGAATCCTTCGTTTTGACACCAAAATAGGGAGTTCCCCCATCCTCTTCACAATATGAAATCCACTCATTCATAGGCATGGAGAAAGTGTCCGTCTCATAACCATATTTGTCAAAAATCACAGACAACGAGAATTCCCCGACAGAAACAGGCGAGAGCAAAATGTTATAGGCACTCCAGTATGGCTTGTCACTTCTGCAAAGCAAAGACCATCCCGCAGAATCTTTCACATAGTACAAATCATGGCGAATCGTGTTGTTCAAATAGGTTCCTCCCTCTTCCACCGAATAGGGGACGGCATTCGTGTCAATAGACGATGGCAACCGCACTCCCCTCCTGCTTTGATCTGGCGCATATCTTTGTATATCACGTAGATAATTATTTTCCAACTCTATCGTATTACATCCACTCAACAATTGATAATCTATTGGGAATACCACCGACAGGAAAACCATCCCGCTCTTCTTCCATGACATCCTGTAACTTTTGGATGCAAGGCATGAAAGTGCGAAATCGTCCGTGTCGCTGAGTGACAAAAAATCCGACAACTCCCCTGTTTCAATGAAAACCTTATCCTTTTCCAGTCTCGCAACTGTCTGTTCCCCACCTCCATCCAACATCAATTCAAGCAGATATCTTTCCATGAAATCAAGAGCTATTGGCTGCTGACCTGCGGAATTCTGCCGATGGAACAATTTCAAACCGATATGGTCCACTTCGTGCCATTCATTCACTCGCACATGGAGCTGCCTGCCACCCCAGTTGAACTCATGGGCACCCACAGACAACGTATCAAACCGGATGATGGAGATTTCTGCCGCAATCTTTTGCAGCCGTAGCGTTGAATATCCATTTCCCGCATTCAGTTGTAGCGTGAGGGCACACACTGCAAAAGCGAAAAGAAGAAAACGATACTGCTTCATACTTTCAAATGGCTGCAAGAGACAACATTCTACCACAATGGCACCATACACACAGTCACTTTCGTCCCTTACTCTCCCGTATATTGCCCCACAAACAGGATGACTCCCGTAGAAGCCTCGCGGATGACATAGACAAACGGATGGTCAGCGTGGAAGACGACCGGCAGCTCAGGCTGCGGCACCGCCGTACATTTCGTCATGGCTGCCACCGTCACGGCTGCCGCCTCTGAACCGGTCTCGTTCACCTTGATGTGCGCTTTTTGCAGCATCATGCTGATAAAAAGACGATCGCTGCACATGTTCGGCACCTCAGACAAGGAGGAGGAAAAAACACGATGAATCCCCATCTTTTTCATCGTTTCTATCAAATCCGGGGTGGAAGACTCCGTCTCAAAGCGGGGCAGTTTCAAATCCACCTTGCAGGACCTGCTCTCACCGATGAAAGCGAGTCCATTGTCCACCAGAAAGTCAATGACATCACTTGTGGTCCTCCCCTCTTCCGGCAACATCACCGTCATGCTCCACATCCCGTTGCCATAGGGAATGTCCACCGCAGCAAATGTACTGTTTTTCTTGTACCTGAACTCATTCTCCTGATGCATCATGGGCACCTCCACCTGCTTCTTCGCCGTAGTGAAAAGCTCCTGCTGGGTGAGCTCCTTTTTGAATTCCATAGACCAATTGGCTTTGAAATAGATGGCATTCAGCAAGTAGGTCACCACCGCGGGATCCAACTTCTCCAAAATGGAGGGAATCATGCCCTTGGTCTTTGCATTGCACCACGCATTGATATGGTTCAATGACTCTTGCTGGGTGAAGTCCAGCGCCTCGGCCAGCGCCTCGTAGTATTTCTGCATGTCGCGTTGGAAAGGTTCCTTCAGCTGGTAGCGATGGTTTACGAAGATGGAGTTGGCAATATGGAGCTGCACCTCCCGGTCCACTTGCGGCAAACTGTCAATCAAAGTTTTGCAAAATCTATTCACCTCTTTGATACCACTTTCACCAAATCCCAATACCTTCTCAATTTCCTTCTCGGTGGCTCCCTCGGCGGCATCGTTCACCATGCCGAGCACATAGGTGATGCTCAACGGCGAGTAGATGAAACTCTTGTCGCTTCCCTCCTCCTCATTCACCGTCTTGAGGAACCTGAGCGTGAAGGCGTTGTTCTCGGCAACGAACGCCCGTTGCTGCTCCGACAGGTGAATGGGGTGAGGGTCAAGTTTCTTGTTGCCCTCAAACACTTCCATATTCAATTTTAAATCTTTCTTTTTTGTGCGCGACTGCCCATACAGACTGTCCGAAAGCACAAGGCAGCACAACACCAAGGCCGCCAAACATAAAAGTGATTTTTTCATTAGTAAAAAATTGTATAAAAGATAAATATCAACGATGAATACAAACGCAAAAATTACAGCAATATTATTAAATATAATAAGATGTCAAACCTCTGATTCACAATCTAATCCCTCACACACCGCACAGAAAAAGCATTGTAGCTAACATAATAGTATCCGTACTCTTCGCCGGCACCGTAATACAATGAGCGATAGATTACCGTACCATAGCGATCGCCAGCAGTCCAAAAACGGGCATATATGCCAAAATGGCCCTCAATGTCACCGGCAGGAAGAGCATTGAAACCCGTGGCATTATTGCTGCCAGGCTTGTTGCAGATATCCCATTCGTAAGAAGTATCGCAACTTTTCCACCCGGATTGGGATGCCAAGGCCTTGGCAATATTCGTACTGTCTTCTCCACAAACATATTGTTTTTGGCTCATAACGTACTCCTTAAGCTGTTTCCACTCCTCATTGGTGGGCAGATGCCATCCTGCAGGACAAACCTTCTTGGCTTCAGGCCAAGTGTACAGATAGCCATATCGGGCCACGTTTTTGGGATTATTGTCAGGGTAGTAGTTGTATAACGCGTTCCCCTCACAATCACGTTTGGCGCGCATATTCTCCGCCAGCCACACCTGCTCGCCAATCCGTACGGCATTGTAGCTGTTCCCATCAATGTCGGTCACCGCATTGGGGATGATGTTCTGCGGAAAAAGCCTTGCTTCACAAGCCAACATCATGAAAGCAAATAGCAATATTGGAAATTTTCTCATCGGACAAGATTTTTAATGACTGCAAAAAAATGTAAATGTCACTCTTTTTTCCTAAAATTGCACTTGTAGTTGAAATTTCTTCCATTATCCGTAATAACAATTTTATAAAGATTGTCATTGATATGATACAAGGCGATATGATCACCCATAAAATCAAGATGCGCTTTTTCACCTTTGCTGGGACCTCCTATTTCAATCTCCCGTTCCCAATAGTTTGAAAGGAATTGGACTACCAAAGTCGGACTACCCACAATTTCACACTTGACCAATGTATTGCACTTCCCTATATGCGTAGAATACATTGGCGTGTCATCTGTCTCTTTAATATAGTAATGTACCTTCAAATATTTTATATCATTCCCCACCGAAAGTCCTGGACGATATTCTTCAACCCAATGGTTAGCCCCCTCCCATCTGCAACCCTCATCATGGTGAACCAGTTTCATCGAACGGAGCATAAAGTCTTGAACGCGCATCTGAGAAAGAGCATAGTCAAGGTTTACAAAAACTGCTAAAAAATGATGCGAGGCATCGAAGTACAAATTGTCCACTAACTTTTGATACGAAATCTCACACTCGCTTTCCTGTGCAAAAGCATGGGAGATTATAATGACAGCAAAAAAGATGATAAAATGTTTTTTCACACTGATAATTTTGAACGCACAAAATTACAATATTTTAGAAAAATGGAATGGCACTCTCGGCCTTTTTTCCTATTTTTGCATCCCCAATAAATAATCTGATAATGAAAAAGATAATCCTTTTATTCCTGCTGCTGGCGGTCCTAATGGCGCCTGCAACGGCCTGCACCAACCTCATCGTCGGCAAGAAAGCCTCGGTGGACGGAAGTGTGATGTGCACTTACAACTGCGACGGTTTCGGTTTTTCCGGCTACCTGTTTTACCTTCCTTCGGGAAAGCACAGTCCGGACGAGAAAATTGCCGTGCACGGCTGGGGGCCTACCCACGAAGGCCAGTATGTGCGGCAGGTGGATTATACCTACAATGTGGTGGGCTTGATGAACGAGCGGCAGGTGACCATCGTGGAAACCACCTTCGACGGGCGGCTGGAACTGGTCAACAACGACGGCCTGCTCGACTATTTAACGCTGATGCGGCTGGCATTGCAGCGCTCTTCCAACGCCCGCGAGGCCATCCGTTGCATGGTGGAGCTGGTGGAGGAATATGGCTACAACAGCAGCGGCGAGAGCATCACCGTGTGCGACCCCAACGAGGCCTGGATTATGGAGATTGTAGGTAAAGGGCCCGGTCGCAAGGGCGCCGTCTGGGTGGCGCTGCGCATTCCCGACGACTGCATCTGCGCCCACGCCAACCTCAGCCGCATCCGCCAGTTCCCGTTGGAGAAGAAAGGCAAGTATGCCAGCATCAGCAGCCAGAATCTGAAGCAGATCCTTCGGCCCGAGGTGGAATGTGTGTATGCCGCCGACGTCATCACCTTCGCACGCGAGAAGGGATTTTTTAGCGGCAAGGACGAGGATTTCTCGTTCCGCGATGCCTACTGTCCCATCGACTTTGAGAATGTGCGCTATGCCGATGCCCGCGTGTGGAGCTTCTTCCGGCACCACTGCAGTCCGGAGGTGATGGACCAATACCTTCCCTACCTCAACGGCGACTTCCGCGAGCACGACCATCTGCCGTTGTGGATCAAGCCCGACGCGCCGCTCTCCCTGCGTGATTTGCAGCGTGATATGCGCGACCATTTCGAAGGCACGCCGCTCGACATGACCGCCGACATGACCGCCGGGCCGTGGGGGATGCCCATCCGGCCTCTGCCGATGCACTTCAAAGACAGCGACAGTCTCGACTATTTCCGCGAGCGCCCCATCGCCACGCAGCAGTCGGGGTTCACCATGACCTGCCAGATGCGCTCGTGGCTGCCCGACGACGTGGGCGGCGTGACGTGGTTCAACTGCGACGATGCCAACATGGTGGCCTACGTGCCGCTCTACTGCTGCATCACGCAGGTTCCCGACCCCTTCCGTCCCGAGAACAACCCGCGCACCGAGTTCAGCGATCAATCAGCATTCTGGATGAACAACTGGGTGGCCAACATGGTCTATCCGCGCTACTCCATGATGATTGGCGACCTGCGGGCAGCGCAGAACGAGCTGGAGGACTACTACTTTGCCGACCAGGAAAAGGTTCTGGAGGCAGTTCAAACGATGACGCCCGATGACCGTCGCAATTATTTGAACAACAAGAGTATAGAATATGCCAACCAGATGATGCAGCGTTGGGACAAGCTGGCGAAATACCTGATTGTGCGCTACAACGACCAGGTTGTACGCAAGGTCGGCGAGGATGGCACGCTTCTCCGCTGGGGCTACGACACGCCCGGCTACGACCCGCAGTTTATTGACGCCGTCGGCAAATCCACCGGCGACCGCTACCGCTTGCGGGAGGTGATAGAACGGCGGGAACGGTGATACATCCCCATCACCTTCCCATTTTCCATTTTCAGTTTTCAAATTTCCGTTATTCCTATTCCAAATAGAAATATTTTAAAATTATTCCCATTCTAAATGGAAATAATTTGTATTTTTGCCGCAAATTTGAAAGTATGGTTAACAAGGAACTATTACTGCGGGTGATGGCAAACCAACATGCCAAAGATGTGGATTCTGGAATGCCGCGCCAAATCAGGGATGAATGGCTTTCCACACGTCAAGTGGTGGTCATCTCAGGCGTGCGCAGATGCGGGAAATCTTTTCTGCTGCGCCAGATACGTGAGAAAAACACTGAAAAAGAGTATTACTTCCGTTTTGACGATGAACGACTCATCAATTTCACGGTTGAGGACTTTGAATTATTAGATATCTGCCTGACAGAACTTTACGGAGATCAGCATACTTACTATTTCGATGAAATCCAGAACATTGACGGCTGGGAATTGTATGTGCGACGGTTGTACAACGAAGGCGCAAAAGTCTATATCACAGGCAGCAATGCAAGGATGCTGAGCCGTGAAATGGGAACCCACTTGTCGGGCATCCATATACCGGTGGAACTATATCCTTTCTCTTTTGCAGAATACTTACAGTTAAACGGCGTATCTGTCAACAAAACTGATTGTTATACGACAAAGGGAGCGGCTATGCTGTCGCGTCATTTAAAAGAATATATGAAAAAAGGCGGTTTCCCAGCTTATCTGCAAGGAGAGTCGGATGACTATATCTCTGCCCTATATCAAAGTATTATTTATCGGGACGTACTTCTGCGGAACAACATCACCAAGGGAAGGGAAGTGCTTGAAATGATGCACTTTATCGCAAGCAACACAGCCAAACG